>JBAXZR010000008.1:0-49452 GCA_041670165.1 Clostridia bacterium
AATAAAACTTTTTTTCTTTCTTCTCCTTTTTCTTTTTCTAATTGTTCTTGGATTTTTTTCATTGCATTTTTATAATGTATTTGTTCTTTTTCTATTTCCTTGCGTTTTTCTTCAATTTCTTTCGCAACTTTGGCTTCTTCTCTTTGAACTTCTCGTAATCTTCTTGCTTCTTCTTTTTCTTCTTGTTTTTTTTCAGAGTATTCATAGGATAAATTTAGTTCGTTAATTTTTAAATCATAATATTCAATACTTATTTCTATTTCATTACTTCCATTTAATTTATTTAACATTTCGTACGACTTTGTTATCCGGTCTTTTATGCTTTCATAATTATTAAATTTAACTTTATCTATACAGACATCACATTCTGTGTTGAAGCTTCTTAAAATTTGTTTTATATTGTCATTTGTCATTTTTCTTCCAGACCTAATGCTATTATTCACCCTCCAACTAGTATTACATGTTGCAGCAGATTTATTTTGTATCATTTCTTTTTGTTTTTCTCTTATTTCATTTAATTTGTCTTTATATTGGTCTAACTCGATAAAATTGTATAATGGCTTATAAAGACCAAAACTTTGATATAATATTTCATCATCAAGTTCTATTAAATCTTTTTTTATATAGCTTTTAGTCTCTTCTAATTGCTTAATAGTATTCTTTAAGTCTTGAATCGTTTCATGTAGCGAACTTTCTTCTGTTTTTAATTGAAAGAGTAATTTTTTAATATTTAAAACCTCACCGTGTTCATCAGTTAAAAGACTTTTCTGCTCATTAATAACCTTCTTCTGTTCACTAATTGTATTTTCTTGCTCAACTATTGTGTTTTTAAAGTCGTTTATTTTAAAAATATCTTTTAATCCCATTTTTTCCTCTAATAGTCTTATTTTTTGGTCTCTAAATATAAATTTTTAGTAACTTAAAACTAATTTTAGGCAAGCGATTAATAAAATTAATTATCAATTAGATTAACAACAAATGAAACAAATTTTTTAGCTGAAAAATTTTCATCTTGATTTAGATTGATAGAAAAGAAACAGCAAGCTTTTTTGGCGTCAAATTTTGAAATAGCAGTTCTTATGCTTCGTTCAATATTTGCAGTACTTGTTTGATATTTGGCTGCGATAGTTGGAAAAACAGTTTTAGATAAACTTTTTAGATTACTTTTGTTTGCCAAAATTAATAAAACACATTCTTTTATATAAGCAAAACCCAAATGCTTTTCTGTTAAACCAAGCTTCAACAAAATTTCACAAATTTGATCACCCTTTTCTTTGTTCTGAACATTGCTTCGTACAATATCAAAAAAATCTTGTTGCAAAAATGTTGACATGTTTGCTGAAAAAATTTCTTCAACAGTTGATGGAGTAGCCTTCAAATAAACATCAGAGAATTCAGAAAGCAATTGTTCATTTGACGAGATTAAACAAATTGTTAATGATTTTGTTCGAGAAAATGACATGAATTCTTTACAAATAAATTCACTAACCAAAATTGTATCTAAATCAAAAAAAATTACTCTTGGTTGCAAACACTTTGCATTTACAAATAATTCTGCTAATGATTCAGTGTCAAAAAAACCAATACCCTTTGTTCTACAAAAGAAATGTAATTTTCGTGCGATGCTGTCGCCTTTAGTGAGAAGAACTGTTTGAAATAAGATTTTGCTCATTTTTTATCCTATAATTGAATTAGAACAATTTAAAACCAAAATAAAAAATTTGTTTTAAATTTATTTCTAACACTGATTTTATCATACAAAGAAAAATAATCAATCAATTTCAAGGATTTTTATTTAATTTTGAACAAAATTGTATGCTTTTGTCATAAAATGTCTAAAATTGTAGAATATTCAAAATTAACCAACAATTTCTGTGAAAATTTAATGCTAGTTTTGCTTATTTTTACTCATTTTTTTAGCAATAATGATACCATCACCACATTCAAAAAGTGATGTGTCGAAATTGTTATCTGTTTCCAAATCTTTAATAAATGATCTAAGAGAAAGAACAATGGTTCTATTTTTATGTTTAACCAAACCTTCTTTTTTAACCATGCCTTTAAAAAGAACATTATCAGCTAAAAGCACACCATTTTCATTAAGCATGTTCTTTAGAAATGGCAACCATTTGTAATATTGTCCTTTTGGTCCGTCCAAAAATATAAAATCAAATTTTTTGCTAGTAGAATAAATGTAATCAACCGCATCGCCTAATATTTGCGTTACTCTGCTTGTTACACCTGCCAAATCAAAAGATTTTTTTGCAATATCAAATCTCACTATATCTTTTTCAATTGTTGTCAAATTGCAGTTTGAGTTTTTTAAGATAAGAAGCCCAGAATATCCAATTGCTGTTCCAATTTCCAAAGTTTCTTTAAAATTGTTATCTTTAACTATTTTTTCCAATTTTTCTTTTGTGTCGTCCAAAACAATTGGCACATTATTCTCTTTTGCATATTCATGAAGCTCTTTTAGTAATTTTTCCATTTAATCCCCTAGTTTACATTTATTTAATTTAACCAACCACCATTCACGCCAATAACTTGTCCTGTAACAAAAGACGAACGATCAGAAGCAAGAAAAAACACCATTTCTGCAATGTCCCTTGTTGTTCCCAAACGGCAAAGTGAAGTTTCATTAACAATTGATTCTTTTGTTTTTTCATCAATACTAGCGTTCATTTCAGTTTCGATATAGCCCGGAGCTACAACATTCACATTTATGTTTGACGGTCCGAGTTCTTTGGATAAAGCTTTCGAAAAACCAATTACAGCCGCTTTACTTGCTGAATACAAGCTTTCACAAGAAGCTCCAATTTGCCCCCAAATTGAAGATATGTTAATAATTTTTCCGTTTCTTTCGCTTGTCATAATTGGAGCAACAATTTTACACATGTTAATCACGGATTTTATGTTTATATCAAATATATTTTGATAATCTTCTTCAGAAGTGTCAATAAGAATTTTGATTTGTGAAACACCTGCATTGTTAACAAGCACATCAACAGTCCCAAAAGCTTTAACAGTTGCTTCAACCAATTTTTGAGCTTCAGAAAAAATTGAAACATTTGCTTTTACAGCTAGAACAGAAAATCCTTTTTTGTTTAATTCTGACTCAAGAAGCAAAGCTTCTTTTTCTGAATGATTGTAATTCAATACAACATTGTAACCATTTTCAGCAAACAATCTGGTTATTTCTGCACCAATTCCTCTTGAAGCACCTGTAATTATGGCTGTTTTCATAAAAAACTCCTTACTATTTTTCCATTATATCATAACAAACATTTTTTTCGAAATAATTTTGTTGATATTATAGTTTTTGATAGTAAAGAATTTTTATCAATTTTTATGATTTTTTTTCATTTGCTATTTCCAATTTTTATATTAATAAAAACAATAGAATTTTTTGCATTTTTATTATTTATAAAATCGCTATTGTTTTTAGATAAAGAAATTTGCCCAAATCTATTGAAAATTAATTTAATTTAGCCAAGTCATTTTAATCTTTTATTCAATTTCAGTTAAGTTTGATTACGATTTTTTCTTATTGAAAATGAAATATGTATATGATAAAATAAATTATCAAATTAGGAGAAAAAAATGAAAAAAAGAACTTTTACTCTCAAAAAATTTTTTTGTGGAGAATTTGATCAAGAACATAATAGATATGATATCAATGAAGGCGCTGCCTTACTCTCTCTTGTAAACTTTATTGCTGGATTGATTGTTTTTTTTACTTTTTTCATAATTCCAGTTTTACCTTTGTTTTTTCTCATTGCAAGTGGTGTCTTGATGTTGTTTGGTTCATTTGAAGCATTGATGACCTTGACAAAATTCAAATCGCCAATTTCAAAAATTATTCTTAGAAGCATTTCTGGTATTGGTTCAAGCTTTAAAAATATTTTCAAAAAAAGAACTCATGTAAATACTTTAACTGGAATTAAAGAACAAGTTCCACCATACATATCTGAAGCGAATTTAGCTCAACAAGAATTTAATGAAAGAACTTGCACAAAACCTTCAAATGGTTTTTTTGATAATTATATACTTGAAATATGTTCAAAAAAAGAGCATATTCCAACCGATGAAGAAGTTTCAAAAATATTTGGCTCAAAATTTTCAAAAGATTTGGAAGAGAATGAAATTCTTGAACCAAAAAAAATCAAACCAAACAAAAAATCTAAAAACAAAACTGATGACAGAGAAATGTGAAACTAAATTTTTTTTATTAATTTTTGACACTACTTTTTGCCAGCAAATAAAAAATGAGCGTAGCAAAAACAATTATAAATAAAGGGATTAAAAATGCAAAAAATTTTCATAAATGATGTTTTTAACAATCTAAAAAAAATGGCAAATAATCCAAATGTTGTAAAATGGATTATTGCCAAATGTTTGCGACTTAAAATTAATCAACTTGAACTTTTAAAAAAAGTTTCTTACGAAGACTTTGCAAGAATGGAAAAATGCGTTGAAAGAGTAAATAGTGGCGAAACTCTAAGCAAAATTTTTGGATATGTTGAATTTTGTGGAGAATTTTTTGAAGTTACAAATGGTGTATTTGACCCTCGTCTTAGCACTGAATCACTTGTCAGCAGTGTAACCGATCAAAAACCTTCAAAAGACATGAAAATTTTGGATATGTGCACAGGTTCTGGTTCTGTTGCAATCACTATTTCCAAAAAAATTGATATGGAAACTTATGGTTGTGACATTTCTGAAGATGCTCTAACAATTGCAGAAATAAACAATCAAAATTTACATGCAAAATCAAAATTTTTCAAAATGGATCTCAAAAAAGAATGGGCAAGTCAAATGCCATTCAAATTTGATATTATTGTTAGCAATCCACCATATTGGTCGCCAGAAAAAATTCTTTCAAATCCTGAAGTTGTAAAAAACAATCCACTTATTGCTTTTGATGGTGGAATGGAAGGAATGGATTTTTATAAAATTATTATTGAAAACGCACCAAAATTTTTAAATAAAGGTGGAAAACTATTTTTGGAATTTGAAGAAGATCAACTTCCAATATTAAACAAACTTTTATCTGAGAATTTTAAAGATAATCTTGTTACAAAAGATTATAGGGGCTTTAAAAGAGTTCTGTCAACTTGTGTCAAAGAAAATAAATTTGAATCAAATAAAGATTTTTTTTGCTAACTTTTTTCATCAAAAAGCATAAAAGTAATCAGTGGCAAGTTTTTAGCAAATTGTGAGCAAACTTTGTTTGCGAGGGGCGTGATAGCAAGTGGTAACACTTGCGGAGCGAACCCCTTGGGGTGAGAATCCCCGCAAGCGACTGCTTGCAGTCAGCCTTTGGGCTGACACGAAGGCATAAAAAAAACATCCTACGATGTTTTTTTTGGTGCGCCTAAGGGGCAATTTGCGTTTAAAAAAGTTGCCAGTGGCAAGTTTTTAGCAAATTGTGAGCAAACTTTGTTTGCGAGGGGCGTGATAGCAAGTGGTAACACTTGCGGAGCGAACCCCTTGGGGTGAGAATCCCGCAAGCAACTGCTTGCAGTCAGCCTTGGGCTGACACGAAGGCATAAAAAAAACATCCTACGATGTTTTTTTTGGTGCGCCTTCGGGGATTCGAACCCCGGACCCACTGATTAAGAGTCAGTTGCTCTACCAGCTGAGCTAAAAGCACAAGAACATTGTTATTATAAGCAAAATCTCTGTTTTGTCAACAAAAACATTTATATAATAACAATATCTTCCTTTGCTTATTTTTTTTCAATTTGTTTTTCATATGCCTGCAAAATTTCAAGTTCTTTCTTTGATAATTGTCCGCCATTTTCATTAAAAGCTTTTTTTAATAAAATGTATTCATGATACAAATTTGCACTAGGCATTTGAGAAAATGTTTCAGCACTTAATTGTGCTTGAGCTGATACTTTTATAATGATTTTTTTAAGAATTTCCATAAGAGTGCCATTTTCACTATAATCTGCTGGAGCATAAAAATTTACTCTTTTTTCATTTAACAATTTCAAAACCTTATCACGATTTTGCGTTGTAGGGTCATATACCCCTATTGAATTTCCGCCCTTGCTGTTTACCAATCTCATGCAAGGTATGTCTGTGTCGCTGTCTCCAATATAAACAATATTTTCATATGGAGTATCTCTTGGAATGTTGTCCATAGGTTCATTTACAGACTCGTCCCATTCTTCCAAAACGCCTTTTGCAATTCTGTAGATGAATTGTGTTTTTGTGGTGTAATTGATTGCTTGGGCTGGCCAAACTGCGTTTCCATTATCATCAAAATAAAAGCTTGAAGCATATATTTTTTTAAATTTGGGGGCAACTGAACTACCCTGAATAATTTCTTTCAATCCTGAAGAGATTATATAATGTTCAATTTTTACTCCATTTTGTTCACCAAATTTATTTATTAAGTCAAACCATTCTTCAACACCGTTATATAGTTTTATGGTTTTTCCAAATGACATAAATTTGTCTTTTGTTATTGGCAACTTTACTTCATTTGCTTTTTTAAGCATTGTGTACATGTATGACAAAACTCTATCTATTGAATTTTTTATAGAAAAATTGTTATTTTCTTTCCAAAATTCAGTCGCATTCATTCCGATTGAAGGGATAAATTCAAAGCACTGCATATCATCTTGTGATAGTGTTTTGTCAAAGTCATAACAAATTGCCATTTTGGTTGTTACTTTTCCCGTTTCGTTCATTTCTTTCTCCTTTTAATTTTTAAAATTCTTTTATATTTTTATTATCAGCTGAGTTAATTGCTGATTTATTTTCATGATTATGATTTTTAATATAATTGTTTATTATTGTCATATTTTTCATTAGTCCATTTTTATTATGAAAACCAGATGCCTTTTTATGTCCGCCGCCACCAAGCTCAGTAGCCAAAACATCAACATCAATTTGACAAGAGCTTCTTAGTTCTCCAAATTGTTCACCATCACTAGAAATATAAGAAACCAAAAGCAGTTTTACACCATCAATATTTTGAAGCTCAGGAACAATTTTTTTAAAAACTTCATTATACGATACTTTGTATTTTTTGAAGTCTGATTCCAAAAACAAAAAAGAATGCAGTCCATTAGTTTGTCGCATTTCACTAATAGCTTTTGCCAAAAAACGCATCTCCCCTTCTGATTTTTTTAAATATATTTCTCTTGTTAAAGTTGCACAATCAATGCCTAATTTACTAAGTTCATTTATGCAAGAAAAAGTGTTTTTACTATAGTTTCTTGATAAACCAAATGTGTCTGAACAAATTCCGCTAAAAAGAAGTTCAGCCGTTTCTTTGTTTATTACAATTTTTTGATTTTTAAACAGTTCATACAAAATTTCACATGTTGCTGAAATTTGGGGACATGAGCAAACAATGTTTGATTCATGCAAGTTGTTCTCATGATGATCTATGTTGATTGTATATTTTGCATTATCAAAAAATTTTTCATTTACACCTAATCGGCTTTTTTTTGCACAATCTAGCAAGATGAATAGGTCTGCAACTTTTGAGTCAACCATTTTATCAACTTCAATCGAATTAAAAATTTCTGCATTTGGGATTTCTTGTTTGTTTATTAGTATTGAAGCTTTTTTGCCAAAACTCTCAACGAGTTTTTTCATCACCACTAAAGAAGCAACAGAATCTCCATCTGGATTTTCGTGTCCACCAATTAAAACACTTGCATTAGTCGGTAAAGATGCAATATAGTTAACAATATTTTTAAATTCATTTTGATATTGATTCAAATTTTGCTCCTTGAAATTGTCCAATTTTTATGATAAATATATTATACATTATTTTAAGGAGTTTTTCAATGATACACGAAAAATTTTTAAGAGAAAAAGTTGTTCTTGTTGACTCATCGGATAAATCTCTTGGCGTTGTTTCAAAAACACAAGCACATGAAAAGGGTTTTTTACATAGAGCTTTTTCTGTTTTTGTTATTGATGGAAATAGTAATATGCTTATTCAAAAAAGAGCAATTACAAAATATCACAGTGCTGGATTATGGGCAAACACATGTTGTAGCCATCCTCAAATTGGAGAAAATATAGTTGAGTCAGCAAAAAAGCGTTTGAAAGAAGAAATGAATATTTCTGCCATACCCCAAGAAATTTTTGCTTTTGAATACAATCACAAATTTGACGACAACATGTTTGAACATGAAATTGATCATGTTTTAATTTCAACATACAATGGTTCATTCAAAATCAACAAAGAAGAAGCTAGTGAAGCCAAATGGATTGGATTTTCTGAATTAAAAAAAGAAATTGAAGATAAACCTGAAATTTTTGCTCCTTGGTTTTTGATTGCAGTTCCAAAAGTTTTAGAAATTTTTGAAAAAAAGAATTTACAAAAGAAAAATTAAGTTTTTCAGTTTTCTTGAATTTAGCTTTTTTGAGTTTTATCAAACCTGTAAATTTAATTAAAATAATAGTAATAATGTTTTTATTTTCGTTTCAAAAATTTAGAAAATTTTATAATAAATTATAAACAATTACATTCGTGGATATTTTTTTTGCTTTGTTCGTTTTTTACCAAAGCGGTTTTTCATGAGCATCAATTTTGTTTTTGTCATCTTGGTTCAAATTGCTTGAAATTTTTGATTCTTTAATTTTTTGCCATTCATGGAGCATGTTTATACCTTGATCAAAAAATGGAGCAGATGAAATGTTCTTAAGCACACTTTGTATTGAAAATATTTTTTCGTCAATAAAATCATGAATTAAGCTTTTTTCATTAATAAAATATGAATCAGGAACACAGTCAAAAAACTTTTTAGCATTGTTTCCTAATTTACAAAATACAGTTTTTTGGGTTAAATCATTTATGCCTTTAAGTTGTAATCCCCTAATCTTTTGCCCATCACTAGTCAAAATTGCATAAACAAAAATTCTGCAATCAGGATTACTCTTGAATTCTTTAAAAAAATGTTCTGCGTCAACTGTTTCATAAGATTCTTTTTCGTTATTCATTTTTTCTCCTATAAATTTAATATTTTTTTCCATTAATTAAATGTTAAATGCGAAATTTATCTTAAAATATATTTGACCTTTAACTAAAAATAGTTTGCTCAACTAATTTGAATTTATTTTTTTATTAACTACTAACAAATTTTTCTAGCTCCTAATATACTGCAATATGAGTTTTACAAATGAAAAAAATAATCTTTTTTTTGTATCTAAATTCGGTGGAACAATCATGGCTAACGCCAAGAATATTAATGGTGCAATTAAAATCATTTTAGGCGACAATAGAAGGCGTTTTGTTGTTGTTTCAGCCCCTGGGAAGAGATTTGAAAATGATGAAAAAATCACTGATTTGTTTTATGAGTGTGTTAAGGAAGTCAAACTTTATGGAAGCACTCAAAATGCTTTTTTAAAAATTAAAAATCGATTTTCTGCACTTGTTAGACGGCTTAAAGTTGATTTTTGTTTGGAAGATGAGTTTGAGAAAATAAAAATAAATATCGAAAAAGAAACAAACTTAAACTATTCTGCTTCTCGTGGTGAATATTTAATGGCAAAAATTCTTGCCAAAAAACTTAACTTTGAATTTATCGACGCAATTGATATTATTAAATTTAAAGAAAATAATGAATTGGATTATGAAAAAACTTTTTCTTTAATTAATGAAAAGCTTAACAAGTCTTGTTCAAGAGTTGTTATTCCCGGTTTTTACGGTCAAAAACCTGATGGACAAATTCAAACCTTTACTCGTGGCGGAAGTGATTTTACGGCAAGTCTAATCGCTGAAGCAACAAATGCATCTTTGTATGAGAATTGGAAAGATGTAAATGGATTTCTTGCATGTGATCCAAATGTTGTAAAAAATCCCACTCAAATTTATGAGCTATCATACAAGGAACTTAGAACGCTTTCTTATATGGGAGCTTATGTTTTGCACCCTGACAGTGCAATTCCTATTAGTAAAACAAGTGTTCCTATAATAATTAAAAATGCTTTCAAACCCAAAACAAAAGGAACTCTTATTTCTTCGCATTCTCAAGGGAAGAAACATATTATCACTGGAATTGCAGGCAAAAAAAATTATTCACTTGTTACAATTGAGAAAATCATGACAAACATTGAAGTTGATTTTTTGTTTGATGTTTTGAAAATTTTAAAAGAATTAAACATTTCTTCTGCAAGAATTGTTTCTTCTGTTGATGAAATAAGTTTGATTATTTGCGAAAATCAGTTTGTTTTAAATGAAAAAAAGTTGATTGAGCAAATTGAAGCTTTAGGTGAAAATGCTATTAAGATTGAAACTGGCAAAGCTGTTATTTGTGTTGTAAGCAAAAATATTTCCAAAATATTAGAAAGGTTATTTAAAACACTAAATCATTTTAAAATTTGCGTTAAAACAGTTGAAATTGAAAACAACTCAAGTGTCATTTTTTGCATTGATAATGAAGACTATCAAAAAACAATACAAGTCATTTACAACGAATTTTATAAAAAAATTTAATAATAAAACAGCAAAAATGAGTGATTTGAGAAGCTTTAATTTACTTTTGTAAAATGTGTTTTTAATTATTTTACATTAAAAAGCATAGCTTTTTTTCTACTTGACTTTAACATTTCAAAGCATGAAAAGTTAATCTTCAATCATAAATTTTAATTGTTTTTTTAAAAATTTTTATTATATATTTTGATATTAATTTTTATTTAAGCAAATTCAATTTTGTCATTTCTAATTTCAATTTGTCTAACAAATCAGACTCCATAGGAGTAAGAGGCAATCTAAGCACTCCAACATTTGTGCCCATTAAGTTCAAGGCACTTTTGACAGGTATTGGATTAACATCAGAAAAAAGTGCTTTAATTAATGGATTTACTGTCAGTTGTTTTCTTCGACTTTCAACAAAATTTCCTTCAAAAAAAGCCTTACAAATTTCGCTTATTGTTTTTGGCACAATGTTGCTTGCAACACTTATTACTCCCTTGCCACCAAGGCTCAACACTGAAAAAGTCAAGCCGTCATCACCACTATAAACATCAAAATTTTCTCCGCAAAGTCTTATAATTTCACAAATTTGCTCAATGTTTCCGCTTGCTTCCTTAACTGCAACAATGTTTTTTTGTTTAGAAAGAATATTAACTGTTGCAGGCAACAAATTAACACCCGTTCTACTTGGCACATTGTACAATATTATCGGTAAATTTGTGTTTTCAGAAATTGCTGAGTAGTGAGCAATTAATCCTTTTTGACTGCATTTGTTGTAATAAGGTGTAACATGCAAAAGAGCATCAACACCTAAAGATTCATACAGTTTTGAAACACTTATTGCTGTTTTGGTGTCATTGCTACCCGCACCTGCAATTACTGGAACTCTTTTGTTAACATATTCTATGGCAAATTTAATCACTTCAGTTTTTTCTTCTTGGCTCATTGTTGAAGGTTCACCAGTTGTGCCAAGAAACACGATTGCTGAAGTGCCATTTTCAATTTGAAAATCAACAAGCTCTTTAAAAACTTCAAAATTAATCTTTTCACCATCATCAGTAAATGGCGTAACAATGGCAGTTGCACTTCCAACAAAAATGCTCATTTGTTTATCTCCTTTGAAATTAATAATTCTAGTATTTGAACAGCATTTGTTGCTGCACCTTTTCGAATGTTGTCAGCAACAACCCACAAATTTATGCCACTAGGCACAGTGTTATCAATTCTTATTCTTCCAACAAAAACTTCATTTTTGTTTTCCACACTAATTGGCATTGGATATTTATTTTTGTTTATATCGTCCACCACCACAATGCCTTCAGAATTTGACAATATTTTTTTAACTTCATCAAGTGTGCAAGGTTTCTCAAATTCAACATTAATTGCTTCAGAGTGGCAATGTTTAACAGGAACACGAACGGTTGTTGCTGTGATTGAAACCAGTGGAGCATGAAGTATTTTTTTTGTTTCATTAATCATTTTGTGTTCTTCTTTTGTGTAACCATCTTCACAAAAAGAATCAATGTGCGGAAGAACATTGTTGTAAATTGGATAAGGAAATTTTTTTGGAGCAATTCCCTTTTCGCCATTCACAAGATCTTCATAGCCTTGTTGACCTGCACCACTTACTGCTTGAAATGTTACATAAACAATTCTTTTAATTTTGAATTTTTTGTGGAGCTCACAAAGGGCGACAACCGCTTGAATGGTGCTACAATTTGGATTTGAAATTATGTTGTTATGAAAAAAAGCATCACAAGAATTAACTTCTGGAACAACAAGCGGAACTTCGTCATTCATTCTGAAACAGCTTGAATTGTCAATCACAACAATTCCTTGCTCGGCAAAAAAAGGTGCAAATTCTTTACTTACTGTTGTCCCTGCAGAAAACAAAGCAAAATCAATTTTTTTGTTTATAATGTTTTCTTCACAAAGCTCAAGAATTTTTATTTTTTTATCTTTAAAAATCAAAATTTTTCCTGCACTTTTTTCTGAAGCATAAAGATAGAGTTTTTTGATAGGCAAATTTCTTTCGCTCAAAACTTCAAGCATTTTTCGTCCAACCATACCTGTTGCCCCAACAATTGCAACATTAAATTTTTTCATTAGCGCCACCTTTATTTGTTTGGAATTATGACTGGTTGCAGTTGTTGTCCTTGCAAGGCTTTTTCAACAGTCGGACCAATCAATCTCAAATCAGAAATTAGTGAATTTGGCTTTTTTAAAAAATCATCTTGCCCAAATGGTACAAAATATACATTTTTTGCTTGCATCAAAGTTCCAAGATTTTTTAAATTCAACCCCATTGCATCATTTGATGACAAACCTATAACAACAGGTTTATTGTTTCTTAAATGTGCCTTTACTGCCATTGTTACAGGTGTGTCAGTGATTGCAAGAGAAATTTTTGAAAGGGTGTTCCCCGTGCATGGAGCAACAACCATAACATCAATTATTCCTTTTGGACCAAGTGGTTCAGCAGAAGTCAAAGTGTCAATGGGCTCATTTTGAGTTATCTCAACAACTTTTTGTCTAAAATCAGAAGCAATAAAAAATCTTGTATCTGTTTTTGCTACGGTGTATGAAAAAATTGGAACAATTTTATATCCTTCATCAATTAAATTTTTCATTTCCACAAGAATTTTTGAAAATGTGCAGAATGATCCAGTAATTGCAAAACCTAAAGTACTTTTCATTTGTATATCCTCCATGATTTTATCCTTTCAAAATGCTTTCAACCATAATTTTTGCGGCACTTTTTGAACAATATTTTTGTGGTAAACTTGGCGATGGAATATATTTAAAACCAAATTGTGGAAGAAGTTCAACATTTAAGCAATTTATAGATGCAACTTCAAAAATGACTGTTTCTTTTTTTATTTTTTTTAAAATTTCTTCAGTTAAAAATTGTTTTGGAATTGTGTTTATGATTATGTCAAAATTTCCTATTTCACTAGAAAATTCATCTTTCAAAAATGATTTTTTTGACATGATTAAACTCTCGTTATATTCATTTTCATTGTAGGTTTGTATTGCAACATTAAACCCAAGTTTTCCAAATAGCACTACAATTGCTTTTGCAACTCTTCCGCCACCAAGAATAAGAATTGAACTTTCAAAAATAGATTTTTCATTACAACCAATAATGAGTGCCAAAACTCCTTCGGCTGTTAGCATTGCATTTTTATAGGCAAAGATTTGATCGGAAATTAAATTTGTGTACTTTATATTTTTTTTGCTCAAAATCTCTTTTGTTTCTTCAGAAACATTTCCACCAAAAACATATACAGAATTTGGCAAGGATTCCGCTTCAAGTTTTGAAAGTTTTTTTGCTGGTGAAAAAACTATTTTGTCATTCTCTTCACATTGACTTAAACCAAATATAAATTCCTTAACTGAAAGTCCTTGACTTAATAAATCAGAAAAAACATAAGCATTTCGCTTATCAGAAAGCTCTACTAAATAATTCAAAATTAAAAATCCTCCATCTAAAATCATCGTATGAAGCACTTGTTTAATTTGATACAAAACCTTTTCAAAAAACTATTAAAAAATTTAATAATTATAAAAATATTATTTCAATTATATTTAAACCAATGTTTTTCTTGATTCTTGTTTGAAAATTATGTTTAAAACAATGTTTTTCTTAATTCTGTTAAAAAAGCACTTTTTTACTAAATATTATTTAGATTTTAAGGAAGGATATAAAAACAAATTTAATAGTCAAAAAAAAATAGATATTTTTGCTCCATTATTTTTGCAAAAATACCTATCTTCTTATTTTTTCTTATTTAATTATTTTGTGAAACTAGGTTAATTATTAATCAAAATCTCTTTGGAAATGATTTTGAAAAATTTCTTGAATTCTTGATTGTATATTATTTCTAAAATTTTCCATTGCTGTTTCAATTGCTTGTCTTTTTGCTTCTCTATTGGCTACATGTTGTGCATTTTTAGCATCTTGACTTGCTTTCAAAGCTGCTCTATCTTCTTGAACTTTTAATCTAAGTTCATTGATATTTGCAAGTTTTGCAGTGATTTCAGCAATTTCTTGTGTTTGTTCTGCTGTTCTATCTACCTCAGCAATTGCATTAAGTTCAGCAAGCCTATTTTGATAGTTTGTAATTAAAGTTTCAGCTGGATTTTTTGCTTTAACAAGTTCAACAAGTTCTTTGATTGATAAACTTGCAAGTTCCTCAGTTGTTTTTTCAGGGTAAGAAATTTGAACTGCTTTAATCATTCTAAGTTTTCCAGCACTTATTCCAAGAGTTTCTGCTTCAGTGATGATTGCAGCCATATCTTCAGAACTGAATGCAATTCCCCATATTCCATTATTTAACATATAACCATCAATTCTGTTCATAAGTTTTGCTTTTAATGCGTTGGTTGAACGGTTATTCAAATTTAAAACTGAAATTAGAACTGCATTTGGATTTTCTTCTGTGGCATCTGAGTTGATGTAACCAAGTTCTGTTGCCGCAGCAACAAATAGTTCTGTTGCTTCTTCAACATTTTTGTCAACCAATGTTAGTCCATTAAGAACAAGTTCAGCATCAGCATCTAGTGCGTTTACTCTTACAACAATTTCATTTCTGTTAACGACAAATTCAACGCTAGGATTTATGTCAACACAAACATAGCTTTCTTCAGCTTGAAGAGTGTTGAATGTAACAACTCCAATCATTACAAATCCAAAAGCGATGGCAATCAATGTTATTCCAACAATAATTTTTTTCATAATCTTCTCCTTATTTTAAATATAAATTTAATATACCCCTTTTAAAAAAAAATATCAAACTTTTTTCGACATTTTTAGTTTTTTCAAAAAATGTAAAAATTTTCTTAAAAATGAATAGCGTCTTAGGCATGTAGAAATTTATTTTATTAAAAATTTAAAAACTTTACCATTCTATGAAAAAATCATTAATATTATAAGTAAAAAGATATATCATGTTTGATTTTTTCTAAAATTAAATAAGAAACTTATACAATATGTTTTATAGAACAAAAAAGACTGCTAATTATTAGCAGTCTTTACAAGAATTGGCATTTGAATTTATAGCTATATCTAAATTTTCCTTAACCATTTCATAATATTTTTTTTCATTTGTAAATGGAAGAGCTTGAGTTCCATATGACTTCATGATTCTGCCACTTAATAGCTTATCTTTGTCATATATAAATCCGTTTTCATTTGCGTATTTAAGTTTTCCTTTGTTAAGAACATATTCTTCATCAACTCTATCGCAAACTGAGCAAGAAACAGATTTTCGTTTTTCAACAAGCCCTTCGCAAAGCACAACAAATTCAATATGTGTTGCATTGCAACCCATAATACCTTCTCTCTTAACATAATCAATAATGGTTCTTGTATCTTTTGAGGGAGATAAAATTGGTATAATTTCAACACCTTCATAATTGCTTTTGTCATTATCTCTAAATTTTTTAATTAAAAATTTATTTTTTGTTCTAAGAAGTTCAAAAACATTTTTATATTTTGATTTTAAAAAGTAATCATGTTTATGAATACAGTTTTTAAAATCAATTTTGTCAATTTCAGAAATTATTTCTTGAGGCAATTCTTGAACAAAATTATAAATAATTTTGCCATCATAACCAGACTCTTTTACAAAGTTCAACCAATAGTTCAAAATATCATTTTTAAACAATTTATTTTCATTCATATCATTATCTCCACTAAATAATATTGTACAAATATTATTATATCATATTTTTTTTGTTTTTACAACAAAAATTTACAATTTTAATTTTAAGCTTTGTGATTTAACTTTCGACAAATAGAAAAATATGATAAAAAACTTGCTAAGAAGCAAGTTTTTAGTTGAATTTTTTACCAAATAATTTATTTGACTTTGCAATGTAATCATTAACAATTTTAAAGTATAAATTTTCAATTTTGAAATGAAAAACTTTTGTTTGATTATATCTAACAATTCTTCCAAAATGAATATCATTGTTGTCAAAACCTTTTTTTTGAGCATGTTCAAGTTTTTGTTGATTAATTACAAAATCGTTTCCAACTCTGTCTGCAACACAGCAACAATCCATTGTTTCAACAGCAAATCTATTTTCATAAGCAGTTATGTCAATGTTGACAAATTCGTTATTAAATGTGCCTGACTTTCTGTAAAAATGCAACACAGGTTGTTCTTGTCCATCTTGTTTAACTGGTTTTATTAAAGGTTGAAAATACAAGATTTCTTTTTTCTCTTGATCATTTGTATCCAAAAGTTTTGTGATTTCAATTCTATCTTTCAGTTTCTTCAATATGAAAGGCATAATTTTGTTTGTTGAACAAAAACAAGAATTGTTGTCAACAAAATTAATTTTATCAATTTCTTCAAGAATATTTTTTGGCAAAGATTCAAAAAAGTTTGCAATTACAATGCCTTCAGGTCCGCAAGAAAATCTCGCAAAATCTACCCAATAATTAAAAATTTCATTCTTAAATAATTTGTTCATTCTATCAGATTTCTCTCCTTAAATTCACAAATAATGTTAACATAAAAAAGCCTAAATTGCAATATGTAGGCAATTAATATAAAACAATGAAAAACAACAAAACATTTTAAATGTTTTATATATTAATAATAATGTTAAAAATTAATACGATTAATTACTATTATTGAATTTGCTTTAAAGCAATTAGTGGTATATCCTTGTTCTTTTCAAAAATTTCTGGCAAAAATTCTTCAGTTATTGGATGAGAAATTTCATCACTTCCCACTTCAATTGTGAAAGCTGGAATTTTTAAAACTAAACTTACCCAATCAGAAAATCCACCAGTGGAATTTTCAGTTTTAATAACTGTGTAACCTGTTTCCAAAGCAAACACATTTGCAATTTTTAAATCTCTTGCAATCTCTTCTTCACTTAGCATTTCAAAACCGTAATATATTACATTTCCTTTTGAATGATAAGAAAGTGTTAAGTCAGGCATGATTTTTAGTGTAAATTTAATAAGATCGTTTACTTCCCTTTCACTATTAGCATAATAACCAACAAAATTTGCCGGTGCGGGAGAAAATACATTTTGTGAACCCTTTCCCCAAAGTGCATCAAAATTTACATTCAAATCAACAGTGTTTGCGTTTGCTTTCCAAAGCGAAAAATCCGTTTTGTCGCTATTCACATCAATCAAATATTTTTGTAATTTACTCTCAAGGTTGCTAGCTCCATCAAGAACAAGTTTCACTCCATCTGGATTCATCAAAGGGACAAAATATATTCCACCTTCAAAATTCTCATTTTTTAAATGTTCAACTTGCTTGACTAAAAGAAGACTTGTTATATATTCTCTTGCGTGAAGAGCTCCTTCAACCAAAACTTGCTTGCCATAGTAAGAACCAATATGCACTCCATATATCGGAATTCCAAGTGTGCTATTGCCAACTGTAAAAAAATCAATATCATCAAGATTTTTTAAATTTTCAATCTTTTCAAAAAGCTCTTTAAAAGTAATCATTAAATTCTCCTAACAAATTTATATGTTAGCTTTTTGTAAATTTGTTATTAACTTTAAAATTTTATTTGTTTAAAAACCGCACTAGATATATTTACAATCAATCTTATCAGATAATTAAATTCTAAGAGTTTATAATAAAATATCGACTAATCGCTTCCTATTCACTCACAATCTAACTCTTCACTCTTTATTTACATTATTCACTATTCATTCTTCACTGATTCACTATTCAATGTGTCATCGCACCGCCTCGCTAAAAACTTGCCACTGGCAACTTTTCTAAACGCTTGCGCCCTCTTAGGCTTCAAATCCCTTTTATAAGAAAAAAAATCACCAAATTATAAATAATCTATTAATATAAAAAATTTGATATACTAAGAAAAAAAATATAGTAATTTAAAATATGGAGTACAAAAAAAACAGGCTGAATTTAGTTCAGCCGTTACTTTTTTTTTGAACGAACCCCTTAATAGGAGGGGGAGCTGGGAGGGGAACACAAAAAAAAGCGAGCTAGCAAATTTTCATTTGCGTACCCGCTTATTTTTTTGGGTGCCACCCCAGTACTGGTGCGGATAAAGGGATTTGAACCCCCACACTTTCGTACTGGATCCTAAGTCCAGCGCGTCTGCCAATTCCGCCATATCCGCTCATGAATTGGGACATTTCTTTTACTTTGTGGCATATGCCATTAATATAAAAAAAAAGGCTTGGTGGCTCACCCGGGATTCGAACCCGGGACCCCTTGATTAAAAGTCAAGTGCTCTACCAACTGAGCTAGTGAACCATAAATTTTTTTTTCGCAAAAGGCTTGGCTTTTGCAGTGGCTGGGGTGGCAGGAATTGAACCTACGAATACGGGAGTCAAAGTCCCGTGCCTTACCGCTTGGCGACACCCCAATACATGTGCTGCTGAATTCGTCCCCATTCGATAATTTGGCTGGGGTGGAAGGATTTGAACCCTCGAATGCGGGAATCAGAATCCCGAGCCTTACCGCTTGGCGACACCCCAACATGCACAAAGAAACTTTTTAATGGGGTGAGTGAAGAGATTCGAACTCACGGCCTCCAGAGTCACAATCTGGCGCTCTAACCAACTGAGCTACACCCACCATCTGGTGCACTTGGAGGGAGTCGAACCCCCGACCTCTGCCTTAGAAGGGCATTGCTCTATCCATCTGAGCTACAAATGCAAGTCTAGGTTCATTAATTAAAGCCCGTTTCATTAACTAGGGAATGGAGCGGGTGAAGGGAATCGGACCCTCGCAACCAGCTTGGAAGGCTGGGGCTCTACCACTGAGCTACACCCGCAAATCCGGACCTTTTCAATGAACGGTGTTAAATATATCACAACACTAATTTTGTGTCAACATAAAAATTGAATAATTTTAAAAATTTTGTTACTTTATTCAGAAATTTTATTGTTTTCATAAAGAGAAATGCCAAACATATCATATTTGTGACAACAAATAAATGTAATAAAATTTATTACTTGTTGTTTGCGAGGTAATTTTTGAAATCATTAGTGATAAGAAATAGAAAATTTAAAAGAAAATCATTAATAAGTAAAATGAATTTTTTTCCAATAATAATTGTTTCACTTTGCATTGCAACAAGCATAATGATGGCTAGTTTTCTTTCTTCAATCATCACAACTAGCGGTATTGGATTTTTAAGCACTTCAAAAACTCAATCATCAACTTCTGTTTGGGCAATTTCTATTGGTAGTTGCACCACCTACTCACAAGCAGAAGAATTGTCAGAAACTGTTAAAACAAAAAATGGCGGTGGTGTCATTTTTAAAAAAGACCTATTTTATGTTTTGGCTTCAGCTTATGAAATTGAAAACGATGCCAAAAAAGTTCAAACAAATTTAAGTGAACAAAACATAAGCAGTGAAATAATTAAAATTGAAGTTCCACAAACAAGCATATCTTCATCATACACAATTTCTGAAGTAAATGTGCTAGATGCTGGACTTACTGCTTACAAAGAGTCTTTCAGAACCTTGTTTGATCTTTCTATTGCCTTAGACACTCAAACAAAAAGCGATATTATAATTAAAGAAGCAGTTGTTAAACTGGAAACAAAATTGACAAAAATCAATGAGGACTTTGCAAGTTATCTAAACAGCAAATTAACCGCAAATCTTGTGGCTTTGGTGCTTCAAAACGAACGCACTTTAGCAATTGTTAAAGGCCTTACCACAACCAACAATTCTCTTGCTATTGAACTTAAATCTGCTTATTTAAACATAATAATTGGACAACAAGAAATGCTTGAAAGCCTTCAAACAACAGTATTTTAAAAGATACTGGAGTAAACAAAAAAATTACGCAGTTACACAAAAAAAATACTGGGGTGGCACCCAAAAAAATTATGCAGACACGCAAAACCTTGTTTTGCTAACTTGCTATTTTTTTGGTTCTCCTCCCACCTCCCTCTCCAATTAAGGTGTTTGTTCAAAAAATCTTTTGCCCGAACTAAATTCGTGCAGATTTTTGTGAACTCCATATTAAAATGATTTCAAAAGCTAAATTGGAAATAAGCAAAAGGTAAAACAAAAAGTAACGAATGAAACAAATTCAGCCTACTTTTTTTAACTCCATATTTTAATTAAATTTTTTAGGTTAGTCAAAATTTCCTAATTGGTGTTTGTTTATATAGGTTAAAGTTTTTGGAATCCAATTTGATTTTTTTATCTAATTTCTAAGATGGAATTTTTGAAAATGTATCATTAGATTCTAGGTAGAAATTCAGCCTGCTTTTGAACTCCGTTATAATATAAACAATTAGTTTATAAAATTTTATAATTACATAAGAAAATATTAATTAAGAAATAAGAATTTTCTTAGTGTGGAATATTGTACTTTTTTTGATTACTTTAAATGTTCCGAAAATGTTCATCAAAAACCCTTTGCATTTTTTTTGACCTAATTTTTCCTGTGCTTTTGAAATATATTCTTCCATTTCCGTTTAGCCCCGTTTTTTCACAAACACGCCTAGCTTGTTCAGCTGTTGCACTCTCACTTAGATAAAATTTGACATTTCCTAACACCATTTCGATTTGATTTTGCAAATATGTGTAATGAGTGCAACCAAGCACAACTCTTGTTATTTTGTGCTGTTTGAAATATTCAAGTTCATTACTTAACCATGGTAGGATATCGTCTAAACAAGATATGTTTTTGTCTATTAATGAAGCCAAACTTGAATTGCAATAATAATGCAATTTATTTGGCACTTGTTTTTCTGCTTGATAAACACTTTTTGCATATTTTTTTGTTAAAGGTGTGCAAAGAACAAGAATATTGTCGTTTTTTTCTAAATTATCTAGAGCTGGTTTAAGAGCTGGTTCAATTCCAACAACTGGCAAGGAAACATTTTTTCTTAGTTCTTCAATGGCACAAGCGGTTGCCGTGTTACAGGCAAGAATAACCATTTTGATGTTAGAATTATTTTCAATTTCTTTAACAATGTTATTAACAACAATTGTTTCAACTTCACCTTTTGTTTTGTTTCCATATGGGCAATTTTTATCGTCCATTAAAAAAATGAAGTTCTGTTCTGGCATTTTTTCTTTGCAAAGATTTAGCACATGCATGCCACCGTATCCGCTGTCTAGAACAAGAATCAAATCATTATTCACTTAAATCATTTTATGAAAGGATTTTCACAAATGACACAAAACAAAAGATTTTTATTTAAATATTAATTTAAAATGATTTAAGCATTTCAATTTCTTTTAATGATAATGACTGCAACAAGCACTGATTAAGTGCATTTGACATAATTTCACTACAATAATTAATCATGTTGTCAACAGATTTTGGAGCAAATACATAATTTTTGCTTTCTTCTTCATTAAAAATTGCGTCCCCAATGGCAACAAGCGGAACTCCCAAAGAAAACACTGGTACTCCAAGCTCGTTACTTGTTATTGGCGAATTATCACTGTTTACCCCTGCCCCCGGAATTAGACCGCAACTAGCAAACTGAAAACTTTTTCCAAGGCGTGACGGCGATTTTGAAGCAAAACTGTCAATAAGAATAACCGCACTAACTTTGCTTGCTGAAACAATAGCGGAAACTGTTTTGGAAGTTTGCAATCCTGTTTTTCCGCTAACATCAGGATTGAAAGCATAAACTCTTCTTAGTTTAAGAATTTGACTTTCTGGATAAGCTCCAGTTGCAATGATTTTTCGAACTGTTTTTGGCCCTAAAGAATCAACAACAAAACCATTGTTTCCAATTCCAACCACCAAAATTGGAGCATCTTTGCTGATTTCATTTTTAATTAACAATTTTTTCATTCCTTTTGCCAAAGCTTTTGACAAAACAGGAATGTAACAACTTCCAACTTTAAACAAGTTTTCACATTCCAAAACAAAGTAATCATCTTTTTTCTTTGATTTTGCACTTGGTTTAATTTGAAAAAACTCTTGTTTAAAAGGTAATCTTCCATTAATTTCTTTTCGTTTCTCTGTTTTAACAATCGCATCAGTTGCTGTTTCATTAGCCATTTCCATCCAATAACTCATATTTAAACCTCTTTTAAATTATTTACACGAAATAGTATGTATATCATTCATATAATTACCCAAATTAATTAAAAAATGCTTGCAAATAAAAATTTATTGTGGTAAACTGCTCAAGTTTAGGATACCGTACTTGACGGAACTTAAGAGTTATTAATTGAAATAAGGAGAAATGAAATGCCAAACATTAAATCAGCGATTAAAAGAGTGAAGATTAACGAGAAGAAAAATCTTGAAAACCGTTCAATTAAATCACGCATTGCAACTGAAACAAAGAAATTTGTTGCTTTGCTTGCATCAGATGTTGCTAAAGCAGAAGAACAACTTAAAGTTGTTGTATCTCTTATGGATTCAGCAGCAAATGAAAACATTATTCACAAGAATAGTGCTGATCGTAAAAAAGCTCACTTTGCACACCTTTTATCAGTAAAAAAATCTGCTTAACAGATTGAAATCAAAATGTCAGTTTTAAACTGGCATTTTTTTTAAAAATTTAACTTGGAATTTAAAAAAACAAAATAAATTCAAATAAATGTTTTTCTTAGAGTTTTTATTTGTATTAGACTAAAATAAAAAAATACGATTTACATAATGATTTAAAATTTTTGTTTAAAGTACCAAGTAAAAAGAAAATTTAATTTTAATTTAATTAAAATTTGATATTTAAACTTATTTTATGATTTTGTGACAAAAAAAGAAAAATACTTATTGATATGACGGATTGTTATTTTCTAACTTATTTTTTTTGCTTAAGTACCAAAATCCTGAAACCATGCAAAACAAAAATATTAAAACACAAATGCCTTTAAGAGCCCAAGAATTGTACAATATCGTTGGTGTTTGATTTGGCAAACTGTAACTTAGAAAATCAGTTGACAAAACAACTTTTTCTGCAAATTCAGAAGCTTTTTCAATATTAGAATAAAAGACATCTCCAAAAATTGTTTCATTTGTTAACTTTGTGTCATTGATATGAGCGATTCTATTTGAATCATCGTTTTCTTTCCAATCCTCAAAAAAACCTGTTTTTGTTCCAGCAAAAAATGTTACAGAGTTTACACAATGATTTAAAAGTGCTGTCATGTCAGAATTGAAAACAAGTGTTCCAATTGTTTGACTAGAGTTGTCTGGGTATGACAAATTTGGAGAATAAAGCTCAAATGCGTCATTCAAATCTGTGTTTACCCTTTTGATATGATTCATGTAAGACGGCTCTGAACCGCCATTTGAATAAAACAAGCTTTGTCCCATACCTACTGAATCAAAATTTATGAACAAAAATATATTCTCTTTTTCTTCATTTGTAAGAAGTGAAGCAAAGTGTTGGCTACCTAGGCAACCAATTTCTTCTGCTCCAAACAAAACAAACC
The DNA here is from genome assembly GCA_041670165.1 of Clostridia bacterium. Taxonomy (GTDB): domain Bacteria; phylum Bacillota; class Clostridia; order Christensenellales; family UBA1242; genus JBAXZR01. The sequence goes on from JBAXZR010000008.1 coordinate 23,838, forward strand.
ATGCGTTAAATTCAAAATTTTTTCCGCTTAATTTGTCAATTGTTCTTAAAAGCGAACAAACTCCGCTAAGATTGTCACCATAGCCGTTTGAATTTTCTGAATAAATATTGTCGTAATGTGCTCCAAAAATCACAATGTTTGAACTTTGAACAACTGAAGGCAAAATCCCTATTACATTTTTTGAAGTTTGAGCACCATTAACATTGAAAATTTGCTCATATTTTGTTGTGATTCCCCTTGAAATCAATTGTTCTCCGAGTAAAAATGCTGATTGCGTTTCTCCTTCTGACCCAGCTGTTCTATTTGATGGTAACAATTCATTTAAAAATGTCATAAGTTCTTCAGCAAAAACAGTTTCTTCAGCAAAGACTTGGCTTACAAATTTTGTTTGACAAGCAAAAATCATTAAACAAATAATAATTAAAATTAATTTTTGAAGATGTTTCATAGCACCCCCAATAACACTATTTTTAATAAACCCAAAACAAAGAAAGGAAAAATAACAAAACGGATTAGTTCACTTTTTGTTGCTCTGATAAAATTTCCTTTAACCAGCAAACTAGTTATAACAAGAAAACATATGCTCAAAAAAACAGTGTAAATTATTGGCACGGCTACTGCCGAAAAGCTTATTTGCTCATTAAATACAGCTAAAAGACTTCCCTTAATAAGCATCACAAAAGAAATTCCAATTAAAGTAAAACGAAAAAATGCTTCTTTATAAAAAACTTTGGTTAAATTTTTTTGCAACATAATAGCAAAGCATACATTGAAAAATAACCTATTTATGTAATAACCAAAAATTCCAAAACCAAGGCAAATAAAAACATTTATAATAACAACAGAACCAAAATAGTTCTTTGCAAAAAAAGCATTTCCAAAAGCAAAACAAAAAATGCAAATGATTGAAATTATCAAATCAGCTGATTTATTTGATGTGAAAAAATCATGAAAATAATCACGCTCCAAGCAGTTTCACCACGAAAAATGTAAGCGAGTTTTCACTGCTCATTTTTCCACTTTTTATGTTGTATTCAACTTCACAACATATATCAATAATTTTTTTAAGGGTTACAGGAGAAAACTTGTTTTTTTGTTCTCGTGCTTTTGTGATTGCATATTCTTTTACACCCAAAAGACTTGCGACTTCACTAGAAGGCAAAGTTGAAACACTTGCATATAAGAGCCTTCTGAAATGGTTTGAAACAAGTGAAATAATTCCAAAAGTTGCATCTTTTTTTTCTTGCATCATGGAAGAAATCATTTGCCATGTTTTGTCATAATTTTTTGTTGCAATGGCATCTGAAAGTTCAAAAACTGCATAATCATTTGTTGCTTCAACCATTTCTGAAACCATTTCACTTTTGATTATTGGTTCAACAATGTCATATGAAGAAAGTTTGTGAACTTCTGATTTAATTTTGAAAAGGTCAAACGCACAAGCTTTAACAAGTTCAATTGCTGCTTTTTCAGAAATTTTTTTGCCATGTTTTGATGCTTCTCCAACAACAAATTTCAGTGCTAAGGGCATTGAAAGTTTGTTGCAGTCAATTTCTTCGCATTTACTTTTTAAAAAGTCCCAATTTGAATTGGTATTTGAAGAAGTTATCAAAAGGCATGAACAATCTTTAGGGTTTTCAACATAAGCAAGTATTTCTTTTTTGTCATTATCAGAAAGTTTCAAGTTTACATCTTTGATATGAATAAATCGTTTTTCATCAATGACTGGAAACTGTTCACAAGCTTCCAAAACACTCCTTATTGAAAAAAATTCGTTATCAAAAACTGATCTATTAAAATCTGGCAATTGTTCGCCACAATTTTTGGAAATTATTTCAGCAGTTTTTGCAAGCAAAAAAGAATCTTCCCCTTTTGCATAATAGACAGGAAACATTTTTGACTTAATTGAATTAACAAAATTTTCAAATTTCAAAAATAGTTGCCACCTTTAATTAAAAATCTATTAAATAATAACATTACTTAAGTTTATTGTCCAACAATCATTTTGATTTATAAGCCCGTCCAAAGAATTTTTTGTTGGATTTGGAAGAATTTGTTTGTTATAAAAATCATTTGGCAAAGAAAAGTCCAACGAACGAGCATCGAAAACTTCAATGTTTGAAAAATTATTTTCAATCAAAGATAAACTTGTTAAATCAATTTGTGAAGAAGGGAAGAAAATTGTTTTGAAAAAACTTGTTACACCTAAACCCAAAAAATCAGAATTATAACAAAATGTGAAAGTTGTAAAATCTTTTGAAACATAAGGCTTCTCTATTAACCTTGTTTTGCAATAACTGTTTTCAAACATTAATTCGCTATTTTCACTTGTTCCAAAAATGACAACTTCTTCAACATAATATTTTGTCAGAAATTCTTCAGAAAGGTTGGCTAAGCTGGAATTAACAACAAAAATTGAGTCTATTTTGTAAACTTTTTTGTTATGCAAAAAAGAATCAAGCTTGTCATTGCACGATTTCCCTGAGCCAAAATCAATAAGGTCATAATGACCGATTGAGCTTTCAATCAATGTGCTTTCTCCACTTGGCATATAAATGAAACAAACTTGTCCATTTGTTGTTGCTGGTGGAATGTGGTACAAAAGAGAAAACAAACACACAACCACTGCTGTTAGTGAAGATAAAAACATTTTTGTTTTTTTTGAAAAATTCACAAAACGACTTAGTAGCCCAAGGCAAACACAAAATCCAACAATCAAAATTGAGTCAAAATGAAATATATGTAAAAATGAATTTGGAACTTCGGCAATTATTGAAGAAATTTTTGTTACAAAAAGCACAATTAAATCTGGTATAAAGAACAAAAATCCCATAAAAGGTAAGAAAAGAACAATAAGCGAAAAAACAACGATTAGCATGTAAAAAAGTCCAAATAGTGGAATGCAAACAAAGTTGGCAAGAATTGATAAAATTGGAACTCCATTAAAGTAAATAATTGAGAGTGGGAAAATTCCAATTTGAATGGCTAATATAACTGAAATTGAATTGCAAAATCTTTTACCAGGCAAAAACTTTTGAAGCAAACCAGACAAAGGTTTAACAAGCAAAATCATTGAAAAAACGCAAGCATAACTAAGCAAAAAGCCACCATCTAATGGAGAAAGTGGATTGATTATGGTTATGATTAGTCCAGAAAGAGAAACTGTTGTGAGCATGTCGTTTTGTTTTCCAACAACATAGGCAAAAAGTACGCATAAACTCATTAATGTTGCTCTCATAACTGATGGTGCAAAGCCACAAGTCCACGCGTATATCAAAAGCACAACTAGTGAAATTGCAAACTTAAATTTTGGTTTAATTTTAAAAAGTCCCAAAAAAAGATATAAAATTGAACATAAAAAAGCAACATTCATGCCTGAAACCGCCAAAATGTGTGAAATACCAATTTGCTTAAAATCTCTGATTGTTGAATCTGATATTTGTGATTTATCGCCAAAAAGAGCTCCAAAGGCAATTCCTGCATTTTCTGAAGTCATATATTTTTGCAAAATGTCTGCAACTTTCAATCTAATTTTTTCATCTAGTCTTGTGTGAAATTTAACAACTTCAATTGACGAAGGTGAATTTGCAGTGTAACGAATGTTTTGTATGTAATTCCACAAAAACACACCTTTGTCATACAACAAAATGTTTTCAACTGTGCTTTCAAACTTAATGATGCTACCAACTGGATAATCTGCTTTGGTTTTGTTCCAAACACTTAAAGAAAGTCGTCTTGGTACGCTTAAAAAATCAAGAGAAACATTTTTTAGAACAAGTTGTAAACTTGTTCCATCAATATAAGAACTGTCAATTTCTCCTTGAATAACAATGTTGTTTTCATTTGCTTCAAATTTGTCCCAATCCGAGCAAACCATAAGTGGCAAAAACATTGCAAAAACAAATGAAACAATTGAAAGTGCAAGTGTTACTGCCCTTTTTATGTTGTATCTTTTTTTCTCTTGAATTTCTTTGTTTGACACAATCGCATTTTTATTTTTTTGAAAAAAAGGAAGAATACTCCACAAAATTCCAAGACAAATCAAGATGACGGAAAAACAAATAGCTAAAGCATTTAAAGAAATGATAAGCTCAGAAAAATATAGCCCCATGCAAAGAGCAATAAAAATGAATACAATCGGTCTTAAATTGATTCTTCTCATTTGTTTTTCTTTTTCATATTTATAAACAAAATGATATCATAAAAAATTTACTTTTGCAAAGAAGACAACTGGTTTTATTTATTGAATCAAAGAAAAAAATTAAAAATATCTTTTTGTTTTGACAAGGTTTTTGTTTTATTGCCTTAAGACAAAAAAATTTAAGCATCTATAAATCTGATAATCGTTTTGATTATGAACTGCAAATTATTGTTTAACTGATTTATTTTTGCCTTTTCCAAAATTTTCAAGTGCTTTTGAAGAAAAGAGATAAATATTTTTGTTTTCTTCAACAAAGTCTTCGCTTGCATATTCAATCATTAAAGATATTAACTTTTGAAAAGAAATACCTTCTTTAGACCAAAAATAATTTGCTAAAGACCCTGGAATTGTGTTTACTTCGTTTAAAAAAAGTTCTTCCGTTTCAGAGTTAAACAAAAAATCGGCTCTCACCACACCTTTACATGCAAGAACCTTAAATGCTTTTTCACTTTCTTCTTTAATTTTTTGTGTAAGTTCTTCAGATATTTTTGCTGGAAATTCTCGCTTTGAACTGCCCATACCTTCAAGCTTTCCGTTTGAAAGATATTTTGCTTCAAAACTTAAAAACTTTTCCCAACTAATTGGCTCTTCAACATCACTCACAAGAATATTTGAACTGTTACCCAAAATACTACAATTAAATTCTCTGAGGTTTTGAACTGCTTTTTCAACAAGAATTCTTGTATCAAATTTTTCAGCTATGTTAATGGCTTCAATTAGATTTTCTTTGCTTTCACAAATTGAAATTCCAATGCTACTCCCAAGGTTGCTTGGTTTAACAACAACAGGGTAACCAAGAGTTTCAACTTTTGATAGTGTTTCATTTTGAGAATTAAGCCAATCCATTCTTGTGAACCAAACGCACGGAGTTTGATTGAATCCATTTGCTTTCAAAATTGATTTCATAAGAATTTTATCCATGCAAACTGCACTGCCAAGAACACCACAACTTGTTTGAGGAATTTTGCATGAACTAAGAATTCCTTGAAGAGAGCCGTCTTCTCCACCTCTTCCATGATTGCACAAAATTGCCATATCAACTCTTATAAAGGGTTTGTATTTGCCATGCACAAACCTAGCCAAACATGGTTCTCCAGCAATCAAAGAAACTTTTTCAACTCCCCTTGCAACTGGACTGAAGTTTTTTAAAAATTCAATATTCTCAATTTGTTTTCCCGTGTACCAACCTCCACCTCGTGAAATATACACTGGCACAAAATTTAAGCCAATAAGCTCCTTTTTCTTTTTATCTTTTATTGTTTTTTCTTCTTGCCTAATTGCCCCAATTGTTTGCAAACCTGTGATTATTGATATATCATGCTCAACACTTACTCCGCCAAAAAAGACTAAAACATTTCTATTCATTCTTTCCTCACTTCGTTTTTCTTTATGATGAAAGAAAAAAAATAGTTAATCTGTCAATTTTTTTAAATATTTATTTGTGTTGACAAGTTATTTTCAATTTTAAAATCAAGATTTTTCATGATATAAAAAAAAATAGTAATGATTATTTACTATTTTTATTTTTTTTTAAAATTAATTAGTTTTTCGGAAGATAATTAGTTTTTTGCATTTTATTTTTTGTAATTTTTATTTTATTTTGATAACCTAAATTTGCATATTTATAATTAAAAATGTCATTTGTTATAATAATATTTTTGATATTTAACTTTATTAATCTTATTCAATTTTTTGTAGAAAGTCTAAAAACATTTTTGGAGGTTCTGATTCAAAGGACATCGTTTCATTTGTTCTTGGGTGAACAAAAGAAATATATTTTGAGTGAAGAAGTTGCCCGCTTTTTTCAATTGCTTTACATCTCGTGCCGTATAGTTCATCGTTTGTTACTGAATGTCCAACATGTTTCATATGAACTCTGATTTGATGAGTTCTTCCAGTTTTTAGCAAGCATTCAACAAGTGTGTAGTGAGCATATCTTTTTAAAACTGTAACAATGGTTATTGCGTTTTTCCCTTGCCCTTCTGGCAAAACTGCCATCATCTTTCTGTTGCTTGGCGATCTGCCAATTTGAGTGTTTATCACTTTTTCATCAAACTGAATAACACCATCGCAAAGAGCAACATATTTTCTGACACATGTTTTGTTTGCAATTTGTTTTGAAAGAGAAACATGAGCAAAATCATTTTTGGCAACGAGCATAAGCCCAGTTGTGTCTTTGTCTAGTCTGTGGACAATGCCTGGTCTAACTTCACCATTTATTCCACTAAGATTTTTAACTTTATACAAAAGTGCATTTACAAGTGTGCCAGAATAGCTTCCGCCCCCTGGGTGAACCACGAGCCCTGCTTGTTTGTTAATAACAAGCAAATCATCATCTTCGTAAACAATTGAAAGTGGAATATCTTCGGGTGAAAGATCAATTTTTTTTGGCTCAATTTCGCTTATTTCAATTTTGTCGCCTGTCTTTAATGGATAGCCCGCCTTAACGGTTTTGCCGTTTAGTAAAACCAATCCGTTTTCAATCAAATTTTTTATGTGTGAACGGGTATGAGATGGCAAACATTCAAGTGCAAAAATATCAAACCTTTTTTCCTTATCACACTCATTAGCCAAGAAAACTTTTGTCATTTTTCTTCCTCTATTATGTAAATTAAATTTTTATTGCTTCGAACAAAATAATATTTAATGTTTTTTCTTATTTATTATTTTTCATTATTTTTGTTTTATCGTTTTGTTTGATTTCACATTTTATAATCCAAATTGCAAACAAAGCTACTCCAACATTCAAACATATATCTGCAACATTGAAAATTGGGAAATTAATAAAATCTGCACTTAAAAAATCTCTTACATAGCCAAGAAAAATTCTGTCAATCAAGTTTCCAATTGCTCCAGCAAAACCGAAGGCAAAAGCAAAACGATATAGTTTTGTTTTTTTCTTTTGAGCTTTGTGAAAAAGCAAAAAGGCAGTAAGAAAAATTAGTGAAATTATAATGAGCAAAACAGTATGATTTCTTAAAAAGCTAAAAGCTGCACCTGTGTTATGAACGCTTTTGAAAGAAAAAACATTTTGCAAAACCACAATTGTTTTTCCGTCAAAAAAAAGTTTGCTTAATTGATCGGCTAGTATAAGTGCCGCCGCCCCAAACAATTCAATATTTGATTTGATAAAATTTTTCATTTTTTCCTTTTAGTTTTGTTTTGGTTGTGGAGTAAGCAAAAACAAATTTCCTTCAAGTTTTTCAACTGTGCCTCTCATGGCATAAACTGCTCCAGAAAGAAAATCTAATCCTCTTTCAGCATCTCTTTGAGAAAGTGCAGAAAAGTTAACAATAACCGCTTCTCTTTTTCTAAGAAGTTCCACAATTTCTTGAATGTCTGATTGAGAACGAGGAGATTGAACCATGCCACTCTTTGAAGAAGCCGAAGGCAAAACACTGCTTTGAGTTTTTACAATTTGTGGTTCTTCAAATTTGGGCATTGCAACAACAGGCTCTTCTGGAAGAACTTTTGTCAAATCAAATTTTGCACCCTCAATAGGTTTTTGCTTTTTTTCTTTTTTTTCTTTTTGAGTATGCTCATTATCATCGTTTTCAAATCCAAGACCTTTTAAAATTATGTCAAATAGCCCCATATTTTCTCCTTAGATTTTGCAAAAAATCTTAACATTAATTCCTAATCATATTAGCTTTATTTGTTTTTTTTTGCAAGTGTTATTATTTGCTTAAAAAAATAAATGTTAAACTTCATTTGTAAAAATGAAATAAGTTTTAATTTTTTCATTTTTCTTTTGCCAAACTGTTTGACTTGAATAATATTTTTTTACAAAGCCAAGATAGTATCATATTTTTGATGGACAATTTTTTTACATTTTGCTATTATTTGTATAAAGGAGATATTTCATGAGAGATCTTAGTTTCAAAAAGGTTGTAAATTTTTTCGCTTTTATTGCTGTTGTACTCATTGCTCTTGCACTTTTATTATTTAAGTTGTTTCCACAAGTTGCAACAATCAAACTTATTGGCGAAATAATTGCATACATTGTAACACTTATAGCTGCATTCAATTTTGTTAAAATGAAAAGAAATGCAATCATCACAGTTATTTATGCCATAAGTGCCACTGCAATAATTGCACTTTTAATAATTGCCTAAAACCAATCTTAAGGAGCAAATTTTGCTCCTTTTTTTATGTTCTTATTTGTTTAATCTTGAATTTTTTAAAAATTTAGAAAGTTTTGTGTTAATAACCCAAAATTAAATATTTAATTTAACTAACATTCAAATTCTTATAAGCTTTGATTAAATATTCAAATTTTATTTAAGCCTAGTTTCTTTGTAAAAACAGAAATAGGTATTTTAATTTATTTTGATTGATGTTATAATTTTTGTATTGAGGTTACAAAAATGGACTTTTATCAAAAAAATCTTACTTTTGCAGTTACCAACCTTTCTGTAAACAAAAATTGGGTTGATGCTGTTAATGAGTGGGAAATTTTGGATTGCATTGAAGATGAATCAATGTCATCTTCTTGTGTTTGTGGCAAGGAAAAACTTAGATACTTGTTTACAATAACAAACAAACTTAATGGCAACAAACTTTATCCAATTGGTAGTTCTTGCATCAAAAAATTTGAAAGAGTTGATCTCTGCGAAATGGTTTCAATCAAAGAACAGTTATTCAAACTTCTTCACGCAATTAAAAGCAATAAATATATTAATTTTGATGCAAATCTTTTTTCAAGGAAACTCCTCAAATATTTTTTGGATAATAGTGTCTTTGTTCCAACAATATATAATCATAGCAATCCCAATAATGACTACGAATTTATGCTTAACATGTTTAACTTAAGAAGCAAGCTTGATGAAAAACAAGACAAAAGAGTTAAAGCTATTCTTTTGAATTACATAAAGCCATATCTTGAGAAAATTTTGAAAAACAAAGTTAAAACATTGATTGAAAAATCTTTTTAAGATGTTATATTTACAAAAATTTATTATAAATTTGCATAACTAGAAATTATTTTATAATCATCTAACTAGATGAAAAAAAAATATATTTTAAATTTAGTTTTTAAAATAGAATTTAAAAACTAAAAGATAAAAGGAGAAATATGGAATTAACTAAAAAAGAAATTGATTATGCCTTGGAATGTGACAAAAAACAATTAGAAACAATTTTTAATACTTCTCTTGACATGATTCTCATTAAATCGCTTAAAGAAAAAAAAAGTGAACAAACCATCATTACTGAAGCAAAAAAACTTGGCTATGAAGAAAACGAAACAAAAAAAAGAATGCAAAACATTCTTTCTTCAGGAATTTTAAATTTTTAATCATTTTAATTTGTCTATCAGTTAATTTTTGTTAATTTATACTTTTGTATTGTTCACAAAACTTGTTTTAAAAAAAAATATTTTTTATTTTTTTAGTAAGCGGTTTTTATCTTGATTTTAAAAACTTTATTCACCTTGTTTATTTTCGTCATCAAAATTTATAAGATCCGAATCATTAGGTTGTTTGAAGCAAAATCTATCAATCAAGGCAAGAATTTCTTCTTTGCCTTTTTTTGTTTCACAAGAAAATGGAACTATGTCACCTGTTCCAAGCATAAGCTCATTTGCAACAATTTTTATATATACAGAAATTTTTGATTTTGGAATTTTGTCAGCTTTTGTTGCAACAATTTTGAATGCTAGTCCAGATTGAAACAAAAATCTCATCATTTGTTTGTCTAAGTCAGTTGGTTTATGGCGAATATCCACGAGCAAAAAAATTAGATTAATTTTGGAATTAGCAAGATATTCTTCAAGTAGAGTTGCCCAATTTTCTTTGTGTTCTTTACCTGCTTCAGCATAACCATAACCCGGCAAATCAACAAGGTGAAAATTGTTGTTTATAAGAAAAAAGTTTATGAGCCTTGTTCTCCCAGGGGTTGAGCTTGTTTTGGCAAGATTTTTTGAATTTGTCAAACAATTAATAAGTGAACTTTTTCCAACATTGCTTCTTCCAACAAATGCAACCATAGGTAGTGGAGAAGATGGAAGACATGAACATGATGCCACACTTGTTACAAATTTTGCTTCTTTAATTATCATTTTGATTTTTCCTTTTTCAAAATAAACATAACACAATTTTAGAAAATAAGAAAGTAATATATTTTAAAAGTGGCATTTGATAAAAATCTAGCATATAAATAACTGATTAGAGTTAAATGCGTAGGAGGACAAACATGTCTTTTTTCATTAACAACACTTGCCCGATTAGACCGGGGCCAATTTCAGGAAATGTTCCACCACCATGCGAAAGAATTTGTATTCAAGTGAAAAAAGTTTTTGATGCGTGCATTTTCCAAGACCGTGAAGAAGATGTTCTTTTGACAGCGTCAGGTTTTAATCCTGCGAATCCTGTTCAACCACTTACATTTGTTTCAACCAATTCTGTTCTAGCACCATCTACAATTGAAAATTTAACTATTGAACGATGTGCTGACAGACCAAATTTTGCAATAATCTCAGGTGATATCGTAATTACTGCTGTCATCATTTATACCGATGCAAATGGTGTTGCGGGAACAGCATCAAGCACCGTTACAGTTCCATTTTCAACCACATTGTTCTTTCCACAAACATCAATCACACCAGTTGTTGTTGAAAGTTTTGCGAGTTTCACTTCTCCTATTGGTACATATATTGGAAACAATGTTTTTCAAGTTGATTTGTGCAAAACAATTCTAATCAAAGTTGTTGGCGAAGTTGAATTGCTTATTCCATCATATGGTTATTGCCCAATTCCTGAATGCCAATGCACAAGCGAAGATATTTGTGAAGGATTCTTCAATCAACCACTTTTCCCAAATGCATTGTAAAACAAAATCATGGCAAAAAACTCAAAAATAATTTGAGTTTTTTGTTTTTATTTTGCAAAAAAAAGTTTATTCTATGTTATACTGATAAAAAAGAATTAAGGTGGAAAAATGGATAAACTTTTTATTATTGATGGAAACAGTTTGGCATATCGAGCTTTTTATGCTCTTCCACTTTTATCTAATGACAGGGGCGAATTTTCAAACGCAATTTATGGTTTTTGCTCAATTTTGTTTAAAGCAATTTCAATTGAAAAACCAACGCATGTGGCAGTTGCCTTTGACACAAAAAAGCCCACTTTCAGACATGAAATGTATTCAGAATACAAAGGTACAAGAAAAAAAATGCCAGAAGAACTTGCAAGTCAAATGCCAATTCTTATGGACATTCTTAAGAGCATGAACATTGCAGTTTACACTAAAGAAGGAATTGAAGCTGATGATATCATCGGCACAATTTCAAAAAAAACGCCTGTAACAACAGTTATTGTTACGGGAGATAGAGATTCTCTTCAACTAATTGATTCTTCAACATCTGTGTTTTTGACTAAAAAAGGAATTTCAGATGTTGTTAAACTTGATGAAAAAGGACTTAAAGAAGAAACTGGACTTATCCCTAGTCAAATTGTTGACTTAAAATCTCTTATGGGCGACGCTTCTGACAATATTCCAGGGGTAAGCGGTATTGGAGAAAAAACAGCACTAAGTTTGCTTGAAAAGTATTCAACGCTTGATGGTGTTTACAAAAACATCGAAAACATAACTGGGAAGCTTAAAGAAAAACTTGTTAATGGTATTGATTTAGCCAATTTGTCGCACACACTTGCAACAATAAAAACGGATTGCGACATAAATTTTAAACTTGAAGATTGCGTTTTAAAAATGCCATTTGGAGCTGAAACAAAAAGATTTTTTGCAATGTATCAATTCAAAACTCTACTTGGTAGAAAAGAATTTTTTGACGAAACGATTAGCGACATAATTTCTGAAGAAATTGTTCCTTCTTCAAAAAAAATTGTTGAAATTCACAACAAAGAAGAACTAGAAAAGGCTGTTGAAGACTGCTTTTCTTCACCTAGTTTTGCTTTCAATTTTAATGACTTAGTTCAATTTGCATCAATAAATAACTCTTATGTTTGCTCAAATGAAATCAACATGTTTTCATCTTGTCTTGAACCTAGTGAAACAATACTAACATTAAAAAAAGTTTTGGAAAGCGATAAAGAACTAATTTCTTTTGGCAACAAGTTTCATATGAATTTGTTTTCAAAACTTAACATAAAGCCAACCAATCCAATTTTTGATTTACAAATTGCACTTCACCTTATCAATGGTGGCATAACCCCAGCTGCTCCACAAATTTCAGCTTTTTTTGAGCATAAGAAAAGGGCTATACTTAAGCTAGAAGAATTTAAAATGACTAAGCTTTTCAATGAAGTTGAAATGCCACTTGTGTCAGTTCTTTTTGAAATGGAACAGAATGGTTGCAAAATGAATGAAGATACTTTAAGAAATCTTTCTTCAAATTTTGAAAGTACACTTAAAAAATTGCAAAATGAAATTTTTGTGTTAGCTGATCAAGAATTTAATATATCTTCTCCAAAACAAGTTTCTGACATTTTGTTTGATAAACTTCAAATTTCAACTGCTTTCAACAAAAAACGAAGTACTTCAATTGATTTTTTAACTGAAGTTCAAATGGTTCACCCAATTGTTCCACTGATTATTCGCTACAGGAAATTCTTTAAACTTAAAACAAGTTTTTTGGATTCACTAATTTCTATTTCAGAAAAAAACAATTCTCTTATTCACACTTGTTTCAATCAAACCTTGACAACAACTGGCAGACTTTCTAGCAGTGATCCAAATCTTCAGAACATTCCAACTCGTGATGATGAAGGAAAGGCAATCCGCTCCGCTTTTGTTTCTCGCTTTGAAAATGGAAGCATAATCACGGCTGATTACAATCAAATTGAGCTCAGAATTCTTGCTTCATTAAGCCAAGATGAAAACATGATTAATGCTTTTATAAACAAACAAGACATTCACCGTTCAACAGCAGCCAAAATTTTTGGTATTAGTCCTGAAGAAGTGTCATCAAAGCAAAGAAGAGATGCAAAAAGTGTTAATTTTGGAGTTGTTTATGGCATAAGTGATTATGGTTTGTCACAAAACATTGGTTGCAGTGTAAAGGTTGCAAAAGCTTTTATTGATCGCTATTTTGAAATATATCCAAATGTGAAACTATTTTTAAACAATTCAATTTCTCAAGCAAAAATCAATGGCTACACCACAACAATTTTTGGTAGACGCAGACAAATCCCTGAGCTTGCAAGCCCAAACAAAAATTTAATAAGCTTTGGAGAAAGAGTTGCAATGAACGCACCAATTCAAGGAAGTGCCGCTGACATTATTAAAGTTGCAATGATAAAAATTTCAAATGTACTAAAGGAAAAGAAACTAAAAAGTCTTCTTGTCTTACAAATTCATGATGAACTTTTGATTGACACTTACCCGGGGGAAGAAAAAATTGTTGAAAACATTCTAAAAGAAAACATGGAAAATGTTGCAAAATTACCTGTTGTTTTAAGTGTTGAAGTTGGTCAAGGCAAAAACTGGCTAGAAGCAAAATAAAATTTTCTTTATATATCAAAATTTTTATTAAAAATTATAAAAAAATATTGCTACAAATATTTTTAAAATTTTTGAATGATTATTAAAAACTAAACAAAAAAAATCTCTATGCTAGCTAACATAGAGATTTTTTAATTAAACTTTTTTGTTGTTTAACCAATATTTTTTAAAACTAATCTTTTGGAAATTTTACATTATAAAAAATTTTTAAAATTTCAAGTTAAACTTTAATTTTTTATTTCTTATTTTGAGTGTATTAATCTTATTTTGTTTTAGTGATGTCAACAATTTCTTCTGTTTTTTTGATAATAGTTAAGTCTTCAGCAATTTTGCTTTCCGCATTTTCTGCCATTTCAGTTTTAGTTGAATCAATCCACCACTTACCTTCTTTTGGATTGCTTACAATCCCAAGAACAACAAGGAGTGAACAAATAGCCATAACAATTTCTCCAAACACGCTGGCTGAAACAATTGGTTTTCCAAGTGCTGACAAAACGAGCTCAGCAATCAAAACAACAGCTGCTGACAAACTTGTCCAAAAGCCATAATTTTTAATTTTTTCTTTCCAATTCATTGTTTTTTCTCCTTTTTTAAGTTTTTTCTTAAAATAATTGTCGAAAACAACCAAATTAATTTTTAGGCAACAATTGTTTGCTTTTTCACAAGCTTCTTTGCTTTTTCTTCAGATTGTTTTTTTAATTCATTTTGAATTGTTTCAACAGATTTTTTTATGTCAGACACAACATCTAATTGACAAGAAAGTTTTTTGATTGTTTCAGTATATTTTTTTTCTCGATTAGCAGAGTCTTTAAGGGTGTATAACAAAAGGGCAACAAAAAGAGCTGCAAAAATTCCATTTGAAACAGCAAGATTTGCTATCTCTGTCCACATACTATTCTGACCTTGCTGAAATTGCAGCACGCAGTTTTGTGTAATATGAACCAAGATTGTTCTTGAGTTTATCATTTTGTTCAACAAAACTATATGCATTTGCTTTTGTCAAAGTATTTATGTAATCAAGTGCAATCTTAAATTTTTCTTCTTGTTTAATTTTTTCAAAAGCTACTGAATTTTCAGTGTAATCTTTGCTTAACTCATAGGCTTCTTTTTGTCTTTTTAAATTTTCTTTTTCTTGATTAAGAGCATACTCTGCTTCCTCTTGTTCAATTTGATTATTTAATTTTGTAACCTTGTCAACATTTTTTTGTACTTCCGAATTTAATGAAGCAATCTTGTCTGAAATTTTAACAGCATAGGCAATGTCAAAGGAGTTTAAAGCATTTTGCTTTTGAACTTCAAGAAGTAATTTTTGACTTGTTAAACTATTTAATGTGCTAGTTAGTTCTGAATCAATTTTTGAAAATTCTTCAAGCTTATTCTTGTCAAAAGCTTCCTTTTGACTAACAATAATTGTGCTGTTAGCTAGTCCATTTTTAACCAATTTGTTTGTTGCACTTTTCTTTGCAACTTCAAAATCATTAGCAAGTTCATTTTTTGTGTTTTCACCACTTGTTTTTACTTTGTTTTCTTTTTCAAGTATTGAGCTTAGAGAATCTTGATAAGAATTTTCTATTGAACTTTTGCCACTATCAAGATAATTTTTTAATGACTCTTTTGCTGTGTTTTCAATTTCAGAGTCAGTTGGTGCTGTATACTCATATTTTTTTAAATTTAAATCTGTGTTTAATGGAGTGTAATCCATCAATTTTGAAATATCATATTTTGAATCTATTTTTGTAAATTCTTCATAGATTGTTTTTGAAGCATCATCGTAACCTAACATTGTTTTTCCTCCTAATTTTAAAAAATCTTTAATTTTTTCTTTTGAAAACATTCTTTTTAGTTGTTCTCTTGTTGGAATGGTTGTCATAAAACCCCAAAAACAATTTGTGGTCTTGAAATTTTTGCATTAGCTAAACAAGAAATAAATGAAATTTGAACAATTTCACCTTTCATCTTTGGAAAAATTTTCGATGCACCATTTTTCCCTTTAACTGCAAAAGTTTTAACAATTCCATCACAATTCACTTCAACTGTTATGTCATATAATGATTGTACCAAAATTTCTTTAACAATTTTTTTTCTTGATGGAAACCCAAGATTGCTTTTTGGTGATCTCCAAACTTTTTTTAATGGTTCATCAAAAAGCATTCCGCCAGTTGTTATTTCACCGAGTTTTGAAGCATATTCGCCATTGAAACAAAGTGCAATTTTTGAAAGCGTTCCACACTGAAGTGCTGTCATGCCTGCAATGTCTACACCCCTAATCACTTCATATTCACCGCTATTTATATCTAAAACCAAAAGTGCATTATTTGTGTAACCATTTTCATATGACTCGCAACCAACAAGCATGTCATCTCCAAAATTCATTTTGCAAGCCAAATAATATTTTCCCTCTAGATATGCTGAACTTGTGGATTCATTTGTTATGCCACTAAAAAGTGATTCAATGCCAAGTGTAATTTTGTCTGCTGAAGTTCCATTGAAATAATGAAGCCCATCTCTTGCTAAAAACAAAATTTTATCTCCACAAATCGAAATTGAACCGCTTGAAATTTTTCCGCTAGAAGTAAACAACTGACTAACAGAGAAATTTGCTTGTTCACCATATGCACTTATTTTCGCAATTCCAAAATCCCTAAACACAAAAACATAATCCATAAATGAAATGACTTTTTGCATTAGTCCTCTTTCATCAACCATTTCAATGTAGCCCGCATCATCAAGTGAAATGTTCCAATTTGTTGGGTCAAGATCATCACTAAACCAAAGTCTATCAGGTTTAAGTGCATCAATGGCAAAAAGTCTTTCATAGTGAAGACAACAAGAGAGAATTCTTGGAGCATTTGGAAATGTTGGTTGAACTGTTGCGGTGTCTGGATACCAAACTGTTAAATCATCTTTTGGAGAAGCTAAAATCAAAATATCTTCACCATTTAATCGGTAGTTAATAACACTCGGAATGCTCTGAAACTCTTGAACAACAATGGGATCTAAATATTGTGAAATATCAAACAACTGGCAAGCTTTAAAAGCTTTTTCATCTGTTAGAACAATGAGCGAATCGCATCGTTCATTTGTTATATTAGAAAAAAATCTTAGTTGCCAAATACCCGTGAAACCTGATATTGTTTCATGAATAATTTTTCTTTCTCCAGTTGGACTAAATTTGTTCGGAAGATGCAAATCTCTGAATCCAATTCCACTGCATAAAGCCCCACTTTTAGAAGAATAGTTGAAAGCAAGTGAAGCCACTTTGTGTGGTAACAAATTTTCGTCAACTTCCGTATTCATTCCACTTGCAAAAGAAGTATAATCAATTGCTTTCATTGGAACTGACAAAACTTGAAGTCTTTTTTTGGGATAAATCATAGCCACCTCCTTCGTGGCATTTTTATTTCACTTGTTTTTCTGCAAGCGGTTTCTAATGAGCTTTTGAATCTATTTTCCCAAATTGCAGCTTCGTTAAATTCACTTGTAACAAACAAAAATTCAGTCGCAGTTCCATATGAAAGAATTCTTTCAGAAATTTTTCCATTTAGGTTTGATAAGGTGCTTGTTATGTCAATTTTTTCTGGTAAAACTGAATATGTTACTGTCAAAATTCCCTTGTCAGTTTCAACATTGTTTCCAACAAGTTTGAAGTTGTGACTAAGTCCTGATTCGTCTTCGATTTTTTTAATTTCCAACAAATTTGAACCTATCACGCTTGTTAAAAAGCTTCCAGACAAGGTTACAATTTCCTTTTCTTCAAGGATTGGCACATATTCAGTCGCAACCATGTTAAGCACATTGTTTAAACAGAAAACAAGCAAATCAATGTCTTTTTGTTCACTTGTGCTTGGAGTAACAGTTCCATAAAACACGGTAGTTTCCAAAAGTTCATCTTTTTGAAGAAGTGTTATTGTTTGTTTTAAAACACTTTTTACTTCCATTTTTTCTCCTTTTTTAAAAAATTTTTATATAATTTCTTCAAGAATAGCTTTTGCTTTTTCCAAGCTCTCTTTTTCTTTTCTTTTTTCTAGTTTCAAATTTGTTTCATCAATTTCTTTAATAATTTTTTCTTTGTTTTCAATTCTGGTTTTGTTAACGAGTGTAACAGTTCTTTCATCTAAAACCTCATATGGAATAGTTAAACATAGAGTAGAAAAATGCTGAGAAGAGTTGTGCACTTCCCATTTCATCTTTTTTTTGTTGTATAAAACAAAATAATCTTTTGAAATTTCTTTTAATCTTTTTTCAACAAAGAACACATCATCAACATGAAATGATTGCATTTTCTTCTTCCTTTTTCATCAAAAATTATAAATTTATTGAATTTTGATTTTAATAAATCTTTTTTTAAACTAGAAATTCTTATATTTAACAAAATAAATACTTTTTCTTAAAAATTTAGATTTTTAAGTCGAAAACATTAATATTTATTTTTTAATTTTGGCTTACAAAAATTTTTATATATTATTTTAAAATTATTTGGTTTTTTTATTGTTTTCAAAATTTAACAAAGAACGCCCTGCAATTTCTCTCACATAAAAGCGAGCCTTATGCAAGGCGTTTTTGTTAAACCATATTGAACTTATTTTAGTTATGCTACATTTTTTATTGCATTAATTTTTGTGTTTGAGTTATGCACCGGTTGTTGCAGCTACTATACCACTTATTTTTGCTTGTCCATTTGGGTGATCGCAAATAAGGTCGGCATACTTAACAAGAGTTGCTGAGTAGGTTGCGGTGTTAGCATTTTGTTTAATAATTCTGCCATCTTCACCCTCAAGCCACTTCCAATCGCAAAGCTGATGCATTGTGAAGTCTTTTGTGTTGAGAAGATACATTGCATCACTTTCAACAAATCTGTCAACAACAACTGGAATTCCATTGAAAGAAATTGCTTTGTGTCCACCCTCAAGATTCATAACATCAATATTTCTTCTGTATGATGCCAAATAATCTTGATACAATCTTCGTACACTAGCACTGCAAGTGATGAAATCAATTGTGCTTCCACTTTGTTCTTCCATTGTGTCAATTGCTTCTTGAATGAGTGAATCTGTAATCACACCAGCACTAGTTTTTGTGTATGGAGTCAACCATTTGTAATTTGCTCTAGTAAGCCCATAAAGACTTGTGCTAGAAGAAAATATTTTTCCAATACCTGTGATTTCAAGGTCCTTTGAATTTTGAACATAGATTGTGTCATCTTCAACGATAGTTCCAGAAAAACCTTCCAAAAAGAAAGTGTTGTCTGTTCTGTTTACATATGAAATTCTAAAGCCACTTGAAGCAGCAACTTTAACTCCACTTGAATAAACATCAACAATCATGCCTTCAATCAAATTTCTAACACTGTCAACTGTGATTTCATGAGTTGTTGCATCAACTGCGGAAACAGTTGCAAGAAGTCCTGAGCCATTGCCATATAACATTCTTCCAAAATTGAAAGTACTTGCCTTAATGAGTCCCTCCATTTCACTGTTTAAAAGGTTAACAAAAGCACCTGCACTGTTTGCTGAAGCTCTCATTGCCTTGTCAGAAATTTCAATTTTTCCATACAAGTTTTTAAGGTCTGTAACAAATTGAACATAATTGTTTTGAGCAGCAGTTGGAAGATTTCCAGTTTCTGTTCCTGCTCCAATGCCACCATTAATTCCAAATGGAGCAAGCTTGCGAATTTCTTTTCCCCAAACATCATTTGCGGATTGTTTAATTTTTGCAAGCAAAGGATTTGCGTTGATGTTAAGTTGATTTGCAACAACACCAAGATAAACCGTTTTTAGTGCACTGTCTGCACTTGTAAGCGAAACCATGTTTTTCTCCTTTTTAATTGATTTTTGATGATTTAAATGAGAAAAATGTCGGATTTGCCTAAATTAATACCTTGAAAAGAAAAATTACAAAAACATATTAGTAACAATTGCTTTTGCTTCTTGAAGTGTTTTTGCACTTGTCTGCGAAGCAAAACTTGTTGCACCTTTTGACAAACTTGAAATTAGATTAGGTGGTTTGTTTTCTTCAATTTCTTTAAGAAAAACCCCGAGTACTTTTTGTTTAACTTCATCAGAAGAATAAACATAATCATTTAAAAACTTTTCATCTTTTCCAAGATTTTCCGCACTCACAAAATTTTTTGAAGCAACAGTTGCCCACGCATTTTCCAAACAATTTTCATCACTATATTTTTGTGGATTTTTCATAATTTCTTCAGAAATTTGAGAAGCATAATTTTTGGCATCATTATTTTTACTAAGAAATGAAGCAACTTTTGTGTTCCATTCCTCTTTTTCAAATTGCGGTGCTTTTGGAATGTCATTTTCACTATTTTTTATTTCTTTTTCCATTGCATTATCGCTTTTGATTTTTTCCATTTCACTCAGTTTTTGGCATTTTTTTGTGAACTCCGACTGCAAATTGTTGTATGCATTCACAAGCGCTTCAGCTGTTTGAAATTTTCCATATGAGGAGTCTTTTGAAGAAGAATCAGTAACCAAAAAATTTTCTTCTGCACTCGCAGCAAGTACTTCATTCTTTTCTTCATCAGGTTGTTCCCCATTTGCAGGCCTTTGACTATCTAATTGATTTATAAATTCAGATTTATCCTTTTCAGGGATCTGTTCTTCATTTTCTTCCATTTTTCCTCCATTTTAAGTGTTTTCTTTGTTCGTAGAAATGTCTAATTGTGCCTCAGTTAAAGCAAGCCTTTTATGCATTCTTATATGATTAAGAACATTTTCCACAAGTTTTTTGTTGTTTTTAGATTTTTTTTCAAACTCGCTTCCAAGCATAAAAGCCGTATGTTCTGTTATATGAATTTTGTGATCATCAATTTCAAGCGGTTCAACATCATTTTCATTTTGTAAAAATTTCAAATTTTCTGAAGAAGCTTTTTTAACATTCAATTCATTGATATCTTGAGCATTTTCCCAAATGCCAAAACCTAAAAGGTCAAGAGCTTTCACTCTCATTCGATTGGACAATTTTCCGTTTTCATCATATAAAAGTCCAGCATTTAAAAGATCAAAAACCATAGTTCTTCTTTGTGCTAGTGTTTCACTAATTTCATTTTTTGTTTCAAAAACAATGTCATCACTAGATATATCACTTTGTGAAAAATAGAAAACTTCAACATCACCAGATTCATTCGATATTTTTGTTAGCCTTGGAATAATGGCAAACTGCTTGTATAATCTTAAAATATTTTGAGAAACAAGTTTGATTGCATTTCTGATGCTTTCAGCAGTGATTGTTATTCTTGTGTCATCTTGTTCAACAATGACTTGAAGCGCAGTGCCACTCATGTTTTGACTAGATACTGAACTTGAGCCTCGTGAAAGATCTGAAACTCCACTAATAAGCTGAAATTCTTCAAGTAGCCTTTGTTCTTCAGCCATAAAATCCGTTGGGACTCTTGCACTGCTCATTATGGTTGGTGGATTTGAACCCTGTCTATACACAAGCACTTTACCAGGGGAAAGCCCTTCATCTTCCAAATTTTCAATGTCAACTGAGCCATCTTCAACAGTCAAAATTCCCATGCTCACACGATTTAAAAATTCATGCTTGCGGTTTTTGACTGCGTTATAGGCTCTTTGAACAGGAATCATTCTTTCAATAACACTAGTGCCCCAAAAACAAGATGCATTATCTAAACAACTTTGACGAATAAATGGAAAACCCCTTTCACCGTCAGTAAGATTTTTGAAAGGCAAATCACCGTCATACAACAGTGTTTCGCCTGCAACAATTGTAAGTCTGCCATTAGGATTTGAGACACTAGGTTTTTCATATTTTTCAATCACAACGGCATAATTCTCTTTTGAAGCTGAAGCAACTTTGAAACACGAATTACTGTAACCAAGTCCGCCAATTGTTTGCACATTTTCTAGAGAAAAAACATTTATATTTTCTCCTTGAACAACTTTTCCCCAAATGCTTTTGATATCGCGAACTGAAATTGCCTTTGCATGAATTAAACTATCACAATCATCAAGAGTTTCACAACTTGTTGAATCAGGAAAAATTTCAAAAGGAGAACAAACAACAACATCAATATCACCACTATGTACATTGCTTGCATCATCAGTTGTTGCAATTGTTTTGCCCTTTGAACCCGACCAAACAACTTTGTAAAAACTTGTTCCGCAAACTTCACTCCATTTTGTTGCTCTTGAAATAATTTCTGAAATGTTGATTTTGTTGCAAATTGAGGAAAGTATTTTTTTTGAAAGTTTTGCTGTTTTCAAATCTTTTTCATCTGCTGAAGATGGCACAACTGACATTGTTGGACGAACTCTACTAAGTTTTGCATTTCTAACTTCCATAAGCGGAGCAATATGATTGTAAACTTCTCTCTCTTGCCAAAAATATTGTTTTGTGTAATCTTCGACTTCTCCATTCCCAGAAATTGAACAATATTGATTGCCCATCAAAAAGTTCATATTAAGTTGCCATTGAGCTTCAAATTGTTTTCTTTCCTGTTGCCTTTTTTTAAAATCTTTCACAACACTTTCCACAAGAAGAGCATCAGTTTCTTGTTTTTCTTTTGATTTTAAAAATTTTGAAATCATATTCATTTTTCTTCCCTTCTCTTTTCAATTTTTTTGAGTTTTTTAAGTGGATTTGGAATTGATTTTGGAACAATTTCTTTTGAAATTAATTCATACATACCTTTGATACAAGACGAGCAAAGATTGATTCCTTCACTTTTTTTGTCGCTTAAAACAAATGATGAACAAGCAAAGTTGTTGCAACCTTGCATATCACATTTGATTGAATGAAAAATATTTTGTTTTTCCATTATTTCTCCTATTATTTCTTAATTTTTTTGTCGAAAATCTTTAAATTATTTTTACTTTGTTAAAGTTCTTCAATTTCTTTTAGTAGTCTATTTTTTTCTTCTTCAAGTTCTTCATCGGACATTGTTTCAACATTTTTTAGTGAGGTTTCACAAAGAAGTTCAAAAAGGAGTTTTGCTGCCGAAGTGTCTGGCGGAATATCTTTTGTTTGAACTTTCTTTTTTGAAAGACTGACTTTTCCTTCATCATCAAAACCAAACTCTTCAACAATTTCTTTTGTTTGGTAACCAATTGCTTTTTTTAAAAGTGCATCAATCATTTGTTTTTGTTTTTCTTCAGCAGTTTTTGTATCTGAATTTTGGTTTTCTTTTTTTATAATCACAAATTCTTACCTCCAAAAATTTTAACCACCTTTCATCATCTCTCCTCCCAAAAGCCAATTTAAAAATAATTTTTTCGTTTAGAATTTTTATGTCGCATGCATTCTAAAACAACAAAATCAATCCTTTCAACAAAACATGACAAAACTACGATATTTTTTTCTTCTTAAAAAACTCAAAAAATTAATTATGTTTTAATTTACGAGCTTAAAAAAAACATAAAAAACTCATTATTTTTTTGTGGTAATCCAAAAATATATTAATGCAAAAAAACATACTCAAAGCTGGCATACGAATTTTTATCTGTGTTTTCTAAAAATGCTGAAATTTTTAAAAAAAAAGAACTTGCTCCACTAACATTTGGAAAACAAGTTCTTGCAAATATGTCTTATATTTTCTAATTAGTTTCAATCCCACAACTAGATAAGAGTGTTTTCTGATTAGAAATTGAAATTATTACGATAGTTTGAGCCACCCCTTTTCTTCTTTACAACAATTATAATAACAATTATCGCAAGAAGAAGTACTCCACCACCAATAATCAAGATTATTGTTAATGGATTATTTTCAACAACAATTTCTGGTGGTATAAATTTTGCATAGAGTGTATATTCAGTAGTTGTATATTCCATTATGTAATCAAGCTCAGTTGAAACAGGTTCAGCATCGTTTTCATTTATGAACCAGCCAACAAATGTGTATCCATCTTTTACTTCCAAAGAAACTTTTCCTTCAGCATTAAGAAGCATTTTTCCAACAAGAACTGTTTCTGATGGTTGTCCATCTCTAAATGAGAAAATGCCACCTTCGCCACCAATTTGAACAATGGTAAGGTTACAAATATTTTTTGTGAATCTTGCAACATAAGTTGCATTTTCGCCTTGCATTGTAACGGTTAGGGGTTCATTTGAATCACTAACAAGAACAAGTTCATAAGTTGGCTCAATTGGAGGTTCAGCACCTTCTTCAACAACAACTAAAACTGATTTAAACCACCCAACAAAAGCATAATCAGTTTTTGGCTCTGCAGTGAGAATAAAAGTTCTTAAATACGAAACATCATAATCTCTTTGAGAAAATTTATCACTATTATCAAATTTAATATAACCACCCAAAGCACCTTCAATGTCTTCTTCAACAGAAATACTCAAAGTGTAGTATGCAGGTGTGAATTCAACAGAATAAGAACCGCATGTGTTTGAATTTACAGAAATTGTAAAAGCATCATACACAATTTCGCCAATTGTCAAAGTTTCCCACACAATTGCATTTTGCAAAGTAACTCCGTCCAATTTAACATTTTTTCCATACGAATAATGCTCATCAACTTCAACATAAAATTGCACATTATCTTGGTAACGATATTTGCGTTCAACAATTTTGCTTTCAGGATCAAGATTTTCAACAAGTTCACCATCTTCATTGGCAAAAATCAATCTTCCTCCAACAACTTCTGTATTATTGGCAATTATTCCATAAGAACCAAAAGCCTGAAGAGTAGGAAACTCTGATTTTTCATTTATAACTTGATTCCAAACCGTATCAAAATCCCATGAATTCAAATATTCCCAATTTGATGAATTTGAATATGTTTCACTAGATTTGAAAAAATTTATATCTGTTTTTGTGACACAACTTTGTGGTGGAATCCAACCTGAAGGATATATTCCAAAAGCATTTATTCCATTATTAATTGTTAGATTGGAAAAATAATAACATTTTTTAAACGCAGATGGATTTGGAATGTCTGTAAGAGAATTGATTTCACCAACAATTCCACCAATTGAATAACTTACTCCACTAATTACATTTGCAGTAATGACACCTGCATTGAAAGAATCCACAACTGAAGTTGATGAAATTCCTTTGGCAAACCCTAAAAGTCCACCCATGCTAAATGTGTTACTTGTGCTTGCTCCAAGTGGAACAATTCCATTTATGCTTCCTGCAAAAAATGAATTATTGATAACAACATTAGACCCATAACCAACAAGTCCACCAATTTGCGTAACTTTTGTTTGAACAGATTTTTGAGTCGCTGATATTTCAGCAAAACTTTGACAAGCAAAAAATGAAGTTGTTGTTGCAAAACCAACAAGTCCTCCAACTGAGTAAGTAAGAATTGAATCGGATTTAATAAAACCACTAGTTTTAATAAATTTAATTTGAGCATTTTCTACTGAAGAAGCAAGCATTCCAATTGAAGTTCTTGTGCCTTCAATTGAATCAAGCCTTATGTTAACTTCAGAAATTTCAAAGTTTTCAATTTTAACTTTAGTGTCAAGATTTTTTACAACACCAAACAATCCACCATTATTTCCTTCAGTAACAACTATTCCAGAAATTGTGTAACCATTTCCATAAAACTTTCCGTTAAATGGACTTGAAGTAGTTCCAATTGGATTCCAAAGATAATTACTTAAATCAATGCTTGCTCCAAGCTTAAAAGTTTTTCCTGAAAAATCATCTGGAACAACATAGCCAGCCGTTTCCCCATTAAAAACATCAGCAAGGTAAGCAAGTTGCATTGGATTTGAAATTAAATATGCCGAATTTGTGTCATCAGCAATTTCATGTGGAATGAGTTCAATGTTTCCAGTGGCTACCCAACTTTCAGAAGGAATCCATCTTGTTACATTAGCAAGAACATTATCTTCTTCATCTCTAAGAAGTCCAAAAAAGAGCTCATATTTTGTTTCAACATTTCCTACAACAGCACTTCCTTCATAATATATGTTGGTAACTTTGTAGCCTGCATAATCAAAATTTCCTGAAAAACAATA
>JBAXZR010000009.1:0-43458 GCA_041670165.1 Clostridia bacterium
CGGCTGTTAACCGATAGGTCGTAAGTTCGAACCTTACCTGGGGAGCCAATTAAAGTCAAATACGAACAAGTATTTGGCTTTTTTTATACTAAGAAAACTTTGACTGTAAAAAACTTAAAAGCTCCCATGCCTTGTTTCTTATCAATTAAAATTAATGATTTTGGCGTTGTCTAGTATGAAATTGGAATAGTCGTTATCTTTTGGCTTTCCATTAAAGTAAAAATGTGACATTCTTCCAACTCCGCTATGAGCAACGATTAAAACAGTTTTATTTTGTAACCTAGGCAAAATTTCATCGTAAAAACTTTTTACTCTTTCAAACATTTGTGGGATTGATTCCATTTGGTATGGAATCTCATCATTAGCATTCCATCTTCTAAACTCACAAATTGAAGCGGGTTTGCCTGTTATTTCGCCATAATCACGCTCTTTCAATCTGTCATCAAAAACAACATGTAAACTTTTGTGAAAAGCAAGCATTTCCTTAAGAGTCTGCCTTGCTCTAAGAAGTGGAGAACAATAGCAAACATCAAATTTGATTTCTTTTAATTCTTTTGCAATTTCTTTTGCTTGATTAACTCCATTTTCGTTTAATGGGGTTTCATTGTGTCCCGTTAAAATATTGCCGTTAGCATTGTCATTTGTTTGTCCATGCCTTACAAAATAAATCATATCGTGTTTCCTTTTCCCAAAATTGAAGCATTGTTTTCCGCCCATAAATAATTTTTGTTTTTTATTAATTTTATTTCTTAAGTTTCAATTATTATAATTTACAACTCTTTTATATTTAAAATATAAATGCTTTATTTTCTAATAAGTCAGTAAGTGACAAATTGTCATTTTGGTATGGATTTGCAGTTTGTTAGTCTTCGTATTCATCGAGGTCGTCGAGATTTGTGTCTTTGTCTGAGAATAAGTCGTATAGGGCAAGGATTGCACTTGCACCCCATGCTTTGTTGTGAAGAAGATATTCACTTGTTAGCTTGTAACTTGAGTCGAGTTCGTAAAGCTTTTTTCTGCAATAATCAATTTTAAGTTGTGTGTATTCGCTTTGAGAAATTTGATTGGCATAAACAAATTGTCTTTCCGCCTTTGAGTAGCGAATGAGTGAGTTTGACACCGATGAAATAATGAATCTATCTGCAATTTTTAAAAGCTTTTCTCCTTCTTCAAACAAATCAGCCGAAATGGACTTATCTCTTTCTTTTTGGCAATCTTTTCCATTTTGACAGGCAAGGTTGAAATATGCTCCAGAGTATTTGTAATTTTTTTCTTTAAAAAATTCTTTACCTTTTTGATAAAAGTATTCACCAGCACATTCTTTGCTTTTGGAAACTTCACCTTTTCCGCCTAATTGTTTAAAAACATAAAAACAGAAATGTGCATCAATATAATTTTTATCTTCATAAAATATCAAAGCCCGTTCCAAATATTTCTTTCTTATATCACAAAGATATTTTTCTAATTCTCTGTCATATGCCTTTGTGATTTCAATTTTTTGTCCTTCCATTAAAGTTTGGTCAGTGTATAGTTTTTTGTGAAAATCACTGGCTAATATAAAGTTCTTTGCTGTTTGTTTTGTTTTTAAAAGTTCTTTAATTGACTTTAAAATTTCCAGCATCTTATTATATGTGAATAACAACTTTTGTTTTGTTTTATTTGTTTGTCTGTTTTTATATGAATGATAAAATTTACTAAATGCTTTATCATACATTTCAAAAGAAAGCTCAACATTTTTTGTTTTTGCTTGTTTCAAAAATGCTTTTGCTTCTCTGTATTCTTTCAAGCTTTCAAAAAAACCACCCATAACCACTTCCTTATAGAATAAGAATTATCATTTTTTTGATGAAATGTCAATAAATCAACATTTGCTTTTAAATTTCAGCCAATAGATTTTGTTGTATTGTTTTATTTTTTTTGGTTATCCGATAAAAAATTTTCTAGTTAGATATAGATGAAAAAAGAACAATCCGTTTTTACAAAAATTCGAAATTGTTCTTTGTTGATCTTTTTGCTTTGTTTCCATTGATAGAAAGTTCTTTTTTTATTACTGTTAACAATGTTGGTTTCAAAAATTTGATATCTCCAGAATATTGAAAAGCTGCCATATTTTTGTGTCCGCCACCATTAAATGCGGTTGCAATGCTTGCTGCATTAACTTCGCCTTTTGTTCTTATTGAAACATAAAAAAAGTTTTTTTGTCTTTCAATTGTGATGATTGCAACTTCAACAGTGGAAATGCTTATTGCATTGCCAATGAACCCCATTGTATCCTCAAAATTTGCTTTTGAGCTTTTGAAATTATTCAGAGTCAGGTTCATTGAACAAACACGATCTCTTAGTGCAAATTCCATACTCTTTAGTGCTTTTTCCATAAGCAAAATTTTGGCTTTTGAATTGTTTACAAAAAAGTATTGTTTAACCTTTTCGTAATTAAATTTTTTTCTTAAAAGTTGTCCAACAACAATATGCAAATGGTCATCTGCTTCTTGAGTGAAACAATTTGTGTCAGTGATGATACCTGTGTATAAAAGCATTGCAACAAGATCGGATACTTCCGTTCCTTGGCTTTTAAAAAGTTCAAATAAAATTTCAGTTGTGCTTGCAGCATTGATGTCAATAATGTTTGTTTCTGCAAAAATTTTGCCACCAACATGGTGATCAATGGCAACCGTGTTTGGAGAACTTAAAAATGCACTTTCATTTTCTCCCAAACGAAAAGAGTTTGGACAGTCAAGACAAATTGCAAGATCAAATGTTTCAGGTTTTTCAATTTTTGAAAGTTTTACAAAAGGAGCATAGAGTTTTCCAATTTCTCCTGCAATGCAAATTTTGCTTTTTTTGTTAAAAGTGGATTCAATCCATTTTTGAAGAGCTATGCACGAACAAACCGCGTCACCATCAGGATTTATATGTGAAAAAATGCCAATACTTTGGCAATCTTTAATCAACGAAATAAAATTTTTATTTGCGCTCATAACAGTTTATTATATCACAATTTTTTGTCATTTTCAACAAGAAGTAATTACAAAGATTCTTAAAGCCTCAATATTGACATAAAAAATATTATACAATATACTATAATATGATGAATAAAACAAAATTTGCAAATTTTTTGGCAATAAGCTTGGCATGTGTTTTTGTGCTATGCTTGTTTTCATCAGCATTTAGTAGCGAAGTTTATGGCGACACAACTTCAACGGACACAGAGCAAACAGACATAACAAATGAAGAAACTGAAGATGTAACCGATCCAACAACAGTTATTTCTGTTGAAAAACCGCCCAAATTTGCATCTTCAATTTCAGCATGGAAATTTGCTGAAACAAAACTTTATGAGCTTTCACACTGGGAAAGCATAATTTCAAATCAAGATATTGATCCAGGAATTTCAATTGCTGGGCAAACTGTTAGAATTGTTAAAGTTTTTGATGGAAAACAAAATTGCAGTATGAGTTGCAGTACAATTCTTAAACCCGGAAAAATTTTTGGAATGGAATTTTTTGAGTATACTGAAAACAAAAACGGAATTGTTTTACACAGAAAAACAACTGAGCAAACCTCTGATAGACAACCCGTTTGGTTTGATGATGGAGTAACTTATTCTGAAAACGAATTTGCCATGCTTAATGGCTCTTTGCCACTTATGCCAAAGTTTATAATATCTACTTCAACAACAATAAATGGTTCAAGTAAGCCGATTAATGATGGCTCAAAAATCACTTTTTCTCTTGTTTTAAAATCGTCTGCATGCATTAGTTACATAAAGCAATTACAAAACACTTCTTCTTCAACAACAATTCCAGTTATTGAAGATGGTGGAATTAAGATAGATGTTGTTTTGGACGCCAAAAATGGCTATTTCAAATCAATTAAAATGACAGAGCGATTCTCTGTAACAGTTAAAGGAGTAAATGCAACTATTACATCTGTTGGAACTGAAATTTTTTCTAAAATGAAACTATAATAATTTAAAATTTAACAAAATTAAAAAACACTATATTTTTTTAAAAATTTTATGTATTTTAAATTGTTTAGAACAATATTATTTATAATTAGACAAAACTTGACAAAGGGACATGTGTTAGGTATAATTTACCCAGTGAAAAATAGAACAAAAACAGCAAATATTTTGGCAATTTTACTTTCGTGTATTTTTACATTGTGCTTTTTTGCAACAATCTTTGAAAGCACTGTTTTTGGTGAAACAACAACTGATGAAGATAACCCAACAATTGAAGAGGGAGAAACAAACAATCCAGATCCATCAAATCCAGAAGTTGTTGTTACTCCTGAAAACGAATTTCCTGCTCCACCAAAATTTGTTACAGCGGTTTCAGCATGGAAATATGCCGAAACAAAGCTCTTTGGACTTTCACATTGGGAGAGTTCAACAAATCAAGAATGCGTTTCAAATGTGCCTTTGTCTGGCATGAGTATAAAATCAAAAAAATCTTGGAGTGGTGAAAAAAATTGTTGGTCAACATATAGTGCAACTCTTCTTGCAGGAAAAACTTTTGGTTCAAGCTCATTTACTCGTGTTGAAATGATTGACGGGGTTATTTGGAAAAGAGAAACAAAAAATCAAACAGACGATCGTGAACCAATTTGGACAGATGAAGCTTATGTTTATCCAACAGAAGAATTTCTTAGAAATGTCGGCACAATGCCTTTAGCTCCATGCTTCAATATTACTTCTTCAACAACACTTAATGGAACAAGCAGACCACTTAATGATGGCTCAAAAATCACTTTTTCTCTTGAACTTAAATCTTCAGCTCTTGAAAAATATATAACTCAAATTAAAGATGCAACAAAATCATCAACTGACCCAGTTTTCGGTGACGGAGCAATTAGACTTGATGTTGTTTTAAATGCAAAAACTGGTTATTTCATTTCAATTAAAACAACTGAAACTTACAAAATATCGCTTCTTGGAATTTCTGCAGTGGTAAGTGCAACAGGAAAAGAAATTTTTTCAAACTTTGTTAAATGATTGGGTAACACAAAAAAAATGGCGGGTACGCAAACTTAGGTTTGCTAACTCGCTTTTTTTGTTTTTCTCTTTAGCTCAAACTCATTTAATAGTGTTCGTTCAAAACAATAAAGGTTGAACTAAATTCAGCCTATTTTTTTGAACTCCGTTATTAATAGTGATTAGTGAATAGTGAAAAGTGTTGAGTTAAGGTAAAATTTGTAACTAATGAATTTAGATAGTTTTACTGGGGTGGCATCAAAAATTTTAATTTGCAAGCGGGAATTTATGAAAATTTTTATCCAAAGTTGGGCAAACTTTTTTAATCAAAACCAATTAGTAAATTTAATATATCATTAAGCGAACAAGCTAGTAAAAACCAAACTTATAAATGTTTGCATGCTTCTTGACTTTTTGATTTGAATATATCAAAATGGTTTTTACAAAATAAGTTTGTAAGGGGAAAAATGAAAATCAAAAAAAATCTTTCCGTGATTGTTGTTTGTGCTTTATTTTTGGCATTGTCTTTTTTGGGCAATATAAAAATTTCATCTTTTGCTGAGCAAGTTGAAATTATGCCTAGCGATCAAAATTTGATTGATGCAATTAGTGAAGCTAGTGGTGGCTTTAATGCTGAAGATCCAAGAGTTGTTGACAATTTAGAAGTTCTTGATTTGTCAAACAAAAATATTGATTCAATCTTGAATTTAAACTACTGGACTTTTACAGCTTTAAAAACCTTGAACCTTTCTTCAAATCACATTTCTTCAGTTTTACCAGTTTATTTTTCCACAATGCCAAATTTGATTGAACTTAACATTTCTAACAACAAAATGTCATCGTTCAATTTGTCTGGACTTACTCTCAAAACTCTTTATGCTGAAGATAACATGCTTACTTCAGTAAATTTGAATTGTTTTTCTGATGAAGCAAACACGGTTGCAAACTTGTGTTCCAACAGAATCACAAGCATTGAAAATGTAACAAATTCAAGCAACATAAATCTTCCAACTGTTTGGCTTGCTTGCAATGAAATAACAATTGATACAGAAATTGTTCCAACCAATTTTGAACTTGTTTCGCAAGGGGCAAAAGAGGGTAAAAAGTTTGTTACCAGTGGAAGCATTGAAATTTTTGAAAGTTTAACTTTTCCAAATTTAAAAGTTCAATATGGTGAAACAATTTTGTCTTTGGGAATAAACAATTTTTCATATGGTCCATTCAACATTGATTTCTATGATGGCGACACACTTATTAATAGCAATTACTTAAAAGGTTTTTCGTTTTCAGTTATACCAGTTCCCGCAACAATTAAATATGTTATAAACAATTTGGAAGTTTCTTATGAAAGTGTGTTTACATCAAATGTCAAGCTTGTTTTTGAAACATCCGTTCCTGACGCCACTATCTTTTTTAAACTTGGTTCAGGAGCATGGGTTCAAGGGACTGAATTCACTTTGAACAGAACTGGAAATTTCAACATAACAACTGAGATTAGAATAAATAATGTTGCAAGCGAAACTTTTAGCACAATGGTAAGTATAAAAAAAGTGCCTACTTTTTGGTTTTTCTTAGGATTTTTGCTTTTTATGATAATCCTTTTTGTCTTGTTCTTTGGTTTTTATTATTACACTCGTTCAAAAAAATGGCGAAACAAATAATATTTTTTCTTCTAATATAAATTCTGCAAATAATCTTATTGAATAATTTTAAGTTGAACACAAATATAAAAATATTTGATATTTTAAAATAATATTTTTTAATAGCATAAGATTAGTATTTATATATTATTAAAAAAATAGTCTTAATGTAAAAGACTATTTTTTATGCTACCCCAACTTTCAAATTTTACCTTAACTCATCACTTTTCACTATTCACTAATCACTATTAAAATATGGAGTTCAAAAAAATCTGCACGAATTTAGTTCGAGCAAAAGATTTTTTAAACGAACCCCTTAATAGGAAGGGGAGCTGGGAGGGAAAACAAAAAAAAGCGAGTTAGCAAAATTTCATTTTGCGTACCCGCGTCATTTTTTTGGTGTCACCCCAATTACTCATTTAGAAGAACTGCTTTAATTCTACGAATTCCTGCTGAGCAAGCTTCTTCTTTGATGATTTTGAATTTAACAAGGTCCTTTGTGTTTTTGGCATGAGGTCCACCGCAAATTTGGCAGTCCACACCTTTGATTGTGTAAACCTTGACATTGTCACCATATTTTGAACCAAACACACCGATTGCATTAAGTTCACGAGCTTTGTCCAAACTCATAACTTCACATTCAACCGGAATTTCTTTTGAAATGACATCATTAACAAAATCTTCAAGAAATTTGATGTCTTCGGGCGTAAGTTTTCTGTCTGTGTTAAAGTCAAATCTAAGCCTTTCAGGAGTGATATTGCTTCCTTTTTGCATTGTGTTTTCGCCAAGAAGTTTTCTAAGTCCTGCAAGCATAATGTGGGTTGCTGTGTGAAGATATGCTGATTGATTTGAAGTGTCAGCAAGTCCGCCTTTGAAAAGTTGTTCGCTTCCAGCACGAGATTTTTCTTGATGCTCTTTGAAAGCTTCTTCAAAACCTTTTTCATCAACATTGATTCCATGTTCAAGTGCCATTTCTTTTGTGAGTTCAATTGGAAAACCAAATGTGTCAAGCAAACGAAAAGCATTTGCTCCATCTAAAACTTTTCCATTAAGGTTTTCAGTGATTTTTTCAAATTCTTTGTGTCCTAGAATCAGTGTTTTAGAAAATTTTTCCATTTCTTGACTAATTTGACAAATTATATTTTCTTTGGAACTTTTTACATTTTCATAGTCATTTTCGTAAGCTGAAATGAATATTTTTGCAACTTCAAGAATGTCAATGTTTGAAAGTTCAAGCTTTCTTGCACAATTCATTGCACGACGAATAAGCCTTCTAAGAACATATGATTGTCCGTTGTTGTTTGGAACAACACCATCAGAAATTAGCATGACACTTGCACGAATGTGGTCAGCAACAATTCTGAATGCTTTTGTGTTTTCATCACTTGAAAGATAATCTTTTTTGCATGCATTAGTCATGTAAGAAATTGCTTCTTTGAAAGAGCCTGTGTCAAACACACTTGCAACACCGTTCAAAACGCAAACCGTTCTTTCAACTCCCATGCCTGTGTCAACATTTTTTTGTTTAAGAAGCACTGGTTTTCCATTTGGAGCTGATACGGAATATTGCATAAACACATCGTTCCAAATTTCAAGATATTTTCCGCAGTCGCAAGCAGGTGAACAATCCTTTCCGCATGCAGGTTTTCCTGTGTCGTAAAACATTTCAGTGTCTGGTCCGCAAGGTCCAACTCCCGCACCAAGATCCCACCAATTGTTCTTTTTTGGCAAATAAAAAATTTTGTCTTTAGGAATGCCACATTGTTCCCAAACTGTTGCACTTTCAGTGTCACGAGGGCTGTTGTCATCACCAGCAAAAACACTTACAGCAAGCCTATCTTTTGGAATACCAAGCCATTTTTCGCTTGTTAAAAACTCATAACTCCAAGAAATTGCTTCTTTTTTGAAATAATCACCAAGACTCCAATTTCCTAACATTTCAAAAAATGTACAATGTCTTGAATCACCAACTTCATCAATATCATTTGTTCTAAAACATTTTTGACAAGAAAAAAGTCTGTTTCCTGCTGGGTGCTTTTCACCAAGCAAAAATGGAACAAGTGGGTGCATACCTGCAGTTGTAAAAAGCACTGTTGCATCATTCTCTGGAACGAGCGGAGCACTTGGAATCATTTTGTGTCCTTTCTCAGAAAAAAATTTGCTCCATAATTCTTTAAGTTCTTTTGTTGTAATTGCTTTCATTGTTTCTCCGTTTTTTCTTAAAATAATTTTCTAAAGCATTTTAGCCGTTTTCACTCAAAAAAGCAACCAAAATATAGTGCTGGCACTAATAGCGCTTTGTCCATGTCAAAATTTTTGTATCATTAATTCCATCGATTTTTTAAAAATATTATAAAATTTAGTAAATTAATCATTATATTAGTTTTTTGAAGCGGTTTTCGTTAAATTTACGCTTTCTAACACTTTTGCCCTAACTCTTGCAAATAACAAAAAAAATTGATATACTATTTATAGTATTTTGTTTTGGAGGAAGAAAAAATGGCTAAGCCAAAAAACAAGGGATTATCATATATTTTAATTTTCTTTGGTCTAATTTTTGCAGGCGTGCTAACAATGGCTGCCATTCTTGTGCTCAGCCCTGAAAAAAGGATTGGAAATTACACTTGGATTGATGAAAACTTCAATTCAAAATCGCTTGTATCTGAAGATATTGCAGAAACTCCTTTTGATGACATTGTTATAAATTCAAATTTTTACAAAGTTATTGTTACTGAAAGAGATGCAATTTCTCCATTGTCTTCGTTCAATCTTTTCTTGTCTTCAAAACTTATGGGAATTGTCAACTATCAAACAGCATTAACAACTTATACTTTTGAAATTGATGCAAACAATGATTTGGTTTTTAATTTTACTAGTCTTCCAAGCGGTGGCATTCTTTTTAACAAAGACTCTTGCGTACTTAATCTTGTTACCTACAAAAGTCATGAAGAATGGCACACAAAAAAGATTACAATCAAGACAACAAGTGGAAGTGTTGTTCTTGGCGGTGGAGATGTTGGAAACTTATTAGCTCAAGATTTGATTGTTGGCTCAGCTGAGGTTGAAACTGAAAACGGTAACATCACTCTTTCTTCAAAGTTCAATTCGACTGGTGCAATCATTTTAAAAACAAATAGTGCCAACATTAATATAAACAACTCGTTAACCCCAACTGCTTTTGCAGTAGAGAACTTGACGGGAAATGTTAAAATGGCTGAAAACACAACAATTACTGCGTCTGAAATTTCTTTTGATGGAAACATTGCGTTCTATGACATGCAAAACCTTGTTGGAACTGTTCAAATAAGAACAACAAGCGGGCTTATTAAAGTTGTTAAAATTACTGGAAGTGTAAATTGTGAAGACACAATGGATCTCACAAACATTGTTTTTGGTGAAGTTACTGGTGAATTTACTGTTAGTAGCGCAACTCTTTCTGATGTTACAATCAGCAAAGCTGGCGGACCTATTACAATAAACAATGAAAGTGGTTTAGTTAACATTTCAAACACTTCTGGTTTTGTTTACATAAGAACAACAAGCGGTGATATCACACTTTCTGAAGTTTCAAGCGAGCTTGATTTGCAGACTGTTTCAGGTGATATAAATGTTAATTACAAAGATGCTTTAGAATCTTGTGCAGTGGGCAATTTGACAACAGAAAAAGGAAAAATCATTGTTACAAAAGCAGTCGGCATAATCAATGCAACTGCAACAGGAAATGGAACAATCAATGTTGGTTTTTCAAAAACTATTGGACAAAGCAAGCTTCAATCAAGCTCAGGAAAAATTGAAACTCAAATTTCAGTTGTCGCATCAAATCAATTTGTTTTAAAAACACAAAGTAGTGGCGCTGTTTCTGTTGACCTTGGCTCATATATCAGCACCCAAAGCGAAGAAACAATAAAGGCCATCAATGGCTATGAGGGAAGCGAAAATCAAATATATTTGCTTTCAGCTTCAGGAGCAATCACTTGTAGAACTTTAGCATAAAAAATGTGTTCAAACATTATATTTTGAATTTAATGTAAAACATTGAAAAATTGTAAATATCTTTGTGTAATAAAGGAGCTAAAAATTTGAATAATATATCTTCAAATAATGACCAAAAATTTATTATTGCAGTAAGCAAAAAAGATTTTTCAAGACATGGTTGTGTCAATTGCAATTGTGAAAAAGTTAAAAAACTTTCAAATGACAATGGTGTGAAAGCTGTTTTGGTTGAGTGCTACGAATGTGGCACGAAATTTGTTGTTTTGGAAGATGGATTTGATTGCTCGGTTGATAAGGGTTTTGATGCTTATGGCACTCTTAAATTTAACAATGCAATTTTAAAAAATGAATTAGCATACCCGTTCAAAGAAGATCACCCAAACAGAAACCCTAAACATTCTTATGTCAAAGCTGATTTGAAGCCTGAATATGGTGAATATTTTTATTTTAATGCTATTCGTTGCAACCATCTAAGTGCCTATGTTCAAAGCAAAGAAGCAGGCTTAAGAATTATAAAAATGTTTGAAGAACAAACACAAAAAAAAGCCGAAAAAGACAAGTTTTGTTTTGTTTCAGGAACAAAACCTGCAGTCATGGTTCTTTCAAATGAAAACCCAAATCTTATTGAATTGAAGATTGGATACAGTGAAAAATATAAAGTAAACATTGAAATCTTGCGTAATCTTACTGAAAAAACAAAAATCATCACTCCTGAAATAATTTCACAAGCTCAAAATTTCATGATTAATTTAAACAAAAGCATATTAGGTTTTGTAATTGAAAGATAAGTAATAGAAAAAAATTAAAAATAAATGCTCAAAAACAACTTGAGCATTTTTTTATTATTTTTTACAAACAATTTTAAAAACAATGAAATTATTCGATTTTTTTAAAAAAAAGAATAACTATTTTGAAGAGATAATGAATGCACAAACAAAAACTTTTGAATTTTTATAATTAAATACATGTTTTTGATGCTTAAATTTAACTTGTTTTTTTAGTCATAAACAAAAGTAGCATTTTTTCACAAGGATTTTGCTTTAAAATTAAAAATCCTTTTTAGGTTATTTTGTTTTTTCAAAAATTACAACATTCTGCTCAATTGTTGGTTTTGTAATTTTTTCGGCTACAGAAAAATCCCAAATGATTTCAAAAATTTCTTTTGCTTCAAATGTTGAATCAAATTTAAAAAAAGTTTTTTCTTTTAAAATAGGTGTGAAACCATTTTTAATTAGATAGTTATTGTATTCCAAAGTTTTTGAAGTGTCAGGATATCTGTTTCTGATTTCTTCAAATTCTCCACCGATATCATTTTCAACCAAATATATTTTTCCGCCATTCTTAAGAACTCTGTTTGCTTCAGCCAATGCCCTGTTTCTCACATCAATGTCAAGGATTGTTCCAAACACCCAAGTGCTAACAACAATGTCAAAACTGCCATTTCCGAAGGGCAAATTTGTTGCATCACAACAAAATAATTGAACTTTGTTGTTAGTTTTTTCTTTTGTTGAATCAATTTGATTTTGTGATTTATCAATTCCACAAATTTCTTTGCAAAGTGGAAAAAATTTATTTATATATTTCCCTGTGCCACAACCAATGTCCAAAACTTTTTTGTCAGCAATTTTTGGCTTTAAAAAATTAGCAATTTTGTCAGGAAAATCTTCACAATTGCTAAATTTTTCGTATGAATTGTTTTGCTTGTAATAAGCTTCAGAGAATTGGTGTAAACCCTTGTTCATTTTGATTCCTTTTTTCTTTTGTTTCTGGAAACACAACATCAACTAGCATTTTTGCAACATTTCTTGATTTTCCAATTGCTGGGTTCATGTGCATATGAATTCCGGGAACTGTGTTGACTTCAACAATGCTATATTTGTCGCTTGTTTGAACTGCAGTTATATCACTGGACATATAATCAATGCCAAGGTATGGAACTGTTCCAAAAATATCAAGAACATTTTTGCAGTTTTTAATGACACTTGGGTGAATTAAGTCTGTGTAGTCTTCACACACTCCACCTTTTGCAACATTCGAAGACGGTCTTAAATAAATTTTTTCATCTTTTCTTGGAATATCAACCAATGAAAGATGTTTTTTTGAAAAATATTTTTTTGCAATTTCATCAATTACAATTGGACAAAGTGCATTTTTTCTTTCTAATCTTTTTTCATTTTCATTTTCAATAAGTTCTTTTATTGTGCTTTTTCCATCACCAAAAACATGAGCTGGATCTCTGTGAAGCACGGCATACGAACCATCTTTTGTCAAAAACACCCTAAATTCTTTTCCTAAAAATTCTTTTTCAACAATAAATTTTTCATCAAAAAAATGATTGTTTAAAATTTCATAAGCATCTTCCATGTTGTCAATATTCATAAAAACATTGTCCCCATGAGAACCAAAAACTGGTTTGATAACAACTGGATAGCCTAATTTTTCTGCAAAAAGGATTGCACTTGTTTTTTGGTTAGGTGAAAAAAGTTCCCCCTTTGGAACACTTATTCCACCATTTTCTAATATTTTTTTTGTCAAAAATTTGTTGCCACAAACAATAGAAACAGAATAAGGCATAACTGAAGAATCTCTATCTAAAATCCATTCAACATGGTTACCCAGTTTGGCACACAAAAGTTCCATGTCTTTGTTGACAATGTTTACTTCAATACCTTTCTTTTGCAATTCTTCAACAAAATGTCTTTGATTTGAATGCAAAAGAGCAAGTTCGTCTTTATTCACGAGTTCTATCCTTATTGCTTTTTACATTGTGATTTTTGCCAAGCTTTTCTATTTGTTTAATTATATTTTGTTGTTTAACATAATTTTTTTTGTTATTTACATTTTCTAACAGAGCTTTTTCAAGGTTTTCTTTTTTTTCTATCCAAAAATTCAAGTTAAGAATGTTTATTTGCGTATTTTCTTTGTTTTCAAAAGAACTAATGTTTAGTTGTGCTAATTCCAATTTAAGTTTAAGCATTTTTTCATTTAAGTCTAAATCTTTAATTGATTCATCAATTTTATTTTTATTTAATTCTAAATCAGAATAGCTTTCAATTTTTTCTGGAGTATATGACACATTTTTTTCTTCACGACTTTCGCCATTATGACTTTCGCCTGCTGAACAAATATAGTCCGTGCTATCATGGCTTTCACCAGACGAACAAAATCGACTTTCGCTTGAAGAACAAGTATAATCCGTGTATCTACTTTTTGGCATAATTTTTCTCCTTATAATAATTTTATAATTGAATCTTGTTTTTCTTTATCTATTGCACTGATAAAAGAAATTTCTTGCCATGAATATAATTTGATTTTATTAAGTTCTTTTTCTCTCTTAACTTTGTCATCAATATCGCTTCTGCTTTTTGCAGAATTTATGTCATAGATATATGCAATTTGTATCTCGTTTGATTTTGTTTTTAAAGGCAAAATACAATCCTTTAAAAACTTTTCAAGACAATTTTTGTCAGATATAAAATTTTCAATGTAATCAGAAATATTAGATAAGAGTATTGTATCAAATTTATTATTCCATGTCAATATTCGAGGTAGTTGTATCAGTTCAATATGCATAAGCACAACTGAACAATCTTCAACATTTTTTTGTGCAATCAGATAATTTTTTGGATTTAAATATGGATTGTAAAACAGTTTTTTCTCTATTGTGTCATAAGTGTTATTAAAAATTTCACTGTTTCTAAGCTTAAAACCATCGTTATTATTTTTTTTATATTCTTGTTTCCAAAACTCTCTTGCATCACTACTCATTTTGTTTTTAATTTCAGAAAAAAGTTTGTAATCTAGCGCAAGTTTTGAGTCAATCATAAAAAACTCAAGAAAGGTGTTTAAATCAAAATTTTGTAAAGCTAATAGTTTTAATTCAGTGTAAAACAATGCTTCTTTGTGAATGTCAAAAGCAACTACACTCTTTGCACCTTTAAAAATTGCGTTAATCACATGATCGCCTGATGAAGCAACTGTGAGAACTTTTTTGCTAACAAAATCAAAACAATCAATATATCCGCCAATGTTTTCAGTTGCAAAAGAATACAATTTGAATTTGCTTGATTTTATATCATTGAAAAAACTGTATTCAATTTTCATTTTCTTGTCCTTACTGGGCAAATTCCTGACTTAAAAAATTTGCTTTTCCCCATAAAAGTTTTAAGACTGTCATCTTCCATAACTTCTTCAAAAGTAGCATTTTTAAGTGTTAGCTTTGACCTTGATTCTGGGTTTTTGTCAACAATCCATGTGCAAGGTGAAATTCTGCCAAGATTGTCAATGTACACAAATTTTTTAAGTGCAGGGCATTTTGAACAAGCATGAAGAGATGTTTTGTTTCTTGTGAAACTATATGACACTTTGATTTGGTTCATATATTTTTGTTTTAAGGTAGAAAGCTCGTTTTCAACTTCACATATTTTTTTTGTAGACAAAAGTTCGCTCTTTTGATTAAGTCTTCCAATTGCTTCCATAAAAGAAAAAATAATTTCATCAGTGCCAAGTGATTTGCTTAACAAAACAATTTTTTCCAAACAGTTTTCATTGCCTTTGTGAATAACAGTTCCAATCCTTGTTTTAACTGAAAATTCTGACAAAAGTTTGATTCCGTTGATTGTTCTGTCAAATGTGTTTTCGCCCCTTACAATTTCATGAGAAAATTTGTCAAAGCCATCAAGGCTTACATGAACAAAATTAAGTTTAAGTTCAGCTAAGCTTTTTGCTGTTTCTTTTGTCAAGAGTGAGCCGTTTGTTGAAAGTTCAGCTAAGCTTTTTGCTGTTTCTTTTGTCAAGAGTGAGCCGTTTGTTGAAATGTCCAAATCAAAACCAAGAGATTTAGCGTAAGACAAAATTTGAATCATATCTTTTCTAACAAAAGGTTCTCCACCAGTAAATTTTATATAAGTAAAACCGTTGCGTTTTAATCCATCAATTGCTTTGATAACTTCATCGTATGATAACTCATTTTTGTCGACAACTGGGTTTGAACAAAAAATACAATACGAGCAATGATAGTTGCATGTGTTGGTGATTTCCCATAGTGCCCTTGCACCATTTTGCGGTATTTTGAAAAGACAAAAATCATAATTTTCTTGCAAAGCACTGCTTAATAGCTTTTCATATTCTTTTATGTCAGGATTTTTTGTTGAAGAGAATAGAAAATATGGTTTTTTAATTTTTTTTATGGCTGAAATTCTTTCTCCATCTTCAATCTGAAATTTCAACCTTTGACTTAGCAACTTTAAATCTGACACTCTTTGCTTTCTGACTTTTTCTGAGCATTTTACAATAATTAATTTATCAATCAAATCAAGCATATCGTCTTCAACAAGCAAAGCCCATTCAAGCAAAACAATATCTTCACTAGCTGATTTAATTATTTTATAAAGCATGTCCTTGAGAAAAGGATTGAATGCACTTTTAAACTCATGCATTTTCTCTTTTGAACTGTATGCAGTTTTGTATTGCTCTTTCAAATTTGTGTTTAAATCAAGTAGTTCATGCCTAACAATGTCAACATCAACAACTTTGTGAGAAATTTTTTTTGACTGCAAAATCAAAGAAAGCTGACTAGTGCAGTATGATTTTCCGCTTCCAATTTTGCCTGTTATTCCAATAATTTGTTTCATATTTTCACCAATCTATTCCGTATTTTGATGGGCAAAATGAAACAAACTTAATTTTTCCATCTTTTCCACGCAATTTTTCAATGTCTGCCCATTGAGAAGGTTTTTTGATGATTGAATAGTCATTATTTTTTACCATTCTAGTAAGAATGTTAACATATTTCAAAACCAAATC
The DNA here is from genome assembly GCA_041670165.1 of Clostridia bacterium. Lineage (GTDB taxonomy): Bacteria > Bacillota > Clostridia > Christensenellales > UBA1242 > JBAXZR01. Next base: position 16,414 of record JBAXZR010000009.1, read on the forward strand.
ACTTTTTTCGTTTTGCAAAACAATTTTGTTTTCATGAATGTATTGATTGCTAATTTGACCGTTATTTTTGCCATATTCAGAACCCAAACGATTAACAAGATAATGAATTCTTATTTCATCTGGCATGGTTTTTTCAATGAACCCAAGAGTGTCTTGCAAGTTTTTTTCTGTAATAGGTTCAAGGTCCAAAATTAAACTTGTTCTAACTCGTAATCCAAGTTTTTTTGTGAAATTAATAATTTCAACAGCTTTTTGAACATCAAAATTTTTGCCACAATGCTCGAGCACTTCTTGACAGCCCGATTCAATTCCAAAATGAACCCACCTAAAGCCAGCTTGTGCCATTGAAACAAACATTTCTTTGTTAAAGGTGTTAACACTGCAAAGGCAACCAAGTTTTATAGCTGTTTTTTCTTTTTTAATTAAGTTGCAAATGTCAATCATTCTTTGATTGTCAACAGTTGCATTGTCGTCTAAAAAAATAATCTTTTTTGTTCCAAAATTTTCAACTAAATCTTTAATTTCATTGACAACAAGTTCAGGGCTTTTGCCTTTCCAATTTCCCCAAAAATTTTTACATGGGCAAAATTTGCAATTATTAATACAACCCCTACTTGTAATCATGCTTTTAATGTCAATGTAGTCAGATTTGTCAACAAGGTCGCGACAAGTTATTGGCAAATCATTTATATCAAATTCTTCATTTGTTGGTGGATTTGTTACAACTACTCCGTTATCAACAAAAATAATTCCACTAATTTTTGAAAGATTTTCACTAAATAAATTTTGTAGGTTTAAAAGCCTAGTCAAAGTGTTTTCAGTGTTTTTTCCTTCAAGAATTGAAACATCAATATTTAGTTTTTTAATTAAATCATGGTTGTATGTAAATGTTTTTCCAATTCCAATAATTTCAATTTTTTGCTCGTGAAGAATTTTGTTAATTTTTTTTATAGTGTTAAGAGTTTCGTCCTTATGTAATGGAATGTGATTATCAAAAACAATAACAGCTTTGTCAAATTGATTTTCTTGTACTTGTTTAATTAAGTCCATTAATCCCAATCTTTTTGCGTCCATATCAAAAAAGCTAGCTTCATGACCAAGGCTTATGCAAAGTGAAGCCAAACTCAAAATGTCAATTGGTTCAATCAAAATATGCTTTTCTGTGAAAGGCTTATTTGGTGGATTAACAAACAAAATTTTCATGTCGTATTATAGCTTTTTTTAACATAGAAATCAATACAACTATATTAAAAGCAAAAAAAACATTGTTCTAAAGTGTTTTTATAAATTTTAAATGGAAATATGTTTGCTTATTTAAAAAAATGAAAACAGAATATTTGTTTTCATTTATATTTAACCAATTAATTTATATCTTGAACAATTTGTGCTAAGCCATGTTCAAGACTGTGTGGATTCTCAAGAAAATTTTTGAAAAGTTTAAGACTTTTACTCCAATAAAATCCGTCGACAAATCTGTCGTCCATAACAATTCCAAGATCCATAATCTTTTTTGCAACAATCTTGTTAGTTTTGTCAACAACTGCTTGCATGTTTTCTTTACCCATTGTAACAAAAAGTCCGCAAGTCCCAAAATTGTAAAGATGGTGATATATAAATTCAGTTTTTATGCTCTTTAAGTTTGTAAGCAAAAAACTGCTATGGAAAGGGCTTGCAGAAATTAGTCCTTTTGGAAGCAAACCATGTTTGTCCAAAATTTTTGCACACCCAAAAGCACATTTCATAACAAAATTTGGAGCATTTTTAAACTTTTTCACAAACTTGTCAGAAAGATTTTCTTTTTTAGGCTTACGATTTTCATCGATTGAAGAATCAATGATGTTTCTCACTTCAGAAATATTTTCCTTGCCCGAAAAAGACAATTTCACTGTTGTTTCTTGTCCGTCATCAGCAAGATTTTTTTTAAGTACATATGTTCCTTCAATTGTATTGTGTTTGTAAACTCTTCCATTCATCACAAAACGATTACACCAAGGTCTAAGAGCAAAAGTTTTAACTAAGGCAGAAAAAACAATATCCATATAGGTATAAGTAACATTTTCAATATCACTTTTTTCTTTAATAAAGTTGTCCATAGGTTCACAATCAATTCCACATTTATGAAGATTTTGTGAATCATTTCTTTCTTTGGCTATATGCGGAGCACAACGCATAATTGCAGACAACTTCTTAAGTTTTTTTCCATCGCTTCTAAGCCCAAACATTTTTTCACCCCTATTTATTAAACATTACCTTATTTATCTCCAAAAAGCAAACCACATTAAACTTTTTGACAAATTTTTTATCATAAAAAACATTTTTCTTGTAATCATTACAATAAATACTAAATTTTTTCAAAAATGATTTTTTATTTAACCGCAATAATTAATTCTTTTTGGTTAGCTGATTTAATTTTAAAAACTGATAAGAATAAGAAATATTGTGAAAGAATATAAAAGGAAGTTGCAATGTCAAATGGGGCATTTAAAATTGAGTGAATAAATGGGATTGAAGAAAAGTCAAAATATCCGCCAGCTGATCCAAATCCAATAATCAAGTCACAACACAAAAATAATATTAGTCCCACAAAAAGAAATTTGTTTTGTTTAACATTTATTCCACTAAAAATTATGTTTGTAAGAGATAAAGACAAATATAGCAATGTGAAAAACACCAAAAAGTCAAAATTTGCTTTCAAAACAAGCAGTGCCAAGGATTCAAGCGTGGAAGCAATAACCACAAAAATTATTAAGTTAAGGATTTTAATTTTAGAATTTCTTTGATAGAACAATATGATAGTCAAATAGCAAATTTGAGCAAGACAAAAAATTGCAACTGAAAGAACCTTGTTGTTGTACAAATTCAAAACTAGCCCAGCATCAGCAAGCAAAGTAAAAACAAAAGCAACACATTGAAACTGTTTATGAAAGCCTTTTGGAGCAAAAAATAGCAAAAAAATTGGAAAAATCAAAATTGCAATAAACTCTAACATTTCACCGAAATTTGTAAAGTGTCCAACAATGAGAGTGCCTAAAACTGCCTCAACAATTCCAAGGCAAACAAGCAACCCAATTTGATTTGTTTTTGCATTCATCATAATCAATTATGATAAAGTTTTCTTTCTTTGTAAAGAAATAATTATATTTATTATAAAATTTATAATTAACGACATTGGATTTGTTGATTAAGTTTTTAATTTAAAAAATTAGTTTTCAAGTTCAATTTCACTTTCAAATCTTTCAATTGATGGAACAAATTCACAAATTACAAGTTCTGAAATTTTTTGAAAACTGCTCAAAGAATATGAGCAAATTTTATGTTCGCTTAATGTGTAAACATAATCGCCAATCCTAGCTCCTCTTGTAACAAAATCATAAGAAAGATCATAGTAGCCATACCAATCATCATAATCAAAATTTGTTATGTTAGTCGAAACATTTTTTAGTGTCAAAGTTCCACTTGTAAAACCAAAAACATATAAACCTTGCTCTGTCATTTTGTAAGCAATATAGTTTTCATTTGAATCATCAATTTCCCACTTTTCTGCTGAAAAAGCAAAAATGTCCCTTTCTTTGTCGTATAGTAGTGATTTTGGATTGTTTAAGATTTCAGCATATGACCATGAGGAACCAATTTTAATTGTGTTAATTGCAACCGCATTAGTTCCAGAAACATCATAAAGAGTAACCTTAAGCCCTTTCCAAACAACTATGCCATTAACAGTTTCAGAGTCCCGCCCAACTCCAATCATTCTTGTGTCATCAATATAATGAAGATACATGCTTACGCCGTCTTCCTTAAGCCCTGTTGAAATTATTGGATTGTATGGATTTGACAAGTCAAGTTTGTATAGCGGATCTGTTTGTAAAAATGTTACAAGAGAACCAGTTGCTTCATTAAATTTTACTGAATAAATTGATTCACCAGAAGCAATGTTTGTAATAGAACCAGTTTCATTCATGTTTGCATCAAACACAAACACACTTGAATATGACTGCGTTCCTTTTGATTCGTCCCACCACCTTGTTGTGGTTGCAACTCGCAAATATGAATCATATTCATCAACAGAATACCTATTCAAAATTGTGCCATCAATGGTGGCTGAACCAACAAACAAAAGTTCAGGCAAAAAAATCTTAACAATTCTTGTTTGTGGTTTTTCACTGCTGTCATAATTTATCCACCACAAAATTTTTTTAAATTGCAGTGAATAATCATTGTCGCAAATGTAAATATTTTCTTCTGAAACGCAAATTTCTCCACCAAGCCCAAGATATCCAACAATTTTGTTGTTATCAGACTCAACAAAATCAATGTTTCCAATGATTAAATATTCCATAACGGGAATGTTGTCAAAATAATAAAGGTCATCAAATGCAATTTCGCTTTCAACTCCATCGTTAACAGTTGAATCAGAAATCTTAGGCACATAATTTGTTTCATCTCCAAAAGAAAAAGAATAAGACATCATAAACACAAATTTGTTATCAACAATTCTACTGCTTAAATATCGTCCTTCAACAAGAATTTGTCTTTCAAGAATAGGATTTGTTCGGACGGAAATATCATAAATTCTAATATCAGTTTTTGAGTAGTTCATATAAGACATTTTGCACAAATTCACACCAATTTCTCTTGATCCATAATACTCGAAAACTTCATATCTTCCGCCAATGATAATCGCCTTGTTACCCATGAGAAACATTTCTTTAGGAACATAATTTTCAATTTCAATGTTAGACGCAATCTCCATAAGCCCATTAGAAACATTAACAATAACAAATCCTTTTTCAGTAAGTTTAAAAATGCTAGTGCCATCAACTTTGATTATGTCGCCTTCATCAACACCTTCAATTTGAACATTTGTTTCAGTGTAATCAACTGAGCTTTCAGCTTCATTAACACTGTCACTAATCATAACATTTTTCAAATCTCCACCAGAAAAAATGTTGTTAGCTTTCCACATGGAATCAAACTTGTTTACAACTTCATTTATCTCGTTTCTACTTTCAAAGTTTTTTGCACAAACATTTGGACTGTCAAAACTGCAACCCGCAAAAGAAAAAGGAATAAGCAAAAAAAATAAAATTGCAAATATCCAAATTTTTTTCATATTACCTCTTTTTTACACAAATTGTTTATTTACTTAATAATATTCTTTAAAAGAGATACAATAAAAATTTTTTGACTCTCTTTCATTTCTATCTATAGTTTTTTTATCTTTTGGAGTTTAAGATGTTTTGTAATGGAATTTTTAGCTTTTATTTTTAAGACTCAAGTTTTTTTGTGATACTCTTAAAAATTAAAGCATTTTTTTAATCAATTAATTTTTATAAAATTAAAAATATATTGACTAACAAACTTTTTTTAGCATGCTAAATTATATATTAATTTTGTAATATTAATCAATTAAAACAATCAAGCATTTTGTGTCTAAGACAAAATTGCAAATAATAAGTCAAAATTTTCCTTATTTCTTGCTTTGGCACAAATAAATTGACATTTTGACTGTTTTGGGTTATTTTTGTTACACAGAAAAGTTTGATATACAAAGGTGGAAAAATGGAAGATTTTCAATTACTATGGGAAAAAGTTGTTGCACTCTTAGAGCTTAAAGTTTCTGCAGTATCGTTTGATTTATGGATTAAACCAATAAAACCATACCTTGCTTCAGACAAAAAAAGTCTTTTGCTTGTTGCAAACACACTTTCAGCAAAAAGCCAACTTGTGAAAAATCACAAAAATCAAATTGCTGAAACCTTAGCAGAAGTAGCTAATGAAGAAATTCAATTTCAAATTCTACACACAAAAGAATATGAAGAAATGAAAGAGAAAGAAATTGCTGAAGTTAACAACGGTGAAGTTTTTGTTGCTGAAGTAAAAAATCCTTTCAATCCAAAATATACTTTTGAAAACTTTGTTGTTGGCAAAAGCAATCAATTTGTTTATGCGGCTTGTCACGCAGTTGCAGAAAATCCGGGAACAAAGTTTAACCCACTCTTTATCTATGGTGGTGTTGGGCTTGGCAAAACTCACCTTCTTCATGCAATTGGAAACTATCTAACAAGCAATGCTTCTGACAAAAAAGTTCAATATGCAACTTGTGAAAAATTTACAAATGATTATATTGATTCAATAAGAAACAATCGCGGAGCAATCAACTCAAGTTTCAGAGAAAAGTATCGCAATGTTGATGTTTTAATGGTTGATGACATGCAATTCATTTCAAACAAAACAAGCACTCAAGAAGAATTTTTTCACACTTTCAATGACCTTTTTCAAATGGGCAAACAAATCATCATTTCCAGTGATCGCCCACCAAAAGAAATTTCAACACTTGAAGACAGACTTCGTTCAAGATTTGCTAGTGGTCTAATTCAAGACATTCAATCACCAGATTTTGAAACTAGAGTTGCAATTCTAAGAAAAAAGGCTGAACTTGAAAAGTTTAAACTTGATGATGATGTAATTGATTATATAGCTCAAAAAGTTAACACAAACATTCGTGAAATGGAAGGCATACTTTCAAAAGTTTTCTTTTTTGCAAGTTTGCTTGGAAAAAAGAGTGCATCAATGGACGAAGCATATGAAGCAATGAAAGAGCATGAAGATGTTCGCAAAGACAACATAACACCTCAAACAATAATTAGTGCTGTTTGCGACTATTTTGAAGTAACAAAAGAAGATATAACAGGCAAAAAGAAAACAAAAGACAAGGTTGAACCAAGAATGATTGCAATTTATCTTATTTGCGAAATTTTAAATTTGCCACTTATTGCAATTGGAAAAATGTTTGGAAACAGAGATCACACAACAATTATGTACGCAAGGGACAAAATTTCACTTGAAAACAAAAACAACCAACGAATTTCAAGAGCAATTGAAGAAATCAAAAACAAAATTAGCTACTAAAAAACCAGCTTCCGCTGTTTTTTTTCTTTTTTATAAAATCTTTTTTTTATAAACTAATGATAAATTTTTGATAACCAAAGTTAAATAAACAATCACAATAGCTTACAAATTTATAAGCTATTGTTAAATAAAACGAATTATTAATTTTTAAGCTTTTTAAAAAACCGATTCTAGAGTTTTGCGTTTTTATTTACAAAAAAAATTTGCGTTTTATTAAATTATATTACAAAAAAAACCGCTAGGATTAGTAGCGGTTTAATTTAATCTATTTTGCGTTTTTGGGAGTGATTACAATAAAGCGGTTTGGTTCTTCACCTTCACTTGTTGTGTCAATGTTCTCATCATTTTGAAGAGCAGTATGAATAATCTTTCGTTCATATGAATTCATTGGTTCAAGTTTGATTATTCTTCCAAATTCTTTTGCTCTTTCTGCTTGTCTTATGGCAAGTTCAGAAAGTTGAATTTCTCGTTGTTCTTTGTAATGATCAATGTTCAAAAGAACTTTTCCAACGCTTCTATCTTCTCTTGATTCAATAACTGAAACCAAGAATTGAATGGCATAAAGTGTTTCACCACGGTAGCCAATAAGAGCTGAAAGATTTTGTCCAGTAATATCAAAGAAAATATCTTTTCCATTAAAGTTTACTTCAATTTCAGCAGTTAGTGAAAGCTCTTTCAAAAGTCCAAGCAAAAATTCTTTTCCTTTTTCTCCACTTTTCACATTTTCATTTTTTTCTTCAATTTTATTTTCTTTAACAATATCTTTTTTAAGTTCTTCTTTTTCGTCTTTTATAATTTTTTCAAATTTCTTATATTTAGAAACACAGTCTTCAGAAATTTTAACAAAAACTTTTGCTTTTTTAAAAAATCCGCCTTCTTCCAAAATTGTAATATCAACATCTTCTCTTACTGCCTTAAGTTCAAGCAGTGCATTTTCAATTGCAACTTCAATGTTTTTCCCAGTTGTTTCAACTTGTAACATATTTTTATCCTCCACTTCTTTCATCAGTTTCATTTATTTCTTGAATATGTAGGTTCGATTGTAACTGCATTTTTTTCAATTTTTCTTTGTTCCATTTTGTCAACTAAATAATTGAGCAATGGAGTTGTTGCAAGCCCAAACAAAGAGCCTGTTATGATATAAAGACCAAAGGCAGCATTGAATTGGAATGTTATATATGCCATAAGAAGTGGCAAAAGCACAAACATAAGTTTTCCTTGTGGATTTTTAACTTGTTCAGATGCTTTTGCACTCTTTTTAATTGAGCTTTGAGCAAAGAATAATGAAAGGAAGCTAAGCCCAGCAGACAAAATGACTAAAATAAAATATCCGTTAGCACTTCCAACAGATTCTCTTAGTGGATCCATTATTTTGTTATATAAAACTCTTTCAGCCTCAATGTCAATTTCAGCAGAATTCAATTTTGCAATTTTGTTATATTCATCAAAAGTTGGAATACTGCTTGTGAAAGGATTGTCGCTTTGCCAAACATTTTTAATCCAAAGCCAAGAATATTTATTTGAAATTAATTCATATTCATTTTTAACAGCCTCATTAGCTGCTTCTTCAGAAATGCTTAACTCAGCTTGATAGGCAGTTTTAAGCTGATCATACTGCTCATAAATTTTGAATTCAGCTATTTTGTTGAGTCCTGTAAAAAGTGTTAAAAACACAACAAATGTAATAATTAAATTTGCAAAAATAACTCCGCAAGAACCAACGACATTATAATTATGTTTTTTGTATAGTTCCATTTGTTTTTGATTTAAAAGCTCTTTGTTGTTTCCATACTTTTGTTGAATTTCTTGAAGTTCAGGTTGAATAATCTTTTGCATCTTTGCATTTACTCTTGCAAATTTTTTATTGAAAAAATCTAGTGGACTAAGCACAAGCTTAAGGGCAAGCGTAAAAAGAATGATTGCCCAAGCATAGTTAGGAATCACTTTTTCAAATGCAAAAATGATACTTTCCCAGAGTCCAGTAGGCTGAGCAACCAAGGCTGACGAAAATAAATTTAAAAAAGCCATTTTTTATCTCCTTTAATATTTAATGGAACAGGGTCAAAACCTCCCCTACTTCTTGGATTACATCTAACAAGTCTTTTAAATGTAAGAATAAGTCCGTAAAAAATACCAAATTCTTCAATTGCTTTTAAAGCATAACTTGAACAGGTTGGAACAAAGCAACAAGACGACGGCAAAATTGGTGAAATCAAAAATTTGTAAAACCAAATTAAGCCAATTCCAATAAGTTCAAATGGAAAAAAAATTATTTTTTTAAACTTTGTCATGAAACAAACCTGCCTTTATGACTGCTTGTTCCATAGACGACCTAACTTCTTCAAAAGATTGTTTTTCAATACCTTCTCTTGCAATGAAAACATAATTGTAACCAAAGTCAACTTTTCCTAAAAGTGATTTAAAGCTTTCTCTCATGCGTCTTTTAACTTTGTTTCTAACAACAGCATTTCCAATTTTTTTACTAATAGAAAAACCAATTTTTGGAGTTGATAATTTTGTTTTAACAAAAACAAGAGTGATTGTCTTTAAAAAACTCTTGTTCCCTTTTCTGTACACAAAGTTGAATTGTGATTTTTTTTTAAGTCTAAATTTTTTTGGTAGCACAAAACCCCCTGATTTTCAATTAAGATAAAACCTAATTGAATGCACAAAAAGCACTGCTAAAAATTAAACAGTGAGATTTTTTCTACCACGAGCTCTTCTTCTCTTTAACACATTTCTTCCGCTTTTAGTTTTCATTCTTTCGCGAAAACCATGAACTTTGTTTCTAATTCTCTTTTTTGGTTGGAATGTTTGTTTCATAAAATTCTCCTCTTTATTTACTCTTGCGTCTAACGCTAACAATCAATATTGCAAGTAATCGGTATTATATTTCATAACAAGCTTATTGTCAACCATTACAAGGCAAAAAAGACATTTAAAACAACAATTTTCCTTTAGTCTACAAAAAAAATGCATTGAAAAAAATAAACAAGTTAATAATCGTTATAATGAACTAAATTTTGACACACAAATATTGATTTTTACTAAATCAAAATTTTGTCAGAATTTTATTTATTTTTAAATTTCAAATTTTTTTATGTCAAGTTACACTTAGCAATAACACTCTCAAAAAAATTACTAATCATTATTCATTACAATAAAAAATCAATTAAATTTATAATTCAATTTTTTTATAACAACTCTCATAGATTAAAAAGGGGTTATACACAATAAAAATAACAAAATGTTAATTTTTTGTGCACTATTTCTTGTTTTATAAACATTGTCATGTGGATAGTTTTTTCTTTATTTCAAAGGCAAAAATGCAAAGCTTTAACCATTTATCCACAATTTAACAAAGACTACTAATAATCCTATTATTTAAATATTAACTATAATATTAACTAAGTATGAAAAAAAAATTAGACAAAAATCGTAATTTTAATTAAAAAACAACCAAAAAAATGAATTTTTTACAATAATCATTTTTTAAACATTGACAAATCAAAAAAAATTGGTTAATATACTCATTAATTACAGAACAACACTCGTAGGGGGAAAAAAAATGCATGTAATTTGTGAAGGACTTGATTTATCTGAAGCAATAATCAAGGTTTCAAAAGCTATTTCAGGTAAAAGTACAAATCCTATTTTGGAAGGAATAAAGCTTACAGCAGCTTATAATGAGCTTACACTTGCAGCAACTGACCTTGAGCTTGCAATTGAAAAAAAGATTAAAGCTGATATAAAAATTGAAGGTGAAACAATCATACCTGGAAAATTTTTCAGTGATTTTGTAAAAAAGCTCACTAATGAACAAATTGAACTCATTTTAAGTGAAAAAAATCAACTTACAATTAAATATGGTGACAACGAAAGTCAAATTCAGTGTTTTAGTTCAACTGAATATCCAGTTCTCAAAAAAATTGATAGCGGAGAATTTTTTGCTCTTTCTCAATTTGATTTGAAAAATTTAATTAAAAAAAGTATTTTTTCTGTTGCAATTGATGATTCAAGACCAATACTTAAAGGTTGTCTTTTTGAAATTGAGCAACAAATGGTTTCTGCAGTTTCATTAGATGGTTACAGACTTGCATTAGTGAAGAAAAACCTTGTTGAATGCACAATTAAAAATAATGTAATTATTCCATCAAGAAGTTTAAATGAAATTTCAAACATACTTTCAGACACTGATGAAATTGTTAATGTTTATGTTCAAAAAAATTATATGATGGTTGATCTTAAAAACACAAAAGTGATAACAAGACTTCTTGAAGGTGAATTTCTTGCTTACAAACAAATTATTGCAAAAGACTTTTCAAGTATAATTAGCATCAACAAATCTCAATTTGAAGATAGCCTTGAAAGAGTTTCACTTCTTTCTCGTATTGGACAAAACAATCTTGTTAAACTTGAACTAAAAGAAAACACAATGGTTTTAACAAGCAATTCTGAGATTGGAAAAATCGAGGAAATTTTGCCAATTAACTTCAGTGGAAAAGAACTTTCAATTGCTTTTAATGCTCGTTACTTTTTGGAAGCAATGCGTGTTATTGATGAAGAAACAATCAAAATCAAATTTAACTCACCAAATAATCCTTGTATAATCACAGCAATGGAATCAGATGAATTTTTGTATCTCATTCTTCCAGTTCGCATGATAAACTAATAAAAATATTGGGGTGACACCAAAAAAATAGCAGGTACGCAAAATAAAATTTTGCTAACTTGCTTTTTTGTTTTCTCCCAACTCCCCTTCCTTTAAAAGTGTTCGTTCAAAAAAAAATTACGGTTGAACTAAATTCAACTTTTTTTTGAACTCCAAATTTAACTGGAATGGTATAAATTCTAATTTGAAATTAGCAAATGAAAATCAAATTTATAAAAAATAGCAGAGTCTTTACTTTGCCTAATAAAAATGTTTAATCAACTTTGTTTGTGGACAAATTTTGTTATGCGTGTTAAAATTGAAATATGAAAACTGAAACAATTTGTGCCATTTCAACTCCAATTGGAATTGGCTCAGTTAGTATTGTAAAAATGAGTGGGGACAAATCTTTAGAAATTGCTTCCAAAATTTTTTCATCAAAAAATATAGACATTAATTATGTTGAACCAAGAAAAGCCATTTTAGGCAATTTTAAATATAAAGAAATTGTTGACAAGTGTATCTTGTTATATTTTAAATCTCCCTTTTCTTTCACTGGTGAAGATGTTGTTGAATTTCAATGTCATGGTGGAGTTTTTATTACGCAAAAAATTCTTGAAGCTTGCCTAGATAATGGTGCAATTTTAGCAACCAAAGGTGAATTTTCTAAGCGAGCTTTTCTAAACGGAAAAATTAGCCTTGATGAAGCTGAAGGAATAATTGACACAATTAATGCTGAAAGTGAATCAGAGCTTCTCGTTAGTCAAAGGCTTCAAAAAGGAAATTTAAGAAAGCAAGTTGAACTTGTTCAAGATAACCTAACTTCACTTCTTGCAAAAATTGATTTAAGCCTTGATTACCCAGAACATGATGATGAAGTCAGAGTTGCAAATGAATGCAAAAAAGTTGTTGACGAAACTAAAAACAAAATTGATTCTCTTTTAAAAACAGTTTTTTCAGGGCAAATAATTAGAAATGGAATTCAAGTTGCGATTATTGGAAAACCTAATGTTGGTAAAAGCAGTGTACTCAATGCTCTAATTGGTTCGGAACGAGCAATTGTTTCTGATATAGCGGGGACAACAAGAGATATAGTTTCAGAAAGCATTTTGTATAACGGCATAAAAATTAAATTTGCAGACACTGCAGGAATAAGAACTAGCAATGATACAATTGAGCGAATAGGAATTGAAAGAGCTAAAGAAGAAGCACAAAACTCTGATGTTGTTCTTGCAATTTTTGATGGTTCAAAATCACTTGATGATTATGATAAAGAAATTTTAGCAATTGCTGAACACAAAAAAAGTATAATTGTAGTTAATAAAAATGATGAAGAACAAAAATTTGAAATTCCATCTGCAATTGTTGTTTCAGTCAAAACTGGAAAAAATCTTGAACTTATTAAAGAAAAAATTGTTTCATTTGTAACTGAGTCCAAACTTGATTTAAGCGGAGAAGTTGTTGTAAACTCAAGACAAACAACAATCTTGGAAAATTGCAAACAAATTGTTTCAGAAATTGAAGATGCTCTTGAAGGGCAAACGCTTGATATAGTTGCCTTCCTAATCAAAAATTTGTGGAACGAAATTGGAAAAATAACTGGCAGAACAGAAAACGAAGAAATTATTGATGAACTCTTTTCAAAATTCTGTTTAGGTAAATAATTTTAATAAAAATTAAGAAAAATGTCAAAAAAACACGAAAAAAGTCAAATATTTTGAAAAAAAATTGAAAAGTTATTAAAATTTTATTTATTTAAACAATATTTCGTTCAAGTTTTAATCTTAGAAAAATATAAAATATTAAAGTGTAAAAAAATATTTAAAAAATTTTGATAGACTTTATTGATAAAATATATTAATAAATTCAAACTAATTATTTATAATACTTATTCTCAAATTATTATTTTTAAAAAAAATAAAAGTAAAATAATAAAGAAAATTTATAGAAAATATTAAAGATAGAAAAAATAAGGACTTAAAAATTTATTCCATATAAAAAATCTAATGCAAAAAAGTAGAAAGAAAACTACAAATAAACAAAAGGAAAAAATGAATAATTTAATTTATGATGCAGTTGTTGTTGGAGCGGGACATGCGGGTTGTGAAGCAGCCCTTGCTCTTTCACGAACAAACAACAAAACACTTTTAATAACACTTAATCTTGATTCAATTGGATTTCTTGCATGTAATCCTTCCATAGGCGGAACAGCAAAAGGTCATCTTGTTTGTGAAATTGATGCTCTTGGTGGTGAAATGGGCTTAAATGCAGATTATGCAAGTTTGCAACTTAGAATGCTTAATCTTGGTAAGGGTCCTGCAGTTCATTCTTTGCGTAGTCAAACTGACAAAGTTGTGTATCATTCAAAAATGAAACTTGTTCTTGAACAACAAGAAAATTTAACAATTAAACAAGCCGAAGCAATAAAAATTTTAGTTGATGAAAATAAAAAAATATGCGGAGTAGAAACTGCTCAAGGTCAAATTTTTCAATGCCGAAGTGTTGTGCTTGCTTGTGGAGTTTATCTTGCTAGCAAAATAATCATTGGAGAATATTCAAAAAATTGTGGTCCAAATGGTTTTGAATCAGCAAACAGACTTACTGAAAGCATAAAAAATTTGGGTCATGAAATTTTTAGATTTAAAACTGGAACACCAGCAAGAGTAAATGCACGAACAATAGATTTTTCTGTGCTTGAAAAACAAGTAGGAGATGAAAATATTCAAACCTTTTCTTTTATGACAAAGGTTTTTCCCGCTAACAAAAAAGAATGTTATCTTACCCACACAAATCTTAAAACTCATGAATTGATTAAAAATAATCTACACAGAGCCCCATTATATAACGGCTCAATCAAGGGTGTAGGCCCACGATACTGCCCTAGTATTGAAGACAAAGTAATTCGTTTTGCAGACAGAGATCAACATCAATTATTTCTTGAACCAGAAAGCGAAAACACCAATGAATATTATGTTCAAGGCTGTTCAACAAGTTTGCCTGTTGAAATTCAAGAAGAGCTTTACCACACAATTAAAGGGCTTGAACATGTAGAAATTATGAGAAATGCTTATGCAATTGAATATGATTGCATAAATTCTCTTGAATTAAAAGCATCGCTTGAAAGTAAATTTGTTAACGGTTTATTTTTTGCCGGACAAATCAATGGAACAAGCGGTTATGAAGAAGCTGCAGCTCAAGGAATTATTGCAGGGATAAATTCAAACAATTATTTAAATGATAAGCCAATGTTGATTCTTAGAAGAGATCAAGCTTATATTGGAGTTCTTATTGATGACCTTGTTACAAAGGGTACAAATGAACCATATAGAATGATGACAAGCAGAGCTGAATATAGACTTGTTTTAAGGCAAGATAATGCTGATGAACGATTAACAGAAATTGGTAGACAAACTGGGCTTGTTACTGATGAAAGATATGCGGTTTTTTGTGAAAAACAAAAAGCAGTAAATGATTGTTTAAATTTTGTAAAAACAACTAAGATTAAAATTGAAAATGAAATTAAAGATTTGTTTGATAAAAACAATGAGCCAATCACAAAAAATTCATTTTTAATTTGTGATTTATTAAAGCGAAATTCTTTTGATCTTAACACTCTTTCTTCTTTAATACCAATGCTTCAACAATACCCCAAAAGAGTTCTTGACTTAGTCAATATCAAAATTAAATTCGAAGGCTACATTAGACAGGAAGAAGATATAATTGCAAAAATGAAAGAAAAAGAATCACTTTTAATTTCAGAAGATTTTAACTATCTTGAACTTAAAGGTTTAAGAAATGAAGCAAAACAAAAACTTAACAAAATAAAACCTATTTCACTTGGACAAGCGAGTAGAATTTCTGGAGTAAGCCCAGCTGATATTTCGGTTTTGTCAGTTTATTTACATTCATCAAAGAAATAGTTTTGTTACAATTTTCTTCCAAATAAAAAAAATATCAAAAAAAACAGAAAAAACTCGAAAAATATCAAAAAAAAGTAAAAATTATCTAAAATTTTTTAAAAAAATTAAATTTAAACTAATTAACAAAAAGATTTGTAAAACCAAAAACTCTATTATATAAAAACGATTAATTAAAAACTCTTATTATAAATAGATTTGTAAAACAAAAAAAATAAATAAAATTAAAACAAAACTATTAAAAAATAATATTATATAGATTAACAAATTATCAATTAAAGGAAGAAATTAAATGATTGAAAAACTCTTAAAAATTTTTGCTTCATATAACATTGGTTTAACACAAGAACAAGCTAAATTGTTCGAAAAATATTTCAAATTACTAATTTCTTGGAATGAAAAATTCAATTTGACTGCAATTACTGATGAAGATGAAGTTATTGTTAAACATTTTCTTGATAGTGTTCTTCTTGCAGAGTTTATTCCAAAAAATGCAAGTGTTGTTGATGTTGGAAGCGGTGCGGGTTTTCCAGGAATTCCACTAAAAATTTTAAGAGATGACATAAATCTAGTTATGATTGATAGTTTGCAAAAACGAGTTGGCTTTTTGGAAGAAATGATTAAGGAGTTAAACTTAAATAATTCTTCAGCTATTCACACTCGTGGAGAAGATTTTGCCTCTCCAAATCAAAATAGAGAAAAATTTGATGTATGTGTTTCAAGAGCAGTTGCAAGACTAGCCACTTTAAGTGAAGTTTGCCTGCCTCTTGTTAAGGTTGGTGGTTTATTTGTTCCAAGCAAGTCAGCTGAATGCAAAGAAGAAGTTGAAGAAGCAAAAAAAGCAATTAGTATTTTGGGTGGAGAATTTCAAAAAACTATTGAGATTCACATTGTTGAAAATGGAAGCCAACGATCTTTTCCAATAATTAAAAAAATCAAACCTACACAAGCAAAATATCCTAGAGGAAAAAATCTTCCTAAAACCAATCCGTTAATCTAATTATATCTATCAATCATCAAATTTCAATTTAAAAGTTCATTATATAATTTTTTTTAAAGCGTTCATTGTCTTTAAATTAATGATTGTTACTGAGTTTGCTTAACTTATTTAGAATAATGTTCCACGGGGAACATTTTTTTAAAAATATATATATGTATTTTCTTGTTACATAAATTTATTCTAGAAGTATTGAGCAAATATGCAACATTTATTTAAAATTGTTGAGTAAATGTAAATTTTTTTTTAAAAAAATAGTGATCATATTTGTATCGTTATTTATTTGATAATAATATTGAATTTTATTTATTTCATTTTTATTTGTAGAAAATTTTAAGTATTATAAGTTTTGTTATTTTTATAACACTATTTATAACATTTCATATTTTTCAATTTGCTTTGTAACGCCATAATTATTTTCATTTTTTTATAAGGCTAACAAAATTATTATTTTAATCTTTGTAATGTAAATGTTCCACGGGGAACATTTTTTGCGTTATCAATTTGTTTGATCGTTAAAGAATGATGTTCTATTCAATAATAATTATTTATTTTTAAGCTTGTTGAACTCACACATAAGCAAAAAAAATACAATATTTTTTAAATTGTTCCCCGTGGAACATTGTTTTTTTGTTTTTTAAGTTTTTACAATTTTTTTTAAAAAAATAGACTTATTACCTTAACAACTATATTTTACAATCTAATCTAATTTAGCATTTTTCTTGTTTAATTTAAGCATTTATCAACTCATAACTTAAAATTGTTCCACGGGGAACAATTTGATTTTAAGATTTCTAAAGCTTGAATAAATCATTTATATTTGAGCTAGTTAAACAAAAAAAGAAACTTATGAAAGCTCCTTTTTTGTTAATAATTAAAACTAGAAAAAACAATTATATTATGTTGTGTTTGTTTAAATCGCTCAAATTTTTAAGTGTAAGTTTTTTGGCTTCAACAAGTTCAACAATGTCAAAAATTCTGTCTAGATCATCAGTGGTGTAATAATCTATATAAATTCTTCCTTTTTTATCATTGCCGATTATTCCAACCTTTGTTGAAAATGCTTTTTGCATTTTCGTAACAAGGTCTTTTAGTTCAATGCTTTGTTCGTTTTGCTTTGTGCTTCTTGATTGTTTTGGGTTCAAATAATCCCTTACAATTTTTTCTAGTTCTCTTACAGAAAGTTTGTTGTCGGCGGCTTGGCTAGCAAATTTGATTTGAGTTTCATAGTTATTGATTGTGGCAAGGCATTTTCCGTGTCCTGCAGACAATCTGTTTTTTTCAATCATTTCAATAACATCTGGATAAAGAGTTAACAATCTAAGAATGTTTGCAACTGTTGCTCTTCCCTTTCCAATTCGATCAGCAACAACTTCTTGTGTGAATGAATAGTCTTCCATAAGTTGCTTAATTGCTTTGGCTGCTTCAATTGAATTCAAATCTTCTCTTTGAAGATTTTCTATTATTGAAATTTCTTTAATTTCTCTTTCTGAATAATGTTTAATGATTGCAGGAATTGTTTTTTGACCTGCAAGTTTCGATGCTCTCCACCTTCTTTCGCCTGCAATTATTAAAAACTTCCCATTTGAGTCGTTGAGTACAATTGGTTGAACAACCCCATGTAACTTTATTGAATCAGCAAGTTCAAGTAATGAAACTTGATCAAAATTTTTCCTTGGTTGGTTTGGGTTCGGAACACACAAATCTAAGTCAATTTGTTGCACTGTTTCTTGAAAATTTGTTTCTTTTTGTGGTGCAACAGAATTTATTGAAGCCAAATTTGAAGTGTTGGAAACAGTGTTGCCATTTGTTTCTTCTTCGTCATATACTCCAAATAAGGCTGAAAGACCTTTACCTAATCCTTTTTTGTTGTTCATTTGTAACTAATCCTCCCTATAAAACTTTGTCGATTTTGTTATTGTTGAAAAAGTTATATTGTTTCTAGTTAAAATTTCTTCAGCAAGTTTTTGGTAAGCAATACTTCCTTTGCTATTAGGATCATATACAATGATTGGTTCTCCATGGCTTGGAGCTTCAGCGAGTCGAATGTTTCTTGGAATGGTTGTACCAAAAACTTTTTTGCCAAAAAACTTTACAATTTCATTGCTGACTTGGTTAACAAGGTTAGATCTGTTATCTTTCATGGTTAAAACAACACCTTCAACATCAAGTGTGCTGTTTAAGTGTTTTTTTACAAGTTTAATTGTGTTCATAAGTTGGCTAAGCCCTTCAAGAGCATAAAACTCACACTGAATAGGAATCAAAATTGAATCACTTGCAGTGAGTGAATTTACAGTCAAAAGCCCAAGAGATGGTGGGCAATCTATAAATATGAAATCATAAATTGCTTTTGGTCTTGTGAGAATGCCTTTTAAAATCTTTTCTCTTGCACTCATTTGAACAAGATCAATTTCTGCTCCAGCCAAATCAACAGTTGAAGGAATGATGTCTAGTCCAACAATTTTTGTTTGTTGAATTGCTTCTTCAACGGCACAATCTCCGTCCATAACATTGTATATTGTTTTTGTGTCTGGAGTTTTGTTTATTCCAACACCGCTACTTGCGTTGCCTTGTGGATCAAGATCTAATATCAAAACTTTTTTGCCCATTGCAGCAATAAAGGCAGCAACATTCACACAAGTTGTTGTTTTTCCGACTCCACCTTTTTGATTGGCAAAAGATATAATTTTTCCCATAATTTAATGTCCTTTTTTTTAGAGTATACACTTAGGTGCAAAAAAAGTCTATCTTTTTTTGTTAAAGAATTCTTTTGCGTCAGCAAAATTTGTGAAAAAATGTCGCTTTATCCTTTTAAAATTTTAATAAATTATAAAAAAGATTATTTGTATAAATTAAAATACAAAATTAAATGCATACTAAATTTTTTCTAAAATGATAGCAATAAAATTTTCGAAGTTTCTGAAGTGTAAAAAAATAAATATAGTAATAAAATTTATAAGAAAGCAAGATAAATGAATCTATAAAAAAGCAAATGAGTTAACAAAATAATGAATCTTTAAGACTGTAAAAAAAAGAATATTAATTATGGTAAAAAAGAGTTTAAATAAAGTAAAAAATTTTGGAATATTTTTTAAATAAAATCTTTAAGACTTTGAAAAATAAGAGTTAGAAAAAAACAGTAAATTATATTAGTTTAGCGAAAATATGAGTATTTTTGACTATGAAAGAAATTCTATTTAAAAGTGAACTAAATGCCTATAAGACTTATAAAAAAATGATAGAAAAAATGATTGAATACTTATCTTTACCCACATATAGTCCACGAAACGAAAAATTTGCTATGGACAAAAATGAAATATAATCTTGTATAACATTATTAATTTGAAAAATTTCTTGCCTAAAAATGTTCCCCGTGGAACAAATTTAGTTGTCAAAAATCTTTGCACCACATGTTTGTATTATGTCTTAACTGCAAATTACACAAGTAATATACTTGTGGTAAATATGTAAATAACAATCTAAATAAAGAATATAATAACAAGCACGAAAAAAACTTTTGCATATAATAATAAAAAATTATTTGAGAAATTGGAAGTTACTAAAACAAAATGTGTTTATTAGAAAAACTGAAAAAAATCCTATTAGAAAAATTATTATTATAGAAACAAAAAATATTCTGTAATAATTTGTTTGTTAGAGAAATTATAAATGTTACAAAAAAAATTTATCAATTATAAAAACGAAAGCAATAATTTATTTTTTTTTATAAGAAAAATTTGCAATCAATTGGATATAATTATTTCAAAGCAACCAAGAAAAGATTTGATAAATTTGAGTTAGAAAAGATTTGATTGTCGAAGAATGGTTTATTATGGAATTTAAGCTAAAATCGTTTGTAAAACCAAAAGTCTTGTGATATACTACTTTGTGACATTCTTTGCTGTGATTACTTGTTTTGATTTAAGAAAAAATCGTAAATAAATAGCGGTAGAGAGGCAAAAAATACATCGTTGGAGGATCTCCTGTTTGAAACAAAAAAAATTTTTTCTTAAGAATATTATGTATATTGTGTTAATAGCAATTCTTGCTGTTATGGCTTATTACATTTTGACTGCTGGAAACAAAGGTGAAAAGATTGTTTTTTCTGAATTTGAAACAAAACTGTTAGCTGGTGAAATTCAAAGTGTTTATACAGTTGGTGGAACTGCTAAAGTGCTTGTTGTAAATTCAAACATTCCACTTTCTAGCTTTCCAAATAAAGCAGATTTCTATTTTACTTATTCCACAGGTGATGTTGAAAGAATATCACTTCTTATTTCCGAATTTAATAATGATCCAGAGAATCTTGCTGAAAACAAAACTATTAGATATGAATCGGACAATCCAAAACAATCATTTTTGGAATCTGTTATGCCATACATTTATATTTTGCTGATTTTAGTGGTTGGATTTGCTCTGTTTAGAATGCTTGCTCAAAACAACAAGGGAGCAATGACATTTGGAAAAAGCAAAGCGAGAATTAGCGAAAATGTTAAAATTAGGTTTACTGACATTGCTGGGGCTGATGAAGAAAAAGAGGAACTTAAAGAAATTGTTGACTTTTTA
This sequence comes from Clostridia bacterium, assembly GCA_041670165.1. Taxonomy (GTDB): domain Bacteria; phylum Bacillota; class Clostridia; order Christensenellales; family UBA1242; genus JBAXZR01. The sequence goes on from JBAXZR010000009.1 coordinate 37,454, forward strand.
AAGAGTCCACAAAAGTTTATTGAGCTTGGAGCAAGAATTCCAAAAGGAGTTTTGCTTGTAGGCCCTCCTGGAACTGGTAAAACTCTTTTAGCCAAAGCTGTTGCTGGCGAGAGCAATGTTCCATTTTTCTCAATAAGTGGTTCAGACTTTGTTGAAATGTTTGTTGGTGTTGGAGCAAGCCGTGTTCGTGATCTTTTTGACACTGCAAAAAGAAGTATGCCTTGCATAATCTTTATTGATGAAATTGATGCCGTTGGTCGTCAGCGTGGAGCTGGGCTTGGCGGTGGTAATGATGAAAGAGAACAAACACTCAATCAATTGCTTGTTGAAATGGACGGTTTCCAAGCCAATGATGGAATTATTGTTCTTGCTGCAACAAATCGTTCTGATGTCCTTGATCCTGCCCTTCTGCGTCCTGGAAGATTTGATCGACAAATTTATGTTCATATTCCTGATGTTCGTGGTAGAGAAGGAATTCTTAGAATTCACGCTCGTAACAAACCAATTGAAGATGGAATTGATTTCAAAACAATTGCAAGAATTACAAGCGGTTTCACAGGTGCTGACATTGAAAACATGCTAAATGAAGCTGCAATCCTTGCCGCTCGTGCTGGAAGAAAAAAGATTGTTTTAAAAGATTTGACTGAAGGAATCAACAAAGTAATCATGGGTCCTCAAAAAAAGAGCTTACTCGTGACTGAAAAAGACAAAAAAATCACCGTTTTCCATGAAGCAGGACACGCAATTGTGGCAAAAAAGATGGAACACTGTGATGAAGTTCAAGAAGTTTCAATTATTCCTCGTGGTCAAGCTGCTGGCTACACAATGAGCCGTTCAGACAACGATGATCAACATGTTACATACAACATGCTTTGCGATCGCCTTTCAATGATTATGGGTGGAAGAATTGCTGAAGAAATTGTGTTTGGCGACATTTCAACTGGTGCTTCAAATGACATTGCAAAAGCAACTGAAATTGCTCGAAAAATGGTTACTGAATGGGGAATGAGTAAAAAACTTGGCTTCATGAGTGCAGGAAGCAGTCAAGAAGTTTTCCTTGGAAGAGATTATCAACCACACAATCTTTATAGTGAAAAAACAGCAAGTGAAATTGATGATGAAATCAAACAAATTCTCACAGAAAATTACAATCGTGCAAAAGAAATTTTGAAGGCAAATCAAGGTGTTATGAATGAAATGGCTTCACTTTTACTTGATAAAGAAACAATTTATAAAGATGAAGTTGACATGCTTATAGCTGGCAAAACTTCAAAAGAAGTTGCCCAGTTCATGGAAGAAAAAGAAGCCAAAGATAAAATTCAAGATGAAAAGAACAAAAAAGAATTTGAAGAAAAGAAAAAAGTTCTTGTTGCTGAAAGCAAACTTAAAACTGCTGAAGCATTTTTGAAAGCTGGTGTGATTACTGAAGAAGATTTCAACAAAATAAAAGAAGAAACTGCTCAGAAAAAGAAAGATTTGGAAATTGCAATTGAAGCTCAAAAAATTGTTGAATCAACAATGCAAAAGTTTGAAAAAGAAAATGCTGAGAAATTTGAAAAAGAGAATGCTGAAAAAGAAGAATCACTAAAAAGCTTGGAAGACAAAATTAAAAATGCCAAACTTTCAATTGAAAACAATGAAAATCTTGATTCTACTACAAAAAAAATTAGCAAGCCAAAAAGCACTGAAAAAATCAGCGAAAAAGATAAAAAAGATAAAAAAGACTAAACAATCGTTGACAAATAATCCAAATTGCAATAACATAGCACTAGAAATTTTGTTTTTTAAAACTTTTAGGCTTAAATTTGCTTAATGTTGTAAATAATAAACACAAGATTATTACTAATTGAAAAGGAAAAATCAAAATGAAAAAAATTGCTCTCATTGCGTCATTTTCACTTATTGGAATTTTAATTGTTTTAACAATTGTTGCTGGATTTGTTAAAAAAAGCTTTTTGCCAGAATTTGCTGAGGCAAACAGCATTTCTTATTGCTTTGACAATGGTGCTTCAGTTCAGTCAGTAAATCCCGATGAAACAGAATATACTGAGCTTTATTCAGCTTTTAAAGGTGCATTTCAAAAATCATTTTTAACAGCAATGTTTGATGGTTCAAACAAAACTGGAATTGAAGGTGAAGATATTCAGAGCACAACTGTATCTCAAACTGGAACTTATATCAGACTTAATTATGTTGAAGATCAAACACTAACAATTAATGGCGAAATATACAAACATCAAAGTAGTGGTGTTATTGTTAAATATGACAAGGTTTGGTTGACAGTGACAAACTCATCAACTTACAGCACAGTAAAAATGTATCTTACACTTGATGCTTCAACTCGTTCAACTTGCTATGTAACAACAATCGCTAAAACCGATGATTTATACAGTATCATTCAAGAATTGTATGAAAGAACAACAGAATTAGAAGAAGAATAAAATTTATTTAAATGGGCTTGTCCCATTTTTTTATGCCTTTTGCAAAAAAAACAACTTTAATCTTATTGAAAATAACAAACCAAATTTATATTAATTTTCTGTAATCTACTCTTTTGTAAAGCCTAAAAGCAACAAAAATGGGTGATTGCAAATTTGTAAATATTAAAAGAACAAAAGTAGTGTTTATTTCATTGTTTGTTTGGCAAAAAATTTTTGCTATGATATTATATTCCTGTCGTGTTTTTTTTCTTAAGAAAATGCGAAGATATAAAGGAGCAACTAATGAACAAAATATTTGATCCAGCTAACGAATGTATGACAAGAGATAATCTTGAAAAACTTCAATCGGAAAGACTTGTTAAACAAATTGAAAATGTTTATCTCAATGTGCCTGCTTACGCAAAAAAAATGAATGATGCGGGAATTATCCCATCAGATATAAAGTCAATAAAAGACCTTTCAAAACTTCCATTCACAATTAAACAGGATTTAAAAGACAACTATCCATTTGGACTTTTTGCAGTTCCAAAAAACCAAATTGTGAGACTACATGCTTCAAGCGGAACAACAGGAAAATTGACTGTCGTTGGCTACACAAAGCATGACCTTGAAATTTGGTCAGAACTCATGGCAAGGGCTTACACCATGGCGGGAGCAACAAAAGAAGACATTGTCCACATTTCTTATGGATACGGACTTTTTACTGGTGGAATGGGTGCACACCTTGGAAGCGAAAAAATTGGTGCAATGACTGTTCCAATTTCAACGGGTAACACAGCAAGACAAATTATGCTCTTAAAAGACTTTGGAGCAACAGTTCTTTGTTGCACACCTTCATATGCAATTTATATTGCTGAAGAACTGGAAAAACTTGGCATTAAACCCGGTGATCTTGCTTTGAAAGTTGGTGTCTTTGGTGCTGAACCTTGGAGCGAAGAGCTTAGATATCAAATTGAAAAAAGGCTTGGAATTAAGGCCTTTGACATTTATGGACTTAGTGAAATTATGGGACCTGGGGTTGCAATGGAATGTGAAAAAAAGTGTGGCTTGCATATTCAAGAAGACCACATTTTGGCTGAAATAATTGACCCTGAAACGGGTAAGGTTTTGCCTGATGGAGAACAAGGTGAGCTTGTTTTGACAACCATTACCAAAGAAGGCATTCCAATGATTCGTTATCGCACAAGAGATATTGCAAGCCTAAATCATGAAAAATGTGAATGTGGAAGAACAACAGTTCGTCTTAATAGAATTTCAGCAAGAACTGATGATATGTTAATTATTCGTGGTGTAAATGTTTTTCCATCACAAATTGAAACGGTTCTTTTGAAATATCAAACTGAGCTTAATCCACAATATCAAATTATTGTTACAAAAAATGGTGCACTTGACAATCTTGAAATTCAGGTTGAAGTTTCTAAAAATTTTGCAGACATGATGAAAATTGAAGAAACTCAAAAAGCCAAAACCAAAATTTTGTCTGACGGAACGGTTGTTGTTGAACCTATTGAAAGCCTTATTGAAAATCTTAAACAAAGACTTAACAAAGATATTGAAAGTATGCTTGGAATTTCAGCAAAAATCACACTTTTACCAAATGAATCTTTGCCAAGATCAGAAGGCAAAGCAAAACGAGTTTTTGACCACAGAAATATACTGGGATAGCACCAAAAAAATTACGCAGATACGCAAACTAAAGTTTGCTAACTTACTTTTTTTGGGTTCTCCTCTTTAGCTCCCTTCTCCTATTAAGGTTTTCAAAAAATCTTTTGTCCGAAGTAAATTCGTGCAGATTTTTTGAACTCTTTATTAATTTTAAAGGTTATTATAATCATTGTTATTATTTCTAATTAAATTGATTTTTGTCATATGTCTATATCTAAAAAATTTAATTTTTAAGAAAAATGCTCTAATTTGTGGGATATCTTTTTGTTAAAATGTGATATAAATTCAAATAATTAGTACAAAGAAAATGTGTCATTAACCATAAAATGCCCTAAAGTTTTAAATATTCTTTTAAGCAAATCTAAATAAATAGTCTAAACATAAAAATGCTCCCAAGTTGCGGACATTTTTATTACCAAATAGATAAATCATTTTTTTGGGTTTAAAGAAAGGCAAACAAGGGTTTCAACATGGTTGGTGTGCGGAAACATGTCGTAGGGTTTTACTAGGTTTATTGCATAGCCAAGTGGAATTAGTTTTGACAAATCTTGTTTAAGGCTGTCAAGACTGCAAGAAAGATATATTAAGTTTTTAGGTTTAGCAACAATGATAGGTTCAATTGCACTTTCAAGTCCGTTTCGTGGTGGATCAACAAAAATTGTTGCATCTGGCAATTTTTTAGTGAGTTCTGGAAGAAGATTTTTTGCATCTCCACACTGACAATCAATTTCTAGATTATTTAGTTTTGCAAGTCTTCTTGCCTCATAAACTGATTGTTTTTCAATTTCCACACTTGTAACTTTCAAGCCGTTCTTTGCAAAAAGTAATGATGTTATTCCAATCCCACTATAAGCATCAATAATATAATTGGTTTTCAAATTCTTGACATATGTAACAATATCGCAATAAATTTGCGACGCAATTTTTGTGTTTGTTTGAATGAAAACTTTTGGTTCAATTTCAAGTTTGATTCCTGACAAACTTGTTAAAAGTTTTCTTTGCCCATCAATAAAAATGAACCTTTGTCCAAAAACATTTGAATAATCACTATCATTTATGTTTTGATACAAACTAACTTGTTTAAATTCTCTTTTAAGTTCAGAAAATAGCCACTTGAGGCCAAAAATTTTTTCCTGAGCTGAAACAATTGTAAGCATCAAAAACCCATCAAAGAATCTCGCAACGGCATATCGGATATTTCCCCATTTTTCATCTATATCATATGTCTCAATTTTGAACTTTTTAACATAATTTCTCAAAATGTAGATAAGTTTTGTTGCCCAAGATTCATGCATTAAACATTCTTCAATATCAACAATTTCTTTGGTGTTTTCTTTGAAAAATCCAACCTTAAGTTCATTGTTAACATTGCCAAAAGCAAGAATGAGTTTGTTTCTATATTTGTAAGGATAAAAAAGACCTTTGCAATCTTCAACTTTTGCTTCCTTGAGAAAAGGTTTAAGTTCCCTTTCAACCATTTCTTTTTTCAAGAGAAGTTGACAAGGATAATCAACATTTTGAAAATTACAGTTTCCGCATTTGCCAAAATATTTGCACGGTGGCTTAACTTTATTTTTTTCATTAATACAAAATTTTTCTTCCATTTTTGCCTTCTTTTTGTTATTAAAAGAATAGTTTAACGCGTGTTTAATGTCAAGGCAATGATACTAAACATGTAATATTAAATTTTCATAGGAATGAAATAAAATATATTGATTGTAAAAAACCAAACATTCTTTATAGAAAACGATTATTTAAACCAAGTAAAAGGAGAGAAAAATTTGTTGTTAGGGTCTTTAAAGTAACAACAAAAAAGCTCTCTTGTTTTTTTAAGAGAGCTTAAAAATGAACTAAGATTTTAAGGTATTAATTTTTCTTAACATTTGCAATGTCAACACC
>JBAXZR010000010.1:0-36856 GCA_041670165.1 Clostridia bacterium
AATAATAATAATAATAATAATAATAATAAGGTTGAAAGTCTTTTCATTTAAAGAATATTTAACAAAATAAATAATGTAATAATACAAATAGAATTAAACTATATAAAAGACGACTCATAAAAAAATATTTAAATTCTTATGTTTTTTTATTTTAATTGTTCCAGTTATGTTTATTTTTGGAGCTTGTTCAACAACTGAAACTATTACCATAAATTCAATAGTAAATGTTGAAAAAACTTCTTCAGATAATTTAGTTGATACATACACTATTACTTATTCAAATGGGACATCTTCAACATTTACTTAACCAGATGCAATGTGATAATAAATCTCATATTTTATTTCTTTTAACATATTATTTTCCCCGTTTTTTTCTCTTGTTGAAAATTGTTAAAATATTTGTTTGGCTAATTTGGAAAAAAATTCGCAACTAATTTAAAATAACATAACGACATTAACTGTTATCGCAAAATAACTGTTAATGAAAAAGATTTTATTAGTATAAGTTATTAGTATTCTAAAAGTCAAATATAATTTATTTTATATAAATATTATAATTCAAATTTAGGTTATTGACAAAAGTCATCTTTTTTTTGTTTAATTATTGAATTTTTAAACTTTTCTTTATCTTCTTTCCATAGTAAATATTTTTCTTTTTGACACACTGCACATGGTCTATAACCTGCCATTACAGCATCATATTCACTTGCAAAAAACACTCGATTACCGACATAATAACCTTTTTCAATCCATCTTAGTGCAGAAGGGCAATCAAGTTTTCCATAAATCTTTAGAGGTTTATAACCACCATAAATACCCTTTTCTTTGCTTAAATATTGTTTATTTTCTGCACTTATTAATTTATAGAATTTATCCATAATTCCTCTTTATTACTAATTATTATAATTTAATTTTAATCATTGTCAAATTTTGATTTGTGATAAATTTGTATATTTTCGATGCAATAAAATCTTTCAAATAAATTATTTCTATCTTATTTTTTTCCATTGTTTATTTCTTAATTAAACAATTTTCTTTGTTTTCTTAGCAAAAAATAATTTTTTTGTGTTATAAAAAACACCAAGTAAAATTACTTGGTGTTTCATTTGACCAATTTTTTTTAAAACCTGAAAAAATTAGAAAGTATTATTTATATTGTTAAAATTATTCATTAACAACTGGCATAACATTTCTATATTGTTTTAATCCAGTTCCTGCTGGGATAAGTTTTCCAATGATAACATTTTCCTTAAGTCCAGTGAGGTAATCAACATTTCCCTTTATTGCAGCATCTGTAAGAACTCTTGATGATTCTTGGAATGATGCAGCTGAAAGGAAGCTGTCGGTTGTGAGTGCTGCTTTTGTGATTGAGAGAAGAACTCTCTTTGAAGAAGCTGGCATTAATCCTGCTTCTAAAGCTTTAAGGTTCTCATCTTCAAGTTTGATTATGTCAACAACTTCACCTGGTAACAAGTTTGTTCCGCCTGCGTTTTCAATTTTAACTTTTTTAAGCATTTGAGAAATAATAACTTCAAGATGCTTATCGTTTATGCTAACATCGTTAGAACGATATACGGCAATAACTTCTTTCAAAAGATAATCTTGAACGCCTCTTACTCCACGGATTCTAAGGAGATCTGTTGGGTTGATTGAACCAAGTGTAAGTTGAGTTCCTGCTTCAACAGTGTCGCCATTTTTAACTTTGAGAGTAACTGGTTTTCTAGCTTCGTATGTAACATCTCCATCGCTGGATTTAACTGTCATAATGAATGCTTTTGCTTCTTCTTTAATTGTGAGTTTTCCTGAAACTTCACTAAGAAGTGCTTCACCCTTTGGACGCTTTGCTTCGAAGATTTCTTCAACACGAGGCAATCCTTTTGTGATATCGGCAGCAACAGCAACACCACCACTTTGGAAGGTTCTCATTGTGAGCTGAGTTCCCGGTTCACCGATACTCTGAGCAGCAATGATACCAACTGCTTCACCAATGCTAACAAGTTTTTGATTCGACATGTTCTTTCCATAACATTTTGCACAAACACCATGCTTACATTTGCAAGTAAGGAGTGATCTAATTGTTACAGATGTGATGCCTGCACTTGCAACTTCGGCAGCTTGAGCCTCTGTGATTAAGTCGCCATCTTTAATAATAACTTTCTTAGTTTTTGGATCGATAACATTATCAATTGCAACTCTTCCTGTGATTCTATCTTTAAGGCTTTCAAGTTCAACCTTGTCTTCCATAATTGCTGAAACAGTGATTCCCTTTGGTTTTTCACCTAAAGTTGCAAAGCAATCTTCTTCGTTGATAACAACTGCATGAGATATATCAACAAGTCTTCTTGTTAAATATCCAGCATCGGCTGTTTGAAGAGCACGATCGGCAAGACCTTTACGACCACCACGAGATGATAGGAAGTACTCAATTGGAGTAAGTCCATTTCTGAAACATGATTTAACAGGAATATCAACTTTTTGTCCTGAAGCATTGGTGATAATACCACGCATTCCGGCAATTTGGTTGAGCTGAACTTCAGTTCCACGAGCCTTTGAAGCAACCATCATCTTGAGCGGGTTGAAGTCATTGAGATTTGCAACAACCGCTGCTTGAACTTTTCCTGTTGTTTCATTCCAAATTGAAATGTTAGCAGTAAGTTTTTCATCGTTTGTGATAAGTCCTCTTCTGAACAATTTTTCATTCTCAAGAACTTTTTCTTCAGCTTCTTTAAGAATTTCAGCTTTCTTTGGAGATTCTTTCATATCAAAAGCATTGATTGTAAGACCTGAAAGAGTTGAATATTTATATCCAAGTTCCTTAAGGTTATCAATAAGTCTACTTGTTGCAGTTGTTCCAAGTTTTCTAAATGTGTCTTCAACAAGCTTACTAAGTTCACCCTTTTTAATTATTGTGTTAAGTTCAAAGAGAGCAACATTTTCTGGAATGGTTCTATCAACATATCCAAGATTTTGAGGAATTGCTTTGTTGTTGAAAATTATTCTTCCAACACTTGTTTTGAATCTTGCTGTATATTCACCTGTTTCATTTTTAACAGTTCTTCTAAGAAAGATTTCTGCTTGAATGTCAACAGTTCCAGTTTGCAATGCAATAATTGCTTCATCTTCATTTGCAAAAACCATTCCTTCGCCTTTTGCGCCTGGTTTGATTTGTGTCAAGAAATAGCAACCAAGAACAATATCAAGTCCTGGTGAAACAACAGATTTTCCGCTTGAAAGGTTCAAAATGTTGTTTGATGCAAGCATAAGTGTTCTTGCTTCAGTGCGAGCATCAATTGAAAGTGGAACATGGACTGGCATTTGATCGCCGTCGAAATCGGCAGCAAATCCAGTACATACTGAAGGGTGAAGTTTAATAGCTCTTCCTTCAACAAGAACTGGTTCAAATGCTTGAATTCCAAGTCTATGAAGTGTTGGAGCACGGTTCAAAAGAACTGGGTGATCCTTAATTACTTCAGCTAAAACATCCCATACAACAGGGCTTTCTCTTTCAATAAGTCTTTTTGCACTTCTGAAACTTACATTGTGGGCTTCATTGAGTTCACAAAGTCTTTTCATAATGAAAGGTTTAAAGAGTTCAAGAGCCATTTCTTTTGGCAATCCACATTGATACATTTTAAGTTCTGGTCCAACAACAATTACTGAACGACCAGAATAGTCAACACGCTTTCCAAGCAAATGCTGACGGAATCTTCCTTGTTTTCCTGAAAGAATTGCTGTGAGTGATTTAAGATCTCTTGATTTTGCTCCTTGAATTGCCTTTCCTCTCTTACCATTTTCAATAAGAGCATCAACTGCTTCTTGAAGCATTCTCTTTTCGTTACGAACAATTACTTCTGGAGCACCAAGTTCCATAAGCTTTTTAAGACGATTGTTTCTGTTGATAACTCTACGATACAAATCATTAAGATCACTTGTTGCATATCTTCCGCCATCGAGTTGAACCATTGGTCTAAGTTCAGGTGGAAGAACTGGAATAACATCCATAATCATCCATTTAGGTTGATTTCCGCTCTTAATGAAAGCTTCAACAATTTCAAGCTTTTTGATTGCTTTAAGTCGTTTTTGTCCTTTTGCATCAACAAGCAAAGCTTTGAGTTCTTTGCTTTCCTTTGGAAGGTCAATTTGTGACAAAAGTTCTTTTATGGCTTCAGCACCCATTTGAGCACGAAAAGATTTTGGTCCAAATGAAGCAACTGCATCACGATATTCTTTGTCTGTAAGAATTTGTTTGTAAGCAAGCCCTGTTTGTTTTGGATCAATAACAATGTAGTTTACATAATACAAAACTTGTTCAAGAACTTTGCTTGTTAAATCAAGGAGTGTTCCAATTCTTGTTGGAACGCTTCTGAAGAACCAAATATGAGAAACAGGAGCAGCAAGCTCAATGTGTCCCATTCTTTCACGACGAACTTTTGCACGAGTTACTTCAACTCCGCATTTGTCGCAAATGATTCCTTTGTAACGAATTCTCTTATATTTTCCACAATGACATTCCCAGTCTTTTCTTGGTCCAAAAATGCGTTCACAAAACAAACCATCTTTTTCAGGTTTCTGTGTGCGATAGTTAATTGTTTCTGGTTTTGTTACTTCACCATAAGACCATTCACGGATTTTTTCTGGTGATGCCAATCCGATTTTGATTGAATCAAAATTATTGAGTTCAAACATGTTTTTCTCCCTTTTTAAATAGCTTCTAAGACATTGCAAATATAATTATTCAATATCGCTTCCGTCAAACGAATCAAATAATCCGCTTGCATCAAAATCTGGAACAGTTGTTTGTTTTTCAATTTCTTCTAAAATTTCAGATTTTGTTTCTTCTTCTTTTTCAAGGCTTATTGAGCTAAGCTCTGATTCAACTGCGCTTGCAAGAGAGTGATCATTTGTGTCTTCAAGAGCAAGATCAGAAATTGAGAATTCTTGGTTTTGTCCTGTGAGAATCTTCACATCAAGAGCCAAACTTTGCAATTCTTTAACAAGAACCTTAAATGCTTCTGGAACTCCTGGTTCAGCGATTGGCAAACCTTTGATAATAGATTCATAAGTTTTAACTCTACCAACGGTGTCGTCTGATTTAACTGTAAGCATTTCTTGCAATATATTTGCTGCTCCGTATGCTTCAAGTGCCCAAACTTCCATTTCTCCGAATCTTTGTCCACCAAACATGGCTTTTCCGCCAAGAGGTTGTTGTGTAATAAGTGAATATGGTCCAATTGAACGAGCATGCATTTTTGAATCAACCATGTGATCAAGTTTAAGCATGTACTTCCAACCAACTGTTGCGGCTGTTTCAAATGGCTCGCCTGTTCTTCCATCATAAAGTTGAATTTTGCCATCGGCAGGGAAATTGTTTTGAACAAGCAATTCCTGAATCTCAGAAGCTGTTGCTCCATCAAATGTTGGAACACAAACCTTCCAGTTAAGACTTTTTGCAACCAATCCGAGATGCACTTCAAGAACCTGTCCAACATTCATACGAGATGGAATACCAAGTGGGTTAAGAACAATATCAATTGGTTGTCCGTTAGCCATGAAAGGCATATCTGATTGTGGAAGCACAACGGATACAACACCTTTGTTTCCGTGACGACCACTAAGTTTATCGCCGACAGAAAGCTTTCTTCTCTGAGCAACAATAACTTTAACCATCATTGTAACCCCAGGATCAAGTTCATCTTTGTTTTTGCGTGAGAAAATTTGAACATCAACAACAACACCGCCTCTACCATGTTGAACACGAAGAGATGTGTCACGAACTTCACGAGCTTTTTCACCAAAGATTGCTCTGAGCAATCTTTCTTCTGGAGTAAGTTCAGTTTCGCCCTTTGGTGTTACTTTTCCAACAAGAATGTCTCCTGCGTGAACTTCTGCACCAACACGAACAATTCCGTTTTCATCAAGATCTTTAAGAGCTTCTTCACCAAGGTTAGGAATGTCTCTTGTGATTTCTTCGTCGCCAAGTTTTGTTGTACGGCATTTAATTTCTTCAACTTTAAGAGTTATGGAAGTGAATACATCTTCTTTAACAATACGATCAGAAATTATGATAGCATCTTCAAAGTTGTATCCTTCCCAGTTCATGTATGCAACAAGAACATTTTTTCCAATTGCAAGTTCACCATTTTGAGTTGAATATCCATCAGCAAGTAAGTCGCCCTTTTTAACAGCTTGACCAAGTTTGCAGTTTGGTTTTTGATTCATACAAGTGTCTTGGTTTGTTTTACGGAATTTAATAAGATCATATATATCTTCACCATTAGCTGTGAGAACTTTGATTTGATTTGCTGAAACATATGAAACAACACCATCGTTACTAGCAAGAATCATTGCACCACAATCATGGGCAATTTTTGATTCCATACCAGTTGCAACAATAGGAGCTTCTGGTTTAAGAAGTGGAACAGCTTGTCGTTGCATGTTTGCACCCATCAAAGCACGAGGCGTATCGTTGTTTCCAAGGAAAGGAATAAGAGCAGTTGCTGCTGAAATAAACTGACGAGGTGAAACATCAACAAGGTCAACTGTGCTAGATGGCACTTCAACAACTGTGTTTTTGTAACGGCAAACAATTCTTTTGTTTACAAAATGACCATCTTCTGTGAGAGGTTCAATTGCTTGAGCAATATAAGAAGTGTCTTCAGCATCTGCCATTCTGTATACAACATCTCTTGAAATAATTCCAGTTTCTTTGTTAACCACACGATAAGGAGTTTCAAGAAGACCATAGTCATTTATTTTTACGAAAGAAGCAAGAGTGGAAATAAGTCCAATGCTCTGTCCTTCTGGAGTTTCGATAGCGCAAATTCTTCCATAGTGAGTGTAATGAACATCGCGGACTTCTGCGCTAGCTCTTTCCTTTTTAATTCCACCTGGTCCAACAGCTGAAATTTTTCTTTTTTGTGTAAGACCTGAAAGTGGATTGATTTGATCCATAAGTTGAGAAAGCTGAGAAGATGAAATGAAATCTTTCAAAGCTTTGTTAACTGGTCTTGGATTAATAATTGTGCTTGGAGTAACTTCGTTAAGATCCTTACTTTGTAAAGCATCACGAACAGCTCCAGCAAGTTTGTTAATTCCGCTTCTAAGAGCATTGCCCATAAGTTCGCCAACAGAAGCTATTCTTCTGTGAGCAAGGTGATCAATGTTATCAATATCATTGATTCCAGCCATATTGTCAAGATAAACACTTACTGAGGCAAGAATATCATCAATTGTAAGAGTTGATGTCATAAGCTCTTTTGCAGCAGCTTTGATTGCTTCAGCGCGTTTTTCTTTAGTTTTATTTTCTTTAAGAATTTGTTTAAGAGTTGGCAAATATACTTGTTCAAGAATGCCAAGTTCTTTTTCATTGCATGGGAAAAATGCAGAAAGATTTACACGATTGTTTCCTCTCATGAAATGCTTTTTGCCATCAACCATAACCCAAACTTCATTAACACCACTGTCTTGAATTTTTTCAGCAACTTCAGCAGTGAAAACTTCACCTTTCTTTGCCAAAATTTCATCTTCACAAAGAACATTTTCAGCTGCTTCAAGCCCAATAATTCTTCTTGCGATTGAAAGTTTTTTGTTTAAGTTGTAACGACCAACACGAGCAAGATTGTACCATTGTTCAGAGAAGAACACTGGAACAATGAAGTTTCTCATAACTTCAGCTGAAGGAACTTCTCCTCCAGGCATTTTTTTAGCAAGTTCCAAAAGAGCTTCATCTTCTGTTTGTTGAGGTTCTTTGTCCAAAATGTTTTTTACAACAGAATTGTTTCCAAAAGCTTCAGCAATTTCTGTGTTGTTGATTCCAAAACATTTAAGGAAAACACCAAGAGAAACTTTGCTTCCCCTGTTAATGACAACTTTTATGATTTCGTTTGCACCTTGTTCAAGTTCAAGCCAATTTCCACGAGTTGGAATGATTTGTCCACGAAGAGTTGACAAGTCTTTTCCATCAAGAGAAACATACATGCTTGGTGAACGAACAATTTGAGAAACAACAGTTCTTTGAACACCATTAAAAACAAAGCTTCCATCTTCTGTCATAAGAGGGATATCTCCAAGGAAAACTTCACTTTCAATTGCATTACCAGTTTCACTAACAACAAAACGAGTCTTTGCTTTGAGAGCAACTGTGTATGAACTGCCCCTTCTTAAGCATTCTGCAACATCATATTTTGGTTTTTCGTCCAATGAGAAATCAAGAAAGAATAATTTACCCTTTCCGCTGTAATCTACAATTGGAGAAAATTCGTCCAAAATTTCCTTGATGCCAGTTTTTAAAAATCTAGCGTAGGCATCTTTTTGAATTTCCAAAAGATAAGGAACATCCAAAACTTCATCAACTTTGGAAAAACAATATCTTTCCGTGTTTCCAAATAAGCGTTTTTTAATATGAGCTAATTTGTCCATTTTTATCTCCTTGCATAATTTGTGTTGTCATTAGTGGATAAAAACAAAGTCTTCAAAAACCGCAAAAAAGTCCCGACCCAAACATTATTGTTTTTGTCAGGAAATTTCAACATAAATTCATAAAAGCTTAATTTTAACCATTTTAACTCTGAATAATAACACACCCATTTCATCGTGTCAACCTGTTTTATCAATTATTTTGTTTTTTTATAGCAAAAATTCATTTGAAAACAAAGTAATTACTCACCTTGTGAAATGTGTAAAGAAGGATAACATTATGCGACCAAATTGGCAATAGCATTTTGTAAACAATGAATTAATTTTTAATTTTATTTAAGAAATGTTTAAAATTTTTAATACAATTAATATTATTTGGACAATAAATTTACCAAATCAAAAAAAGTTTTTTTGACATAATTTTTTGGCAATCAAAATTTGATAGAGGTTTTTTGCTAAAAATTAACTAAGCAAAGTGCCATCATTGGCTTGAACAACTTTAAATATGGCTTCTTCCGCTCCTGTAAGGGCATTTATAAAGAAATAATAATTTTCATTGCCTTGAACTGCTGAAAACTCAAAGCAAAGCACTTCTTCACCATAATCTATTGGTGCAAGACAAAGTTTTGTTGACAAAATTGTGAAGCTTGTTGAAATTTGATTTCTTGCAGTAACAACATCGTAACTTGGACTTGGAAGGTTTCTTTCAGTATGATTAAGATAATATGAAGTTGCTTCAAACCCTATTACTGTTCCTGTTTGCAAATCTATTTTGATTTTAACAAGATCTGGATACAAAATTGCATCTGAAACAACTGGAGCAATGTTCAAATATATATCTCCATTAATTTCATCGTCCCAAACAACTTCAGGATTTTCTATTCCTGCTTTTGTAGCAAATTCAAGACCAATTCTTTTTGCATCTTGAAGAGTGAAGTTTTCTTCAGCTCCTAAAGTTTCGCCTGACATTGTTAAAAGTTTTCCACCTTTTTCGGTTACACTGATATATTTGGTTATATCATCTTTAACAATAACGAAATTGAATGTTGTAAAAGTTCCTGTGGTTTTTCCCGCTGATTCAATTGTGAAAGGTTGTTCAAGAGCAAGAAGAGAAACAACAGCAAATTTTGCTTCTTCTTCAGTTACAACAGTTTCTGGCAAACCAACAGGAGTTTTGTCTAGTTCTGCTTCTGAGAATGGTCCATCAAAAATCATTGTTGGAAAGTCAAGCTCTTGTGTTTTAATTTCTCCAATGACAGTTGAAAATGCAGTTGTTCCATCTTTCAACTTTTTAAGATTTTGAACAATACTAAATCCTTTTTGAATTTCCATGGAAATTGAATTTAAACTGTTTGTTATTTCAGAAACAATGTTTTTGATGTTTGTGATTGTTTCTCTTTGACTTGTTGTTATTCCGGAAGTTGATTCAATGTTTGAAAGATATTCTGTGTAGCCAGCGACTTGATTGAAAAATTTGTGTATGTCAACTAGTTCATCTGTGTCCAAAGGAAGAATGCTCATGTTTTGTTCTGCAAAACTTGAGTTTGTTGCAGCTTCTTTAAGTATTTTCCTTTGATATTCACCAGTAGATGATGCAAGTACTTTTGAAAGTTTTGTATCCAAACTGTTAACATTGTCAGTTAGTTCATAAAATGAGCGTTGATACAAGCTTTCAAGACTTGTTGAAAATCCATTTGTTTGCCATTTTTGCAAAACAAAAAAAGTTCCTAAAACAATAACCAAAGCAAAACTGACGCAAGCAGCAATTATCCACCCAATTTGTCTTTTCTTTTTTATAACTGTTGCCATAATTACTCCTTTAAAATGGTTTAAAACATTTTTTCTAGGAAGATTGTTGCCAAAAATCACTTTACTCAAACATTGCTTTTCAGAGTTTTATGTGTTAAAATTTGGCAAATGGAAAAACTTTTAAAAGTTCAACAGGATATTGCAACCAAATTGATTGACAGTTCAATCAATGAATGTTTTTCAGCGAATGAATTAACAAATGTTGAAATAGCCAAAAAATTTTTACAAGAAAAGTTTAATTATATAAGTAATGGAACTGTTTTAAAATCGCTCTTTTGTCCAAAATTTTTAATTGACAGAACAAATTTAGCTTCACAAATACCAGATTTCAATTTTTCTAATGACGCAAGATCTAATAATTATTCTTTTTCTTCTGATTACAATATGTGCGAATCAAGCACAAGATTTTATGCTTCACTTAATAAGGGCAAAATTGACATCTATGCAATCCAAACTTACAAAAAATCTTCTGATTGCTTTTCTATTTCTGAATACTTACTTATCGGTGGCAAACTTGAAAATGCGACATTGATTGCACGAATTTGTAGACATGGAGAAAAAGGTGAAGCACACAAAAATTGGAATGGCGAAGTGATTGAAAAAGATGAAACACACATTCATATCATGACAGAATATTTTCAAAATTTAGAAATGAACAATTACAAAGATAATCCTTGCATTCTTGCTCAAAGAATGGCATATCCCGATGCAATAAAGTTTAAAGATATTCCAAACATTCAAGCTTGCTGTGATGAAGCCGAAAAAATATTTAATCTTGTTCCAACCGAGTTTTCAGCTTCTTTGTCTAAGTGCAAAAATAAATCTGTTTCAAGTTTCCTTCAAAATGAACTTATGAAATTAAAAGAAAAATACAAGACTAAAACAAATTATTTAGAAATTCCAAAACTTGATGCAAAAAAGATTTATATGAAAAATCCAAAAAATACAAACACTCACGCTCAACAAGAATAAGGAGTTAAAATGGAAAATATTTTTGAAAAAGAACTTGCCCATATTTTTGAATTTAAAAATATTGACAACAAATTTTGGGGAATTAAAGTTCCTGTTAAAAATGTGTTAGGAATTCAAACAATTTATGTCAAAAAGCTTGAAGATAATTTTTTTAGAATTCACGATGGTGGAGAAACTATTCCACTTGTTGCTCAATCACAAAATGTTTTCACTGATGAGTTTGAAAACAAATTAATTGAAAAATGCAAAGAAAAATCAATAAGCAAAAATGGCAACATTCTTTACATTGACTGCTCAAAAGAAGATTTTACGCATGCATTCTTATCCATGTTTGCACTTATTACGCTTCTTCATGCCTAAATATATTGGGGTAGCACCAAAAAAATTACGCAGGTACACAAAACGATTGTTTTGCTAACTTGCTATTTTTTCGGTGCTACCCCAGTCACATTTTTTCTGGGCATTCAATACTCAAAATGTCACAAGCAA
Source organism: Clostridia bacterium (assembly GCA_041670165.1). Taxonomy (GTDB): domain Bacteria; phylum Bacillota; class Clostridia; order Christensenellales; family UBA1242; genus JBAXZR01. The sequence goes on from JBAXZR010000010.1 coordinate 11,686, forward strand.
TTTGAAGTGCTTTTTTTGTTGCAAGGCAAATGGCAAGAAGAGTGTTCCTTTTTTCTGAGTTTGGCTCAGTAAGGATTTTGTTTTTAGCATAAAAAGTGCTAAAAGTAAGTGCTAGTGAATACATCGCAGCACACAAAATGCTTGGTTCTTTTTCTTCATAAGCAAGAACTGTAGATTTACAAAAAGCAACAATTTCAAAAATTACATCTTTTTCTGACTGATCATCAATTACAAAGTTTTCAAAAACAATTTCATTATTATTTTTTTGCAAAATGCTTAAAATTCTTACCATTGAATAAAGAACATATGGTCCAGTTTTTCCTTCAAAAGAAGAAAATTTTTCAATATCAAACACATAATCTTTCACGGTTTGATTAATCATGTCGCCAAACTTAAGTGCTGAAAGTCCAATTTTATGCGACAAATTATTTTCATCAGCAACATTGTTTTCAGCAAGTTTTTTTTGAGCTTCTTCCCTAATTAAATTTGTTAAGTCGCCAAGTTTAAGAGTTCCGCCCTCTCTTGTTTTAAAAGGTTTTCCATCTTTGCCATTCATTGTTCCAAAACAAATATGGAAAAATTTTGTGTTTTCTGGAACAAGACTTGCAAGCCTAGCTACTCTGAAAACCTGTTCAAGGTGAAGAGTTTGTCTTGCGTCTACAACATACCAAATCTCGTCCATTTTGAACATTTTTTCTCTCATCATAATGGTTGCTAAATCAGTTGTTGCATACAATGAAGCACCTGTTGAAGCCTTTATTATGCAAGGTGGAATTGGTGCATTGTCATCATCAGTTTTGACATTTACAATTATTGCACCGTCACTTTCAACCAAAAGATTTTTACTTTCAAGAAGTTTTAAAAGTGGTTCTTCAAATGAAGAAGCATCACTTTCACCGTTCCATAAATCAAAATGCACACCAAGATTATTATAATCTTTTTTAACGGCTTCAATTGAAATGGCTCTGATATCTTTCCACATGTCAAAAACTGGACCAATGCCCTTCTGAAGCACGGTTGTGGTTTCTTGAGCTTTTCTCTTGAAATCTTCATCAACTTTTGCTCTTTTACTTGCGGCTGGATATATATCATTCAAAATGTCAAGAGTGATAACAGGTTTTGTTTTTGATTTTCCCCAGTAGTATGAACAATCCATAACTTCGCAAAGAAGTGAGATTGTTAAACCCATTTGGAGTCCCCAATCACCAAGATGAGTGTCGCCAACAACTTTGTTTCCCATGAAAACTGCAAGGTTTTTTAGTGCTTCGCCAATAACTGCTGAACGCAAATGTCCAACATGAAGTGGTTTTGCAATGTTTGCTCCACCAAAGTCAACAATAATGGTTTTGCTCTTTTCTAAGGTAGGAATTCCACATCTATCATTAACAACAATTTCTTTTAACAAACTTGAGTAACAAGAATTTGTTAAAGAAATGTTTAAAAAACCACCAATATTTGAAAATAAGAAATCACTAGAAAGTTTTGTTAATTCTTTAACAAGATTTGTAGCTATCAAGGCAGGATTTGTTCTATTTTTTTTTGCAAGTCCAAAAGCAGAATTGCATTGAAACTCACAAAGCTCTCTCCTGCTAGAAAAATTTGCATATGCTTCACATGTGTCATAACCAAGACTTGAGTGGGCTTCAACAAGAAGCGAGTTGATTTTGTTAATTAATTCCATTTTATATCCTTTACAAGCAAAAGATTAACATAACTTTTTGTTATAGTCAATTTTGTTTTTGAAAGTTACAAACAAAAATAGACTTAATTTGACTTGTGTTTTATGCAGTGTTTTGTTAAACTACAAAAAGAATAAAAAAAAAGGAAAAACAAAAATGAGCGGATTTAATAAAGGCGGCTTTGGTGGAGGTTTTGGTGGTGGAAACTTTCAACAACTTTTGAAACAAGCACAAAAAATGCAAGAAGACATGACAAAAACAAGATCAGAAATTGATGAAATGGAAGTTTCAGCATATGCTGGTGGAAATCTTGTTGAAGTCATTATGTATGGAAACAAAAAACTTAAAAAAATCAATATTAAGAAAGAAGCTGTTGACATTGATGATCTTGAAATGCTTGAGGATTTAATCATGGTTGCTTTCAATGATGCACTTGGCAAAATTGAAGTTATTGAGAAAGAAAAGCTTCCTCAAATGCCAACAGGAATGTGAAATGAAAAAAAATGAGCCAATTGAAAGACTGATCGCATCGTTCAAAGCATTACCGGGGGTTGGAGCAAAAACGGCTCAACGATATGCTTTTTACATTTTAACAAGTCCAAAAGAAGTGGCTGTTGAATTTTCTGAAAGCATTATGAATGCTAAAGAAAATGTTTTTTTGTGTAAGCAATGTGGAAATTTTTCTTCTAGTGAGCTTTGTGAATTTTGTACTGAGCGTTCCGAAGAAATAATTTGCGTTGTAAAAGATCCAAAAGACATAATTGCACTTGAAAAAGTTAAAAATTTTTCTCATCAATATCATGTTTTGCATGGCACAATATCTCCACTTGAAAATCGTGGACCAAATGACATAAGAATAAAAGAACTATTAGCAAGAATTTCAAAAGGAAAAACAAAAGAAGTAATCATGGCAACAAATCCCGATGTTGAAGGTGATGCAACTGCAATGTATATTTCAAAACTTCTTAAACCGCTTGGAATCAAGGTAACAAGGCTTGCTCAAGGAATTTCAATGGGTTCTGACATTGAGTTTGCCGATGAACTGACTCTCACAAGAGCAATTGAAAGTCGAAGAGAAATATAAATTGGGGTGACATACTGGGGTGGAACCAAAAAACTGACGCGGGTACGCGAAATAAAATATTTCGCTAACTCGCTACTTTTTTGGTTCCCCTCCCACCTCCCCCTCCAATTAAAGTGTTCGTTCAAAAAAAAGTAACGGCTGAACTAAATTCAGCCTGTTTTTTTTGAACTCCGTATTTTTTTATGAGTTAAATTTATGCATAAAACTATTGTTGTAAATGAAGTTCATCAAAAAATATAGTAAATTTATTTAATTATTGGTTGAACTAAATTTCGTGCAGATTTTTTGAACTCCAAATCTTTGTTTTTTAAATTATGGGTTCTGATTTTTTTGCGGTTTTTGGAATTAATCGACTATTATCGATTGGTCTACTCCGTTCAGACTTCGAGAAAACCAAAAAGCAAGGAACAAAAAGTTTTGTTTAAGGGAATTTAGTTTTTCTAAATGACCGACAAACAAAGTTTTTGTGACACAGCAAGCAAAAAATTGTGAAATTCACTTTCATCATTTTTTTTGCGTTTTTTTGGAATTTATCGAAGCTGATTAAGTGGCAAAGGTATGTTTTCCAATAACAACAGTTACAGGGCGAGAAAAAATCCACTTGCTTGATGCGGTTGAAGCATTGTAATAATAAATACTTCCATAGGTTGGATCCCAACCATTGAGAGCATCTTTTGCTGCTTGATATGCTGTTGTGTTTGGTTCAAGAGAAAACTGCCCGTCTTGAACTGCCGTGAAAGCCCAAGGTTGATAAATCACTCCTGAAATTGTGTTTGGAAAGTTTGGATTGTCAACACGATTAAGAACAACCGCCGCCACTGCAACTTGTCCAGTATATGACTCACCTCTTGATTCTGAATAAACAATTTTTGCAAGCAAATACAAATCATTATTGTTTGACATGTTTGCATTAATACCCATTTTTGCTAGAGTCAATGGCCCTATGTAACCAATTGCATTTAGTCCATTATTTTTTTGAAACCAAATAACAGCCGCTTTTGTTAGTGGACCATAGTATCCAGTTATTGGACCATTATAATAACCCCATTTTTTTAAACGAGTTTGAATTTCCCTAATCACTGTTTCACTTTGCATCATAATGGCAGTGTTTCCAGCTTCTTCACTACTACCAGTGTCAATTGTAAGTAGCACACCACTAACAATACAAATTATCGCAACAAATGTTGCAACAATAATTTTCCATTTTCTCATTTTGTTCTCCTGTTTAAATCATTTTTGCCAAAAAATAAATTTTCAAACAAAAAAGAGCTTCTTTTTGATGAGAAACTCTTGTTTTTGTATCTTTTTTAAAAATTAATTATTCAAAAGCAATTTCATTTCTGTGAAAAATTACAATTTTGTCATCTTTATCAAGTGGATCAGTAATTTGCGGATTTTGAGCTAAAATTAACGAAGATTGAACCCCAAGTTTTTTTGCATAGTCCCAAATTGTGTTTCCCTTTTTAGCAAAAACAATTTCCAATCCCCCATCTTTTTCTTTTCTTGGTGCACTAAGAGCAATGCTTGTTATGCAAGAATTTGTTTCTTGTTTGTTCATAAATATATGAGCTTTAATTTTTGCATCAAAGAATACATTTCTTCCTTTCTTAACTGAAATATCAATTTCATCAATGCTTGCAGTTACATATATTAAATTTGCATCATTTTGACAAGCCTCACTAATTTCGAAAGGAATTTCAATTTGAACTGAATTTGGAGCAACAATTTGTGTTTCTTCTGTAACTTCTTCTTCAGTTTCTCCTTCAAAGATTATGTTTGCATAGGCAACTCCAACAAGACTTACACGCCCTTCAGAAATGCTTGTTTGAATTGCTCCAGTTGTGATTGCACTTGAAGCAAGCATTTTATTGATTCGTGGCTGTGAGTCGTCAAGAACAACATTTCCTTCAATTTTCTTTTCAAAAAACAGTTCACCAAGTGGAATTGACTGATTAAAAGTGGTCTGAATAAGATCTGTTTCGTTTGAAATTGAATAGGCATCTTCAATAACTGTTGAGGTTTGTAGTTCAAATTCGCTAACAGAAAGTTGAAGAGAAAATTCAAGAGTAACCTTGGCTTGTTTTTCTTCTTGAGAAAGAAGGAGTTTAAATTTTTCTTCACTAAGAGTAACAGAAGCCTGCATCATTCCATCTTTGGTTGAATTAGGAATTTCAATTTCTTGAGTAAAACTTGTTATTGTTGAAGCCGATTGCAAAGCAGAATTGTTTGCACCATTAGTGAAAAGAATTCTTGTTGCAATTTCACCTTTAACAACGCCAAAACCATTTCCAACACTTGTGTTTTTTATCACGCAAGAATTTTCAGCCAAAACAACTCTTACATCTTCACCAGAAATCAAAATTTCGCCAGCAGTTTCAAATTCAGTATTGCTATTGTAATTAACTGCCCAAGTTTGAATTTCTTTTTCTTTCATTTCCAAATCTTCTTGATTTTCTGAATTAATCGGAACTTCTGAGTTCACATATCCAATCATTGAACTTTCAATTGAGCAAGTTATCTTTGCTCCTTTTTCACTTACTGATGAGATTACAGTGTCAATACATTTTGCTTGAGGCACAATTTTTGCAAGAATTACAATATCCTTGTTATCAAGCTTTCCTGAAAATTTATGTTGACTCGTGAATGTTTTAATTCCTCCGTCTTGACATAAAACAAAAGCTTTCAAAACTGCGATACCATCAAAGATGATTTCTCCATCCAAAACTTCAGTGTTAGCAATTCTTGGCATTGCTTGCACGGATAAAATTTTGGCAACATTGACACCTTCAAAGTCAACATCACATTCAACCATACTCTGAGCGGTACCAAGCATTTTCACATTTGCAACAAGCACCATTTTTCCTTCAGACATACAAATCCTCCTTGATTTCTCGAAGGAAACCGTTTAAACAAGGTCAATCAAAAGTTAATTAAATGTTTTTCTTTATCAAACAAAAAAGCATAGACCTTGTTTATAAGTGGTTTCTATGCTTATGATACGCATTAACAAATTCAAAAAGAACCAAAATTTAATTTTTTTTCTTGTTGCATCATTGAAAAGCATTTTTAATTCAAATTTAATGATTTCTTTAATCAAATAATAATTGGCAAAATAACACTAACAACATAAATTTTTTCGCAAAAATCAAAATATTCAAAATCTGTTTTCAATTTTCTTAAAAAGCGATAAGAGCAAAAATATATGAAATATATAATGTCAGTAGCAAAATTCCTTGAATTCGATATGTTTTACCTTTAAAAACAATTGGCAACGCAATTATGAAAGTTGAGAATATCATGATGGGAAGTGAAAACCAAAGTGTTTTTGCAGAAAGCGAAAGCCCGTTTTGTCCTGAGAACAACCCGCTTATGCCAATAAGAAGACTACAGTTGATTATGTTTGCACCTATGATATTTCCAATTGTTAATCCAGAATTTTTTTTCTTGATACTTTGTAAACAAGTTACAAGTTCAGGTAGACTTGTGCCCAAGGCAACAAAAACAATGCCTATAATATATTCACTCACTCCCAAAATTGAAGCAAGCATTGAACCATATTCAACAAGTAAATATGCTCCAACCCCAATTCCAAAAGCACCAATAACAAACATTAACAAAATTTTCCAAAGAACAAAGCTCTCTTCTTTCGTGTTTGGAGTTGGATTCAAGTTCGTTTTTGCTTCAAAAATATTCATGGCAAAAAAGCCACAAAAAATCAAAAATAATATTAGAGCTTCCCACCATGCAATGTTGTAATTAAGTGCAAACACAAAAAGAATAAAGTTTACAAACACAAGATATCCAATTTTTTTTGAGTATTGTTTTTTGTCAGTATTTCCTGGAATAAGTATGAAACCGATGCCAAGTATAAGTGCCGCATTACAAATAATTGTGCCCACAGCATTGCCGACAGCAAGATCAAAAGAACCTTTTGCCGAAGCAATTGTTGTAACCAAAAGTTCAGGCAATGTTGTTGCAACAGAAACAAGTGTTGCTCCAATAATAACTGAAGGTATTTTTGTTTTTTTTGCTATTGCAATTGATGATTCAACAAAAAAATCTCCACCCTTAACGATTAACACAAGCCCTATTGCAAAAAACATTATGTTTGCGAAAATCAAATTACACCTCAGAGTTATTTATATTATTGTTTTTAAAATAAATAACACAATAAAAAGAGAACAATTTTAATTATTGTTCTCTTATATTATATTTAGCATTAGTAAATATTATCATTCCTTTTCTTTTCCAAGATTTTTTCTTGTCTTAGGTGTGCTTTCTTTTATGTCGCCAACATTTTCACCATCTAGAACAAATTCCATTTGAACTGCTGGTCCTTTTACGAAATTGGGATTTGTAAAAGTCTTTTTGTTTTCATTATCATTTTGTTTTGATTCTATTTTTGTTTCTAAAAATTCATCTTTTTTTTCTGTAGTTTGATTGTTTGCAATTTTTTCCGCTTTACTTTCAAGTTTAATATTTTTCTTTGGTTCAGCTTTTTTGAAACGCAATTCTGAATCTTTAAGCAAAATATTTTTTGCAACAAGATATAAATCCTGTTCATTTTGTATATTCCACACTTTCACAGGATCAACATTAAGTGTTTGAGCATTTTTGCGTACATAAAATTTAAACAATTCACTCGAATTCATCGTTTCAGGGTGCATTTTATCAATCTCTTCTGCCTTTTCTTTAAGTTTGTTAAGTTCTCCAAGACGAATTCTTAGTGTGTTCATAATTTTTTTTGCTGATGCAGTTTGCTTTCCAAAAAGTATTGAAACTTGTTCTTTTGATCTTTTAAGCATTGCCTTCGCATTTTGAAAAGCAAGTTTCTCATCTTTTCTTTGTTGAGAGAAGCCTCTTGTCATTGTTTTTTCAGCAAACATATATAAGTCGGCAGGACAAACATCTTTTTCATTTCTAAAAATGTAATCAAGATATGGATATGATTTGCGATTGTTATTAAATAATTCTGTAATCTTTTCAAGCCAAACATCACTTTCAAAGCCATTAAAGTAAATGCTTTTAATAAATGGCATATCATGCATTTTCAATTTTCTTTTGTATTGCAACATTTGAAAAACTTTTGTGTTATGTTCATTAATTTCATCAATTTTGAGAAGTTCTTCTGTTTCAGTGTTTTTTGCAATTTCTTTTGGCAAAAACATTCTTAAATTACCATTTTTGAGCATAAGTTCCTTAAATGGAATTTTTATATTTTTAACAGATAACAAAAGGTCTTTAATTGCTCTGAAATATGGTCCAACCAAAGAGCTTTTTTCATAGTCCGAAATTGTTCTGTTTTGTTCGGCTTGTTTTGCCAATCTTTCTTTTTCAATTCTTTCCAAATCCATTTCACTAAAAACGCCCATTTCCCCCTCCAAGACAATCTAGATTTTTCATTATATTTACAATGTTTTTTCTTCGTCAGATTTTTTTTCTTGTTTATTAGAATTGTCAGCAAATTGCGTTTTGCTTACATATTTGTTTCTCATCGCCTCATCAACAACTTCTGATGCAAATGATTTTTCTATGGGTTTTTTATTAATTTTAGCTTTAACAAGTTGATTAGCATAATTTTCTTTAATTGCGTTGTCTTTTTTCCCTTTTTTTGATTCTTCAGCTGCTTTTTTTTGAGCTTCAATTTCTAGTTTTTGTTGTTTTGTTTTGTGATTATCAATTGCTAATGAAATAACTTTAAATAATGTTTTAAAAAAATTTGGAATTGGGGTTTTTGCATCTTTTGCTTCATCTTTTAAAGCCTTTCGTTCAACATAAGCACCCGTTGCAAGAGAGCAACCAAGACAAAACATAAGAAGCCCACCACCAGCCAAAGCATTTACAACCAAAACAACACCAACAATTGCAATACTGATGAACAATGCTTCAAACAAAAAGACTTTTAACAATTCTCGCATTTTTCCCTCTTTTTCTTGCAAGTAGTCTATCATTTTTTATCATCAAAGTCAATATGGAGCATTTTTTTTAGAAATTAAAAAAATTAATTGTTCTTTAATTTTTCGATTTTCAGTTTTAATGAATCAATTATTTTTTCTATTGTGTTTAGCTTTAAATATTTTTCTTCAATCTTTTCTTCAATATTGTCAATTTCGCCTTTTTCATAAGCTTTTTTCAACAAGGCAACGGACTCTTTTTCCATTTTGTATGCAACAATAGTTTTTTCCAAAACATCAACAGCCTCAGAGTATGAAGAAATTAGTTCAATGTTTTTCATATTTCTTTTTCTCCTCTAGTATAAATAATTTTTTGAATGTTATCTTCTATGTTTGATTGTCCATTGAAAGCTAATTTATTATATTCAAAATTATTAAGTGGCTCTTTTGCATCAAGATGATTGTGTTTTTCCAATTCATCTTCAAGATCGTTAAAAAGCATGCCTACATTAACTTGTAAAAGTGTTGAATCTGGATTGTTTTTGTTGTACTTTTCAATAAAGGTTTTTGTTCCTCTCATAAATGCTTGATAAATTACTTCTTTTTTATCATTATTTACATTATCACTAATTTCAACATTGTTAAAAACACCATAGCGTTCTTTGCGATTTATATATATTGTTGATTTTGCAATAATTCTATCCTTGTCATTTCTAAAAACCATGTTTTGAACAGAAGATTCAATCATACTTGCTTTTGTGATTCCATTTCCAAAACCTTCAACATGAGCACAGCAGTTGCACAACTTACCAAGAACCAAATTTAGGTATGAATATTTGTCAAGCCACTCAAATTTTATCGTGGAGTCCGCAAAGTCAATTAAACTTTCTGTCGTTTCGCACATGTTTTGTTCGAGCTTTGCCATTTTGTTATCAAGTTTTTCAAATATGTTTTTTGGGGTTTTAAGTTTGTTCTGCTCTTCAATGATGTTTATTGAATCATTAAGCGAATTTTTGTTTTCAAAATAATTACCAATCAATTTTGAAAGATCTTTATATTTTTCTTCAACATCTCCAAATTTACCTTCTGTGAAAAAACTTACACATTTAGCTATGGTAGGAATTAAAAATCTTTGACTACCTTTGTTTGAAGTGCAAAATAATTGGATTTGCTCAAAATTTTCGTAAACCTTTTTAGCAAATTTATTTTGTGTTTTTTCAATCACCATAATTTCATCATAGTTTTTCATGAAAAAATTGACAAAAGATTTATTAAACACACCATTGAAAGACAAACCGTTAAAGAAATCGCTTATATCGACCCCTCTTATTCTATTTTCTTTTTTACCCCTAATCATTTCATCTTCAATAAACTGATTAGCCTTTTGTCTTAAAACTGAATTTTCATCAAAACTGCCAAGAATAAATGCTAAATTCAAAAAATCCCTAAGCCACAATTTGTCTTCTTCAGTTCCACTATCTTTCAAAACTCTTTTCCAAATTTTATTATCAGAATATTTGATATATTGCTCAATCATTTCTGTCTTAGAAAGTGCCATTATCAAATTTGCATCTAATGTGAAATCATTTTTGCCAAGTTTGTCAATTGTTTCATTCCAATGACAATACGAATCCATTGCATTGTTTTCAATTAAAACATTAGCATTTTTAACTTTTGAGAAAAAATCTTTGATTTTATATATAGAAACTGCACCATTATTAATTATGTAAATTTGTTTGTCGTTGAAAATGTATTGAGTGCCACAAACAATTTTGGAAGATTTGAAATTATCGATAACCAAAACTTCATCATTTTTAACTTTCACAACAACATTAGTGCCAACAAGAAAATCAAAAAACTCAATAGTGATTTTTGGAAGATAAATTTTGTGTAGTGAATCACAATTTTTAAAAATTTGACCTTTAATTTCTTTTAGACTTTCTGGAAGAACTACAGCAAGAAGACTTGAACAACCAGAAAAAATGTCGTAACCAAGTTTCTTTACCAAAGGTGGAATGCTAAAAAGTTTAATGGATTCACATTTTTCAAATGCAGAATCTTCAATGTCAGTAATTGTGTTTGGTAGAGTGATATTCTCAAGTGAAGTACAATTGTAAAAAGCAGATTTACCTATTGATTTTACATTTTCTGGTAAATCAAGATTTTTAAGTGCAGTGCAACCAGAAAATGCATTTGCGCTTATGGCTAAAATATTTTTTGGCAAAACAACATTTCGTAATGAAGTGCAATTGTTAAACAAGTAATTACTTACTGTGTTTAGCTTTTCTGAAAGCACGGCACTTTTTAATGAAGTGCAATTTTCAAAAACTCTCCAACCAAGTTCTTCAACGCTTGAAGGAATTGTGATTTCCTTTAAATTTGAACAATTAGCAAAAACATGCCATTTAATTTTTGTAACGCTTTCAGAAATAAATATTTGAGACAAAGAAGTGCAATCAGAAAAGCATTCATCATCAATCGTGGAAATATAATCTGGCACATTAAACATGCCATCAACAATATCATCATTATCTACTTTTTTAAGTACATCATCTTGAATAATCATAACAACATTTTATCATACAAATCTTTTGATGTAAATATTGTACTTTTAAGTTAAGTAAAATTTTATATTATTGATATCAAAAAAATTAGCCGGACCAACAGTTTATTAAATTTATGTTTTTACAATACTTTTTTTATAAATATAATAAACAAATGGTGCAAAAATAAAAAACATTGCCGTACCTACTATTGCTATTACCAAAAACACTTTGCTTCCTGTGAGCATAAGTTTTGTGCCAAAACCAAAAAGATATGCCAAAATCAATCCGACGATGCTTACAAAAATAAGTTTAAAAGAAACAATTTTTTTAATAAACTTATTTAATTCCACAAAGTTCAAAAAAACTGAAACCAAAAATAAAATAAAAGTGCCAACAACACAACCCCAAATATTGACAAAAGGAATTTGGACAAGAGAAACAACCATCAAATTTTTGACAACCGCACCAGTGGCGAGATTAACCGCCGCCCGTTTGGTTTTTCCATAGGCTTGCAAAAGTGAAATTGTGCATTGAAGAAGAGAAAGAAGAACAATGTTTAAACAAGAAAATCTAAGAATGTTAATTGAAAGTTGTGTTCCGCCACCCCCGCCACCAAAATCAAGTCCATATGAATATAAAAATTTAAGAATTTCTGGTGCTAAAACAAACATAACAATTGCACAAAAACTTGAAAAAATCCATACAATTGTAATGCTCTTTTTTGAATTGCTGACAGCTTCATTTTTGTTAAAGGCAAGTGAATAACCAACTGATGGAACAATTGCCGTTGAAACAGAAGATGCAATAACAGTTGGCAAAGAAACAAGTGAACATATAACTCCGCTCCAAATTCCAAACACTGCAGTCGCAGTTGAAAGAATAAAGCCTGCTTTTGTTAAACTCTTAACAACAACCAAACTTTCAACAGCCGTCGTAAGTGGCAAAATTATTAATGAAATCAAAACTGGCAAGCTAAGAATGAATAATCTTTTTTCTACTTGAATTAAGCTTGAATCTTTTGATTTTAGTGATTTTATTAATGTTTTTTCATTTTTTTTATTTAATTCATCATTGTCATTTAAAATTGCAACATTTTTATTTTTAAAAAGCTTTTTTCTTTGAACAACAATCATAATGGTTAAATATATTAAACAAGCAATTTCTCCAATAGCAACACCCAAGAAAGCACCTGCCACACCAATTAAAAGACCTTGAGAAACAAAAATGGTTGCAAACAACAACCCAAATATCAGCTTGAATCCTTGCTGAGTAATTTGTGAAATGGCAGGAACTGACATTTTTTCAAATCCTACATAAATGTTTTTTATTCCTGACCCAACTGAAGAAACAAGCACAGCAAGAGAAGCAATTTGGAACAGTATTGCGTTTTCAGTGTTTCCTTGAATCGAAGCAAGAAAAAACGAAAGCAAAAACAAAATTAAAGCAAATATTGTTCCAAGAAAAACTGAAAGAACAAAATTTGCTTTAGCAAGTTTTTTTGCTTCTTCAAAATTTTCTTTTGCTCTTAAAGAAGCAATCTCTCTTGAAGCAACAACCGAAAGAGCTCCACCAGATAGAATTAATACAAAAGCAAAAATTGGAAAAATCATTTGATACATTCCAATTCCTTCTGCACCTAAAATGTTTGTTAATGGAATTCTGTGCAAAGCTCCAATAGCTTTGCAAACAATGCCAGCAACGGCAAGCCACAAAAATCCCCTAACAAATGATGAGCTTTTCTTCATATTGTTAGGTTTTCATTTTTTATCTTGTAATATTCATATCTTCAAAAATAAACTGCTAATTTCCAACAAATGAATATTAGTTTGCTAAATTTATATAAATTATTAAATAATAAACATAGTATTATAGATAATGTAAGGTAACAGCTTAACCTGTTTTTCTCATATCTTAAAATCCATGTTTTTACTTATAGATTTTATTGTATGTTTTGTCATTCAAAGCAAGAAATATTATTATTTTCTGAATATTTTCTTTGTATTACATTCAAAAAAAGTTATTTTTCAATAAAGATTGGAAGATTAGGAGGATTGTAAGTGAAAAATATTGTTGCTATTAACCACACAATTATCAAAATTAAACTTACATAGCCTAACCATTTTGGAATTGGTTTTGATTTTAAAATTAGATAAGCACAAAAAAGCCCTAACAATAATCCTATGTATAAGCTTGATATATCTAAAATAACATTGCTAACATTAAATGCTCCCTCAATGGTGTAATGAAATGAAACAATGAAAAGCATTGAAACAAAAATTGAAACGCAAGCACTTACTACAATATTTTGCTTTGATAAATATGGATTGTTTTTGTTTTTTAAAAAGAAAACAATCCACCAAATTAGAAGCGGATAAAATGCAAGTTTCAAATGCTCAAAAACACTTTCATTAACTGGAAAAATTGAACCTATGAAAAAATTATTGTTAAATATTTGAAACCCAAAATGAGCTAATCCTCCAATAACAAACAACAAAACAGACCAAATAAGCATTTTGGTTTTCAAATTGTCAAAATATTTTTCTCTTATCATATTTTATTGTTATGCTTAATTTTTAAATAAATTCTTACAAATATTAAATCAATTTACATTTTTTCGATAATAACATTACAATATTTATTAATCACTATTAAATTTAACAATTCATTGTAGGCTTAAATCTTTCTTTGTTTTTTTAACTTGATTATTACAAAATTTATTCTTGTTTAAAATGTTTCTTACAATTTTTACTAATAAAAATATCTATTTTCTTTCAATTTTTAACGGGTAAAAATTCTTTTTTTTTCTACAATGTTTTTCTCTTTTCATTTTGTACTTTATTTTTTGATTGATTATAAATTGTATATTTTTGATAAAAAAGCGAAAAATAATAATGAAATCATCTTAATTATTTAGTAAAAATGAAAATAGGAGAAAAAAATGGATATTAAATGTAGAAAAACAAGCTGTTCTTACAATGATAATTACACTTGTCAGGCTGACGCAATAAAAGTAACTGATAAAATGGCATGCAAAACATATAGAAAAAATCATCGTAAGGTTGAACCAGACATTTCAAAAAAAATGTTTGAAATTGCACCTGAAATTGCACCTTTCAGACATTCAAAATCAATTTGTATAAAATGTAATGCTCATTGTCTTTTTAATAAAAATGGAGATTGCTTTGCTAATGGAATCACCGTTAACGACATTCGTGAATATCCACTTTGCATAACCTATATAAAAAAATAATTTTTTTCTAAAAAGTTTTTTAACCATCTAAATGCTTTTTATTTATAAAAATAATAAAAATCAGCACATATAATAAATATATTAAATTAGATTTTTGTAATAACTATGTATTTTTCAAAAAACTTTATTCTGAAAATCAAATATTGCATTCTAAAAAATATTTTTAGTAATAGTTTATAAGTAATAAAATATTACTAAATTAATGTTATAATATTGAGCTTAAAAAATTTGGAAATTAAAAATTTCTATAAAAAAACTAACTGTAATAAGTTAGTTTTTTAAAAATTAATATCCAAAACAATTATCCATAGTAATACGATAAGAATCACCATTTGAAGTTTCAAAACTCATTAGTTCATTGGTTGCACCTTGATTCATCTCAATTTCTTTGCCTTCATACTTTTCTTTTGCATCAAGATAAATTCCACAACTTGCGCCCCTGTCAACAACAGTTTCACTTTCAATGATTATATCTTCTGCTGGCATTGTTCCATCAGCAATTTTTTCAAGGACTTCATCAGTTGAATAAGTGCTGTTTACATAAACTCTATAATCAACTTGAAGATATTTATTTTCTTCTCCTTGTTTTTCTAATTTAACTAATGATGAAGTTGTAAATTTATTTATTACCCCATTACCAAAATAATTTCCAGAAGATGTGGTTACTAATCCCATATTCTCGTGGACAACACTAGAAGTCCAGCCATCGTTAATCAAACCACCAAGTTCAGATATACTACTTGTTTTATTAACACCATTAATATATGAACCATTAATAAGATTATCAAAAGTTTTATGAGGTTTTAAAATTTTTGGAGAAAAATCCTTAATTGAAGAGAAAAAATTATCTTTATTAACTACATTGTTGATATCAAAAATATTTTCATTGCCGTTTTCAGAAATATTTTCAAAAACAATATCATTTTGATATTTAAAATCGGGAGTATTAATTTCGCTATATTTTACTGTACAAACAAGATTATTTCCGTCTTGATAAATTGCAAGAATTTCATCAACTGAAGCTTGACTATCAAAACCAGAAATAGTTGACAATTTTTCATTTATTCTATTTTCTAGATTTTCCACTGTGTTTTTATAAGCTATCGCTTCTTTTTGAGCTTCAGTAACAGTAATTACAGACTCATTTTTTGATTCAGTTTTTTCTCCACCTATTGCTCTTACGCTTATTTCATCATTTCCAGCACATAGTGGAAGCTCCAAAGAAAGTTGATCTTTACCAAGTGTTTGAGTTTCACCATTAATAGTAACTTCATAGCCCGTTGTTTTTTCCACAGTTCCAGAATCGGTGCTTGGAGTAATTTGCAAAACAAGATTTTCACTTACTGCAACACTTGGAGCAATAAGCTCGATATTTTGTTCTTCATTTGGGTTTTCTGTTACAGGAGGATTACTTGTGTTTGTGTTGTTGTTTTCATTTGTTTTATCATTGCAACCAGTCAAAGAAACAACAGCAGTTATCAACGACAAAATAAGAATACCTTTCCAAAGTTTTTTCATTTAAAAATCCCCTTTGTTTATCTTTCTGTATTATATATCAAGAAAGCCCATATGTCAATATTTGTCATTTTCTTTAGCTATTGAAACAATTTTAAACAAAAGAAAAAATCTAATTTCTCTTGATGAAAAAAGTGTTTTGTGGTATGCTAATTTTAGATAAGGAGAAAAATGAAAATAAATTTTAAAATTAAAAAAATTATTAAAATTTTTCTTTGCGTTATGCTTGCATTGCCAATGCTGTTTCTTTCTGCATGTCAAGGAAATGAAGGCGGAACAGGAGATGGTGATGGTGGCGGTGAACTAGATTTCAAAACTTGGGAATATGTTGAAGGTTTCAGAGCCGCTATAAGACCATCAAACCCTGGGGAAGCAGCTTTTTCAACTAATACAAATGAAACATTGTTTGAAAAACTATCTAGAGGACTTTTAGAATGGCTTACTGCCACCTATGGTAGCGGTGGAACAACAATGAACTATGATGGAGTTACAAGCGAATCTATATCTCCAAACTCTTCTCTTTTCAGCACAGATGAAAGAAATTACTTAAATTATGACTCAATTAGATATTCTCCTTATTTAGATAATAATACAATTGAAGTTGAAGGTGAATTTGCAACCATAATTAAAGGTTTATTTAATAGTAATTGGAATTGGACATTTAATAATAATAAATCTAATCAAAATTTAGTACAATCTTTCTTAGCTTCAATAAATAAAAGTAGTTCTTATTACTACAAAATCATTGATCCATCTGAAGATCTTAATACTACAATAGGGACTTATTACAACGATATAATATCGACAACAGATTATCAAAGTTTATTTTACAATCTTTACGGAAAACCGTTTGAAATAAATATCCTTGAAACCATACTTGGAATAACTCCTACAACTTTTACTCCTGTTTATTATGCAAAAAATACTCAAACAGGAATTGTTGACTATTCTACAGAAGTTGAAATTCAAAACGGAACTGAAACTTGGATGAAAATGCAAGTTGACGGTGAAGAACAAACTGAAGCTATTGATCCTAGTGATTACAATATTGAAGAAAGCACAGATGCAGTCAGCCAAAGACTTGAAGAAGTTAAAGCACAATATATAAAAACTGCTTCATACATTGGAATTCAATGGGATGAAGATGAAAATTTTGACGGAAGCGGTGAAGCTAACAGTGACGGCGGAAGACTTGTTCAATTTATTCTTAGTAGTGTTATCGGAATGGATTTAGTTCAAGATGATGATGAAATAATTTCACCCGATAACACCGACCCAGACAATGAAAATTATGGCAAAAGATATTACAGAAAAACAATTACTTACATTGTTAAAGAACTTTTGAAATCATTTGAAGTTAAAACGGCTGAAGATGTTATTACTGCAAATGAGCAAGCTGGAGGATTAAAAACTTATAACATAGGTGATATCGCTGGTTCATTCTTCCCTGTTGCAGGAATAGAGTATCTTGACTATCGTTTAAATGATTTTATTGTTCCAGAAAATGGAGATAATGATTTTGTAAACTCACCCTCTCAAGAATATCAAAGCCTTGCAATAATTCCAAAACAAAGAATGATTTTTCAATCAGCAAGTTTGCATTTTCAAAGTTTAAATCATGATTTAAGTGTCAATGTTAAAATGCGATGGTTTAACAACGATTCTTCGGAAGCAGTTATTCAAAATGTTGGAGTTGTTAACATAAATCAAGGTGAATATAATTGGGAAACCAACGACAATTCAATTCTTGCTGAGCCTCCATCAGAAACTCAATGGTGCGATGTTTTTAACAGCAGTTTGCTGAGTTATCCAGCAACTGAAGATGAATTTGGAACATTAGATAGACAGACAAACAGCAAATATTACAAAACAATTGCTTCCAGCAATGGCTTTGGAACAGTTGGTGTAACAAATGAAGAAGCATGCGATTTTTCATTCTTTGAATTTGTTTTTGATGTTGTAAAAAGCCCTAACGACCCTGTAAACACTGCATACGATTTTCAAGTAAAAATGTTTATCTTTGCCATTTCAGCTTAACTGGGGTAGCTTACTGGGGTAGCACCAAAAAAATTACGCAGATACGCAAACTTTGTTTGCTAACTTGCGATTTTTATGGTTCTCCTCCCAACTCCTTCTCCTATTAAGGGGTTCGTTCAAAAAAAATTATGGCTGAACTAAATTCAACCTATTTTTTTGAACTCCATTTTTTGATAGTGATAAGTGAAGAGTAAAGGATTGGGTTTGTCCAAAAAATCTTTTGACATTAGTTCGTTCAGATTTTGAACTCCATATTTTTTTGTTTTTTAATTTTGATTAATTAGTTAATATTATATATCTATTTTTTCTTATGTTTTCCAAAGTCTGTGTGGGCAATGGTTAAACAAAAGATTTCTTTTGTTCCAGCATCAGCAAGAGCCAAGCTACAATAGTCCATTGTTGCACCTGTTGTAAAAACATCATCAATTAACAAAACAGTTTTTCCTTTAATATTAATTTTATTTTTAACCTCAAATGCTTCTTCCAAATTTTTTTCTCTTTCTTTTCTTGTTAAAAGTGTTTGAGTTGGAGTTTCTTTTGTCCTAACAAGTGAATCTGTAACAATGGGCAAACCAAGTTTCAATGCCACTGCTTCACTAATTAAAAAAGATTGATTGTAACCTCTTTCCTTTTCTCTTTTTAAAAAAAGTGGAACAGGAACAACAATATCACAAGAAAAGCCGTCAAGAATATATTCATTAACCAAAAAATCAGCTAATGGTTTAGCTAAATATTTTGCACTAGAATATTTAAGTTTTCTGATTGCATCGCTAATTGGTGGAGCATATACAAACGGTGATCGTGCTTTTTTGAAATTGTATGGCATTTCTTTGCAATATGAGCAATGCGATGCCAAAGAATGAATTGGAGTGCCACAACGAGAGCAAATTCTTTTGTTATTATATGGTAGCACCTTTTTGCAGTTTTCACATACGCAGTCTTCTCCAAAAACATCTTCACCACAAAAAATACATTTAAGATTTTCTGGATATATTTCTGAAAGTATTTTTTCACATATTTTTTTTAATAAGCCTTTTTTATTCATACATTTCCTTTGCCCTTGAAATTGATTTTTTAAGGAACTCAGAAAGCATTGTATATCGTTTTTCCGTGTGGTTGTTGCTAATCATTCTGGATAGATTTTCTTTTGTGCCAACCATAACAACAAGTTTTTTTGCTCTTGTAACTGCTGTGTAAATTAGATTTCTTGTGAGAATTAGTGGAGCACCAGCAATGATTGGAACAACAACAGCATCAAATTCACTGCCTTGGCTTTTATGAATTGTTACTGCATAAGCAAGAGAGAGTTGAAAAAGTTCATTTCTTGGATATTTAACAAGTCTTCCATCATCATACAAAATAAGAACTTCGCCAGAAGAATAATCCATTTTTAAAATTGTTCCAATGTCGCCATTGAAAACGCCAGAACCAGTTTCAACAAAATTTTCAGAATTTTTTACCCATTCAATCTCATAATTGTTTTGCATTTGCATAATTTTGTCTTGTTCACGAAAAATCGTGTTTTCGCCAACCAAAATTTCATGTTTATCTTTGCTTGGTGGATTTAAAACTGCCTGCAGTTCTTTGTTGAGCATAATCGTTCCGCAAGTACCAGCTTTGAGCGGTGCAAGAATTTGAATGTGAGAAGAGTCAATATTGAAATAGGAAGGAATGCGTGAAGAAGCAAGTGCAATAATTGATTCCTTAATTAAAATTGGAGTTTCTTTTTTTTCAAAGAAAAAGTCTTTACTTGTGTTTGATAAATTTGGAAGTTCACCCTCATTTATTGAGTGAGCATTTGCTATGATAAGTGAGTTTGAATCTTGTCTGAAAATTTTTGTTAGATAAACAACAGGAATTTCTTGACTTGCCAAAATGTCGCTTAAAACATTTCCAGCTCCAACACTTGGAAGCTGATCCTTGTCACCAACCAAAACAAGTTTGCAACCTCTTGGAATTGCCTTTAAAAGATTAAACATAAGTGTAATGTCAACCATGGAAACTTCATCAACAATCACAGCATCAGTTTGAAGTGGATTTGTGTCATTATACAAAAAAAATCCTTGTTCAGAGCGAAAATCTAGCCCAAGTGCTCTATGAATTGTTTTTGCTTCTTCGCCAGTTGTTTCGCAAAGTCTTTTTGCTGCTCTCCCTGTTGGAGCAAGCACAAGGGTTCTATTTCCTGCTTGTTTCAGAATGTTGAGAATGCTTTGAACAATGGTTGTTTTTCCAGTTCCTGGGCCACCAGTAATCACACATACGCCTTCATTTACTGCGGTTTGAATTGCTTTTTTTTGTTCGGAATGAAAAGAGATATTCATTTTCTTTTCAAAAGAATCTATTTCTTTGTCAATGTTTAGATTGAGAGTTTTGCTTGAGGCAACAAGAAGAGCAAGTTTTGTTGCAACTGAATTTTCAGTATAGAAAAATTTTGCCAGCATAACAATTTCATATTCACTGCTCCAAAAAACTTTTATGACATTGTCAAGCGACATGCTTTCAAGAACACCTTCAAGTGACTTGGAAATGGATTCTTGATCAAGACCAAGAAGATTTGCAGTTAAAGCAAGAAGCATCTCTTTGGGCAAAAATGTGTGTCCATTTTTTTCGCTGGCTTCTTGCAAAATGTGCAAAATTCCCGCTCTAAATCTGAAACTGCTCGTTTCTTCAATGCCCATTTTGACAGCAATTTTGTCTGCGGTATTGAAACCAATACCTTCAATATCTTCAACCAAAATGTATGGATTTGACTGCATTTTCTCAATGGTTTTTGCACCATATTTTTCATATATCTTAAGTGCTCTATTGATTGTGATTTCAAATCCTTGCAAGAACATTATGACATTTTGCACATTTTTAAGTTCAAAAAATTGTTCGCCAATCTGATTTGCTTTTGCAATTGAAATGCCTTTAATTTCCGCAAGTCTAAGTGGTGCGTTTTCCAAAACTTCAAGAGATTTTTCCTTAAATTTGTTAACAATAAGTTCTGCTGTTTTTGGACCAACACCCTTGATTAAACCACTAGACAAATATCTATATATACTTTCGCTTGTTTTAGGTGTGATTTTTTGAACAGTATCACAAGCAAATTGTTCTCCAAATTTTTGGTTTGTAACAAATTTTCCTTCAAGTTTAACCATTTCGCCAATATGAAGCGGAATCATTTTTCCAACAAAAGAAGAGTATTCTCCATTGTGTTCAACAACTCCAACAGTAAACCCCGTGTCTTCTGCTCTAAAAATAATTTCTTCAACAGTTCCTTCAATAATCACTTTTTGATTATACAACAATTATACTAAATTTCAAAAGCTTTTTTAAAAAGCATATTAAATGCTTTTAGAATGTTAGCAAATTTTTTGATTTTTTATTGCAAAAAAATTTATTTATAAAAATAATTATTATTTCCCCAGAAAATCATGTATAAAACATAATTTTTTAAAAAAATGACAGAATTTGCTTCCATCATTTTTTTTAACCGTTTGAAATTGTTTTATATTTCTTACATCAAATTATGGTTGGTCTTTTTCTTAATCTTGTCAAAATGATTATTAAAAACAACAAAATTGTTAAACCAGAAAGTGCAAAGAAAATTGTGCCATACAAATTAACCGTTGTGCCACCCTCAGCAAAAACTGAAACAATGACTGGATTACAACTTTCTCCACTACCTAATTTTGCAACAACTAAAAATCGTCCAACTTCTTCTGGAACGAACCAAAAAGTGTTGCCTGTCGTTTGCACAAGAACATTGTTAACATACCATTTAATTTCTGAAGCATTTGAATAATCACCCACTTCAATTGTGAACATAACAGGTTGCAAATCTTGTAAATATTGAGTTTGACTTCCGTTATATGTTAGATTTTGTCCTGACAACACAATTGGCACATAAGTTAATTCAATTGTTTCACTTTTTGTAATTTCACCTATTTTTGCTTCGATAACATAATCCCCAACAACTGATGGTGTGATTGAAAGTGTGTTTGACATTTGTGATTGAACATAACCATTTATGCTCCATTCTGCCGTGGTGCTGGGATCAGCAAAACTTGGCAATTGAAGAGCAAAAACAACAGCTTCTGTTGAACCAAGTTGTTGAACAAGTTCGCCTTCACTAACAAGCATGAAATCTGTTATTGTTGCATAGGAAATTTTTGCTGTTTTAATTTTTATTACTTCACCAATTTTTGCTTTTATTTCATAAGAGCCAACACTTGCTGGAGTGAAAGTGAAATTGCTTAAAACATTTTCTTGCACTTCATCGTTAACAGACCATTCAATTTGAATGTTAGGATTGCAGTTTTCAGAAAAATTAACTGCAAAAATTATTTCTGAAAGTGAACCTAGCACCTGATTTAGATTTCCAGTGTGAGTAAATTCAAAATCAGAAATTGGTGCATATGCAATTGTAATTGTTTTTTCTTCAAAGCAAGTTGGTGATTCAACCCTAACAACAAATTCTCCAACTTCACTTGGTTCAAAAACCAAATCGCCTTGTTCATTAGCTTCAGTAAGAGCTGAATTTATGTACCAGTTTATAACAGTGTTTGGATCACAACCGCTAGGCAAAATTGCACTGAAAGTGATTGGACTCAAATTGCCCAAGTTTTGATACAGAATGCCGTCAAATGTCATTGACAAACTTGTTAATTCCTCATATGAAACTGTCACAATTTCCGAAGTAAAATCTGATCCAACACTAGCCTTGACAACAAAAGTACCTTCAGCTGACGGCGAATATGTGTAAGTTAATGCGTCAGCCTGTGATAGTACAAGTGCATTATTCACATACCAAGAAACAACAGTTCCTGCAGAAATAATTTGTGAGCTTGAGAGCGAGAACAAAATATCGCTTGTGCTAGCGTATGTTTGAATAAGCTCTCCACTGTGTGCTAATGAAAGAACAAATTGAAAAGAACCATTAAGTACTTCCATGTTTGTGTATGAAATTTCATAAACTTGTGTTTGTCCGTTGTTGTTTAAGGTGTAAGCGGGAAGAACATTACTAAAAAGAAGTTGATGTTCTTCAAGACTGAGCAAATCAAAACCAGCTTTAATATCAATAATTTCAAATTTTAAGTTACTAATATTGCTAATTAAATTGTTAATCATAACAACATATTCTTCAAAAATTGAACCAAGATTTTTGTTTGCAAGTCCTTTATAAGGATTGAAAACATTTAAAATGGAAATTTTTACTGAAGATTTTGTTAATGAACTTACCTTGCTTACAATTTTGCTTAAGTTGAAAGAAAAATTATCCGTCGCCAACTGCAATGGCAAACGAAAATCTTCTTCAGCCATTGAATTGTTTACAAAAGAACTATAATTTGTTAAAAAATCCGTCAAAATATCATCTAGTCCCACACTGATTGTGATGACATCAGCAATTGCAAGTTTGGATTGAATTTGAGAGTTGTTTAAATATGTCAATAGTTCGCTTGAATTGAATCCGTCAACTGCTTCATTATATAAGGTGGTAGTTCCAAAACCAAGTTCAAGCCTTTCTTGAATGCTTTCACAAAATGGATTAATTTGCGAATTGTCAAGCATATATCCGCTTGAAATTGAATCACCAAGTGCAACATAAACAAGGCTACTAGAAGCTTGCAAGCTCTCGATTTGAAAAAAAGGTAAAGGAAAAAACACACTAGCAAAAAGCATAGCGGAAATAACAAAAATAAGAGCAAGTTTTTTCATCATCATATTTATTTTAGTATACCACAATTAAAAATTTCTTCAAACATTTTGTAATATTAAATTATATTTTAATTGAAATTGCAATTTGATAAACTTCATTCTTTTTGACACCGAATTTTTGAGCAATCATTTTGATTGCTTCATTTTTGTCAATTCCACATTTAATTAAGTTAATATATTCTTCTTCCATATTTAATCCATTAGTTGACTCTTCTTTAAATCCTTCAACGACCAAAACGAACTCACCTTTTTCATTTATTTCAATTTTGTCGCCAAGCACAAAACTTGTTGCTTGTTCATAGATTTTTGAAATTTCTTTCACAAGACAAGCTTTTCTTGCTCCAAGCTGCTTAAAAATAATTAATAAATCTTTTTCAATATTGTGTGGAGAAATGTGAAAAATAAGAGAGCCTTTAAGTCTTTTATGTTCCTCAAGCACTTCAATTTTTTCTTTTTGCTTTTCAGGCAAAAAACCAATAAAAGCAAATCTGAATGATGGCAAACCTGAAAGAATCAAAGCACAAAGTCCTGCATTTGCCCCTGGTACAACAGAAAAAGGAATTTTTTCTTCTTTTAGCCTTACGGCAAGAGTTTCCCCAGGGTCAGAAATAAGAGGCATGCCACCGTCAGAAATGATTGCAATGTTTTTGCCTTGTCTGTTAAGTTCCAAAATGCCTTCAGTTGAACTCTTTTCATTATGTTTATGATGAGCAATTAGTGGCTTATTGATTTCATAGTGTTGAAGCAACTTAAGTGAATTTCGAGTATCTTCACAAGCAATAATATCCACATTCTTGAGTGTTTCAATGGCTCTAAAAGAGATGTCAGAAAGATTTCCTATTGGAGTTGCCACAAAATATATCATATTTCTTCTCCTTTAAAAAGTTTTTGAATGGTGGGCAAATATTCGCCACTAGAATCATTGGAAACAATTGGAGGCATAATAACGACTCCTTCTTTTCCACCTTTAATTGCTTCAACAAAAACAATACTTGCGTTTTTTGTTAAACTTGGATATGTAAAAAACATTCTTTTGGGTTCAAGTTTTTTTTCTTTAAGAAGATTAACAAGTTCCGCCAATCTTGACGCGTCATTACAAACATAAAACTTTCCACCAAATTTCAAAAGCTTTTCAGAAACGCAAATAATTTCTTTTAAATTAACAAACAATTCGTGTCTAGCAATTGCAATTTCATTGTTCTTGTTAGGCATGCTGGCATCAATTCTTTTGTAAGGAGGGTTGCAAACAACAACATTCACACTTCCATTTTCAATGTAATTTGGGACTGATTGCACCGTGTCATTAAGAACCGAAATTTGACTAGTCTTGTTTATATAGTTAATTGTTTTTTGGCTTAAAAGAGCAAGCTTTTCTTGAATCTCAACACAAACAACTTTTTTGCATTTAGTTTTATGTGCAACCAAAATTCCAACAATTCCGCTTCCTGAACACAAATCAACAACAC
>JBAXZR010000011.1:0-36518 GCA_041670165.1 Clostridia bacterium
CATTTGTTCTTAATTATGGAAGGCGGAGCAAAACCAAAATTTGGTACAGATAATTCAAAGATGATAAATGCTCAAACTTGTTACAATAATATCAAACAAATTTTAAGAGAAATCATTACTGACAGCATGACAGAGTATGAAAAAGTTTTAGCAATTTATGACTGGCTTATGTACTATGGATATTATGATTATGAAACATATGAAGACAGTAGTTCTGATCCTACTATAACTGAGCATAATTGCTTTTATTTGGAAGGATTGTTCCTTACACCTAGCAAGCGTCTTCCTGTGTGCGATGCTTTCTCCAAAGCATTTGTTGTTATGTGTAGAATTGAGGGCATTGAAGCAATCAAGGTTACTGGGGAATATAATGGTGGAGGACATGCATGGAACAAAGTTAACATTGTTGTTCCTGGGGAAACCGTTAAAAACTGGTTCTTCCTTGATATTACCTTTGATAATGTTTTAATTATTATTGATTCAGAAACTCAAGCTAAAAAAGAAATTTTGACACACTCATACTTTTTGGTTACAGACATTGTGGCTGCAGAAAATTCAATGTACACTCGTACTGCCAATGCAAGAATGTATAATCCTGCTTGCACAACAACCTTTAATATTTATGATTACATGATGAGAGATTATTCTGCAATGTCAACTGATGGTACAAAAGATTGCAACATAACAAGTCAATCTGAACTCGAAGCTTTGTTTACTTTTCTGAACACAACAGGCAGTTCAGTACCTGGACTTGAAATCATATTAAATTATACTTTTTCAGATCTTGTAACAGAGCTTACAAATGCTGGTGCAGCTGGTTGGGGATTTGTTGCTCTTAACAGAGAAAACACTTTAGGTCTTTTCAGAAATGGTGAAATATAAATGAAAGTTGAAATTGTTCATGGAACTTTGCTCAGGACAAATAATATTTTGATTGGAAACGAAAAATCAGTTATTCTGATTGATCCAAGTGCAAGCAAGGAAAAATTGCAAGACAAAATTGCTGGGCGTGATGTTTTGGCAGTTTTGCTTACTCATGGGCATTGGGATCATTTTCAAACACTTGATGAAATTATTAATAATCAAAATTGCAAATGCTATTTAACTTTTGAAGCATATCAAAAAATTAAAGACAACTCGATACGAACAAAATATGAGAAAAAAATTGTTTCAATGCTTTCTGAAGACTGTTTCAGTTTCATTGAAGATGAGCAAATTTTGTCTTTTGAAAATTTTGAAATCAAGATATTTAGAACTTCAGGGCATACGAACTGCAGTGTAAGTTATTTAATTAATCCAAGAGAAGCCCCTTTTGTTTATAAAGGAAATGATTTTTTGTTTGAAAGTGAAACAACGGGTGTTGAATATGATGGTTCAATACTTATTTCAGGAGACACACTTTTTAAAGGTGGACAGGGAAGAACTGATTTGCCAACAGGAAATCAAGAAGAAATTGAAAAAAGCATTTCAAAATTACTTTCTTTACCTAATGATTTGATTGTAATAGCAGGACATGGGGAAATTACTACAATTGGAGAAGAAAAAAAATTATATTGATGGATTTTAAAAGAGTTAAGGTTTTAAGTATACATTTATAAATGGAAAAGTTTTAAGTATACATTTTTAACAAATTATTAAGTTTGATTTATTACAAGTATCTAACAATATTATGAGAAAATATTAATTGAAGAAAAAATGTGGTATAATTTAAATGGTTTTGAAAAATTAAAATTTTTTAAAAATTATTTTTTAGAAGATTGAAAATTAAAAATAATTGAATATAGTTCAAATTAAAGGACAAAAAATGGCATTTTTACCAATATGTAGAGAAGACCTTGAAGAAAGGGGAATTTCTGAGCTCGATTTTGTTTATATTTCAGGTGATGCCTATGTTGACCACCCATCTTTTGGCACGGCTGTTATTGCAAGAATAATTGAAAATAAGGGTTTTAGTGTGGGTATTATTGCTCAACCAATGTGCGATGCTGATTACAAAAAACTTGGAACTCCAAGGCTTGGATTTATGGTTGGAAGTGGAGTTGTTGACAGTATGGTAAACAACTATACAGCGGCTAAAAGACGCCGTTCAACTGATGATTATAGCGAAGGTGGAGTTGCAGGAAAAAGACCTGACAGAGCTCTTAATGTGTATTGTCAAAACTTAAGAAGATTATTTGGAAAAGAAATTCCGATTGTTATTGGTGGAATTGAGGGTAGTTTGAGAAGATTTGCTCATTATGATTATTGGGCAGACAGAGTTTTCCCAAGCATTTTGGTAACAACAGGTGCAGACTTGCTCATTTATGGAATGGGTGAAGCACCACTATTTGAAATTTTGCGTTTGTCAGAAAAAAATGTGCCAATTTCCAAAATGAAAAATATTAGAGGAACAGCCGTTCTTACTGACGATATTTCTTCTATTGAAGCTGAAATTCTTCCATCTTTTGATGAAATTTCAAAAGATAAAATTGCATATTGCAAAGCTTTTAATTTGGAAAGTAAAAACACAGACGGGAGAAATGCAAGTGTTCTTGTGCAAGAACAATCGAAAGGCGTTTATGCTTTGCAAAATTTACCCGCTCTTCCACTAACAGAAAAAGAAATGGATTATGTTGCATCTTTGCCATATGAAAGACGAGCCCACCCAGTTTACAAAATGGGAGTTCCTGCCATAACGGAAATTCAATTTTCAATCAATAGCCACAAAGGTTGTTTTGGTGGTTGTTCTTTTTGTGCAATCAATTTCCATCAAGGCAGAGCAATTCAATCTAGAAGCAAGGAAAATATTGTTGCTGAAGCAGAAAAAATTGCATCAATGCCAGAATTTAAAGGCTACATTCACGATGTTGGCGGACCTAGTGCAAACTTTTATCAGCCTAGTTGTGAAAATCAATTGAAAAATGGTATGTGTAAAAATAGACAATGCATTGGCTCAACTCCTTGTAAAAATTTGCGAGTTTCACATGAAAAATATTTAGATGTCCTAAGAGCAGTTAGGCAAGTTAAAGGTGTTAAAAAGGTTTTTGTTAGAAGCGGTGTAAGATTTGACTATGTACAAATGGACAAAGATCCATCTTTCTTTAATGAACTTTGCAAATACCATATAAGCGGGCAACTGAAAATTGCACCAGAACATGTTAGTAAGGGTGTCCTAAAAAACATGAATAAACCTGACCCAAAAATGTATTTTGAATTTGCAAAACGCTTTGAGCAAAAAAATAAAGAACTTCACTTAAAACAATTTTTAGTTCCATATTTCATTTCTTCTCACCCTTGTTGCACAACTGAAGATGCAGTTGAGCTCACAAAATATCTTAAAAGCATTGGATATTGTCCTGAACAAGTGCAAGACTTTTATCCAACACCATCAACAAAATCCACTTGCGAATTTTATACTGGTTTAAATCCTGACACATTAGAGCCTATATTCGTTGCAAAATCATCAAAAGACAAGCAAATTCAAAAAGCACTTTTGCAATGGAGAAAAAAAGAAAACCAAGAAATTGTTGGAAGAGTTTTAAACTCTGAAAAAAACAAAAAGGAAAGTTCTTATAAAAAAAATGATGCAAGTTTTTCGCATCAAAAATTTGATAGATACAGCAAAAATAAATTTGGTAAAAAATATTAATTTTGTTAGTTTCTAAAGCAAATTGATTTTTATATATTTTTGTTTTGCTAATGAACAAATTTTGCATTTGTTCATTTTTTTTGATAGTACAATTTAATTATCTATATTTTTAATTTGTTTAAGTATGGGAAATAAATAATTAAATTTTTTTTTCTTAAAAATTGCACTTTAAATTTTTATTAAAGTATTAGCTTTTGTCCACCTGCTGATAACAAGCTGTGGCATGGATTCTTGAATGGCAGAAATGTATCCGTTTACAGTGTTTAAAATTTCAATTTGCATTGCTAAAATTTTTGTGTCTACTTCACCAAGGCTTGCATTTGTTGTTGATACAAAATTATTAAAATTAGAAACCAAACCATCTATTGTGGTTTGCATGGCTAATACATCAATTTTTATTTTTGAGTAATCAAAATTAACGGAAAAAATATCAATAAACTCTTTGGTCTTTTCAGCTAATTTTGAAGCATAGCTAACTCTTCTTTCAAGCTCATCAATTTTTGATTGTTGAATTTTTGACTGCTCACTTGGTTCATTAAATAGCATTTTTATGCTCCTTTTTTTGCTAGTTTATCACTATCTAAATCAAGTTTTCAATCAATCATGACATTAATCAAACTAGTTTGGGTTAAATATAATTTTTAAATAATCTTCATATTAAAAATTAAAACAACATTTTAACCAACAATATATTTTGCTTTTATATATAGTTGTGTTAAAATAATTATGATTATGGAGTATGATATGGAAAGAACAGATTTGAAACATGTTTATTCAAAGGCAATAAAAGAAAAATTCGCCATTGGTGCGTTTAATTTTGTTAATATGGAAAGTCTTAAAGCGATTGTTGAATCCGCAAACGATTCTTCTTCACCAGTAATTGTTGCTGTTAGTGAAAGTGCCATTGAATACATGGGAATGGAATATGTGATTAATCTTGTTTCTGCTTCAAAAAAAAATTCTCATGTTCCAGTTGTTTTGCACCTTGATCATGGCTCAAGCTTTGAAGTTTGTAAAAAATGTATTGATGCTGGTTTTGATTCTGTTATGATTGATGCAAGTGGTTTACCTTTTGAAGAAAATGTCAAATTGACTAAAAGTGTTGTTCTTTATGCAAAAAAATTTAATGTTTGTGTTGAAGGTGAACTGGGAAGGTTAGCTGGCATAGAAGATAAAGTTAATGTTTCTGAAAGTAATTCTTTTTACACTGACCCCCTTGAAGCAAAAAAGTTTGTTTTGGAAACTGGAGTTGATAGTCTTGCAGTTGCAATTGGAACAAGCCACGGAGCTTTTAAATTCTCTCATGAACCAAGGCTCGCTTTTGATGTGCTTGAAAAAATTGAAAACCTTTTACCTAACTTTCCACTAGTTTTGCATGGTTCAAGTAGTATTGATTCTTTTGATGTTGAAATGCTGAACAAATTTGGTGGACAAATGGAAGGGGCAAAAGGCGTCCCATATGAAATCTTGGAAAAAGCATCAAGATTTCACAATATTTGTAAAATCAATGTTGACAGTGATCTTAGAATTGCATACACAGCTAGCATTAGAAAATTTCTTTTTGAAAATCCAAAAGTTTTTGATGTTAGAAAAATTTTTAAGCCTGCAAAAGAACAAATGAAAATCCGAATAAAAGAAAAAATTAAATGCTTTGGCTCATTGAATAGGGGTTAAAGTGTTAAAGGAGAGTATGAAAAATTTAAAAGAAACAAAAATTGAAACTGAAAAAGCAATACTTATGTGTGCAAGCTTTGATTCTCAAAAGGAACAAGAAAGCAGTGTGGTTGAGCTTGAAAGGCTTGCTGAAACCGCTGGAGTCAAAGTTGTTGGCAAAATGTTTCAAAGAATAAAGGATATTGTTCCAGCAACATTTATGGGTCAAGGCAAAATTCAAGAACTTGCTCAAATGGTTGAGGATACTGGTGCAGATGTTGTCATTTTTGATGACGAATTGTCGGGTAGTCAAACAAGAAACATCTCTGACTTGGTTAAAGTAAAAGTGATTGATCGCTCAACTTTGATACTAGATATTTTTGCCATGCGTGCAACTTCAAATGAAGGTAAAATGCAAGTTGAACTTGCTCAGCTTAAATACAGAATGCCTCGTCTTGGTTCTTTCGGCGGTGGTGAAGGCGGAAGATATGGTGGCGGTGTTGGAATGCGTGGACCTGGGGAAACAAAACTTGAAGTCAATCGTAGGGTTGTTAAAGACAACATTGCTAAGCTTGAAAAAGAAATTGAAAAATTAGATGCACAAAGAAAAATTAGAAGAAAAGCAAGAATTGAAAGTGGTGTAAAAAAAGTTGCGATTGTTGGTTACACAAATGCAGGAAAAAGCACCTTGTTTAACTGCATAACAAAGGCAGGAATATATGCTGATGACAAACTGTTTGCAACTCTTGACACAACAACAAGAAGTCTTTATCTTGACGAAGGAAAACAAGTTGTAATCACTGACACTGTTGGATTTATAAACAAACTTCCACATGAATTTATAAAAGCTTTTGCTTCAACTCTTGAAGAGAGTGTTATGGCAGATGTTATTGTTCATGTTGTTGACATTTCCAATCCTGAATACCAAAAGCAAATGGAAGTGGTTGACAATGTTTTGATTAATCTTGGAGCAAGCAACATTCCCGTTATTGTTGCAATCAACAAAACTGATGCTGTTGCTTCTTTGCCAGCAAGAAAAGATAATGAAGTTTTTATTAGTGCAAAAAACAATATTGGAATTGATGTTTTAAAAGGAAAAATTGTTCAACTTCTTTGGAATGAATAAATCTAAACTTGATAAAAAATGAGCAAGCACATATTTGGTGTTAAATATAAAAAAATGTTCTTTATGTTTTATTGTTAAATAAATATAAGATTCAATATTTTAAATTTTTCTTTTGTTTTTAAATTTTTTGTCTTATATTTAAGTTTAAATCTTAATTTTAATCATTTTTACTTATTGTTTTAGTTAAATTAAAAAATATTTTTGTTTCAACAAAAGATTTCATATAGTTTTCACATAATTGTTTTAAAAAGAAGATGGGGTTACCATCTTCTTTTTGTTCAAGATGGAAAATCCATCTCTTTTTGGCATATTACTGTTTGCAGTGATTTGTGTTTCCACCACAGCAGCAGCAAAGAATAAGTAAGATAGGAAGTATGCAACAAATGTCGCATCCTTGTCCCATGCCACTACCTCCGCCACAGCCGCAGCAGCAAAGAAGCAAGAGAATGATTATTAAGAAACAACAATCACAGCCTCCTCCACCACCGCCAAATCCGCCACCGAAGCCACCAAACATACCCATAGGTTATGCCTCCTTAAAAAAATTTTACTTGGAAAAAAATATGTAAATCTTTTTGTCTTTTGTATATTGAAATTTCTTTTGTGTGATGCCTAACTAAAAACAAAGAGTAAACAGCGTTTTTATTGGCACATTTTCATCTTATGGGTTCTTGATAAAAAATGTTACTAGATATATTTTGAAGAAGCAAAATCTTGTACACAAAAAAAATAAAAATGTGAAAAAACTGAAAAATTTAAGTGCAAAAATTCAAAGAAAAATTAATGATAATTAATAATAGCAGGTGATATTTTGGAATTAAAATAAAAAGAAATTTATGTTATTTTTGAATTTGCTAAAAAATATCACAAAAATGACAAAACTTGATAAAATTCGATAGCATATCAATTTTTGCTTTGCACAACATACTTGCAAACATTTATTTTGGCGTTGAAAATTTCAAAAACTTATTTTAATCAGCCTTAGAATGTTTTGGATGTCAATCTCAAATATTTTAAGTTATTTAAAGGTATTTTGATTGACAAATAAAAATCTATGTTATAAAATGCAAGAGTTGAACTCAAAATTTATTTTATAACAATGTTTAGGAGCATCGAAATGAAGAAAACTCAAAAGAAATTTTTAACTAAGATTATGGGACTTGTTATGGCGTTTTCGCTTTGCTGGTCTTTCGGAATTGCACAAATTTCTAAAATTTTTACATCATATGCAGATCCTGGTGTCGTGTATTCAACAGGAAAAGAAATTTCTGTTAAGAATTTTCCAACTACTGTAAAAATTGACAGCAATGAAGGATTTCCTGTTGTTGATGTGCCAAATGCAACAATTGTAAATGGCGACAGTGGCGAAAATGTTACTGTTGTTGTTACAGATCCTCAAGGTCATGTTGTTACATTAACAGAAAAAGAAAATTTTGCTGGTTGTTTCACTGCATCAAAAATTGGTGATTACACTGTTACTTATTCGCTTATTAATGTTTTAAGTGGAGTAACGACCACAATTAAAGAAATGAAAATTTCAGTTACTGGAGAAACAGCTTCACTTTCTTTTGATGAAAATGATTCTTGCATTATTCCAGAAACTTATAATTCTGAAGTAAACAAGGCAATTATTCTTCCAGAACCAACAGTTTTAGATGCTGATGGTGAAGAAATTGAAGGTGCAGTTTGCGATATCGTTGTTAAAAAAGGAACAGATGCTCCTCTTACTCTTGAAACTGTTGATGGAAAAAGACAATTCACAATTCCTACATCAGTTACTTCTGGAACTTATACAATTCGTTATTCTTACAATGTTGGTGGAAGAGAGATTGCTACAACAACAAAAACAATCGAAGTTATTGCCAATTATGAAACAGACTTTGAACTTGGTTACAGTTTCAAAACCACATTCCCAACAACAGCAATTATTGGAATTGAAAAAACTCTTCCAGCTGTTCAAGGTGTAAACAAAAATACAAATAAAAATATTGACACTTATTACACAATCAAAATTTTTAAGCGTGGCACTGTAACAGTTGATGTTACAAGCGAAATGCTAACGGACGAGAATGTGTTTACTCCAACTGAAGTAGGAGATTACTATGCTCAATACACAGTAAAAGATTTCTTTGGACACACTGCAACAATAGTAAATTGGGATATTTCTCTTGTTTCAGACACTCAAAAAGCTGTTCCACACATTGCTCTTCCATACACTGTTCCAGAAAATGGAATTGTTGATGAAGACTCTATTACTGAAGCAACTTGGGCTCTTCCAAGCAATGGAAGCGAAATTGAAAAAATCACTTTCCCAGCTATATATGGCAGTGATAATTCAATTAAAGATGTTAAACAACTCAAATATACTCGTTATTTAATCAATAGCTCAACTTATGAAAAAATTGTTTTGGATTCTTATGATCCAAGCGTTACTGGTTCAGTTTTCAGTGCAAACAAAAAAGTTGTTGTTAATGCTCCTGAAGATTATGTTGCAGCAGCTGATGAAGTTGTTTGTGCAACTGAAATTTTGGCAGCAAATTACACAGTTTATTATGAAGTTAAAGATGCAGCTAACACAGCAAACTCAATTAATTTTCCACTTTCTGTTTCAACAGTTGCATTTATTGATAATCTTGCTCCAGCAATCACATTCTCAACAGCACTTCCTTCATCAGTTAAACCCGGTGCAGTTGTAAACTTTGCTCTTCCAACAGCTGAAGATAAAAATGCAAGCGGAACAGTTATTGATGCAAGAACAAAACTTGAAACATTCTATGAAGTTGGCACGACTGCAAAAACAAGTGCAGACATTGCAAGTATTCTTGGACTTTCAGCTCCTTTAGTTGTAGTTGATGAAGATGATAAATCTCATTATGAAATTAATGTTGCTCTCACAGAAACAGCAGGCAAAAAGTTGTTTGTTTATGTTGTGTCAACAGATGATAGTGGAAATCAAGGACTTCTTGTTAAAACAGTTAACATTGTAAACATTGAAGATGCCGTTGCTCCAACATTTACAAGCATTGACATCACAAATTCAAGTTTTGAAGAAACTAAAATTTCTCAAGATGACAAAGTTGTTCTTCCAACAATAACATTTACAGATAATGTTGTAACTCACACAAACATTAAAGCATTTGTTGTTCATGTTTCAACAGGAGAAACATTCTCTGTTGCAAATCAAAATGTAACAAGAGATTTTGCTAATAACACAATTACTCTTACAAAAGGTGAATTCCAAGCAACATTGTTTGGCGAATATTCAATTACATTTGTTGCTACCGATGCTGGAAACAACATCACAGCAAAAGCATATTCATTAACTGTTGCAAAAACAATTAGTTCAAGCATCACACTTTCTTCTTTGCCAACAGCTTTCATTGATCAAAAAATGGAACTTGGTGAAAAAATTGAAATGCCTGTTCCAAAAGTTGTTTCTTCAAATGGCGTAGAAGTTGAAGAACCTATTTATACAGTTACAAAAATTGCTGGTGGAAATGCTGAGCTTGATCAAGAAAAGTTTATTCCATCAGACACAGGAACATACAAAATTGCCTACAATGTTTCTGAAGATATTGAAGGTGCAATTGTTCAAACATTCACTCAAACATACACAATTGTTGTAACTGATACAAAAGCTCCAACAATCACAGTTAACGGCTCATTCCCAGATGTTCTTGAAAAAGGAGCATCATATGAAATTCCAAAATTCTCAGCAAGTGATTCTTTCTCTGCTCCAACAGTTTCTGACCCAAATTGGGTTGCTTACGGGGTTGGAATTGATGAAAGTTCTCTCAAAATTGAAATTTTGAGAACTTCAATTCTTGATGGTGAAGTTATTTATTACAACGATGAAGATTCTAAATTTAATCGTGTATTTGCACAAAATGGTGTTTATACAATTCGTTATAGTGCAAAAGATATTCTTGGACATGAAACAACAAAAGAATATACAATCAAAGTTGGGGACACAATTAATCCAGTACTTGAAATTGAAAATGAAGATGTAAATCTTCCTACCACAGTTAAACTTGGAAGCAAATTTAGAGTTGATTTAACAAATATCTCTATGGACGATGACAAAGACAATGATTTAAAAAATGCACCTGTAATTGAATATCTTAAAGTAACTGT
The DNA here is from genome assembly GCA_041670165.1 of Clostridia bacterium. Taxonomy (GTDB): domain Bacteria; phylum Bacillota; class Clostridia; order Christensenellales; family UBA1242; genus JBAXZR01. The sequence goes on from JBAXZR010000011.1 coordinate 10,542, forward strand.
TACAAACTTGTCTACTAGTAAAGAAATTGTAAATAATCTTAAAGATGGTGAAGGTAACATTACTGGATTTGAGTATAACATTGAAACAGTTGGTAATTATAGAGTTCAATATGAAATTCGTGACAATGCTGGTAACACAGCAACTCAATACCATTCATTCACTGTTAATGAAACTGAAAACACAGGAAACATTGTTGGTGACGATTTCTGGACTCCATTCCTAATTGTTGTATCACTTCTTGTTCTTGGTGGAGTTATTACATACTTTGCGGTATCTAAAAGCAAAACTAAAAAATCAATTTAACTTTTAAAAAAGCACTTTAGTTAGTGCTTTTTTTTGATTAACAATTTTAAGTGAATAAATATTGATTGCAACTAAATCACATAAATTAAATCACAAATATCAAATTTCTTTTTTTTGGAGTATCATATGTAACTAATACATAAATAAAATTACAAACATCAAAATTTCATTATTTGTTAGTATCACATGTAACTAATACATAAATTAAATTTGAATTTTTAATATTTATTAGTATGGTATTTTAGGTTGAATTGATATTTTATTATTTAAAAACGCAATGATTGAATGTTATTTAAAAATGCAATATATTTTAGTCACTAAAAAACAAATTGCAATGATTTAACAAAACATAATTGCCAATGTTTCAAACAAACCAAAATTGATAATAATTTACTATGCTAGACAAACAGACAGAAAGAGTGTTTTCAATTGTTTCAAAAGAGTGTGAAGGCTCAACTTTTTCTGTAATCCAAAATGAAGACATTTTTGATATGTTACCAAAAAAAAATCCTATGGATATTGACGGTTTGCATTCAGTTATAAATTTTTTGTCTAGCCTAGAATTTTTGGATATCAAAATCATGGATGAAAAAGTTATATGTATTTTGGTTTTGCCAAAAGGGTGGTTGTATCTTGAACAAAAGAAAAACGAAAAAAAAATTAAAAAAGCACAAATGATTAAAGCAACTCTGCCAATATCATGTTTGATAATCATTTTTGTATTATGTTTTTTAGCTACTTTTTTGTGTTTACTTATGTTTGGATTAAATAATTTTTAATAGTATTTTTAGAAAAATTTTCAACAAAAACTTTATTCCAAAATACATAATCAAAATATTAAGTTGTGTTAAATAATTATTTTATTTTGAGTTAAATAGCAAGTGTTGTTAAACTGTTTGTTAATTATCAAAATGAGAATAATTAACGAGTTAAACAGCAAAAATATATTTAAGCTACAAAAATGATTTGGTTAAATTCTAGATTCTTTTGTTAACTTATTTAAGAAAAAACTTGAAGAATAGGAAAAATATGCTTACAAAAATTGAAAAAAAACTCATGCTTTTATCTGACAAGTTATGTGGGGAAAAATCAAAAGCTCTCATACCTTTTTCTTGTTTTGCCGAACTTTTCACAAACAAAAATGGCGTTTTCGATGAGAATTTGATGCAAAATACATTTTTAACCCTATTTAAACAAGACCTTATTGATGCAACTATTACAAAAGGTAAAAATGAAAAATATGTCTTCGTTGAAATTTTGAAAAAAGGTAAGAATTTTAATGCTGACATAAAAAGGGAGAAAAGACGAGTTTTTTTAATTGTTGTAAGAACAATTTTGCTTGCTGTGTTAAGTTTTGCTGTTACAATTATCTTAAAAAAAATATTTAGCGGTAAAATTTTTTAGATTTTAGAAGCTTGTTTATAAATTCAAAATTATTGTTTTAATTAACTTTAATCATACTGTTAAAAGTCAATAAATTTTATTTTATTCAGAAACAAATTTTTGACAATGTGCAAATTTTATATGTATTTATTGATTAAAAAGCAAATATTTGTTACTATACTAGGTGAGGCAAAAATGGCAAATTTGAACTTGAACTCTTTATTTGAAAAAGAAAAGCATGAATTTTCTTTGGTTTCTCCATTCAAGCCAATGGGCGACCAACCCGAAGCAATTCAAAAAATTGTTGAGGGTTTTTCTGATGGCCTTCAAAGTCAAGTTTTGCTTGGAGTAACTGGAAGCGGAAAAACTTTTACTATGGCAAATGTTATTCAGCAAATGAAAGTGCCTACTCTTGTTATTGCTCACAACAAAATTCTTGCAGCACAATTATGTAATGAATTAAGAGAATTTTTTCCAAATAATCGTGTTGAATTTTTTGTTTCTTATTATGATTATTATCAGCCTGAAGCATACATTGTTTCATCTGATACTTTTATTGAAAAAGACATGGCAATTAATGATGAAATTGACAAGCTTAGAAACAGTGCCACTTCAGCTCTTATAGAAAGAGATGATGTTATTGTTGTTGCCTCAGTTTCTTGCATTTATGGACTTGGAAACCCTGAAGAATATGAAAATATGAGAATATCGCTTAGAAAGGGTGATAAAAAAGATAGAAATTCAATTATGCGAGCTTTGGTTGAAATTCAATATGATCGTTCCGATATTGATTTTCATCGTTCAACTTTCAGAGTTAAAGGTGATACTCTTGACATTTTTCCTAGCTATTCAAGTGAAATTGCGATAAGGGTTGAATTTTGGGGAAATGAGATTGACAGAATTGCTGAATTTGACCCAATTACTGGAAATGTTTTGACTATTCTATCCTTTGTTACAATTTTTCCTGCAACGCATTATGTTATGGATTCAGAAAAAATGAAAAGGACTTTGGCACAAATTTCTGCTGATGCAGTTGTGAGAGAAGCCGAATTCAAAGAACAAGGCAAGCTTATTGAAGCTCAACGAATTAAAGAAAGAGTGAATTACGATGTTGAACTTATGAGAGAGGTTGGATATTGTAATGGTGTTGAAAACTATTCAAGGTACTTTGACGGTAGAAAAACTGGTGAAGCACCATACACACTTATAGATTATTTTCCTAAAAACTTTTTGACAATTATTGATGAAAGTCACATGACATTGCCACAAGTAAGAGCAATGTTTAATGGCGATAAAGCACGAAAAAATAATCTTATTGACTTTGGATTCAGGCTTCCAGCTGCTTATGATAATCGTCCTTTAAATTTTGCTGAGTTCAATTCAAAACTTAAGCAAACCTTGTTTGTTTCAGCAACGCCCTCTGATTATGAAAAAAATAAGGCGGGGCAAATTGTTGAACAAATAATCCGTCCTACAGGCCTACTAGACCCCAAAATTGAAGTTAGACCAACAAAAGGGCAAATTGATGAACTTGTGGTTGAAATTAATAAGGTTGTGAGCTCTGGTGGAAGAATTCTTGTTACAACTCTCACAAAAAAAATGGCTGAAGGTGTTTCTCAATATTTGCAAGAAAAGGGTATAAAGGTTAAATGGCTTCACAGTGAAATTGAAACACTTGAAAGAATTGAAATAATAAATGGACTTAGAGCTGGCGAGTTTGATGTTATTGTTGGAATCAACTTGCTTCGTGAAGGGCTTGATTTGCCAGAAGTTAAACTTGTTGCAATTTTAGATGCAGACAAAGAGGGCTTTTTAAGAAGTGAAGGAGCTCTTATTCAGACAATCGGGCGTGCAGCAAGAAATTCTGAGGGTAGAGTTGTTATGTTTGCAGACACAATCACAAAAAGCATGGAAAACGCGATTAGAGAAACTAATAGAAGACGAGAAATTCAAAACAAGTACAATCTTGATAATGGGATTACCCCTAAAACAATTGTTAAAGCAATTGGTAACACTCTTTCGATTTCTTCAAAACCAGCAAGTAAAATAAGCGACAAAAATATACCTGCTGAAATTGAAAAACTTAAAGGGCTCATGAAAGTTGCTTCAGCTCAGTTAGATTTTGAAACGGCAATAAAAATTCGTGATCAATTAAGTGAGTTAAGAAAGAAAATAACACTAAAAAATTGATGAAAATGATGATTTTTGGTTAATAATTAGAAAGCATACAAGAGGAGAAAATGATGATAGATGAAAAAATTGTGGTTGTTGGAGCAAAGGAAAACAACTTAAAAAATGTAAGTGTGGAAATTCCAAGAAACAAACTTGTTGTTTTTTCTGGTGTTTCAGGAAGTGGAAAGAGTACTCTTGCGTTCGACACAATTTTTGCTGAAGGACAAAGGCGATATATGGAAAGCCTTTCTTCTTATGCAAGAATGTTTTTGGGACAAAGCACAAAACCAGATGTTGAAAGAATCGATGGGCTTTCTCCAGCAATTTCAATAGATCAAAAATCGTCTAATCACAATCCTCGTTCCACTGTTGGAACAGTTACTGAAATTTTTGATTATTTAAGACTTTTGTTTGCAAGAATTGGAAAGCCGTATTGTCCTAATTGCAAAAAGCTTATTTCTCAGCAAACTATTGATCAAATTGTTGAACAAATTTTGAGTCTTGGTCAAGATGAAAAAATCATGATTCTTGCACCAATTGAAAAAGAAACCAAAGGAACGCATGCAAAAACTCTTGATCACATTAAGAGAAGTGGATTTTCTAGAGTTGAAATTGATGGAAGCATCTACACTTTTGATGAAAATATTGATCTTGATAAAAACAAAAAACATACAATAAATATTGTTGTTGACAGAATTGTTATCAATGAAGAAATTCGTTCAAGGCTTACTGAAAGTGTTGAAACAGCACTTAAACAATCAGAAGGAAAAGTTGTTATTTTGCACGGCGAAGAAAGGCTTGTGTATTCAACAAAATATGCCTGCACTGATTGTGGTTATTCGATTGAAGAAATTTCACCTAGGCTTTTTAGTTTCAATGCACCTTTTGGGGCGTGTCCAAATTGCGGTGGTCTTGGATTTACAGAAGAAATTGATGAAGGAATTCTTCTAAAAAACAGTTATCTTTCCATTTCGAAAGGTGCGTTTAACCTTTCAGGTTGGAACTATGAAACAGGTGGAATTGCAAGGTCAACTTTTAAAGCACTAGCAAAAAAATATAATTTTTCACTGACTGAACCTGTAAACACTCTTTCAAGAGATTCATTGAACATAATTTTGTATGGAACAAACAATGAAAAAGTTGACATATCATATTCAGGCACTTTTGACTACACAAGATCAATCCCTTTTGAAGGGCTTATTCCGAACTTGCAGAGAAGATATCATGAATCTACGAGTGAATTTGTGAAATATGAAATTTCTCGTTTGATGAAAAGTAAGTCTTGTCCAGTTTGTAATGGTGCAAGGTTAAAAAAAGAAGTTCTTTCAATTCTTATTGACGGAAAGAGCATTGCTGATGTCTGTTTCATGAGCATAAATGAATGCTTAGATTTTTTTCAAAAATTAAAACTTGATAAGACTGATTCTCAAATTGCTGAAAGCATTTTGAAAGAAGTTTGTGCAAGACTTAAGTTTTTGCTTGATGTTGGTTTGAATTATTTAACACTTTCAAGAAGCGCTGAAAGTTTAAGCGGTGGTGAATCACAAAGAATTAGGCTTGCAACTCAAATAGGTAGCGGACTTGTTGGTGTTTTGTACATTTTGGACGAACCAAGCATTGGACTTCATCAAAAAGATAATGATAGACTTTTAAACACTCTTGTTAAGCTTCGTAATCTTGGAAACACACTTATTGTTGTTGAACATGATGAGGACACAATTAGATCAGCGGACTATATTGTTGATGTTGGTCCAATGGCAGGTGTTCATGGCGGAGAAATTGTTGTTGCAGGTTCGCTTCAAGATGTTATGAACTGTAAAAAAAGTATGACTGGGCAATATTTAAGTGGTGTTAGAAAAATTGTTGTTCCTGAAAAACGCAGAAATGCCATGAGAGGCTTTATAAGGGTTGAGGGAGCTTCACAAAACAATTTACAGGCAGTTGATGCAAACTTTCCTATTGGACTTTTTACAGTTGTTACAGGCGTTTCTGGAAGTGGAAAGAGTAGCCTTGTTAATGAAGTTTTGTATCCAGCACTCTCAAACAAAATTAACAGAAGTGAAATGGAAGAAGGAACTTATAAAAAAATTGTCAACTTTGAAGAAATTGACAAAGTGATTTCAATTGACCAAAAACCTATTGGAAGAACTCCAAGAAGCAATCCTGCAACATACACAGGAATTTTTACTCTTGTTCGTGAATTGTTTGCAAGCACTGTTGATGCCAAAGAAAGAGGTTTTGCAGCTGGTAGATTTTCTTTTAATGTTAGTGGTGGAAGATGTGAGGCTTGTGAAGGTGATGGTGTCAAAAAAATTGAAATGTACTTTTTGCCAGATGTTTATGTGCCTTGCGAAGTTTGCAAGGCAACAAGATATAACAGAGAAACTTTGGAAGTAAAATATAAAGGTAAAAACATTTCTGACATTTTGGAAATGACAGTTGAAGAAGCACTAGAATTCTTTAAGAACATTCCAAAGATTTTTAACAAAATCAAAACACTTCATGATGTTGGACTTGATTATATCAAACTTGGACAAAGTGCAACCACACTTTCTGGCGGTGAAGCGCAAAGAGTTAAACTTGCAACTGAACTTGCCAAGCGTTCAACTGGAAAAACAATTTTTGTCCTTGATGAACCAACGACAGGACTACATGCCTATGATGTTCATAAACTTATTGACATTTTAAACAGACTTGTTGATGCAGGCAACACTGTTGTTGTTATTGAACACAATTTAGATGTTATCAAATGTGCAGACTACATAATTGATCTTGGACCTGAAGGTGGAAGTGGCGGTGGAAGGATTATTGCTACTGGAACTCCAGAAGAAATTTCAGAAAATCCTGTTTCTGAAACTGGAAAATTTTTAAAAAAGTTTTTAAAACAATAAAAAATTCTTAGAAATAAAATTTGGTTGAGTTGTGAAAATTGAAAAAGTTGCATGTTGTGTTACTTTGCTTTGAACCATAAAATGGGATAAATTAAAATTTACTAATTGAAGAGTTTTGCAAAGTTCTTAAATAATTTTTTGTTCTTTTAAATATAAGTTTTTTAATAAAGTAAATAAAAAAATGAGCAATTGCTCATTTTTCTTTATAAAATTCTTGTTTCCTTAATTTCTTTCTTTATTGCGTGTAATCTTTCATTGTGTGTATTTACATATGATTTCATTACATTTAATTTTATATCATCATTTCTACTTTTTACATTCAATTCAATAAAAACATTATCTAAGATGTTTGAAGCTTCTTTGGCTTTTTTCTCATATTCTAAAACATCATATAAAATTACTTCTTTCAAAATTTTTGAATTTTCAATTAGTTTGCTTGTTTCAATTAAGTCTAAAGCAACTGAATCTGACAAAGATTTGCTAATGTCAATATTGCCAGCTTCAACATCTCTAAGCACATCTAATGAATAATCGGTTTCCTTTATTTTTTTATTTATATATTTAAGAAGTTCAATATTTTTTAAAATCGTTTCTGATTTACAGCCAAGATCTGTTTTCAAATATTCTTTTTCCGGTTGTAAAGTTTTAACTGCTTGTTTGATTAACTTTGAAGAAAATTTTTTTAATTTAAAAAATCCCATATATTTCTCCTTTATTTGTCCTTAAATTTTATCATACAAAATATCTAAAATCAATACCTAATAATTTTTTTCTCCGCTATTTCCATTATTATATCGGCTAAGAATAATTAATTTTAAAACATTTTATGAAAATTGTTCCATCTTTACAATTGCTTCAATCAATGGTAATATATTGATATTAGGATAAAGGTGAAATATGAAAGAAAATTTTTATAATCAAAAAGTTTTGGTTGAAGTTTGTAAAAATGGTCATACGCAAAAATGTATTGGGCTCACAAGAGAAGGAAGTCAACTTGTTAAACTTTTTAACAATTATGTTCCAAAAAACGATAAGGCTTTGAATATTGTTGGAATTCATGATTATAACTATAATATTCCAGTTGTTGTGAAATTCCGTGGTCAAAAAAAGCAAGCCTTTTTGGCAGTGTCGTCAGGATATGTCAACATTGAAAACCAATTGTTTGATATTGACGAAATGATATTTGTTCATTGCGGAAAAATAAATAGACAAGACAAACAAGAAAATGTATGTAATGAAGATTATTTTGGATAATTGATTTGAAACTTTTAAACCCTTTTGAAGCAAATGCTTTAAAGGGGTTTTTTGAAACATATGCAGGGTTGCAAAATATGGTTTAAAAAAATGACATAGCTAATCATAACTGCTGTGGTTGAATTTTATGATACCATGCAATTTTGTTTAACAAGAGAAATTGAATATGTGTTTTAAACTATAAACAAAAAATTTGAATGGGAAGAGTTTCATGAAATATTATTTTTAAAAAATATTTTGAAAATTTGTTCCATAAATATGTGAATATCCTATTAAGTGAAAAATGATTAAATCTACATTTTCTTTTGCATGTTCGTAGTCGTTATTTTCAGTGGCATTTTTGAGTTTGACGATTGAAATTCCTACATCTTGAATTTCTTTGTGATTAGAAAAAGTGCAAAGAATTTGCTCTCTATGAGTCCAATTTTCTTTGATGGTATCAATTTTTTGAAGTAATAAAGTTTGATTGGAAAAATCTGTTAAAACAATTTCTTCAATTTCTTGAACTTCAGCAATTGTGTTGTTTAGCATTGTTCTATAAACAATTTGCTCAGTTAATCCAACTAAAAACAAAACGACTACAATGATTATAATACCCCATTTCTTTTTCATTAACTTTGCTCCTTACTTTTTTTGGGGGAGAAATATATTGTGCTTATTTCCTTTCCTATTTCTTGAATTAAAAATTCATTGTTATTTGCTGTTTTACTTAAAAATATTACATTTTCAATTTTATTAACATTGTTTTTTTTCAACAACTTAAGAATTTTGTTTTTTGAATATTTTTCATTACGCATATTTTCATCTTGAAATTTTCCATCTGCAATTATGTAATCTTGTATTTTGTTTTTTTCATTTGGAAGTTTTAAATCTGCTCTTTTAATTGGAGTCGAACTGCTTTTTGGCATGATGCTAAGAGTTCCATTTGTTTCCATAATTGCATAGGCAACTTCTTTTATGTCAAAAAAACCACCATTTCTAAGAAGCTCTGTTAAATCTTCTACTGAAAGATTTAATTCTTTAAGAGATTGATAATCAATTTCATTTGAGTGTATAATCACAATTGGTTTGCCACTGATTAGCTCTCCCGCTTTTTTGTTTACACGAGAAATCGTTGTAATCAAAAAATGAATTACAACAAGTGTTAAAAGTGGAATCAATCCATACAAAAGAGGTATTCCAGTTTCAGCCATTGGAATGGTTGCAAGATCTGCAATGATGAGTGCAAGAACAAACTCAAATGGTTGCATTTGACCAATCTGTCTTTTACCCATAATTCTAAACAGAAGAATAACAAACAAATAAATAATTGTTGATCTGATTATAATTGTAAACATGTTCCTATTTTGCTCAAAAGAAAAAATGTTATACCAAACTTAAAATTATTCGTATACAAGAATTTAATCAATAAAAAAAACAAACAATAGTAATTTGACAACATTCTAAAATTAAAAATAATAAATTAATAATTAAATAATTAAATAATTAAAAATAATAAATTAATAATTAAATAAATAATTAAATAAATAATTAAATAAATAATTAAATAAAATAAATAATAAATTATTAATTAATCAAAATAATTATAAATTTTTAAATTTGCAAGATATAAATCTTGTTTTGTTGACAAATAGGGCGGTTTAGATAGGTAATTTTGTCTAATATGTTAATATTAATAAATATTTGATAATTAATTTAATAAATAAAATATTAATAAAAATATATAAAATAAAAACTAATTAATTAACTAATAAATTAAATTAATTAATTAAAATATTTAAAATTAAATAATCTAATTTCCACTTATTTATTTATTTATTTTTAAAATATTATTAGAATATTTTATTGTTTAATTTTATTATAATTGTTTTTTGTTTCATGAGTACATTTGAAAAAAATGTTAAACATTTGGTACAAGTTTTTGCTTGCGTCGTTTTTTAATTTTTTTATAGGTTTCTTTAATTGAGTTTGCTTTTTGTTTAAATTTTATAAAGTAAGTATCAAAACTTACAATCTTAAAGATTTGGCAAAGAACAACATAAAAAATTGCACCTAGTGAACAAGAAATTGCAAGCGTGAAAAAATCTGTGAAGAAATTTGAAAGAAGTCCACAAGTGAAAGAAGTTATTGCTGCGGACGGAACGACAAGTAAACCCATTATAATAAGCGGTTTAAAAATTATATAGTTTGAATTGGTTTTTCTTTTTAAAAGTGAAATGTTTAAAACGCTTGTTAGAATCATGCAGAGTCCCATGCCATAACCAAGTGATTTTATTCCTATATATTTTGGAAGTAGCCAAATGCAAAGAATTAAGATTAATGAACCCAAAACATAATTCTTGAAACTTTTGGTTTCAAGACCAAGTGCATTCAAAAAGGCTGATGTAATGTTGGTGATTCCCATTGGAACCATTATCCAAGCAAAAGATGATAACAAAATTCCACTTTGAATGTTTCCAAAAAAGAATTTTCCTATTGTTTCTCCAGCACCTATGAAAATTGGCACAAAAAACAATGAAACAAAAATGCAAAAATTTAAACTTGATTGAACCCTGGAAATGATATGTTCATTTTTGCCAAGAGAATTTGCTTGAGAAATGTCAGGAATTAGTGCCATTGAAAGTGAACTTACAAGTGTGCTAGGAATGAAAAGAAGTGGAAGTGTCATTCCAGTTGCAATGCCGAGCATTGACAGAGCAGAACTTGTTGTGTAACCAGATGCAACAAGCTGAATTGGAATGATTATTGCAATAAGTGGTTGAACAAGGCTTCCAGCAATTCTAACACCTGTTACAGGAGCGGCACTTTTTACAATTTTTTTAATTGTTGGTTTTCCAAGCCTTCCGCCACTTTTAAAATACATAATTGCAACCAAAATCATAGAAAGTGCACATGCAATTGAAAGCGATGCACCAGCAGAAATTGCTTTGTCAAGTACTGAAAAAGTTCCAATAAGCATAAGTACGCATATTCCAATTCGAGCCACTTGCTCAAAAAGTTCAACTATGCAAACTGCAAAATAATTTTGCTTGCCCCAAAAATATCCTCTGAAGACTGAATATATTCCACTAAAAACAACACTTGGCAAAAGTACAATCAAAATCTTTATGCAATTTTCATCTGTTAATATTGCTGAAAGAAAGTTTCTAAAAATCAAAACAACTAAGCAAAGAATCACGCTTGAAATAAACGCAATTAAAAGTGCTCCGCTAACAATTTTTGCATTATTCTTTTTTGAATCTATTCCAGTTTCAGCACTTGTAAGTTTGCTTACAGTTAATGGAAGTCCGCTTGCTACAATGGTTAACAAAACAGCAAAGATTGAAAAAGCAAGTTGGTACATTCCAAGTGCTTCAGCACCTATTGTTCTTGAAAGAAAAATTCTTAAGAAAAAACCTGCAAAGCGGGTTAGAATTGTGAACAAGGTTATAAGAGCGACAGCTTTAACAATTGATTGTGATGCTTTTTTCATAGTTTATATTATTAAAGAAATATTGGTTTTAGTCTTAAATTTTACATTTTAAAGAATGCTTAATAAATTTGTTTCATAAGATAGTTTGATTTGGAGGAAATTTTATGAGCATCGAACTAGTTAGTCGAAGATTTGACACAATCATTTTAAAAGCTCAAAGAGGAGATACTTGGGCAAAAGTTGCTGAAGCTTTTAATGTTTCAGAAAACATTTTGAAAAATGAAAACAGAACCACAAAAGAACTTGAAAGTGGACAATATTTTGTTGTGCCACAGATTTATTCAAAGGTGCATATTATTCAGCCAACTGAAACCCTTGAATCGATTTGCTCAAAGTTTGGAATTTCTGAGCGAGAATTTAAACAAGTAAATAGTGGTAGTTCATTTTTGTATGTAGGAAAAAAAGTCTATTTGCCAGATAAAGACTGATTTTTTAAATATTTTTATTTTTTTTATGATGAGTTTGCCTTTATTTTTTGCTTCCATTTTATAAAGCCTTGTGTTATCATCGGAACATAAGGAAGACATTAAAATGGGAAGATTTGTTCACCTTCACAATCACACTGAGTTCTCACTTCTAGATGGAATTGCGAAGATTAAAAAACTTGTTGAAGTTGCTGCCGGCAGGGGTGATGGAGCTGTTGCAATAACAGACCACGGCAATATGTATGGTGTTTTGCAGTTTTACAAAACTTGCCTTGAAAAACAAATTAAACCGATTATTGGTTGCGAATTTTATTGTTGTCATGATCGTGAGGCAAAAAGTGGCAGACCTGACACAGCACACTTGATTTTGCTCGCCAAAAATGATATTGGTTATCACAATCTTTTAAAGCTCCAAACAGTTGCATATTTGGAAGGTTTTTATTATAAGCCCCGTATTGATTACAAAGCTCTTGAAAAACGCTGTGAGGGTCTTATTTGCCTTAGCGGTTGTTTGGCGGGACATATTCCTCAAATGCTTCTTAGTGGCAATGAAACTGGAGCGGAAGAACTTGCCGTTAAGCTAAGAGATATGTTTGCTCCCGGTGATTTTTACATTGAACTACAAAACCACGGACTTCCAGAACAAATTGAAATTTTGCCTAAGCTCTACAATCTTGCCAAGAAAATTGGTGTTAAGGTTGTTGCAACAAATGACTGCCATTACATTGCTCGTGAAGACGCTGAAATGCAAGATGTTCTTTTGTGCGTTCAAATGGGAAAGCAAATTGATGACCCTGATCGTATGAAATTCACAGGCAGTGAGTTCTATGTGAAAAGTTATGATGAAATGCTTGAAGCAATGAAAGGTTTTGAAGAATCACTCGCAACCACAATTGAAATTGCGGATAAATGTGATGTTACAATTCGTTCAAAAGCACATGGTGAAATTCATGATGTCAAAATTGATGACAAATACATTTTGCCAGCTTCAAAAAACTTTATTCCTACATATAAAACAGACAATGGTCAAGAAAACTTTGAATTTTTGCAAGACCAAACATACAAAGGTATTGTTAAAAAATATGGGGAGATTACTCCTGCTCTTAAAGAAAGAGCTGATTATGAACTTAAAGTTATTCATGATCAAGGCTTTGTTGATTACTTTCTTGTTGTTTGGGACTATGTAAATTATGCTCGTGAACATGATATTCCTGTTGGCCCTGGAAGAGGCAGTGGAGCAGGTAGCTTGGTTGCATACGCAATTAGCATAACTCTTGTTGACCCAATTAAATATGACCTTATCTTTGAGCGTTTCATTCACAAAGAGCGTGTTTCCATGCCTGATTTTGATGTTGACTTTTGCATGGATAGAAGAATGGAAGTTGTTGAGTATGTTCGTCAAAGATATTCTCCAACAAATGTTTCCATGATTGTAACTTTTGGAACAATGGCAGCAAAAAACGCAATAAGAGATGTTGCAAGAGTTTTAAGAATGCCATATTCTGAAGTTGATAAACTCACAAAACCAATCCCAGCCAAACTTCCTGATGGAATCAAAAAACCACCCGTTTTAAAATATTATTTTGGAACAACTGGAAAAGAAGAAGACAAAAGATTTATTATTCCTGAACTTAGGAAAATTTTTGATGAAGATGAATTTGTTCGCAAAGTTGTAAGTATGGCAATTAAGCTTGAAGGAAGTCCAAGAAATTGCAGTACCCATGCTGCGGGCGTTTTGATTGCTCCCGGACCTGTTGATGATTATGTGGCTGTTTCGAAAAATGGTGAAGATGTTTCAACACAAGCAAACATGATTGAACTTGAAGAGCTTGGACTTTTGAAAATGGACTTTTTGGGTTTAAGAACTCTTACCGATATTGATAAAGCCATCAAAATGATTAAGAAAAACAAAGGTATTGATGTTGATTTCTATGCCATGGATTATAATGACCCAGAAATCTATAGCCTTATTGGAAGCGGAAACACTGAAGCCATATTTCAACTTGAAAGTGGCGGTATGAAAAAGTTTATGGCTGAACTTAAACCAACCAGCCTTGAAGATATTATTGCGGGAATTTCTTTGTATCGTCCCGGACCTATGGACAGCATTCCAAAATACATTCACAACAAAGAGCACCCTGATGAAATTGTTTATGAAGACCCTTGCCTTGAAAACATTTTGAATGTAACTTATGGTTGCATTGTTTACCAAGAACAAGTTATGAAAGTTGTTCAAGTTATGGCTGGATTCAACCTTGGACAAGCCGACAATGTTCGCCGTATTATGAGTAAGAAAAAGAAAGACAAAATGGTTTATGAAAAGGAAAAGTTCATAAATGGTTGGGAAGATCCAAAAGGAATTTCTTCAATTCCCGGAGCAATTAAAAAAGGCATTTCAAAAGAAGTTGCAGAAAAAGTTTGGGGCGAAATGGAATCGTTTGCTTCATATGCGTTCAACAAATCTCATGCTGCTGCCTATGCGTATTTAAGTTACCAAACTGCTTATCTTAAACGCTACCATTTGGTTGAATTTTTGTGTGCTGTAATTAACAACAGAATCAATAATATTGATGAAATCAAACATTATTGTTTGTACGCAAAAACTGAAAAAATTGATATTTTACCACCTGATGTAAACAAGAGTGAAACATATTTTTCAACAGAAAATGGTGCAATAAGATTTGGTCTTGCGGGTTTAAAAAATGTTGGAATTGGTGTTGTTGAAGGAATCATTAAAGAACGCACTGAACACGGTGAGTTTAAGTCTTTTGAAGATTTTGTTTCAAGAGTGCCAACGCAGGCACAAAACAAAAAGTGTTTGGAAAGTTTGATTTTTGCGGGAGCTTTTGATTCGTTCAAGGCTTATCGTTCTCAACTCATGCAAATTTATGAAATGATTGTTGACAGAGTTGCTAAAGACAAAAAATCAATTTCAACAGGGCAATTTTCATTGTTTGACGGTTCTTTTGATGGTGTGATTTCTCAAAAACCTGTTGAACTGCCAAACATTAAAGAATTTTCTTTGCAAACAAAGTTGAAGTTTGAAAAAGATATTGTTGGATTATACATAAGTGGACACCCTCTTGATCAATTCATCGACAAAATGTCTTCATACAATTTTGATTCAAGAATGTTGGAAACTGAAAAAGAAGATGAAATTGATGACCAAGCTCAAGTTGAAGAAACAACAAACGAAGATTCGCTTGCTGATGGAACAAATGTTATATGCGGTGGCATTATTGTTGAAATCAAAAAAGTTTTAACAAGAGCATCAAAGTCTGAAATGGCAATTCTTACAATTGAAGATTTGTATGGAAATTTTGAAGCTATGCTTTTTCCAAAGCAATATGAAAGATACGGACAAGTTCTTGAAGAGGATATGATTGTTTCATTAAGGGGTAAATATTCAAAGCGTGATGGACAAAGTGCAATTATTCTTGCTGAAAACATTACGATTTGCAAAAAAGAAGAAGAATCTCCACAATCTGAAAATGAAAAACCTGCCACACAAAAATTGTGCTTAAGATTTGACATGCAAGATGCTGATTTTTTGGAAAAAATCACTTCAATACTTTCAGCTTATCAAGGGGAAAGTGAAGTTCTTATTCAATCTTCAAAGGAAAAGAAATTATACAAGTTGAAATATTTGGTAAGAATATGCGATCCGCTTCTTGCTGAACTTGAAGGAAAGCTTTCTAAGGAAGATATAAAAGTAATATAATATTGGGGTGACACCAAAAAAAATATAGCTGATACGCAAAACTATTGGGGTGACACCAAAAAAAATATAGCAGATACGCAAAATTGTCATTTTGCTAACTTGCTATTTTTTTGGTTTCCCTCCCAGCTCCCTTTCCTGCAGAAGGG
This sequence comes from Clostridia bacterium, assembly GCA_041670165.1. Taxonomy (GTDB): domain Bacteria; phylum Bacillota; class Clostridia; order Christensenellales; family UBA1242; genus JBAXZR01. The sequence goes on from JBAXZR010000011.1 coordinate 26,310, forward strand.
TTCGTTCAAAAAAAGTTACGGCTGAACTAAATTCGTGCAGATTTTTTGAACTCCGAATTATTTTTTTTAAAATTTTATACTATTTCTTATTAGTAATTTTTTTTCGTTTTTAATTTTTATTAAATAGTGTTTTAATTAATTATTGGATTTTCCTTCTTTAGCTCCCTTTCCTTTTAAGGGCTTTGCAGTAAAATATCTTGCCCGAACTAAATTTGGACATAATTTTTTTGCTCCAATCTTGCTATGAAAATTAAATAATCAATTTTTCATTTAAAAAAAATGAGATGAAAATTTAAGCTATGGTTTTATTTAAAAAACTGATAATTAAATTGTTTTTCATACTCCATTTTTGAGATAGAAATTTATATTAAAAATTCTTTTTTTAACTCCATGAATACCAAGTATAAAAATGACTAAAAATAGTTTCAATCATTTTATTTGACATTTAATAACGAATATGAAAAAATTAATTCATTATTATTTAAGGAGTTGAAAATGAAAATTGGTGTTTTGACAAGTGGTGGAGATGCTCCCGGAATGAATGCATGCCTTGCAAATATTGCTGAAGAATGCGAAAGGCTTGGTTATGAACTTGTTGCTTTTATTGGTGGATACAAAGGGCTTATGGACAATGACACAATAAAGCTTGGGCGTAAGGCAGTTCAAAACATTTCTCATCTTGGTGGTTCAATAATCAAAAGCATGAGATGTCCTGAGTTTAAAACTCCACAAGGTGTTGCAAAAGGCATAAAAACTCTTAAAGAAAACAAAATCGATTGTCTTATTGCAATTGGTGGCGATGGCACATTTAATGGGCTTAGAGAACTTGCAGCAAAAGATATTCATGTTATTGGAATTCCTGCAACAATTGATAATGATCTTTTTTATCTTGACAAAACACTTGGCTTTGACACAGCGGTAAACACTGTTACTGAAGCAATTGTTAAAATTAAAGAAACAATGCTAAGTATGAATAGGGGTTGTTTTTTGGAAGTTATGGGAAGATTTTGCGGAGATATTGCACTGTATTCTGGTGTTGCTTCAAAAGCAAATGTAATTATGCTTCCAGAAAGACCACTTACTTTTGAACAAGTACTTGCAAAAGTTAAAAAATGTGTTAAACAAGGCGAAGAAAGCCCTATGATTGTTGTAAGTGAAAATCTTATAAACATTTATGATTGGGCTCGTAGGCTTCAAGAAGAAACTGGAATTGAATTTAAGGCTAATGTTCTTGGATATCTTCAAAGAGGTGGCAGACCAACAGTTTATGATAGGCTTATTGCACTTCAGTTTGGAATTGGAGCTGTTCATATGGCGGCGGTTAATAAAACAAGTTGTGCTCTTGGAGTTATTAATGACAAAATTGTTCCTGTGTCTTTTGGAGTTGCACTTTCAGCACCAAGCGATTTCAATTTTGATCTTTTGAAACTTGTTGATTTTTAAAACAAAAAGGCTGTTATTCAAACAGCTTTTTTATTTTTTTTAAAGAACAATTTAATTAATAATGATTGAATTAAAGTAAATCAAAATAATTAAGCATAACAAAGAAACATCAAGTTTTTCGTTTGGCAAAGATAAAACCATAATTTCAGTTTATTTTTAAAAAATTAAACAATCTTTTCAAGATAAAAGTTTATCGCTTGTTAACATTTAAAAATATAGACTGTAATTTTTCTACAGTCTATTTTTTTAATTTCAGGTAAAAAGCTGTTTTTTCAATTATTAGTCAGCAGATTTTTTTGTTCTGCCAGTAAGAATTGCATCTGAGCCTCTGCCATAAGCACTGTCACGAAGAACATTTAAACGACCTTCTTGACGGAAAACTTGAAATATAAGCCAAAGAGCTGCGATACCAATAATGATATATAGTATACTTGCTACAAGACTTGCTCCTCCAAATATTCCTGCAATTATGTCAAATCTGAATGCTCCTACCAAGAACCAGTTGATTGCTCCGAGCACAACTAAGATAAAAGATATAAGTGTAAGCATATAATCCTCCTTTAAGATTTTTACTATTATGAGTAAATTTTTAAATTTAATTCAACAAGTTTATAAAAGATATGGTATTGATTTTTGGAGGTTTTGCAGTTATAATTTAATAACAATATAAATTTGTTGATAGGAGCATTAGGTATGACAGAAGAAACAGAATTTTTATTAAATACAGAATTTATTGATATTTGGTGCAGAAAACTCCTTGATGAATTGAATGGAGATGTGTTTGTTGAATTTGGTGCAACTTATAGCACTTCTGAATTAGTTAATTTGGCTGAGAAAGGACATCTTGAGTCAATTGCATTGCTTTTTGTTGATTGCATAAGACAAGACAAGCCATTTGATAATGAAAAAATTATTAAAATTGCTGAAAATATTGCTTTGCATTTTGACAAAATTAAAAATGCTGATGAAAACTTTGTTTTGAACAGTTTTGCGTTATGTGTTAGTAAAGGCTTAATTAATGTTTCGGAATTGACAAAAAATTTTATAGAAAAAAAATTTATTCAAATGAATTCTACTTTAAATCAAACCTACAAAAAAAATGATGTTTTTGAAATTGGAATGATTGTTTATTACATGCCAATGATGTGTAACAAAGATATTTACAAAACAAGCATTGCTTTAGAATTTTTGTCAAAGCTTTTTAATTATGACTACAGCAATCCATGTATTGAAAATCTTAATAAAACAATTGAAAAAGAATTTTCAAAAAAACAACCTAATGTTAACTTTTATGAAAAGTTTGCATATGCTAGACAATGTGTAACAAATGTATATTTGAATAAGGTTAAATTTGAGGATATGACCTTAGATAGAGAATATAAAAAACAAACTGAAGTTGCTCTTTTTGGAAAAGAAATTTTTCCATCATCTAGAAATAATAAATTGATTTCAACACGCTTAAAGAATGGAAAAGATTTGAGAGAAACAAAAGCTTTATTGAAACAAATATCAAATCAAGCTAAAGAATTTAATAGTGAACTTAAGAAAATTATGGCTTTTGATGAAAGTGAAAAATCTTTGAATACAACCCAAAAGTCTTCGGAACAATCAAACGAAATTATTATGTAAAAAAGCAAACCTTCAGAAAAATGATGAAGAAATTCATCATTTTTTTGTTTGCCAAGGGCAATTGATTTTAATTACTGTAAAAATTATGATAAGTAAAAAAATAAAAAAAATATTATGCTTTTATATTATTTATTAATTTTTTCATTAAAATATTTTTTATAAATTTTCTTTTAGGTTTTTTCAAAGTTTTGAAGGGGTTTTTTACACTTTATAAACTCCAAAATAGTGTTACTTTTTTTCATGACAAACCTTATAAAGCTTTCTTTATGCCAAAAATAACCACATTTCAACAAAAATTGATTGATAGAAACAAAATGCTATGATATAATGCTTGGGTTAATTAAAAAGGAGATAAAATGAACTACACATCTGAAAAATTGAATAAGTCAAAACAAAAATTCACAGTTACATTTGAAAAAACTGAGTGGGAAAAGTTTTTGACACAAGCATTTGAAAAAACAAAAGGAAAGTTTAAGGTTCAAGGATTCCGTGACGGAAAAGCTCCAAGAAACCTTATTGAAAAACAATATGGAGAAATGTGTTTTTTTGATGAAGCATTAGATATTGCTTTTCATGAAGCATATTCAGAAATATTGCATAAAGAAACTTCTTTCACACCAATTGAAAGCCCAAGTTTAGCTCTCAATTCTATTGATGAAAAGGGTATTAGCTTCTCTCTTGAAGTTGAAGGACTTCCAGAAGTTGTTCTTTCTAAAAAGAAAGGATTTGGTGTTGTTAAAGGCACTCCAAATGTTAAAGAAGAACTTGTTGACGCAGAGCTTATGATGCTCCAAGATAAACAAGCAAGATTTATTGAAGCTTCTTCTCGTGAAGCAAAAAATTCTGACACTGTTACAATTGATTTTTCTGGAAGCATTGATGGAGTGAAATTTGAAGGCGGAACTGGAAAAGATTATCGCTTGGTTCTTGGTAGCCACAGTTTCATTGACACATTTGAAGATCAAATTGTTGGCATGAAAACTGGTGAAACTAAAGATGTTAATGTTAAATTCCCAGAAGAATATCAAGCAAAAGAACTTGCTGGAAAAGATGCAATCTTTGAAGTTAAACTTTCAAAAATTGAAGAAAAAGAATTGCCAGCACTTGACGACACATTTGCTTCAAACTCTTCTGAATTTGAAACACTTGACGCACTTAAGGCAAGCATAAAAGAAAAGCTTATGAAAGAAGCAGAAAAAAGAACTCAGCAAGAATTTGAAAATTCTCTTATCAATGCAATTGTTGAGAGCGCAACAGTTGAAGTTCCATCAGCAATGATTGAACGACAAATTGACGCACTTCTTGCCGAATTTGAGCAAACACTTGCTTATAGAGGTTTGAAACTTCAAGATTATGTTAATTATACTAAGAGTTCAATAGAAAAAATTCGTGAACAAAGAAAGAACGAAGCTGAACACATTGTTAAAACAAGACTTGTTCTTGGAAAACTTATCGATGAAGAAAAAATTGAAGTGAAAGAAGAAGAAGTTGAAGCAAAAATCGCTACTCTTGCTGAAAATAGAAAAAAGAGTGTAGAAGAAATGAAAAAACTTTTAAGCGAAAAAGATTTAGCATATCTTGAAAATGATATCATCATGGACAAAGTTGTTGCTTATCTAGTTTCAAACAACTAACATATAATGAAAAGAAGGGGAAATATAAATGCTTATTCCAATGGTAGTGGATCAAACCAGTACAGGTGAAAGATCCTATGATATTTATTCAAGATTGCTTGAAGACAGAATCATTTTTCTTACAGGCGAAATTAATGATCAAATAGCAAACATTGTTGTGGCACAATTGATTTACCTTGAAGGCAAAAATCCAGATAAAGATATATTCTTGTATATCAACAGTCCCGGTGGAAGTGTTTCAGCTGGGCTAGCAATTTTTGACACAATGAACTATATTAAATGTGATGTGTCAACAATTTGTATTGGGCTTGCTGCTTCAATGGGTGCATTTTTGCTTGCTAATGGAGCAAAAGGAAAAAGATTTGCTCTTTCAAACAGTGAAATGTTAATTCACCAACCACTTGGTGGAGCTCAAGGTCAGGCAAGCGACATTTCAATTCAGGCAAGACAAATTGAAAAAGCAAAAAAGCTTATAAATCAAATTTTGTCAGAAAAAACAGGTCAACCACTTGAGAAAATTGAAAAAGATACAGATCGTGATTTTTATATGGATTCTGAAGAAGCAAAAAAATATGGACTCATTGACAAAATTTTTCACACTAGATAAAAAATTTTCAACATTATAAAAAGGAAACTATTAAATGAAAGAAACAAGCAAACTTTTTTGCTCATTTTGTGGCAAACCACAGCACCTAGCCAAAAAACTCGTGGCAAGTCCAAATGGCTCAACATACATTTGTGATGAATGCGTTAATGTTTGCATGGAAATTATTGGGCTTGAAGTTAAAGAACAAAAAAAAGATGATCAAATTGTTCTTCCAAATCCATCAGATTTAAAAAAAGAACTTGATAATTATATTATTGGGCAAGATGAAGCGAAACGAGTTCTTTCAGTTGCTGTGTATAATCACTACAAAAGAATCAACTACAATTTGTTATCAAAAAAAGATAAAAACATGGTTGATGAAATTGAACTTGAAAAAAGCAACATTTTGATGATTGGACCAACAGGTTGTGGAAAAACATTGCTTGCTAAAACTCTTGCAAAAATTTTAAAAGTTCCCTTTGCCAGTGCCGATGCAACAACTTTGACAGAAGCAGGATATGTTGGTGAAGATGTTGAAAACATTTTGCTTAAACTTATTCAAAATGCAGATTATGACATTGAAAAAGCACAACGAGGTATTGTTTATATTGATGAAATTGACAAAATTGCTCGCAAAACGCAAAATGTCAGCATAACCCGTGATGTTTCTGGTGAAGGTGTTCAACAAGCACTTTTAAAAATTTTGGAAAGCACTGTTGCAAATGTTCCACCACAAGGTGGAAGAAAGCACCCTCATCAAGAAATGATTCAAATTGACACCACAAACATACTTTTTATTTGTGGTGGAGCATTTATTGGTCTTGACAAAATTATTGAACAAAGAAAAAATGATTCATCACTTGGTTTTAATGCAAGTGTTAAAACAAGAGAAGAACTTGATAAATTTTCAGTATATAAAGATGTTCAACCACAAGATCTTATTAAATCGGGTTTGATTCCAGAATTTGTTGGCAGACTTCCAGTTGTAATTAGTGTTCATGACTTAGATGAAGAAGCACTTGTAAAAATTTTGAAAGAACCAAAAAATAGCATAATTAAACAATACAAAAAAATGTTTATGATTGACGGAATAGAAATTGACTTTTCTGAAGAATTTATTAGGCAAGTAGCCCAAAAAGCAATTAAATTAAAAACAGGTGCAAGAGGACTCAGAACAATTCTTGAAGATTGCATGTTAGATCTTATGTTCAAAGTTCCAAACCAAGAAAATGTTGAAAAAATCATTATTGGCGACAATTTTCTTAATGGAAAAGAAGAACCTGTGTTTGTGTTTAAAAAGAAAGTTCAAGAAGAAACAGCTTAGACTTTGATATCCAAAAATCGCAAAAGAAAGTGATGAAAATGTATTTCATCACTTTTTTTGCTTGCTATGTCGCCCAAAAATCTGTTTGAGCAGTCCGTTATTGAGGCAATGTAGCTCAGCTCACAATAAAAAGTTAGAATTTTTTGTTAAAATTTGAATTTTAATGGTATGAGCGTTAAAATTTGAATGGAATAATTGTTTTTTACGAATTTTTCTGATATAATGTATAACATTAGTTAAGGAGTTTAAATGAGCAAAAAAGCAATGAGTAGCAAAATTGTAACCGCTCAAGAAGAGGGCGAAAAGATTTTGCATGAACAAGATGAAATTTCTGCAAAAGAAGACAATATTACAACTGCAAAAAAATTATTTGGTCGAATAGAAGAAGCTCCTGTTGTTGTTAAAACTGAAGAGCCTGAATGGAAAAAAAATCTTGTTGTTAAATTTGACAAAGTATCACTCAAATTTACAAAAGAATTTTATGCTCTTTTCAATGTTTCATTTGAAGCTTTTGAAGGTGAAAACATTGCAATTTTAGGTGAAAATGAATGTGGGAAAACTAGCATTTTAAGGCTTATTGCTTCACTTGAAACTCCTTGTACTGGAACAATTAAAATGTTTAATAAAAAGCCAAGTAAAAAACTTTTTCAAAAAGAAGTAATGCTTGGATTTCTTCCTGAAAATCCAGTTTTTTTAACAAAAAAGACTGTGCTAGAAAACATGGTTTATGTCAAAAGAATAAGAGAAAAGAAAACTCGTACTGACTCTGATGTTGCAAGCGGTGTTTTGTTTGATATGGGACTAGTTGAACTTAAAAACAAAAAAATTAGTGAACTTTCATATTTCCAAAAACAATGCTTGGCAGTTGCAAGATTAAAATTTAGACCTATGGACGCAATTCTTCTTGACGGTGTTTTTGACAAAATGACTGAAGAAGAAATTAAATTATTTATGGATTTAATTGATAAAGTAAAAAATGAAAAAACACTAATTGTTTTTACTACTATTGACATTTTAACTGCAAAAAAATATTCAACAAGAATCATCAAAATTGAAAACGGAAGTATACTGGGGTAACACCAAAAAAATTAAGCGGGTACGCAAACTTTGTTTGCTAACTCGCTATTTTTTCGGTTTCCCTCTGAAGCTCCCTTTCCTATTAAGGGGATCGTTCAAAAAATCTTTTGCCCGAACTAAATTCGTGCAGATTTTTTCGAACTTCATATTTTTTGATTGAATTATTCTGAAATTTATCATCATTAAAAACTTCTATTGTTAAGTTTGAACTCCGTATGAGTTATCACCCCAGTAGTCACCCCAATATTAGCTATTTGTTTTCAATATACTTTTTTATGGAAAGTAAATTTAAAAAAATCACAGCATCTTCAAGATTTCTTAAATTTAATCCTGTAAGCGATTGTATTTTGTCTAATCTATATATAAGAGTGTTTCTATGCATAAAACCGGTTTTGCTACTTTTTGAAATGTTTAAATTATTTTTGAAAAAATGTTCGGCCATTTGTAATAGTTCTTCATCAGAAAGAACTGTTTTTATATTTTTATTTTCAAACACTAATTTGTATTTTTCAGTGTTAAGTGGATCAAAACAATTCAAAAGGTGTTCAGTAGAAAAAATTCCTCGAACATTGCTTTCAAGATTTTCAAAAACAATTTCACACATTGATTTGTTTTTCATTTTACTTCCTTTGCTTCTTTTTTCTTGTGTAAAGAAAAGAGTATAAACCAATGGTTAAACAGGCTAAAAGGATTGACAAGGCAGTGATTGTTAGGGCAGACACACCATCAGGCCGAACAAAAGCAGTTACCACATATAGTATATGTGTTTCATCTTGAAGATCAAACTGGATTTCTGTGTACTCTGAACTTGAGTCATAACCACCAACAATCTTTACTCTTGTTTCACCAATTAATGACAAAGTTTGAATTTCATAATCGTCGCCATTTTTTGAAAACAAAGTAACAATATTTGATGAACTACCTTTAATTGTGGCATTTGTTACAATTTTTGGACGAATAATATTTGTTTGATTAAGAACCAAAAAAGTTTTTATAATCCAACCTGTTATTGTTTGTTCGTTAGAATTTACATATGAAATATGATAAAACTCAAAATGTGTGCAAGGCTCAACAGTTGAAGCAGAATAGTCTTTTGGGTTTGCTGAATTAACAAGTGAAACAATTTGTCCATAAACACAAGTTCCAATGTTGTTTGACTCACAATTAGGAGCTTCAAGCACCATTACTTCATTTGCAATTACTTTGTAGAAAATTGTTTCATCAGCATTTGTAACAACTTGACAAAAAGAAAGGTGGCAAGCAAATGTTGCAAAGACAATTAATAAAAAAAGAATAGTGTTTTTTTTCATAATAAAAATAATAGCCCCTTAACTTGACCTTGTCAAGAAAAGTATCAAGGCTACATAATAAATATCATGCAAATGACAAGCAAAATCAATTTATACAACAATTGATTGCTAAAATACAAAAATATTTGATAAAAATTTTCAATCATCAATTCCAATAAGAATTAAATTGTCAAAAAGATGACTATTTTGTGTTAAAGTTCCAATTTATAATTTTGCGAAAAACATTATAAATTAGACTTAAAAATTTTATCTTTGTTTTGTTTTTCTTGGTTGTTTTATCTAATTTTTAATAAATAAATGCAGGGAATTTTATTTGTACACAGTCATTGTCCAGAATAATTGTTAAAATATGAACAAATGTTCGCAAAAATCAAAAAATACAAATAATAGATTAAATATTGAACAAAAATACAACATTTTGCGACTTTGGGTGTCATGTTGTCTTGACTTTTTATTTTTTACAAAATTATACTTTTACTGTTTATTATTGGTTTAAAATACCATTAAAAACTTGTTGAAACAGCATTTTCTATGGATAAAAACATAAGAAAAATGTTATTGCTTCTTTTGTTTAGAATAATTTTTGCTAGGCAGCGCGCGTTTACCAAAAAGAAACCTAAAAAAAGAGTGTTTCGAATTTATTTGAGAAAGGAGTGAAAAATGGATTTGATAATTTGGGCAAAAACTCTGCTTACGGTGCAGAAATATCAAAAAAGAGTAATTGGAGCGTTGGGGGAAATCGTGAAAAAAAGAGCGTTAGCAAGCATAAATAATGGTGCTGAAAATCATGCTATGTCTGTTTCCAATGAAATACTAAAATTACTTGAAAGAAAAGACAACCTATCGGGATTATATGCTTTAACAAACATGGCTCTTGCTTCAATAAAAGAAGAATCAGCCAAAATTTTAATTAGAAGCTTTTTTGATGAAGTTCAAAAAGAAAAAATTGCTTCAGAATTCGGATTTTGCGAACGAACAGCATATAGAAAAATTGGAAATGCTTTAAGTGAATTTTCATCATTTATTGAAAGTAAAGGATTTAACTGCGAAAATTTATTTAAGCTATGCAAAACTGAAGACTGGATTCTTAATACATACAAATGGATTGAAACTGATACTAATGCAAAAAATTCAAAAGCACCTTTTTCTATAATTAATGTTCTTTCAAAAAAACAAGATAGACAATTTGAACTTTAATATAGATAA
>JBAXZR010000012.1:0-35523 GCA_041670165.1 Clostridia bacterium
ATTCAGACGAGATTTTTTGGCGGAGAAGATGAGAGTTGAACTCATGCGCCCTTTAACAGACCTACTTCCTTAGCAGGGAAGCCTCTTAACCACTTGAGTACTTCTCCAAGTGCTTTTTGTGTTAACACAAAAATGGTTATCTTGTCAACTATAGTTTACAAAATTGACTTTTTGATGCTATCATAAAAAACCTTTCTTGTCAACAACAAACAATATTTTTGTTTTATTTTTTTTACTGTTAAAAAAGAATAGAAATTATTGATTGCAAGGCTTAATTAACTTGACTAACTTTTTGTTGTTTTGTATAATTATTTGACTAATTATGTAAATAATAGTTATAAAGGTGGTCATGATGAAGTATTTCAAAATCGCAGTTGTTGCCTTTTTCTCGCTGATTTTGTTAATTGGTGCGACATTTGGAATCATGTATACAACGGGATCTTTTGATAAAGATATCATTAAGCCAGAAGAAATTTCTTTTGACTTCTCTTCATATGAACTTGATTATGACGAAAACGAAAATTATATTGCTTGGGCAGTTGTTAGTTCAACAACTGTTGGAGTAACAGAAAAAACAGTTGGTTTAACTTTTAACAATCCTACTTCAGAAATTGTTGAATATGATGAAACTCACATAACTGATGGAACTATTATTGTTCCAAAAGTTGTTAAAATTGGTGAATCTTTTCAAATTTTACCATACATAAAAAAATATGGAACAACCGTGTCTGACCCAAACTATGACCCTGATTGTCCAGAAGGTTGGGATTGGATTGCTGGCGGAACTTCAACCCTTAAAGCCGAATCTCTTTCAAACATTTTGCTTTCAGCCGCATTTGCCACATTCAATGTTGATGTTCCTGTTAGAAACATTGAAGTTCAAACATTTGCTCAAAATTCAACAACTGTAACTAACAACTTTGCTGTTGGCAGTGTTGTTGATTTGAAAGCAAAATTTTATCCAGCCGAAAGCGAATTTGCTTTGGGAATTCAAAAGCATGTTCTTTTTAACATTGTTAATCGTTCAGAAAACATTTTGAACTACAAAATGGACACTGATGTTTATTCAATCGGTTCAACAAAGTTTTATAATCAATTGAATATTTTTTCACAAACAAATGAGAGCCCAATTGATATTGAAGCTTATGTTTTTAAAACAATAATTGAACAAAGACGAGCTGAATCTGAAGTGTTTAGTGAAACAGTTCTTTTGAGTGCAATGGGTGAAAAGAAAACTAGTCTTTCTGAGCAAGTTCCAGAAGGTGAAGAACCTAGCAATTATTTGCTTTCTTTCACAGAACCTGTTATTCAAGGTTTCTCAATTCTTGACACTTGGGCTTCAACAAAAAATGATCCAAAAAATATTGAATTTAACAAGCTTGTTCTTTTGCATGCAAGTAGTAGTGATATTGATAACGGAATTTCAACAAGTGAATTTAATCTTGGATTAAATATAATAGCTGACAATGGACAGTCCTTGCCAAACAAGTTTTCTAATGTTGTTATTATTCCACAATCAAGTCTTAATGGTGAATCTTGGATTTATGACAATGGAACAGAAGGTGGCACTAATCAAAAAATCATGGTACTAGATTTGGAAAATAATCTTAAAACCACAGTTGATTTGTCAACTGAAGAAAGTGTGATTGGTTACAAAATGAATTCTGCTAACAACTGGCAACTGGTTGGACAAATAATAACAGAATATTTCAGATTTAAAATTGTGTATTTGGCTTCTGGAACGACACCGCTTAAAGATGAGCTTGGTGAAGTTGTTTCAAAATATGTATATTTCAAAGTTCCAAATGCAAGTGTTCAAGCAGAGATGAGTTGGACAGATTCTAAGCCAGAAGTTTTCAATATTTACAAAAGTGAAAATGCTGGTGAAACAACATATCCATCATACGATTTGAAAACAATTCTTTCAATATCTCCAACAGATGCAGTTTACCAAACTGTTAAGTATTTTGTTAAAGGTGTTGAGGGAGCAACTTTAGATGTTGATGATATTATTGATGCAACTTTTTATCAAAATGTAAATGGTGAAGATGTTTTTGAATTAAACCAATATGCTGATGGTGTAATTACTGGTTTAAAAACTGGAAAAATTTTGGTTTATGCTTCAATAATTAAAACCGATTATGCTGGAAACCCTGTTTTTGATGAAGATGGAAGCTATATTTTTGTTGCTTCAACAACGGATAAATCTTTCGAATTTAAAGAACTTATTAGTCTTATAAATGCTTCTCTTATTTCTGGTTCAAATGAATACACTCTTGACAATATTACTCAAGAAACTGACAATGCTTTGATACTCAATGTAACAGTGCCAACTGATAATGCAGAACTTTACATAAGTAGTTTCAAAGAAGCCTTTAACACAGGTTTAATCACAGTGTTGTCTTCTTGCACAACAATTGGAAAAGACACTTCTATTGACCTTTTGGATTTCAATGCTTTTGTTGGAGAAATAAATGAATTGAAATTGCAATTTAATATTTTAAAATTTCCTGACAGCATAACAAGAGATGATTTAACATTCAGAATTAGCATTGCATATTCTGGCAATCCACATGTTCAAATCAATTATGGAACAAGAGATTTCACTGTTGTTTCAGGACTTGCTGGTGGGGTTTTCTTTGGTGTTACAAAAACTCCAGAAGGTGCTGACACTTTCTATGGTACTTCTCCTGAAACAAAAATCAAAATTGAAGCCAATTTTTCACAAACAACTCAGTCATACACTGTTAAATCTAACAATATTGATGTTAAAGCAATGTTGTTTGAGAAAGTTGGAGATATTTACACAACATTCCCAATTATTGGTTTCACAAATCCAAATGCACATGATTCTTACAAAATTTACACAATTACTTCATCAAATTCAGCTGTTTGTGAAGTGAAAACAAAAAATGTTGGAAGCATTGTTTCTTATTATCTTGAGTACAAAGCAAGTGATGCAGAAGAGCATGATTTTTCACTTGTCGTTCGTTTGTCCAGTCAAAAAGAGCAAGACAAATTCCAAATTATCTATCTTTCATACAAAGGACCAATTGCAAATTGGGAATTAAGTTCCAGTATTGTAGAAAATTCTTATTCTATTTATGGAAACAAAAATGAAACTATAACGATTCCAAGTCTTGTAAGACTTACAAACGGTGTTGAAGGTGAAGGACACGAAGATTACACGGCAAGTTTTGTTACTTTTTCAACAACATACACTGTTGAAGCAGGAAATCCAATTTCACTCATTTCAAACATGAGTTATCAATATGCTGATGTACTAGAAATATATAAAGGTCTTACACAAATAACACTTAACACTTATATTTGGCAAGAAATAACAATAACTATCAATTGTGCAACAGAATTTGGTTTCTATTACACTTTTGATATTGTTATTCTTCCTTGTATAAATTTTTCAAGTTCAATGCCAACAATTGTTGCAGAAAATGATTCTGTTGATGCACTCCCAGTTGCATATGCTTCAACTTCACATGAAATTAACATTTTTGCAAATCAAGTTACAGATGACGGAGTTATCAATGACTTTTTCTATTCACATTTATATATTGAAGTTGCTAATGCTTCAAATCCAACTGAACTATTAATTGAAAATGCAAAAGTTTTGACAAGACCAGCAAAAGACACATTAATATTCTTATATAAAGTAGTTAATCCATTTGTTATTGGAGAATCTAGTCCAATTGTTGAATTCTTCTTTGGTGCAATTCAGCAAGAAACAACGATTAGGGTGTTCTTCAAATTTGATAACATTCCAAATTTCTCACAATATATTGATATTATTGTTAAACCTAATATTGTAAACAACACTGTTCCCGTTGGAATAACAGGTGATGTTGAAGTAACAAACAACTTAAATTATCCTTTAATTGAATATTATTCTGGTAACAGTATCCAACTTTTAACAGAAGCGGGCTTGCAGGGTGAAACATCAGAAGACAGACTTTCATTTGTAAAAAGATCAGGAACTTATACAAAGAATGTTATAACTGGAACAACATTTTTGTTTGATATTGACAATGTTTATTTCAATTTATTTATTAAAAATGGCGACAATTTTGTTTTGCTTAATGATGAAACAATAGCATACATTGAAAAATCTCTTGATGGAAAAACATTCACATTGCACATTTCTTCAGAACTTGCAACAGAATCAGTATTTAAAATTGATTTCATTTATAAAAACGGTGCAACCCCAATTAGTTTTGATTTGGTTGTTAAGCCTAATTTAAAATCTAATGGCGGAACTTCTGAAACAGTTTTTGAAGAAACACTATATTGTGGTGAAATGTATCACAAAATTGTTGCTTCAGAACAAACTCAATCCCAAATTGCTGATGGCATTGATTTTCTCACTGGAAATTTCTTTGAATATAGTTCAGGAGAGCTCGTTGTTATTGGAAAATCAAATCTTACAGCTGAATTTGTTGGAACAACAGCTGAAATTGAAGCGCTTAGAACATATGTGTTCTTTAATGGCAAAGATTTGATGGTAAGCAACACTGATATTAATACACAAATTAGGACTTTCAATGTTCTTGTGAAAAAATTGAATGCTCAATCAAAAATAGTTGCAATAATTAATGTGAAATTTTTGTTGCTTCCTTTTGATGTACAAAGAATTGTAAACTATACAGACACAAAATATATTGGTGACACAAGTGTAAATCTTGAAGATATTGGACAAATTCTTAATGAAGAAGATATTTATGGTGTTTATCAAGGTGGTTCAGGAGTTACAAATCTTTTAACTGAAGAAAAAACAGTTCCACTTTCTTTGTATTTAAACATGATAATTCCACAAACTTCAAACTCTTATCCTTTTACATTTAGAATTTCTAGTTCCACAGCTACTGGTGCAACAATAGACCAAAATGGAAACTTTAGTTGTCCAGCTTTACCTGATAATAGAGATGTTGTTATTCAAGTTGAAATGGACGACACTGAAAAGGTTTTGTTTGCATTCAATATAAGAATCAAAGTTACAGCATCACTTAAAGATCAAGTGCTATATCCATACATTGTTGATGAATCTCTTAATGCAAGCGAAATCAAAGCAGAATGGATTGAATTTGAAAACACAAATACAAATATAACACTTGATTTCAATGAAAAATTTAATCAATATGTTCCTGCATACACAAAAGGTATTGCAGTAGCTTCAGGACTCAGACAAAGAGTTATGTTTTTCTCAAATCAAAACACTTACATGAATAATCTTAATTTGTTCTATTCAATTAAAGAAGTTTGGGAAGTTGATGAAGAAGGAACAAATAGGGTTTTGCTTGATAAATCAATTGTTGCATCAATCACAAACACAGACACAAATGCTGGAATTGTTGGTGGAATTTTGACAATCAGACCACAAACAAACATAAATAGTATAAAAGTTGTTGTTACAATTTCGACAGAATATGGATCAAATGTTGACTACACAATTATTGCTCAAGTTGAAGCAACTTCAAATTATGAACTATCAGGACCAGACTTGTTTGAATTACAAGCTAATATTTCACCTATAAAATTGGTTGCTGACGAAGGTGTTATTGCAACAGAAAATCAATTTGTTCTTCTTAACAACACAGAGTTTATAATTAGTGATGTAACAGACGAACTCGGATTTTATATAATTGATCAAACAGCAGATTCTGTTTCTATTGATTCTTCAAATAGAAATGTTATGAATGTGTCAACTCAAATTCCTGTAAATCCAATTGAAAAAACTCTTGTTCTTTTCACAAAATATGGAATTATTAAACAAGTACCAATTGTTCTCAATTCAGATTTCAGCTTGTATTTCAATTCCGATTCCAACGAAGTTATGCCAAATCAAGTAAGAGATATTCAAGTTTATTCAGATAGAAAATTTAACATTTTTGACTATTTAACTTTAAAAGATTTATATGACAACACAATAGCTCTTCAAACCACAAGTCCTCTAATTAACAATTCAAACATAACTTTTGACAAAACCACTTACAATGTTGCAAGCCTAAGCGGAGAGCAAAATATTTTTAAAATGCAAACTGTAAATGGAATTGATACTTATTTCTCACAAATTGGAACTTTTACAATTAATCCTTTAGTAACAGAACAAATTGTAAGAGTCAATGCAGCATTTTGGGGCGGAAATTTAACAAAATATTATTACACATATTCACAATTCTTAAACGCCTTAGATGCTGGCACAACTTATTATGAAATGACAGTTTCAACAGATACAACTCGTGATGTTTTGAAAACATATTGCACAAAAACTGGCATTAACACTTATCAAATTTTCACAGGTGATTTGGTTGCTGGAACTCAGTATTATGAATTTACTGAGTCAGATGACACAACTGCTGTTTTAGGAACAGTATATTTCACAAAAGTAGATGATATATTCACTGTTGCAAATGATTTAGTTAATGGAACTGATTATTATGAAATTACCCTTTCAGAGGACACAGTTCGTGATGATTCAAAAACATATTGCATCAAGAATGAAGACAATTCATATCAAATATACACTGACAAGCTCAATACAGAAGATACATATTACGAACTTAACAAAACTTCAGACACAAGCCGTGTTTCTGGAAAAGATTACTTTGTTAAGAGTGAAGCAAAACCAACTTCATTTACGATTTCTGAATCTGATCCATTAAGAATATCTTTCAATTTACACATACTTCCAAATGTTGTAGCTCAAAAAACAAATAGTAATGAATATCTTGAAATTGAAACTTTGTCTAATCAAACTAGTGGATTAGAAATCAGTTTTGATAGCATATTTAAATCACAAACAACTGAAATTACACCTTATCAAACAACTTATGAAATTATTTCAGGTGAATATATCACAATCAACAATGAACAAAAACTTGTTGCTTCTTTTTCCGCTGGTGGTGTGAGAAACAATGTGTTAGAAGACAATTCTTCAGCAATATTAATCTATGTTGGAGCAGTTGATTTTGAAACAATCGTTGTTATAAGAGTAACAACAGTTTATGGACATACTAATGAAATTAGAATGATTGTTTATCCAAATGTTTCTTTTGTCAGAAATTACCCTGGATATGGAAGCGAACAAACAGCTTCTGAAACAATCTATTACAATGATTACATGACTCAAAGCTTCAATCTTATGGGTTATCCAAATCTTTTTGCTAATCCTCGTGTTTTAGCAAAAGAAATTGAAACAGTAAACAGCAATGAGGGTGTTGAGCTGACAAACGCATCATCAAGATTTTTAATTTCAAAAATTGAGTGTACAGATGCTTTAATTGGTGCTTCACCATTGATTTTTACAGAAGAAAATGAAATTGTTTACACTTTTGGTGCTTACACTTTATTGGTTCAAAAAACTGGCTCGTTTGTTATTACTGGTTACAACCTAAATAGCTCATTTAAAGATAGGGCAACTCCTTTAAAAATTTATATTAATATTGATGGAATTCTTAGACTTACATATGATGTAATAATAAGAAATAGTCCAGTATATTCATTTGAAGCTAGTTTAACAGATTCAACAAGAATTGAACTTGGACTTGAACTTTTTGCAACCAAATCAAATGGTGTTGACGAAGAGGTTTTTGATTCAAATGGAATTATAAAAAATAAATATGCAATTAAATATAAAGGTGTCAATCTCACAAGTCTTAGTGGTTATGACACAAATTATCTTGAAAAAATTTATGTAAGCAACTATTATGATGCTGAAAAAACAAAAATGAGTGAATACAAAATCAAAGCTGGTAAAAGAGGAAATTTATCTGGAAACACTCTATATTTCAGTTTTGAGGGCAATCAACCAGCTTGGGCAACAACTCATCAAATCAAAATTGTATGGGATTATTACATAAGAAATCCAATTATTGATGTCTATGCTGGAGTAAGCACAAACATTGTTGATGCTGCAAACATAACAAGCAGATTTTCAACAGAAAAGATTTTGTTAGATGATGTTGTTATCACGGGAACAGCAAAAACAATTGCAAATTCAAATTGGTTCAGTTTTGTTGAAAACACAAAGAATTTTGAAGCACTTCATGTAAATGGAATAGTAAACAGAACCTTCTGTTTGCAAATTTATGAAGAATATGAAGAAATTTCTGTAAATGTTATTCAAACTGCACAAATTCATCTTGTTGATTCTAGTCTTTCAGAAATTTATTTCTATGATGAATCAAACAACCCAGTTAATATGATTAGCGAAAAACTTTATGAAACTGAAGATACATCAAACTTCCTTGAATTCAACTATACAAATGGTGCAAATAATCCTTTGTTTAAAAATGAATCAAATTTCTCTTACCAAATTGTTGTTTTAAATGACAACGGAAATGTTAAATATGTTAAAGACACAAATGGAGATGACACGGAGCAACTTGAAGAAAATCCATTTGGTTATATTTCTGAAACAAACGATATTAAGACTTTAAATTTCATCAAGCCAAAATTCTCTAGTCAAAGAGTTATTTTAAGAATTACTCATGATTTCTTTGTACAAGATTTTGAATTCTGGACTTCCGCAGAGAGTACAAATCAAATCATTTTTAACAACAATGATGACTCAGGGGTTTATGAAGGTGATGATTTACCAAATGAACCAATTGAAATAGATGAAGAAAACTCAACAATGTACCCTTACGCATTTAACACAGGAGCTGAATGGACAAGTGGTTTCACCACTGAGTATGAATCAGTTTCATATGACAAAAATGTACTCATTCAAGTAACAGACATCACTAATTCAAGAAAAAAATATTACAATATTGCAATTCTTGGAAATGTTTTCTTTAACAACAATTCTAGTCCAAGCGAAGAAATTCGCACAACAGTTTATCGTTCATATATATTTAACACATCAAGCATGTCAATCAGTTCGTTAAATGCAATAACAGGTATTAAAATTACAAGCGATCTCACCACAACTAAAACAACAAATTACTATATTGGTGAAAACTTTATTGGAAGCATTTCGATTAACGAAAACAGTGTTACATATAGTGGATTTGGTGGCTATTATGGATATGATTCTGGTGAGTTTGGTTATGTTCTAACAAATGCCAAAACTTGGGTTGTAAACACATACTTCGTAAAATCTGGTGAAACATACATTACTGCATCAGAAAGTGATTTTGATAATGGAACTCCATTATATACTTATCAACTTTTAAATTTAAAATTGTATAGTGATTCTGGTTTAACAACTTTGGTTGCAACAACTGGTCATGACAATTTCAGATTAATCACAGAAAAAGCTATTCAAGTAACAACTCTTTTGATTAAACAAAGATATGTTCCATATGCAACAGAACTTGTTAGTGGTGGAGATACTTTGTATGTTAGAAATGGTGTTGAATTTACTCCAAGTTTCAAATTCACTGATAAAAAGAACGGGAATGCTTTGTATGACATTCCAACCCCTTCAATTTATGACAATCAAATTCTATACACTGCTTCATATGAATTTGACGGCTGTTCAAAAACAATAACAAAGAGTTACAATTTGCCTAACCAAGATGGATACTATATTGTAACAACAGACACTACAAGAAGCCCAAGAAAAACATACTATTCAAAATCAGGAGAAACCTATAGTATATATGGTGGATCATTGAGTTCTGGAACATATTACGAAAAAATTAATGTTAATTTTGTTCGCAGTATATATTACAAAGTCGTGCCAATTTATTCTTCTGTTAGTCCAGCAGAAAATACCGTTAGTGAATTATTCTCAGACTGGAAAAATAATTTCAATTTCGGTTATAAAGATCTTTTGGGTAATTCTGTTACAACTGAATATATTGTTACATCTGATGTAGCAAAACAAGCGGGTAAAACTTACTTCACTAAAAATGAAAGTGGTAATTATATCGAATTTACTGGTGAAAGTTTCGAAGAGGGAATGACTTATTATGAATTGGTAAAATTACAAGTTCCAAATGATTTAAGTTCACTCCTATATTTTGAACTTGTTTCAGGAAACATTGAAAAGGTGTTTGTTGATGAATGGGGCAATATTACTGGATTGTGGAGCACTGATGAATCTTCATCGCAAATTATTAATATTTTTGAAAAATTAACAGGTTACAAAATTGCAACAATAACAGTTAAGAGAACCACAACTGTTACAAGTGTGGCATACAAATGTGACACAAGCCCAATACTTGAAGAAAATTTGTCACTTTATAATATAATTCAATCAATAGATACAACAAAAGTTGCAGGAAAAATTTATTACATTAAGAATGTAGATAATTCTTATTCTGTATTCTTTGGTGATTTGGAAAGTGGAACAACTTATTATGAAATCACTCAAACAACTCCATTCTTCAAATCCACATTTGATTCAACTATAAATAGTTCGTCAATATTAGTTGGTGGAACTGCAATTGATGGAATTTCATTCACTCAAGGCGGAACATATGAAGCCTCTTTGGATTTCCCAAAATCAAATGGCGTTTCAAGTAAATATATCACTGTTTTTGCTAAACAAGGAACAACAATTGTTCCAATTGGTTTCTTGCTCACAAATTATGATGCATCAATGTTTAATTACACAGAAATTGATACTAATGATGACGATATTGATGATGCCATTGAAATAACAGGATTTAAAACTGGAAAGAATTATTCTGTTTCAACTCTTGAAATTCCAAATTTAATAGCAGGTTTGCCAGTTGTTTCAATTGGAGCAAACGCATTTGAAAACAAAACAAATATCACATCAATTAAACTTGGTGCAAATGTGATTTCAATAGGTGCAAACGCATTCAGGGGTTGCACAAATTTGAAGTCAATCACATTTAGTGCATTAAAGGATAACAGAGAAGAATATGTTAGCAATCTTACAACGATTGATTCATATGCTTTTGCTGATTGCACAAGTCTTCTTGCAGTTTCAGTCCCAAGCAAGGTTACTAGCATAGGTTCTTTTGCTTTTAAAGGTTGCACAAACTTGATGGCAGTGTCAATTTCCACTTCTGTAACAAACCTTTCTCTTGGCGACAACTCATTTGAAAGTTGCGGAATTAACAATATTTATCTTCCTAATGGTGTGACAAGTCTAGGTTCTGGTGTTTTCTCAAATTGCTTGAATTTAACTGAATTTATAGTTAATCAAGACAACACAAGGTTCACAGTTATTGATGGCAATTTATACAATAAATCTCAGACAATCATGGTCCAATATGCTTCAGGAAAACTTGATACAGAATTTACTACTCCAACGCTCGTTACAGAAATTGGAGCAGGAGCATTCCAAGGTGCAAACAATCTAACAAGCATAACAATCAAGAATGTCGTAACAAAAATCGGCAAATATGCTTTTGCAGATATCAATGGAGAAAATCAAGTTTCAATTATCTTTGAACAAAATTCTCAAATTGAAACAATTGGCTACAGAGCTTTTGCTAATATTGTTAAATTACTTAAAATAGATTTGCAAATTGAAACGGAAGGTGTTATTAGTGTGCCAGTTCTTCAAGGCGAGAATGGGGCTGGAACATTTAACACATTTGACAATCTTGTTGTTGGCAGTGGTACATCGTTTAAAATATATGTTCCAAACAAAATGGAATTTGTTAACAAAGAATCCATTGGTTGGACCAGTCAACTTGTTAGATTTGTTTCTAACAATGCAACAGACCTTAAATATTTCATTATTTCAGAAACGGAAGATAATGCTAGCATAATGGGACTTACGATTGCAGGGCAACAACTTAAATCAATTACTTTGCCAAATTCAACAATTTCAAACAAACAAATAACAGCAATTGCTCCTTCAGCATTCAAAGACAATGAAAATCTTACTTATATATTTATTGACAAAAAGATTAGCTCAATTGGAGCTTCAGCTTTTGAAAATTGTTCAAAACTTTCAATCGTTGAATTTGACTTTGGAATAAACTTATCAACTTTAAATAGCAATCTCTTTAAAAATTGCGTAGTTCTTTCAACAATGTATTATGATGGAAGTGCCCGAAATGAAATTAAGATTCCTGCTAGTGTAACAACAATAAATGCTGGCGCGTTTAGCAACTGTTACATGATTCAAACACTTGTTTTGCCAATAAAGAAAAACTACTATACTGAAAATGAGTCAGTTTACACTTTGGCAAACATAAGTGCTTTTGATACTGAAGTTGATTATTATGAAACTGAAGATGGCATAAATTATGTAATAACCGCTGATTTTAATCCTCAAATGGGACTTTCTTCAATTAATTCAACTGCATTAATGTATTGCAATAGCTTGTTAACATTCAAGTTGTATGGAAATTCTTCAAATTATTTCTCTCTTGATTTGGATAACAAAATTCTTTCAAACATTGACAAAACAACTCTGTATTTCTATGCAACAGGTAATGTAGCTGACATTGTTACATTAGATGATACCTATACATTTATTAGTAGCTATGCTTTCCTTAATGCCAAAGTTAAAGAAGTTGAATTGTCAACTGAATTAACTGCAATTGAAGCTTATGCATTCAAAAATTCAATTATTGAAAATTTAACCATTCCATCTAAGGTTATGTATATTGGTGTTAGTGCATTTGAAACATGTTACAATCTTGTGAAAATTATTAATTTAAGTTCATATGAACTCACTTCATCAATGTTCAGTGGAAATTCAAGTGTAACTGAACTTGAAATTGATTTAACAAATGCTATTGACAAAAATGTTGGTTCATATTCTTCATTTATTAATTGTGCAAATTTAAGCAAAATAACAATTACTATGGCAACAAGCATAGGTGATAGTGCATTTGTAAAGACAAGTGGTGAAACAATAATTGAAAACAATTTAACAATTCTTGTTTTTGATGAAAGTTGTGGTTTGACTACAATTGGACCAAGTGCATTTAAATCATCAAAGTTTTCAAGCCTAATTTTACCATCTACTCTTACAACAATTGGTGTGAATGCATTTGAAAATTGTAACAGTATAACAAGTGTTACGATTCCAGCAAGTGTTGAAAGCATAGGAAATAATGCTTTTGCAAATTGTGCTTTGTTACAGTATCTTATATTGCAAACAAGGTTAATACCAAACACAGCAATGTTCACAGGAAGCCAACTTATCAAAGTTACATTTGATATTACTGGAGTTCTTCCAGAAACTTCTTATTCAACATTTATTAATTCAATAATAACAATAAAAACAATTGAGATTGGAAAAGATGTAACAAGCATAGGTTCAAATTTGGTTGCTTGTGAAAAAGTAAGTATATTCAGTGTTAATACAGAAAATCAATATTTCTCAAGGGTTGACAGTTCATTGTATAGCAAAGATAAAACAATCATATATCGCTATGCTCTTGGAAGAGGTTCAAGCACATATTATATTCCTAATACAGTTGTAACAATTGCTGGAGAAGCTTTTTCTTCAGTAAATCAGAATTCACTGCGTTATATTAATATAAACTATTCAGCCATTATGAATATTGGAAGTGAAGCTTTTGCTGGAATTTCAATCCGAGAAGTTCATATTAACAAAGATTATGTAAGCGGTTTCACTTTTGGTTCAAATATTAAATCGTCTTATTCGAATTTCTTGGTTTATGTTAAATTTGATTCGTATAGTGGTTATAGAGATGCTTTGCTTGTCAACAATTCAGTCTCAGATGTAAATGCATTTTTAACAATCAAAGTTGAGGGAAATTTGGCCCGTGTGTCAAACAATTTTGTTAATTTGTTTACATGCAATCCTTATGGAGCAAATGCATATAAATTTCAAGCCCCAAATCTAATTAGTAGCAACAAAAACTATAAGATTTATGTTGTTAATGATGGCACAATACAAATCAGATATTTAAATAATGGTGTTTTGACTGAAATTCCAGAAGATATAAACGGAAATGGAACATTGGTACCATACACTTATTATTATGTAACTGTTAGCAATTGTACACATTTTGATATATTCGTAGTTACTGAAACAATCAATATGAGTGACACTAAATCGTTTAACGATGATGGTTACGCTCATATCTATGAATATACTTCTGAAAAAGGATATTTCAGCTCAGTTAAACTTAGACACAAAATTGTTAGAATAACTTCAAGTTACAATGTTCGCACTGCTCAAAATTATGGAGTAAGTGTAAGTGGAGATATTTTTGCTCTCACACAAAATGAAGTTTATTACATTACGGCATGTGGTACAGCTAACTCATCTTCCATTCATCTTGGTGTTTACAACACAACATCTCCATCAGGTACTTCACCAATAACAACCTACAAAACTTTCACAACTTACAAATATTATAACTATTCAACTTATTACGAGTTTAAACCTACAGAAACAGCAACTTACATTTTTGCTGCTGCGTATAAAACTTCAGCCATATATAATTGTGTTGCTTTGTTTGATTCAAACATGAATTTGCTTGGTTCAAGCTTCGGTGATTATAATGTTCGTCCAGAAATAAGTTTCATTTGTCAGGCAAATACAACATATTATTTTGGAATTGACGGAGCTTCAAACACAAATATAATTGTATATATAGAAAAATATATTTGTAATTCTTACAATATAGACACAATGTATTTCACTCAATCAATTCAATTTAATTATACTAATTATGTAGCTTATGCTCGTTTCACAGCTCCGTCCACAAGATCTTTCACTGTAAATATAAGTTACAGCGGAGCAAGCGGTTCTTATGAGATTTACAACTCGGATTTTTCATCAATTGTAAGTCCTTCAAATTTCACAAAAGACAGTGTGTATTACCTTCGTATAAAAATGTTTGGTTCTGGACAGGCATTTGTAATGATTAAATATACAATAGCTAAAACAAGATTGTACATCGGTATTGCTTCTGACACTGTTTCAACCTATTCAGGAACAGATCATTGTTATTATTTTATTGCAACAAAATCATCACATTATATTAGTATTACAAAAACACCAAAAGCAGATATTAGTCAAAGACTATATAATAAAAACTTATCAACTTTATCTAGTGGAACATATTGGGATAATCTTGTTGTGGGACAAGTGTACATTGTGAATGTTTGGTTCACATTAACATGGGATTATTTTTGGTCGTATGGATTAGCTTGTTCATTCTATGTTACAATTAATTAATTAGGAGAAATATGGCAAACATTTTTGAAAATGACTATGATTTGGAAGAACTCAAAGAAGAGTTCTCTTTGATGCGAGAGCAAGTTGATATGCGTCTTAAGAAAGATAATTTTAGCTCAAAAATTAAAGAAGAAAAATTTTTTACTGTGCTTGATGAAATTATTCACGCAGCAGAAGACGGTGATATTGTGGCGCAAGATTACATTGCTTATCTTTATAAAAGAGGTTATGATAATTTCATTCCTGTTTCAGTTAAAATTTATATGGAATGGAGCATTATGGCTGCTGCAAATGGAAACAAGTTTACAATTGAAAAGCTAATGATATTTCTTACTTCAGCTGTGAATGAAGTTTGTGCTGTTGATGATTTTGAACAAATCGTTAAGAAAAATGAATTGTATATAGAAAATTATGAATATATTATTGGCAGATTGTTTTGCCAAGCAATTGTGGATTATCTTTCATTAGATATCAAAAAGATGATAAAAAGCCTTACAACTTCAGTGAATGAAGATGAAGAAGTGGAATTAAGGGTTTTTAACAAAGCAAGGGAAGCGGTTCTTCCTAAAGTCCTTGAATTTTTAAGAGGATAAAAATAAGGTTAAGAAAAGTATTTTATAAAAATAAAATACTTATTAAAGCTTATTAAGTCCCAAAATATCATTCTTTCAAATGAGATAAAAAACTTGTTTACAGATGATATACAGATTTGATGGGAAACAAGTTGTCAGACAAATTTTGTTTAATTTCTATTTTATAATCATTAAGAAAAAAACTAGATTTTTAAAAATTAGTTCTACCAAACAAACATAAATTTTTAAAATGATATTCTTTGAAACAATTAAAAATAAAGTTTACAAAAAAACTACACATATTAATAAAAAATGATTGACAAAGGGTGCATGCGGTGATAATATCAGTATGCATCTTTTTCAAAAAGGTGTTATTTTTTTAGGGAGAAAAACAATGGCAAATACATCAAGAGCCAAAATAATATTGGCATGCACAGAATGCAAGGAAAGAAATTACGCAACCACAAAAAACAAAAAGAATGATCCAGAAAGAAAAGAATTGGTTAAATTTTGTAAGAGATGCAACAAGCATACAATCCACAAAGAAACTAAGTAATTTTTTTAATCAATTTTTTAAAATAAGTGTTTAAGGGGAAAACAATGGCAGAAGTTGAAAAAACTGTTGAAACAGTAGTTTTGGATAAAACCAAACCTGAAAATGTTAAAGTGGCTTCAGATGACAAAGCTAAACTAGCTGAAAAAACAAAAAAAACAAAAGCTGAAAAGAAAACATCAAAAATCAAAACAATGCTAAAAGAAACTGGCAGTGAACTTAAAAAGGTTACATGGCCAAGCTTTGGCAAAGTTGTTAAGCAGACAGGTGTTGTTCTTGCAGTGGTTATATTTTTTATGATTATTTTGTTTGCTTTTGATAGGCTTCTTGCATTCCTTTTTGGACTTATAATTCCAAGTGCTTAAAAACTAAGCATAAAGTGAAAATTTAATAGGAGGTTGGGGTTTCCCAAACCGTTTATGGAAATTAACAATGAAAATGCAAAATGGTATGCACTTCATACATTTTCGAATTATGAAAACATTGCAAAAATAAATTTGGAAGCCGTTATCACAAAATACGGTCTTGAAAAAAGAATTTTTGATATTGTTATTCCTATGGAAGATGTTATTGAAGAAAAAAATGGTAAAAAGAAACTTGTTCAAAGAAAACTTATGCCTTCATATATCTTAGTAAAAATGATTTACGGTGATGATATTTGGCACAATGTAACAAGAACAAAAGGTGTTACAGGCTTTGTTGGTCCAAATGGACGCCCACTTTCACTCACAGACGAAGAAGTTGCAAAACTTAGACTTGAAAGAGTTGTAAGCAGCATGGTTCTTGAACCAAATGACAAAGTTGAAGTGATCGGTGGAGCACTTGCAGGTATGAACGGGGTTGTTATTTCCGCAGATGGTTCAAAAGCAAAAGTTGCAATTGAAATGTTTGGAAGGGAATCTCAACTTGAACTTGAATACTGTGATTTGAGAAAACTTAACGCATAATGATTTTTCCGTTTAATAGACGAAAAAATAAATTGAGCTTCACGCTCAGTGGGAGCATTGCGAAAATTTTTGTAAGCGTAATGCGATAACACCACGGTTGCCTTAAAATGGCAGGAGGAAAAAATGGCTAAAAAAGTTACAGCGGTTGTTAAACTTCAACTGCAAGCAGGAAAAGCAACAGCAGGCCCTCCAGTTGGTTCTACACTTGGACCACATGGAATCAATATTGTTGGCTTTACCAAAGAATTTAATGAGAAAACTGCTTCTCAAGCTGGGTTAATCATTCCAGTTGTGATCACAATCTACCAAGATCGTTCATTCACATTTATTTTGAAAACCCCACCAGCAGCAGTTCTTATTAAAAAAGCACTCAACATTGAAAGCGGAAGTGCAAAACCAAACAAAACAAAAGTCGGACAAATTACAAAGGCTCAAGTAGAAGAAATTGCAAAACTTAAAATGGCAGATTTGAACGCAGGTTCAATTGAAGCCGCTATGAGTATGATTGCAGGAACTGCTAGAAGTATGGGCGTTGAAGTTGTTGGATAATAAGTGGGAGAGCAAATTAATTGCTCATTAAAACCACAAGGAGAATAAAAATGAAAATCGGAAAAAGAATGAAGGAATGCCTTGCAAAAATTGAAAAAGGCAAACTTTATGACACAAAAGAAGGTATAGCTCTTCTTATCGATAACGCAAAAGCAAAATTCGATGAATCAGTAGAACTTCACATTCGTCTTGGTGTTGATGGCAAAAATGCTGATCAACAAGTTCGTGGTGTTGTTGTTTTGCCTCATGGAACAGGTAAGAAAGTTAGAGTACTTGTTATTGCTAAAGGTGATAAAGCTAATGAAGCTCAAAAAGCTGGAGCAGATATCGTTGGAGCAGAAGAAATCATTTCAAAAATCACAACTGAAAATTGGCTTGATTTCGATGTATGTATCACAACTCCAGATATGATGGGATTGGTTGGTCGTATCGCTAAAATTCTTGGACCTAAAGGTCTTATGCCAAATCCAAAAAGTGGAACTGTTACAACAGATGTTGCAAAAGCAATTGCTGATGTAAAAGCGGGAAAAGTTGAATATCGTTTGGATAAATCAAACATTGTTCATGTATCTTTCGGAAAAGTTTCTTTTGGAATTGACAAACTTAATGAAAACCTTGACATCATTATCGCAGCAATTATCAAAGCTAAACCAGCTTCAGCTAAAGGTGTTTACATCAAAAGCGTAACTATTGCTTCAACAATGGGACCTGGAATTCGTTTGAACATTAAGGGATAACGATTAAAAAATAACTCATTTGAGTTATTTTTTTTTATATTGGTGTAGCACCAAAAAAATTAAGGCGGGTACGCAAAACTGTTGTTTTGCTAGCTCGCTTTTTTTTGGTGCTATCCCAATAAATTTATTTAAGAAAAATAGAGTTCTTCTTTTTTGCTAGAAGAATTTTTTTTAAAAGGGTTTACATAGTTTGATCTGAGATTATTGGAAAAATTTGCTGATGAAACAAAACAAAGAGCAAGTTCTTCTTTTTTAAAACTTGGGTCAATGTATTCAGCCAAAAGAGATCTGTTACTCTCTTTCATGAACAGCCTTGATATGTCAGAAAAATCAACATTTTTGTTGGTATTCATAAGAATTTCTTTTAAATTATTTATATGTTTATTTGTTTTAATGGAAACTCCAGTTTCAGAAAATCTATCAATATAGCCTAAAACACCAAGCATTGTAATTGCTCTTGCTTTAACATCATTTATCATCAAAACTTCTTTCATTAAAGAATCAAATTCTTCACTTTTTAAAAATTCGTCCATAGAAGAATACTTTTTTGACAATAAGATTAATTTTTGAATTGTTTCATAACATTCTTTCATTTTTTTACCTCTTCTTTTCTTATAATTGTTTTTTTAATCTAAATTTATGCAAAAAATTTGTAAAACAATAAAATTATTAAAATTTATACTTATAAAGAAAATTATTATTAGTTTATAAAAATAGAAAAGTTTTTGCAAAAAATTAAACACTTAGAAAATATAGTTTAATTTAAAAAATAAAAAAAACACACAATTTTTAAAGTTTGTGTGCCTTATATGTCAAAGTTAAGTTTTTTTCCTATTTTAAATATGAAATTTTTTAACGAGTTCATTTTTAACATTTTTTCTTTTAAGCATAATTACAAAGAACAAAAGTGCAACGCTTGCTGAAAATGCAGCTATTGTTGGCCACAATCGATGAGAATTTGTTGAGTTTGTAATGAAAATCACAACTGAAATTATTCCACTTACCATAAGAACTGAAAAATGTTCAAACCTATTGTATTTTCTAAGTATTATGACAAAGAAATTATAAATGCTAATTGCTAAAAGAATTAATGGAATCACATAAGCAAGTGCCCAACCCTTAAATGGAGTAACTGATTCAAGCCAAACAAAGTATAAAGTCGATAAAATTAGAAATATGTTATTTTCATTAGAAATGGACCAATTCTGCTTGATAGGGAGCAAAACGCTGAAGAAAAGTAGCAAAGAAGGAAACAATATATGAAGAGTTAAGGCGACTCTTTTAAAGAAAATTATGTCAGCAAGAATTGCTCCAACAACAAGACAAACAAGAATAAGAGCTAAAACATTGCAAGTTTTTATTCTGTTTTTCTTCCATATTGAATCTGGTGGATAATTTGCTGGAGCATTTTTTGCTTCAGCATTAACATTTCTTCCACATAAAGGACAATATTTTAGTGAAGGTTCAACTTCAACATTACATTTATCACAAATACTCATTTTTTTCTCCAAAACCTAAACTAAGTTTGTGTCAATTACAATTTTTATTCCAAGTGAACTTAAAATTCTAAAGAAATTCTTTTGAAATTCTGTTTCAACAATTGTTGAAGAAAAGGTTAGCGTCATTGTGTCGCCAACTGTCATGCCACTTAGAACGGTTGGATTGTACTTACTTGCTCCAAGAATTGCGTCCATTCTTTGAATATGTGGAAGCAAATCTTTTGGAACTGGCACTTGTCCAAGGTTTGAAAAGACTGTTGATTGCAAACCTTCTCCAACATATTTGTAACTAAATTTAAGAAACAAGTTTTTGAGTGGGAGTGGAATTATTCTAATTGCAAAATTGTTTTGGTCTTTAACATTTTTATTTATATT
Source organism: Clostridia bacterium (assembly GCA_041670165.1). GTDB lineage: Bacteria > Bacillota > Clostridia > Christensenellales > UBA1242 > JBAXZR01. The sequence goes on from JBAXZR010000012.1 coordinate 20,342, forward strand.
TGCCAAAACAAAATCTTTTGTAATTACTTTCATTTTTTCTTTGATTACTTTTGCCATCTCTTCAAGTGGCAAACTTTCTTGCTCAGGTAATAGTTCCAAATTTATGTAGCTAGAAAAATTTCTTGTTGTGTTACTTGGAAAAAACGCTCTTGCATTAATTGGAACAGAAATTTTTAGTGGAGTTCTTTTAACAAGAAATGGAGCTTCAGATTGACTCATTGCTTTATACATTGCTGAAATAATGAGTTCTGTTATGCTTATTCCAATTGCCTTTGAACACTCTTTAACATTTTTAAGGCTCATAATTCCTGTGATAACACCAAGTTTACCAGATTCAAGAGGTGTTCCAAACAAACGCCTTCCCCTTTTTTCTTTTCTTGGGCGAACATTTTTTTTGTCCGCAACATTTGCAAAAGGATCTTCAAGTTCTGATAGAGATGGCTTGTCGTGATAGTCAATTGCAAAATCTTTGAGTGAAATCTCTTCACCCTTAATTGTGTAATAGGCAGAAAGAAGATTCATGATGAACATCAATGCTCCAAATCCATCAGAAAGAGAATGAAAAGCTTCAAAACTTAGTTTATTTTTGTAATATAAAACTCTGAAAACATGCTTTCTTGGAGAAAGTTCCATGATTCTACAAGGAAAAAATTTTTCTTCTTGAACTTCTGGATAAAAGCTTAATGATTGAAAATAATACCAAAAAAAACCACGCCTTAGACAAACATTGAAGTGAGGAAATCTTGGCATAACCTCGTTTAAAGCTTTTTGCAAAATGTCCTTGTCAATATCTTGATCAAGATATGTTGAAACCCTGTAAACAAAGTTCCATTTTTCACTTGCGGAAGAAGGATATATTAGTGCTGCATTGTCTAACTTTATCCAATCCATAATTTTCATGTCTGAATCATCAATTTTTTTACTTGTTTGTTTTGAAATTTTGGCAGTTATATTCTCTTGTTTTTTCAAGATTTTTAATGCCTTTTTTTCTTGTTTATTTTGTTTTTTTATTTTAATTGATTCAATTTTTGAATCATCAATTTCTTTATTTATAGTTTTAGCCCTCTCTTTTGGTAAATAATGATACCACACTCAATTTTTAAAAGCAAAGAAAATTAATTCATATTCTTATTTTGGATATTTTACTTGACAAAAATCCATCATAGCAATATAATCTCATCGTTAAATGAAAATTTTTGCCCAAGAAAGCAAGTGCAATATGCGTAAACACCGATTTTTGGTGTGCTTGCCGAGGTAAAGCAATTGGAATTATAAACTTCCAGAGCTTTGCTTGGCTCTGGAAGTTTTTGTTTATAAGGCATTCTTGCCTAAAAATTTATAAAGGAGGAAAAGAATGAATTCAAATCAACAAGCTAAACAAGTTGTAGTTGAAGAGATTAAGGAGAAAATCCAAAAATCTAAGTCTCTCACTTTTGTAGATTACAAAGGTATAAGTGTTAAAGATGACACAGCTTTAAGAGCAAGTTTTCGTAATAACGGTGCTGAATATCGTGTTTACAAAAACCGTTTACTTGGTAGAGCTCTTACAGAACTTGGAATCACTGGTTGTGAACAGTTTTTGAATGGAACAACAGCAGTAGCTTTTGGTTATGCAGATGAAGTTGTTTCTGCAAGACTTGCTATGGAAGGAGTTTCAAAAAACGAAAAACTTTCAATTAAATTTGGAATTTACGATGGAAAAATTATGTCTGTAGAAGATGTAAAAACACTTTCAAAAATTCCACCAAAACCAGTTCTCATCGCTCAACTTCTCAGCATGCTCAATGCTCCAGTTTCTGGACTTGCTCGTGCTCTTGAAGCAATTGCAAAAAAGTAATTAAAACAATTTAAAATTTCAATTTGCAAAGCAAGTTGAAAACATCGTCATTAATAGGAGGAAAAATTAAATGGCAGATCTTAAAAAATTTGTGGAAGAAATCAAAACTCTCACAGTTATGGAAGTAAGCGAGCTTGTTAAAATGCTCGAAGTAGAATTTGGAGTAAGTGCAGCAGCAGCTGTTGCAGCTCCAGCAGCTGGTGCAGCAGTAGCCGCAGTAGCTGAAGAAAAGACAGAATTCAATGTTTGTCTTAAAGAAGTTGGCGCTAACAAAATTGGCGTTATTAAAGCAGTTAGAGAAATCACAGGTCTTGGACTTTCAGAAGCTAAGGCACTTGTTGATGGTGCTCCTTCAACAATCAAAGAAAATGTTCCAACTAAAGAAGCTAAAGAAATGGAAGCTAAACTTAAAGAAGCTGGAGCAGTTGCTGAACTTAAGTAATTTAAATTTAAGTTTCAATAACTTGTCAAAAAAGCACCAAACTTTTGTTTGGTGCTTTTTTTTAAAAATAATTTTTAACTTTGTTTGTTTTTATTTTACCCTTTTTTCTTTGCCAACAAAGGTGATTCCAAGAGCTTCTGGACCTGTGTGGCTTCCAATGACTGGACCAATGTAATTTATTATCACATTTGCATTAGGTGTGTGATTAAGAATCATTTGTTTAAGTTCATTTGCTAGAGCCATGCTGTCAGAGTGGCAAATAATAATTGGAGAATTAAAGTCAACATCTTGATATTTTAATAATTTGTTAACAAGAGTGTGTACTGATTTTTTTGTTCCTAAAATTTTTTCTGTTACTTCCAGTTTTCCTTCGTTACTAATTGTCATCATAGGTTTCATTTGGAGCATACTACCAACAGTGGCAGCAATTCCAGTAATTCTCCCACCTCTTTTGAGATGAAAAAGATCAGAAATAAAAAACCAATGATGAATTTTGAATTTGATTTCATTTAGATAAAAATATACTTCTTCAGCATTTTTGCCTTCATCTCTTAAATTTTGAGCAATTATGAGAAGTTGATTTTCACCTTGAGTTGCTGACAAAGAATCAACCACGAAAACTTTGTGTGGGCTTGTTTTATTGATTTTTTCAGCTGCTGACAAACAACAATCATATGTTAATGAAAGCCCAGAAGACAGTGTTAAATGAACAATATCTTGGTTTGATTGTTTGATGAGCTCATTAAAATATTCTTCCGCAACAGTTTCATTTACACCGCTTGTTGAAAAAAGTTTTCCAAGTCTAATATCATCATAAAAATTTTTGTATTCTTCTATTGTGTTAAACTCATCATGAGTTTCAGTGTCGCCATAAATAAAAACCATTGGTAGATAAGAAATGTTGTTTTTTTTGAGATTAGACTTAAATTGGTCAACGCAAGTATCACAACTGAGTTGAAATTTTTGATCATGCATTTATATTTTCTCCTTTTGTAAGTTCGTTTTTCATTTTAGCAAATAAGATATTATCATGCAAGTATATTAATTCAAGATAACCTTGATAAATGCAAATGATTATCTTTTATTTTGTTCACTTGTCATTATTCCAATGTTTTTACATTAAATGTTTCCTTTAAAGTTGCAAAAATAGCTTAAACTATGATAGACTTTCAGAAAGTAGAAAGGAGAATTGAATTTGGAAAAGAAAATTTTGTATTCAGCAACAAAACCAACTGGAAAATTGACACTTGGAAATTATATCGGTGCAATTAAAAGTTGGAAAGAAATGCAAGAAAACAATGATTGCATTTTTGCTATTGCAGATTTACATACACTAACAATTGACATAAGCAAAGAAGAACTAGAAAAAAATTCTCTTGAGCAAATTGCAACATTTTTGGCTTTTGGAATTGACCCTGAAAAATCAATTGTCTATGCTCAATCAAGTGTTCATGAACATGCTGAACTCGGTTGGATTTTGTCTTGCAACACAGGTTTTGGACAAGCAAGTCGAATGACACAATTCAAAGACCAAAAGGCAAAAAATCCAGATGAAATCTCAGCTGGCTTATTTAATTATCCAATGCTTATGGCAGCTGATATACTTTTGTATGACACTCAGCTTGTTCCAGTTGGAAAAGACCAGCAACAACATGTTGAACTTGCTCGTGATATTGCTCAAAAATTCAATTCAAAATATGGTAAAACTTTTGTTCTTCCTGAAGGTTTTGTTCCTCCATGCGGTTCAAAAATTATGGATTTATTGAATCCAGCAAAAAAGATGGCTAAATCGAGTGACATTGAAACTGGAATTATCTACATAACAGATAGTGATGAAACAATTATGAAAAAATTTAAAAGAGCAGTAACTGACAGTGAAAATGAAATCAAATTTTCACCTTCTAAACCAGGCGTTTCAAATCTTTTAACAATTTATTCAACTCTTTCAGGAATCAGTATAAAGAAAGCAGAAGAGCATTTTGCAGGAAAAGGTTATGGACAGTTAAAAACCGAAACGGCTGAAATTGTTGTTTCAGTAATTGGACCAGTAAGAGATAAAATTTTTAAACTTCTTGAGAATAAAGAGTATTTGCTTGAAATATTGCGTAAAGGCAAAGAAAAAGCTAGTCTAATTGCTGAAAAGAAAATTAAAGAAGTATATGAAAAAGTTGGTTTGTTAAAAATTTAAGAAAAAGGAGAAAATGTTTTCTCCTTTTTTGATATGGAATTAAACAAGTGGTTTTATATATTTTGTTAATTTTGCTTATAGGTTAAATTAAACTATGTATTGATATTTCAGTTTTCTTAATCGTTTTTTAAATAAATTAGATGAAGGTTCTTGAGCAAGGGCAACCCCTTTGTCTTATTGGAAAATTGCCTTGTACAAAATCTCTATCAAAATCTCTATCAGAATCCCTGTTAATTGAGAATAGTAAAAGAAGAAGCAGTGTATTTGTGCTTAAAATATTTGTTGCTGCTGTTCCGTCGCTTGTGTTAAAACCTGCAACTGCAAGAAGTAATAACAAATCTTGTGAAAAAGGGAACATACTTTGCCTCCTGAAATTTTATAAGGAATTATAAAAACAACAAAACATTCCTTTTTCTTTGGTTTTTCTACAAAAAAAGTTTTTTTGATTGCAAATAAAAATGATAAAATTTTTTTGTTAAAAATAAATTGTTATTTAACGAGAATAACTTCGTCATGTTTTATTATGATTAAAAAATGGAAAATGTTCATAAGGAGTATAAATAAATGACTGAATGTTTAATAATTGATCAAAGAAAAAAAATGGAAATTTTAAATTTTATACCAAGTGGAGATTCGCTGGAAAAGCTTTCAACACTCTTTCAAAATTTTTCTGATGCAACAAGATTAAAGATTTTGTCCTGTCTGGCAATTTCAGAAATGTGTGTTTCAGATTTAAGCCAAATTCTTAAAATAAATCAAACAACAGTCAGTCATCAACTTAAAATTTTGAGAGATAACAACATTGTAAAGTTTAAGAGAAACGGCAAAATACTTTTGTATTCTGTTTCAACTAAACAAGTTAATGATGTCCTTTCTGAGGGCGTTGATTTGATTGAAGCATAAACTGTTTAAAATATATTTTTGCTTGCAACAAATTGTGTTTATTTAATAAAATGTATAATTAAAAATATTGCATTGAATAAATGCATAATGAAACATAAATCAAATTACTATTGTAAATTTATATGAAATTTGATAAAATGAAAGCATGAAGATAGAAAATGGTGTTCTTTTAAAAGTTTATGCTAAAGACATTGTTGATGGAAAATATGTTGTTCCTGAAGGTGTTTCATTAATTGGAAACAATGCTTTTGCTGAGCTTGAAGAACTAAATGAAATTGAGCTATCAAAAGAATTAAAAGAAATTGGCGATTATGCTTTCATGGATTGCAAAAAATTAAAAAGCATTGTTCTGCCCAAAACTTGCACTTCCCTTGGAAAAGGTGTTTTTTTGGACTGTGAAAACCTTTCAAAAATTGAAATACAAAGTGATTTGACTTGCCTTAATGAACAAATTTTTTCTGGCACAGCCATCACTGAATTTAACATGTCAAACACAATCGTTAACACTGAAGAAAAATGTTTTGAAAACTGCAAAAAACTTGAAAATTTTTCTTTCAATGAGTCATGCAAAAATATTAAGGAAAGCATGTTTTCAGATTGCTCAAATTTGAAAAATATTATTCTTCCAAAGCAACTAGAAAGTATTAAAGATAAGGCGTTTAAAAATTGCACTAGTTTGGAAGAAATCAACTTGCCAGACACAATTAAACTTATAGGTTCTGGAGCTTTTTCAAATACAGCGATTAAAAAAGTTAAACTTCCAGAAAAAATTGAAAGCATAGAAGAGAATTTGTTTTTTAATTGCGAAAATTTGGAGGAAGTAATTCTTCCTGAAAATTTAAAAGCTATAAAAACTTGTGCATTTGAAAAATGTAAAAATCTTTCATCAATCGATTTGCCTAATAGCATCGAGGAGCTTGGAAGTTATGCGTTCATTGACTGTCAAAAAATCTCTAGGATTATTTTGCCTATAAAATTAAATAATATTGGAAATTTTTGCTTTTCTAACACAAAATTAAAATTTTTAGAAATTCCAATGTTTGTAGAAACAATTGGTGAATGTGCTTTTGAAAATTGCAAAAATTTGCAATCAATAGTCTTGCCTGATGGAATAAAGAAAATAAGTAATGGATTGTTTTCAAAGTGTGAATCATTAGAAGAAGTGATTTTACCAAAAAAATTGGAAACAATATCAGAATGGGCATTTTTTCAGTGTCACAACCTTAAAAAAATTGAAATCCCACAAAATGTGAATTCCATTGGTAAAGGAGCTTTTCTTGAATGCAAAAGCTTATCAGAGCTTACTTTTCCCCAAAATGTTACCGTTCTTAGTCATTATGTTATTGCTAAATGCACAAATTTGAAAAAATTTGTTACTCTTGGCGAAATTCAAAATATTCAAGATTCTGTTTTTAGCGAGTTGTTAATTGAAGAAATTAATTTAACTGAAAGTTTAAAAAGTATCTCAGAAAGAAATTTTGATTCATTACCCAATCTAAAATGCATTAATTTTGCTTTAAAAGATGGTCAAGTTATGAAAATTCCTGTTGCAGAAAATGATTATGTTAAGTATTCTCATAACGGCAAAATTCATTTGTTTTCTGTTAAAGGCAAAATATATTATAATAACGGTAGTGACATTTATGTTGAAAATATAGAAACTGCTTTGTTTAAAGCAAATCTTTTATATCCTAATAAGGATTTTTCTGAACTAAAGGATATGGATTTGCCTGTTTTTAACATATGGAAGAAATCTTCAAAATTTATGCCATACGCAAGTGTTGTTGCAACATTACCATTAAATTATATAGATAACTTTTTTGTTAACAATAATTGCAAAAAATATTCTGATTTATTGAAAAAATCCAAGGTGGAAAGTTTTGAAGGAAAGTGTGCTTTTATAAAACTTTGTTTTGCTTTAGGATTATTTGAAAAAGAACAAGAAATTTCAAATGAAGCCAATGAGTTTATTGAAAATAACATTGTTGGAAAACTGTCAGAAGAACGAATTGTTGCGAAATATTCAAAATTCAATCTTTTGACTGGTTTTAAAAAAGATTTTGTCAAATTTTTCACAAAGTACTTTGAAGATTCAAGGCTATTCCTTGTGAAGCAAAATGAAAATGATGATGGAAGCAAAGATTTGATGACAGAAACTTTCAACAAATTTAATATGGTTCCAAAAATATATCCTCATAAAAAAGCAAACACAAACAGAAATGCAGACAAATTAGATCAAAACATGGTTATGAATGTTGTAAGTGCAAATGAATACACAAAGATTTTGAATGGCAATGAAAAAATGGCTTTTAAAGTTGGAGAATATGGATATAGTCAAAGCGAATTTGAAGAACTCCAAAAAATATTTGAAAAAGCAAAATCAATTAAAACAGGAGATTTGCTTATTAAAACAACAAAAGATGAAAATCAAAAAATTCAATATGAACTTCTCAAAAAATCAAATCCGCTTGGGCTTGTTGTTGGAAATATTACAAATTGTTGCCAAATTTTAAACAACAATGGTGAAAGTTGCATGCGATATGGAATGGAACAACCAAATTCTGGATTTGTAACTTTTAATGACGGAGAAAAAATCATTGGACAAGCTTGGGTTTGGTATGACAAAGAAACAAAAGTCCTCTGCCTTGACAGTGTTGAATTGCCTAATAATGTTGCAAAAAATTTAAATAATAATTGCTCAATTAAAGATGAATTATTAAGTGCTATCAAGCGTTTTTCAAAAAATACTTGTTTAACAATGAAAGAAAAAGGCTATGAGGTTAACAAAGTTACCATTGGGCTAAGTCCAAACAACAATAATATTTTGAAAAAAATATTATCATCACAACCTGATGATTTTGAAAAAGATGATAACCCTCAAAAGTTAAGTGGCTACAAAGGTTACACAGATACTCAAAATGGTCAAATAAAAGTTAAGATTAATTTGGAAAAGGAAGTGGCTCGTGAAAAATAAAATTAAAGATATTATTTTGCAAAATGCTGAGTTACTTATGAAGGCAAACCAAATTGACAAACGAAATGGCGGACAAACCTTAGAAATCAACAACCTTTGTAACATTGTTGAATTGGTTTTTGATAATCAAAATCTTTACGGCTTAAAACTAAAAGAAATCAATTTGGATAATAACTTTGTTATTGAGAAAAGATTAGCTAGTGTTGGCTCAATTGGAATTATTGAAGAAAATAACAACATAAGTAACATTTTTTATTTAATAATGATGTCAATTTTCAACAAAAACTCTGTTTATATAAATTTTGAAACCAGCAAAAATTTGGGAACTTTTAAAATTCTTGTTGAATTACTAAAAAAAGTTGTGCAAGAAAAAATCGAAATTACTCAATTTGAAACTAATGAATTTGCAAACAAAGTTTCACTTTTAGATAAATTATTTATTGTTGGAGAAAAATCATTTTTTAATGAAGTTATGATTGATTGCTCAGTTCCTTGTTGCTTTGTTCCTTTTGGGAAAATTAATGTTGTTAATTTTTCTAATAATTTTAATGAGCAAATTAAAAAAATTGAAAGTTGCAATTTTTATACACATGAAGATGTTAACAACATAAAAGAAGCAGTTGATTTGATTTCATGTAGTTCAACAAATTATTTAACTGTACTATTTACTGACAATGCAAAAGAGGCTGAATACTTTTTGAATTTCAGCAAATCAGATTTTTCTTTTGTAAACACACTTCCAGAGTTAAATAATTTAATAAATTTAAAAACTGCTGATTTTTTGCGTGAAACAACTTTGTGCTATTGCAAAAAGTAAATAATTGTTTGCGAAAAAATATTAATTATAGAAAAAAAACTTTGATTTTTAATCTAATGAATTTTAAATCTATGCTAATGTATTGCAAAAATTTTCGTAATAATTTATAATTACAAAATTACTTAATAGCAAAATTTGGCTGTTTGGTTTTTGATTTATGTAAAAGTCGAAATTGATAATTTGTTAAAAAATTAAAATAATGTAAAACATAAGGGCTGGTAGAGGTGTAAATGAATAAAATTAAATTTAATATATTTACATTTATAGCAATCTTCTGCATGGCTCTTGGTTTAACAACTTTTACAGTTCTTGCTGCATGTTCGCCGGCGCTTGCAACAAGTAGTAGTTTGAATTATATTTCGACTGTAGGTAATCTGTCGGCCACTTGCATTAATGGTGTTACATCAATTCTTACAGCATATGATCATGATTATGTTGGCCCTCAAACAAATTTGCAACCGTGGTCTTCTCAGGAGTTAACTTTTGTAGATAAAACTCAAACTATGATTCTTACTTTCATAATTTCAAATGAAAGTACTGTCGCAAATGGAATAAGTTTGTCAGCAATTCCTTCTGGAGTTCCAGCAAACACAACAAGAACAATTACTACTCAAATTAACGAAGGTTCGCAAACACCCGTCGATCCTGCTGTAAGCCTGTTTTTAGGAAATGCACCAATGGGTGGAACAGTTACAATGAGAGCAATAATAACCGTTACAAATCCCGATAATCCTGTTGCAACATTTACACAAAATTTTTCTTTTGTTATTGGCGAAGCTGTTTGAAATCCACTTATATGTGGATTTTTTTGTTTAATTTTTCACTTTAGTAAAACATTGAAACAGAGTATGAATAAAACTATTTTATATTATAATTTTTGAAAAACTATTGTCCGTATAATTATTTTTTTTACGACTCGTAAAAAAATCGATATGGACAAAAATACCTTTGTGTGATAATATCTAAATACAATCCTTGCGTGGAGAGTATATGATTAGTGAAACAATGGCCTATTTGAATTCGCTAGAAAACTTTTCAAAGTCATGTAGTTCAAAACCTATTAAACTTAGTGAACAACTGTTAAATGAAGTTCAAGAAGCTGTAATATATTTTACAGAAAATGTAAGCTTAATTGATTTGGACTCTTGTCAAAAAGTTGCTTTTGCATGCAAGAAAATTATTGATAAAAATAATATAAATAAAGTTAATGCTGTCATTGAATTCGTTGAAACAATTATCATTGAAAAATCTGGAGAAAATTCAAATATTGATACAGATGGTTTTTATCAAATTTTGAACGACCGCCAAAACTTTGATAGGTTTACAAAATTTAGTGTTGCAAAGAATTTAAAAGAAAAACTTGCTATGCTCAGTGAAGATAAAATTTTGAGTTTGCGTTTCACCTTAGACTCAGAAATTTTTCAGGCAATCGTTGCCAACATGCCTTTTTGTAGCAGTGATTTCTTTTTCAAAATTATTTCTGAAAATAATAATGTTATTGATGAAAACACCAAAATTGCAATTTCAAGAGCTCTTGCAAACAAAATTGTTGGATTGAACAAAAGTGAAATTTTAAGCAAGTTGCAAAATCACAAAAATCTTGGTAAAGATCAAAATAAATATTTTATTTATTGTGCCAATTTAACTGAACAGGAAGCGCTTAATATTTATTATAATAAATCAGCAAGTCCTTCAATAAGATATTCAATCCTTGCAAATAATTCGGTTTCCAAAGATAAACGCATCGCAATTCTTGTTAAAGAATGGAATGATATAAAATTTGGTTTTGTTCCAAAAACAAGTGAAATCAATCATCTAATTTTAAACACCTTATTTTTGTTTTCTGATTTATATGATGCTCCAACACCAAAATTTAATATAGATTATGTCAACACTCCTTCAATGAATGGGGCTTGGCATGATTTCAGATGTAAATTTACAAAATCATTATCAAAAGAACTTTCTACTGATGGTATAATGTATTTTTTTCCAAGACAAATTTTTATTGACGAAAAAGATTTTGGTGTATCTATGCTTGAAACTGTACTTCATGAATACAGGCATATGATTCAAAAACACAGTTTGGCATATGCAGAAGATGAAAATGCAAATTCTGAACTTATCTCCGCAATTTATCTTTCTGAAAAATTTTCTGTTAATTCAGAAGCTGCTTATATTGCATTCAAAGCTCCAGAATTTTCTAAAATGTTTGCACAATTACAAAAGAAATACAAAGATGAAACTTTTTTTCAAAAAATTGATTGTTCTTCATATTTTGGAAGTCAAAACGATTTTGAAATTTTTATGCGAATGTTTAAAGCTTTTTGTAAGAGTGATCCCAAAAAACTTAATTCAATAATGGAAATTGCGGAAAAGTTTGCTAGTGCAGTTTTGTTGCATGACAACAGAAAAGAAATTGAAGAAATTCAAAAATCGTTACGCTCACCATACCATATATATTCAAATTCACTTAATGAATTTGATTCAAGAAATTTTACTCTTGCACAACTTAAAAAGTTTTCTAGAATTGCTGAGTTTTATGATGTTGATACAAAAAAAATAAATCAAGTCATATCTATGAGTGAAGAACATGAAGCAGTTCAGGCTAGTGGCTCAGAAAACCTTAGAAATCTTTTGGTTAAAGTTGCTCTTAACATGCCAAGTATTGAAGAAGAAAAATTTGAAGAGGCAGACTTTTTAAAATATTCGGCATTAAGGTATGTTCAAAAACAAGAAAAAAACTTGAAATATCATTTCTGTAAAAAGGGGGAAAGCGACTATGAATGTTGAACATAATGAATCTTCATTTTTAAAAATGCTTGACCCAAAAACCGATATAAACGAAAGAAAATTTTTGTTGACAAGTTATATTCCACAAAGAATTGGGCTTGTTGCATCATTAACTAACGAAACAGAAATTGATGAAGAATTTTTAACTTTTGCTCTTTCACAGTTCGTTATCAAAAAACAAACTTTCAATTTAGATGAATTAATTAAAATAATAAGTAGACAACAAAAATTTATGGAATTAATCAGAATGTTAATTCTTTATGAAAAAGACAAACTGTCATTAGAAGAAAAACAAAAAATTATAACCATTACAAAACTTGACCAAAATTTGCAAACATTGTTATTAAACTAGAAATTAAGCAAGTAGAGGAGCTAAACATATGGAAGAAAAAAATGTTACAGAAAGACCTGAAGGTAATAAGTACAAAATTGTTTTGGAAGAAAAAGATTATCCATTTCTGATTAATCAAGAACTTCAAATAAGAGTGTTTTTAAATTCAAAAAATTTTTGTAAATGGACTTTGAATGATTACTCAGTTTTGTTTTCACATTACAAAAGCTTGTTTTATGAGTGCGATAAAATTGATTTAAAATTCTTTGAAAAGAGTTATTTAAGCACTTTTCAAGCTTTGATTTATTTGAACCAAAAAATAGAAAAAGACAATGCCAATCTTATAAAAATGCAAAATCTTTTTCAAGAGTACAAAAATGATAAAAATTTCCAAGAATCATTTGGTGAAAAAATTAAGGATAATATTGAAAAGCTTCAAAACAAAATTGAAAATCAGGAAAATTCTTATGAGGTTTTAAGTTCACTTCACACTAATATTGAAAATAAATTCTCTAGCTCAATTTTTGAAATTGCAAACAAAGATAATTTTGAAGAAGCAATGGTAAATTTGTTGTTAGAACAAAATAATTTTTGTTTAAGTAGTGTTGCTCAAAAATCATTTTATATTGCATATCAAGATCAGTTTCATAGACTTGATGAATCAACAATTAAATTTCTTGTCAACAGAAAAGACAATGGAATTGAATACCTTTTAACAAATTTAAACAAAGTTTCAGCAGATTTGTTTAGTTATATAACAAAAAACCCTAATGTTGATCAATCATTGAAAAATCATTTTGCTTCAAGTGTTGAAATTGATAATGTCGATGAGGATTTTATTGTTAATTCTGTTTGCCAAAAGGAATATGATCCTGACATTTTGACAGCTCTCTGCTATTCAAAAAATTTGTCTTCAATTAAAGCATCAGAATTGTTTTTTTCTTCAAATGCAACAACTGCTCAAAAAATTGCTCTCTTATCAAAAAATTGGCCTGATAGAAAGGAGCATTTGTTCGAGCTTGCTCAAATGTTTCAATTTGAAAATTATTCAAAATTATCAGAAAGTGAAGTTGATTCTTTGATTCAAGCTGTGTGGATAAGTATAGGTAGATTCAATGGAATCAAAACTCCTATATGTAATTTTAAAAAAGAAGGTCCACATATGGCTCTTTGGGGCTCTTGGTTGAAAGATTTGCAAAAATCAAAATCTATTGAATCAATTAATGCACACGGATATTTTGAGATTTATTTGAACAATTTCAACAGTTATAAGCAAAACAAGGGTTATGAAATTCTATTTTCTGTTATTCACGAAATGGTTCATTCTAATCAAACAAAAAATGAATATGAAAAAAATATAAAATTAAAAGACGGAAATTATGCTGCTGTAAATTCAATCTCAAAAATGCTTCTAAATTTTGTGCAACCAATTTATTTTGCAGGAACTTCACCTTTATTTGTGGCTGAGTATTGTCGCCTTGTTGAAAAAACTGGCGACCCATATTTCTTTGCTAAAAAAGATTTTGTACCTGAAGACTATTTTGAAGATGCTTCGGTTTATAGTCAATTTGTTAGTACATATAAAAAAGTTGATATTGCAACTCTTTCAATGCATATGGCAGTGGCAAAAGATATTCTTGAAAGTATTATCCACGAAAAACTTATTGATGTATATAATGCATTAAGTGAAACTCCTACATCGAATTTTATTTATCTAAATTTTACAAATGAACTAGATGCAAGATGGGGCGCTATTAGCTTTATTGAAGAAACGATTGATGTCTATAAAGAAAAAGGTTACAGTACTGCATCGTTGAAAAATATATATAAAAGATATATTGAAGAAGAAAATATTAATGCCGCTTATGGCAAAAATTTGGAAAGTTCAATTTTGCTTATTGCTATTGAACTTGCCAAAAAGGGTTATATAAAAATTGATAATAAAAATGTTGAAAATGAAGTTTTGAATTATATTAAACAATTAAATTCTAATAATGAAAATGATATTTCAAAAGAAGCAACTGCGGTTCTTTCAAAAGACGATAAAAAAAATGAAAGGCGCAGTGAAAGAGAGGCTTCATTATGATTTCAAAAGATGTTGCCTTAACAATTATTTTTGACAAAGATGAAAAAGATGAGAAAAAAATTGAATATTTGCAAGGGATTGAATTTGGACAAGAAGAATTAATTAAGATATTGTTAAATGAATATGTTTCTGAAAGTGTTAAACTGAATGCAATTTCAATTTTTAGTTTAAGAAAAAAAATATTGTCAGAAAAGATATTAAAAGAAATTTTTGAAAACAAAAAAATCAGTAACAAAATCAAAAATTCACTTGCTCTCAATTTGACAAGTTGTTTTTCTGGTTCTCTTGTCTTAAAACTTTTAAATAATAATCTTTTATCTTCGATAAGCAAAACTTGTTTCAAAAACCATTTGTTAAATAAGAAATAATTTTTGCATAATCTATTTAAAGCGTCTCTTAAGTTTAACACTTAGGAGATTTTTTAAAAAACTTTTTGATGATTTTTTGATTAAAGTTAAATGTACATGACAAAAATTTAACTTTTGTCTAACATTTTTAAAATTTTTTTAATGGAAGAATTGAGTTAAAACATAAATATTATTATTAAAAAATCATTCAATTGCTAAGCAAAAAATTGTTAATATATGACACACATGGGGTGGTGTTGGCTTTAAGAAAAGGGGAAGAAAGGAGAAAAGACGAAAAAAGATGAAAAAAGAGAAAAAAGATTAAAAAAGCAGTTGACAACTCTAAGGGTGTATGTTAACATGTTCAAGCTTTCAGAAATGAGAGCGACGGAGCTGTTGCTTCGTAAACGCATAATGACAATTGAATAAGAGAATAAAAAAGCAAAAAAGGTAAATTAAAAGTGCGA
>JBAXZR010000013.1:0-34027 GCA_041670165.1 Clostridia bacterium
AAAATTCTTTGTTTACTTGACAATAAGTCGCAATAATGCGACAATTCAAAAACAAAGAGGGCAAGGAATATTGAAGACACTAGGTATGTCTTGGAAATTTTATCGCAAATGGCTTGGCAGTGGCTTATATGTCATTTTGCTAGGTTTTTTTGCCAACACATTTTCTCTTGTTTTGCCTCAAATTTCTCGTTTAATAATTGATTTTGTTTTTATTGGTGATTCTTCTTCACTCATCTCCCTTAAAGGCATTTGGGCAACAATGCTTGATGGCAGATTCGGCGAAGTTGGCTCTTGGACGCTTTTAATTTGGCTTTGTTCGTTTTTCTTGGGTTTTGTTTTTTTGAAAAATTTAATATTGTTTTTCAAAAATGTTTTTTGGAATAATTATGCTCAAGAATTTGGAAAAGAAGTTAAATCTTTTGGCTATTCAATTTTTACTGAAAGATCGCAATATGATTCAGCAGGTGAGTCCTTTGTTTTGTTAACAAATGATGTTGGCTCATTTGTTAATATTTTTGCTTACAACATGACATATTGCATTGAAAACATTTTGGTTGTTGCAATTGCAAGTTTTTTTACTTTTTCAATAAATAGTAGCTTAGGTTTACTCATTCTTGCTTGTCTTCCTGTTGCAATTGTTATTTGCGTGGTTTTTTTGATTAAAAGCAAATCAATTTTGGAGAGTTCAAGAGAAGAATATTCTTCATTGTCATTTGTTGCCCAAGAAAGTTTGAATGCATCAAGAAGTCTTAAAAGTTTTGGAGTGTCAAATCTTGTTACTAGCAGATTTGGTTCTTCAAATCAAAAATATTTTGGTGCGAAGAAAAATGAAGTTAATATAATTGCTTCTTATGTTCTTTGTCTTGACATTTTTAAATCTATTTCATATGCACTAATGATTATTGCGGGAATCATTTTTGCTTCTCGTGGCATCATTACAACAGGAGAATTTGTTTCTTTCATTGCTTATGCACTCACCATATTTTTGGAAGCAGTCAAACTTTTCAAAAATATTTTCGATTTAAAAAATGTGCTTGTAAGTGCAAAAAGATTTAGCAAATTTGTTAAATTAAAAAACAAAACAGTTTCACTTAAAGCAAAAGCAATGATAACTCGTCCGCCTGAAATAATCATTGAAAAACTCAATATTTCTTTTAAAGAAAAAGAAGTTTTGTCAAAAATTTCTCTTGAAATTCCATATGGAAAACATGTTGCAATTGTTGGACACCAAGGTGAAGGGAAAAGTGTTCTTGCTCAAGCACTTCTTAGATTTATGGACGCAGATTCAGGAAGCATATCAATCAATGGACTTGACATTAAAGAAATTAATGCAGAATCGCTAAGAAATCAATTTTCTTTTGTTCCACAAGAGCCATTTTTGTTTTCATATTCAATCAAAGAAAACATTATGTATTCAAATCCTAATGGTGAAATTTCGGCTATGTTGGAAGCCATTAAAATAACAAAATTGGATCGTTGGCTTAGCAAAGTTAAAGGCGGGGAAAATTTGGTTGTTTCAGAAAATGGAGTTGGAATTCCAAGCCAAGAAAGACAGCTAATTTCTTTTGCAAGAGCAATTTATAAAAATGCACCAATTTTGATGCTTGACTCACCATTTTCAGTTTTTTCTGACACGCAAGCCAATGAACTTCGAAAAGACCTTTTTGATTTATACTCAACAAGAACAATAATTTTAGCAACAAATCACCCTGCCGATGCAATGGAATGTGATTTGGTTTTGTATCTTGAAAAAGGGAAAATTGTTGAACAAGGAAGCCCACAAGAACTTATGGACAAAAATGAAAAATTTGCTGAGTTCACAAGAAAAAAGATTTCTGACATTGATGAAATTTAACAATAAATTTTGATATCTATGTGGTAACTTAGAAGTTTAATGTTTGGTTTGACAATAAAAATTATGATTCAAAAATATAAAGATGATAAATAAGAAAGGAGAAAAACAGTTTGCGAAACAAGAATAGAAACAAAAAACAATCATTTGCAACAAAAAAACTTTTAAGTTTCATTTTTTCTAGCAGAAAATTGATTATTTCTGTTGTTCTTCTTTTGTTTTTTGCAATAGGTATGGGACAATTTACACCATATTTAACAAAGTTTATTGTAAACAATCTTGCTTCAGGAGAGCCTGCTTCAACTTGTATTTTTTTTGGAATTGCAACTGGCGTCCTTTTGATTATTGAAGCAGTTTGCATTTTTATTCAGGCAAGAATTCTTGGAGCTCTTGGAAACAGAGTGGCAAATGAAATAAGACAAGAAGCTCTTAGCAATATAACAAAATTTCCACTTTCAAATTTTGAAACAAAACCAATTGGAAGTATACTTGTTAAAACAACAACATATGCCAATGAAGTTGGAAATTTTTTTAGTATATATTTGTGTTCATTCACAATCAATTCAATAAAACTACTTGCAATTTTTGCGTTTATGTTGTCTTTAAATTTCAAAATGGGACTAATTGCCTTAGGATTTGTAATTATTATTGTGCTTGTAACAAAACTTGTTGGAGTTCTTATTAAAAAACGCAACATGGTTTATAAACAAGCTGATATGGAAAAATGTGAACTTTTGTTTGAAAGCATAAAAGGTTTAAAAACAATCATTGCAAACAATCGTAAAACAAAAAATCTAGAAATGTTTAGAGGCACACTTACAAGAGCAAACATTGCATACAACAGATTTTCAAAAGTTAATGAACTTCTTTCTCCACTTGTTGATTTCATTTGGTACACCGCTCTTGTTTCTGTGTATTTGTTCTCGTTTTGGCTTGTTCAAAGCGGAGTTAATGTTGAAGTCGGAGTTGTTGTAGCCTTCCTTGGTTACATGAGTCAAGCAACTCTTCCAATCAGTGAAACGGGTATTGTATTTAGAAACCTTGCCATTGCATTTGGTGCTCTTGACAAAATTTATGACAAAGAAACCTTGTTGCTTCTTTCAATCAGAACCGATCCAAAAAAACAGTTAGAGATTTTGGGCGAAACACCTTCAATTGTTTATAAAAAAGTGTTTTTTAACAACAAAAATAACAGTGAAATTCTTAATAATATTTCATTTGAAATACCTTATGGAGAAAAAGTCTTGTTGACTGGACCAAGCGGAAGTGGAAAAACTTCAATTGTGAAAACTCTTATTGGACAATATCCTATAGAGTCCGGAATGATACTTATTGATGACAAACTTGTTGACAAAATTTCAGAAGATAATCTTTTTAAAAACATAGGAATTTTGACAAACGAGAATTTTTTGTTTAAAGACACAATCTTGGAAAATATTAGAGTAGGAAATCCTAGTGCAACTGAAGAAGAATGTTTGAAAGCTGCAAAAATTGCAGGCATTGATATTTTCGCTTCAAAGCTTAAAGAAGGTTTTAGCACAGTTGTTGGAGAGAGCAAAGAATATTTGTCTGAAGGAGAAAAACTTTTGCTTGGCTTTGCAAGATTAATTTTGCAAAATCCAAAAATTATTGTTTTGGACGAAGCAATTGACCCGCTAGATTCAAGGCAAGAGCAAAAATTTTTAAAATCGTTCAACAAAATCTTTGCGGATAGAACCATAATTTATGTCGATGTTGCAAAAAAAGATGGTTACATTTATAATAAACAAATAAAAATTGATAGTGGAGTTATTGTCAACATAAACACCGAAAATCAAAATTAATTATCAAGAGGACAAAAATGAATTTTTGCAAATTTTCAACTGAAGTAATATCATCAAAACATACAGTGATAGACAATTTGTTTATCACAGATTATTTACCATTAGCCCCCGACCTTGCTGTTAAGGTGTATCTTTTTGGTTTGCAAAAATGCACTAGTCCAAACAGTCAAGACAATGACCTTAATTGTTTTTCTGACACTTTTGGAATTTCCAAAGAAGATATTTTGTCCCTATACTTATATTGGCAAGATCAAGGACTTGTTCAAGTTTTGTCAACTGAACCATTTGAAATCAGATATTTACCTGTAAAAAGAAATGCAAACATAAAAAAATGGAATGATACAAAATTTTCTTCTTTCAATTCTCAAATCCAAGAAATTTTGTGCGGAAGAATGATAACTCCAAATGAATATAACGAATATTACACAGTTATAGACACTTTCAAAATTGAACCTGACGCTTTGGTTGCAATTGCAAAATATTGCACTGAAATTAAGGGTGAAACTGTTGGACATGCTTATATTAATACAGTGGCTCGCATTTGGGCAGCTGAAGGAATAAAAACAAAAGAAGCAGTAAAAGAAAAACTTGAATCTTGTGCCCTTGTTAGCATTGACACAAGCTTGGTTTTGAAAGAACTTGGACTAAAAAGGAAAGCAAGCATTGAAGAGCAAAATTTGTTTACAAAATGGACAAATGTTTTGGGCTTTGATAAAGGTACGATTTCTCTTGTAGCCAAAATGCTTAAAAAACAAAAGAAAAACACTTTTGAAAAGCTTGACAATGCACTTGTAAACTACTATGAAGCTAAAATGCTGTCTTTTTTTGAGATTGAAGAATTTGAAAATAACAAAGAAAATTTGTTTAACACTGCAAAAAACATTAATAAGGCACTTGGCGTTTGGTATGAAAGTTTAGATGCTGAAGTTTCTGAATTCATTTCAAAATGGGTTGGACTTGGCTTTTGTGAAGATACTTTAACAAGTGTTGCTTCTCATTGTTTCAAAAAAAATGTAAGAACTCTTCAAGGAATGAATGAAGTCATTACAAAATTCCATAAACTTGGCATAATTTCTTCCGAAGCTTTGAAACAGTATATTGAAGATTTGGCATCAATGGACAAGACAATTAAAAATTTGCTTGAGATTATGGGTGTTTGTCGTGAAGTTAATCAATGGGACAGAACACTTTATAAATGTTGGAGTCAAGATTGGAAATTTCCTGAAGACATAATTGAATATGCTGTTTCATTATCAACAGGCAAATCACTTCCAATGCAGTATGCAAACAAAATTCTTTCTTCTTGGCTAGAAAAGAAAATTAAAACACTTGAAGAAGCAAAAAAACTTTCAGAAACAGTAACTTCAGTTAACAAAGTTAATCCAACAAAAGTTGTTGCAAGAGAATATACTTCAGCAGAGCTTTCAGCTTTGTTTGATAATCTTGAAGAAATTGAAATTTAACTTTGAAGAAACGATTTTTTTTCAAAAAGTTAAATTTAATGTTCTTAGCTAATTTTATAAGAAAAAGATGTGTTAGTTTTTAACATATTTTTTTTATTTAATCCGTTTCGTAACAATCTATACTTTTAACAATTGCTTCTTTTTTGTTTTAGGTGAACATATCTATATTTAAGAGGTGTTCATAATGAAGAAAAAGTTTGTCGCCATAGTGTTGCTCATTTTTTGTTTTGTAACAGTGCTTGGTGGCTGTTCAAAGTCAGTCCTTGATTCTGCTTCAGAAAATTTGTCAGAATATTCAATGAATTTATTTTACAATGAAGCAGAGCACACAGTTTCAGGAAGTGCTGAACTTAAATTTGTAAACAATTTTTCTCAGCCAATCACAGATATGGTTTTTTGTTTGTGGGCAAATGGTTTTAGTGAAGGAGCAAAATATGGTCCAATAAGTTTAGCAAACACAGCTAAAACCTATCCTAATGGTGTCAGTTATGGAGGAATAACTGTTTCAGAAGTCAAAGTTGATGGCAGTGAAGTGCTTAGCACTGTTGGTGGGCAAGATAAAACAGCATTAACAATCACACTTCCAAGAACAATTTATGTTGAAGAAAAGGCAAAAGTAACAATGAATTTCATATCCACCTTGCCAAATGCAAATCACAGGTTTGGATATGGAGATAGCACAGTTAATATAACAGGATTTTTTCCAGTTTTAGCCGTTTTGACTTCTGATGGTTGGGCAAACAATCCATACAGTCCAAATGGAGATCCGTTTTTTACTGACTGTGCAAATTATAAAGTTCAAATATCTTATCCAAAAACTTACACAATTGCTAGCACTGGTGTTCAAAATGACACAACAGAAAGTGAAGATATTAAAAAAACAATTATAACAGCCAAGGTTGTTCGTGATTTTGCAATGATTTTATCAAAAGATTTTCAAGTTATAGAAAAAGAACAAAATGGAACAATGGTTAAATATTATTACATTCAGGACACAGATCCAAACGCTTCACTTGAAACAGGAGCATTAAGCATAAAAACTTATGAAAATTTGTTTGGTGATTATCCATATGATACTCTAAGTGTTGTTGAATGCAATTTTGTTCATGGTGGCATGGAATTTCCAAATCTAGTTATGATTAGTAACACGCTTTCTTCAAGAGAAGAAATTAATGAAGTTATTGCACATGAAATTGCTCACCAATGGTGGTATGGAATGGTTGGAAGCAATGCCTTTGAACATGGTTGGTTAGACGAAGGATTAACAGAATTTTCCACCGCAATGTTTTTTGAAAAAAATCCTAGTTATGGCTTAAGTAAGGCAGAAATGATTACAAATGCAAACAAATCATACACACTTTTTGTTGATGTTTATAGTGAGGTTTTTGGAAAGGTCGACACAAGTATGGATCATTCTCTCAATGATTTTAAAACCGAACCAGAATATGTTTACACCGCTTATGTAAAAAGCCTTTTGATGTATGACAATCTATATGAATTAATGGGAGAAAAAAAGTTTTTAAAGGCAGTTCAAAACTTGCTTTCCTTGTATCGCTTTCAAAACATTGAACCAGCACATTTAATTGCAACTTTTCAAAAAGTAAACAAAACCGATTTGGAGAGCTTTTTCAGTGCTTGGATTGACGGCAAAATTGAAGTTGTGGGGCAGTAAAAAAAATTATATTGGGGTGACACCAAAAAAATACGCAGATACGCAAGACTACTGGGGTAGCACCAAAAAAATTTAGCAGATACGCAAAATTTGCAATTTTGCTAACTCGCTATTTTTGGGTTCTTCTCCCAACTCCTTCTCCATTAAGGTGTTCGCTGGAAAAATATCCTGCCAAAACTAAATTTTGGCATAATTTTTCCTGCTCCGATTTTTATTTTATTTCTATTTTTGCGGTATCACCTCCCCCTCCTTTATAAGTGTTCGTCCAAAAAAACAGGCTGAATTTAGTTCAGCCGTATTTTTTTTGGACTCCATAATCTAAAAATAGTGATTAGTGAAAAGTGAAGAGTGAAGAGTGAAGCGTGAATAGTGAAGAGTTAAGGTAAAATTTGTAAAATGAGATTTAGTTTTGAACTTCTTATTTAATAATGATTGAAACAAATTTAACTTTTCTCCGTTTTTTAAATAACATTTTTTAAAAATGAAAACCTTGATGATAGAGAACAAAAAAATGCGATGGTATAAAACAAAAATATTAACTAAAATTATTATAAAAATTAATTTTTAAAAAAGCTTTAATCATAATTGAAAAAATATCAATAAATTTATAAAAAAATGCCTTAACTGGCATTTTTTAAAAATTAAAATTTAATTCTTTCATTAATATAAGGGATTACATCTTCAATTTTTATTCTGATTTGTTCCATTGTATCTCTGTCACGAATTGTCACTGAACCATCGTTAAGAGTGTCAAAATCAACAGTTATGCAGAAAGGTGTTCCTGCTTCATCTTGACGACGATATCTTTTTCCAATGCTTCCTGCTTCATCATAATCAACGGTGAAGTGTTTTTGAAGTGAAGCAAAAACTTCTTCAGCTTTGTCAGAAAGTTTTTTTGAAAGTGGCAAAACGGCAGCTTTGATTGGTGCAAGGAAAGGGTGAAATTTCATAACAACACGAGTGTCATCTTCGGCAAGAACTTCTTCATGGTATGCGTTGCAAAGAACTGCAAGAACAGTGCGTTCAACTCCAAGTGATGGCTCAATTACATATGGAATAAATTTTTCATTTGTAAGTGGGTCCAAGTATTCCATTGTTTCGCCACTTGCTTTAATGTGTTGTTTAAGATCGTAGTCAGTTCTGTCAGCAATTCCCCAAAGTTCACCCCAACCAAATGGGAACAAAAATTCAAAGTCTGTTGTTGCAAGGCTATAAAAACAAAGCTCTTCTTTTGAGTGATCTCTTAGTCTAAGAACCTTTTCATCAAATCCAAGGCTTTCAAGCCAACTTTTGCAAAAATTCTTCCAATATGCAAACCATTCAAGGTCAGTTCCGGGTTTGCAGAAAAATTCAAATTCCATTTGTTCAAATTCACGAATTCTAAAAATGAAGTTTCCAGGGGTAATTTCATTGCGGAAGCTTTTTCCAATTTGAGCAACCCCAAGAGGCATTTTGTTTCTTGTTGCTCTCATAAGATTTTTGAAATTAACAAAAATTCCTTGAGCAGTTTCAGGGCGAAGATAAACTGCGTTTGCACTTTCTTCTGTTACACCTTGAAATGTTTTGAACATCATATTAAATTTGCGAATTGGAGTGAAATTTGTTTTGCCACAAATAGGGCATGGAACATTATTATCACTGATAAATTTTTCCATTTTTTCATTATCTTTTTCCCAACCGCTTGTATTCAAATCAAGATTTTTGTCTTTTATATAGTCTTCAATAAGTTTGTCAGCACGATGACGAGAATTGCAACTTTTGCAATCCATAAGTGGATCAGTGAAACCACCAAGGTGTCCGCTTGCCACCCAAACTTTTGGATTCATCAAAATTGCACAATCAATTCCAACAACATTTTTTTGTTCTTGAACAAATTTTTTCCACCATGCTTTTTTAACATTGTTTTTAAGTTCAACTCCAAGTGGTCCAAAATCCCAAGAGTTTGCAAGTCCGCCATATATTTCACTTCCGGGAAAAACAAATCCACGGTTTTTGCAAAGTGCAACAAGTTTTGCCATTGTGAGTTCTTTATCTTCCATCTTTTTCTCCTTAAATTGCCTTTCTATACGACCCAAATTATACTCTAACACTTGTAAAAAAGTCAAATATATTCGCTTTAAAATAAATTTAGAAACATAAAACTATATAAATTGATAAAAAAATAAATATTTTTGAAAAAACAAATTTAATAAAGTAATATTTTAATAATTGAAATCAATTCGCATAAATAAAAAACTTAAAAAATTTAATCAATAAAAATATAGAAGAAAAAATGTACATTTTAAAAATTTAAAAGAAAAAATGTTTAATTTCAATTTTCTTGAACTTTTGCAAAAAGAACATATAGGTTGCCGTTTCCTTGACACTTTCAAGCATAATTGTTAAACTTAAAAAAGCTATAAAGGAGAATTGATGAGAGCAATAATTTTTGTTATAGATGGATTTGGTGTTGGTGAAATGCCAGATGCAAAAGATTTTGGCGATGAAGGCTCTTCAACTTATGGAAACATTAAAAAACAAGTAAAAATGTTTCTTCCAAACCTCCGCTCATTGGGGCTTGATGGCATAATGAACGAACCTTGTGAAGCCATTGGTGCTTATGGAAAAATGTTTGAAAATGCAAAAGCAAAAGACACAACTGCGGGGCATTGGGAAATGGCTGGCATTGAAATCAAAAAACCTTTTGTAACTTTTCCTAATGGAATTCCATCAAAACTTGTTGAAAATCTTGAGAAGGCTTGGGGTACAAAATCACTTTTCAATGGAGTTGCAAGTGGAACTGTAATCATTAATCAGTATGGTGATGAACATTTGAAATCTGGATATCCAATTGTTTACACTTCAGCTGATAGTGTTGTTCAAATTGCTTGCCACACAAATGTTTATCCAGTCGAAAAATTGTACGAACTCTGTGAAAAAGCAAGAAAAGTTTGCGTGGGTGAGTTTGAAGTTGGAAGAGTTATTGCAAGACCATTTGACGGAACAACTGGAAATTATGTACGAACTCCACAAAGACACGATTTTTCAGTTTTGCCACCAGAAAATATGTTGACAAAAATTTTAAGAAAAGGTTACAAAACTGTTGGTGTTGGAAAAATATTTGATATTTTTGCAGGCAAAGATGTTTGCGAAAGTTACCCATTGAAAGGAAATGAAGCTTGCATAAAGCAAACCATTGAACTCATAAAAACAAAATTTGACGGTGTTTTGTTTGTCAACTTAATTGACACAGACATGCAATATGGACACAGAAATGATGTTGTTGGTTATGCTAGGAGTCTAGAAGATTTTGATGCCAAATTGCCAGAAATTTTTGCATCAATGCAAAAAGATGACATTCTTATAATAACTGGCGATCACGGAAATGATCCAACAACACCTTCAACCGACCATTCTCGTGAATTTGGTCCACTTATGATTTATGGTTTTTGTGTAAAACCAAATGTGGCTCTTGGTGAAAGAAAGGGTTTTGACACAATTTCAGAGACAATACTTGACTACCTTGACATTGAAAAAGGTTCAAAATCACTTATGAAGGAGATTAAAAAATGAGCTATAATGCTGAATTAATCGCAAAAATAATTAAAGAAAAAATCAATCATGACTTTGATGTTGCCCTTGTTTTAGGTTCAGGACTTTCTGGTGCTACTCCAAAAATGGAAAACACTTTAACAATTTCATATGAAAGCCTCGGAATGCCATCGGGAGCTCTTGCAGGACACAATAGATGTTTTCAGTTTGGTGATTATGCGGGAAAGCATATTGTTGTTGCTTCAAGAATTCATTACTATGAAAAAGGTTCAATTGAAGAAATGCGTTTGCCTTTTGAAGTGCTCAGTGCCTTAGGTGTTAAAACTGTGGTTCTAACAACGGCAGTTGGGGGAGTTGATCCAAGTTTCAAGTCTGGCGATCTTATGATTGTTGAAGACCAAATTAATTATTCAGGTGTAAATCCACTTATTGGAATAAAGAATCAATGGTTTGTAGACATGTGCAATGTTTATGACAAAAAGCTTATTGGTGAAGTTAAAAAAATTGCAATAGAAGAAAATTTTGAAATTAAATCTGGCGTTCATATGCAACTTTCTGGACCAACTTATGAAACTCCAGCAGAAGTGAAAATGGCGGAAAAACTTGGTGCAAGCACAGTTTCAATGAGCACAGCTCTTGACACAATAATGTGTGCACATTTCAAAATGAAAGTTTTGGCACTTGCTTCAATTTGCAATATGGCGGCGGGGCTTTCAACAGAAATTTTGACACATGAAAAAGTTTTGGAAGCTTCAGCAATTAATCAGAAAAAAATTGGAATTATACTTAACAAGCTTATTCCAAAAATTTAAGCAATTAATATCAAACAAAACAAGTCTTTTACTTGACTTGTTCATTTGTTTATGATAGGATATTCCCGTTCCGCATTAAAGTGGTTCGTAAAGTATGTGGAAACACATCACCATTAAAGCGAGTTTTGGATAAGGAGGAATTCTAGCATGTTTGCAATCGTTCAATGTGGCGGTAAGCAGTACAAAGTTACAGAAGGAATGTTCATCGATGTTGAAAAACTCGAAAAGAATATTGGCGACAAACTCAATTTAGATGTTTTGCTTGTTTCAGATGATAAAAAAACAGTTGCTGGCAACCCATTTGTTGAAAATGCAAAGGTTGAAGCAGAAGTTTTGGCTCATGGAAAAGGCGAAAAAATCGTTATTTTCAAGTACAAACCTAAAAAGCATGTACGCAGAAAACAAGGACACCGTCAACCATTTACACGCGTTAAAATCCTTAGCATTAAAGCTTAACAGATTTTAGAGCGAAAAAATTCCTTTTTAAAGGATAAATTCATTATTCCTTAGGGGTCATGTATGACAAATATCACTCTTATTAAAAGGCATGGCAACATTGTTGCATTTGAATGCAAAGGCCACAGTGGCTATGCAAAAAATGGAGAAGACATTGTTTGCGCAGCCATTTCAGCAATTGTTCAAACAGTTGAAATTGGAGTTATAGAAGTTCTTAACATATCAGCAAAGGTTAACAAAAATGAAAATGCAGGCATAATGATCCTGCAATTGCCCGAAAATATTTCATCAAGTCAATTGGAAAAAGCACAAATTTTGTTTTTAACAATGAAACTTGCACTTGAAAATTTGTTGGGTGCGTATTCAAAATTTTTCAAGATGGAGGAAAGAGATGAAACTCATTAACATTCAGCTCTTCGCACACAAAAAAGGTGTTGGAAGCACAAAGAATGGTAGAGATAGCAAAAGCAAAAGACTTGGCGTTAAAGCGTCTGATGGTCAATTTGTTACTGCAGGCTCAATTATCGTGAGACAAAGAGGAACAAGAGTTCACCCAGGCAAAAATGTTGGCTGTGGAAAAGACTACACTCTATATGCTCTCATCGATGGAGTTGTTAAATTTACTAATAGCGGAAGTATAAAACTTGTAAACATTGCTGAAAGAATTTAACAAATTTAAAACAAAAAGGGATTAGTTCCCTTTTTTTTAAACCTTTTTTATGTTGTTTGATTGTTTGATTTATGTTGTTTTTGTTAATGTAAAAACAATTTACAAAAGGAATAATTCATAATAAAAATTAGTAATAAAAGTTTTTAAAAAAAATAAATTAGCACTAGATTTATTTGAGTTTTTAGCTTAAAATGTATTGTAGAAAATTACAGGAGAAAAAATGGATTACAAGGTTTTTGAAGACAGAATTGAACTAGAAGAAACAGAAGATTTTTGCGCAAAACATATTTTTGAATGTGGTCAAATTTTTCGTTATAAAAAAACTGAAAACGGATATTTGATTTTTTCCGATAATCAAAAAATTATTGTTGAAGAAAAAAATGGTAAAGTTACAATTTGGGGCAATCCAAAATTTTGCCAAAACTTTTTTGATTTAAAAACAGATTATTCAAAAATAAAAGCAGAGCTAATAAAAAACAAAGAACTTACCATGCCAATTAAATTTGGATATGGCATAAGAATTCTTAAAAGATCTCCACTTG
Organism: Clostridia bacterium; assembly: GCA_041670165.1. Lineage (GTDB taxonomy): Bacteria > Bacillota > Clostridia > Christensenellales > UBA1242 > JBAXZR01. The sequence goes on from JBAXZR010000013.1 coordinate 12,822, forward strand.
AAACAATCATTTCATTCATCATTTCAGCGAACAACAACATTCCAAGAATAAAAAACACAATTGAAAAATTGTGTAATGAATATGGAGAAAACAAGGGCGATTTTTTCTCTTTTCCAACGCTAAAAAAACTAAGTTTAGTTGATGAAAAGTTTTGGATTAATGCTGGGGCAGGTTACAGAGCAAAGTATTTGATTGACACAGTAAAAATTCTTGCTTTGGATTCAAGTGTGCTTACAAGTAATGAATCAACAACTGAAATCAAAAAAAAGCTTTTGGCTCTTTCGGGAGTTGGTCCAAAGGTGGCTGATTGTGTTCTTTTGTTTGGGTATGGAAGAACAGATGTTTTTCCAACAGACACTTGGGTTATGAAAGCCATTGGCGAAAATGATAAATCAAAAGCTTCATTCTTTGCCACTGAAAAAGCTAGTCAATATGGCTCTTTGGCTGGCTATGCTCAACAATATCTATTTTTTTACGAACGAAACAAAAAAGCTTAACAACAAAGAATAACTTTTTAAATGCCAAAAAGTTGAATGAGAGAGTCGATTTTTCTTAAACTTATTAAGATATTTTATATTTATTTTTGAAAAAATCCATTTGTTATTATGAATTGTTTTTTATCTTATTTAAAATGAGTTTTGTTTTGATAGAAACTATAGTTAGTTAGTTAGTTAGTTAGTTAGTTTGCTTTGTGAAAGTTGTTTTATAGAAAATTTTGCCAAGTCTAATAGATTCAAAAATTTGTTAGTCATTTTTACAATATGTTTTGCTTCGTTGACTTAAAATTTTAATATAAATTTAAAATTTACAAAAACTTTCAGAATTCCTTTGGAAGTTTTTTTTGTTTCTTGTATAATGATATTAGTCAATGAAGACAATATCTTTGTTGAATGTAAAAGAAAAGGGAGGATAATTGCATGAAAATTGAATTTATTGAAAGGGGATATGATATTGGGCATAGACTCAAGGATTTGATCACTGAAAAACTTTCAAAACTAGATAGATATTTTGAAGACGGTTCTGCAAAAGTAGCTTGCAAAGAAGAAAAAAAAGACGGTGCAAGAAAATATAAAATGGAAATTACGATTACTGCAAAAGGAATGATGTATCGCAGTGAAGTTTTTGGTGAGAATATGTATGAAAATATTGATCTTGCTCTTCCAAAAATTGAAAGACAAATTATTAAAGCAAGAGATATTAAAAAGGACATGAAAAAAGCTCTTCCTATTGATCTTGGTTTTGCGTTCCTTGCTGAAACTCCAAAGTTTGAAAAACAGGAAGTTACAAAAGTTAAAACATTTGAACTTGAAACAATGGACGCAGCTGAAGCTGAACTTCGTCTTGAACTTCTTGATCATGAATTCTATATTTTCAAGAATATTGAAACAGGAACAGCAAGTGTTATTTACAAAAGAAAAGATGGACAATACGGCTTAATTAATACAATCTAATTAGTATGAATTTCAATAAAAAGGGCATATCTTTGCCCTTTTTTTGTTCTATTTGAACCTTTTGCCAAGGATTGGCTAACTTTTTCAATCTTTTAAATGGCTAATGTAATTAATATGTTATATTGTTTTATAAATTGATTTGTTTGCTTCAATGGATAGATTAATCAATATTAGTATCAAATTATATTTAATTTATTAACTAATTTTGCAGTCATCAAGATTTTGGGTTGAAGATTTTACAAATTCGTTTAAAGAAAAATTCTCCATAATGGAAAAGCCCCCATTTTTGCCTGAAATTGAAACAATTGGAACACCTGCCATATTTAGAGCATCGATATAGCGGTAAATGCTTCGTGTGCTAACTTCAAAATGTTCTGCAATTTCTTTTGCCGTGCAATGTTTTTTTTGTGTTAGCATCAAAAAAATGCCAAAAATCAAAAAATTCTTCATTTTTATGCTCATCTCCTTGTTTTGAAATAATTATAAACCATAAAAAATCAATTGTCAAACATTTGTTCGATAAAATATAAAATAGCAATTTTATAGTTTACTGTCAACAACTTTTATAGGTTTGTCTGCAATTTTGGAAATTGATACTTTAGTTCAATTTGTTATTTGTTTGTTGATTGATTGATTGATTGATTGATTGATTGATTGTTTGTTTTAGTTAGTTAGTTAGTTAGTTAGTTAGTTAGTTAGTTAGTTAGTTAGTTAGTTAGTTAGTTAGTTAGTTTGTTTGTTTGTTTGTTTGTTTGTTTGTAAGTTACTTAATTTTAATAAATTGTAGTAAGTTTAATAAAACTATTAGAATAATTATTTATTTTGCTAAGAGCTAAACATTTTTGCATAATATAATTAAAATTCTTTTGAAGAATTAACACATACATTTAAAGCAATTTTTATGGACAAAAATGTTAAAATATGATAAATTATTGGTTATTAGAGAAAATATTTTTGGAGGGAAGTAAATTGTATTCTAGTACAAAAAGTAAAAGCTTAATAATTATTTTCCCTACAATTATTTTGATTGTAATTTTGTCAGGTATAATTTGGTACTTAAATTCAATTTCACTTGTTTCAGTATACATGGTTTCAGAGCCAACAAAAACAGAATATGTTGTTGGAGAAAGCTTTGATGATGAAGGAATTGAGCTTGAAGCCTTTTTCTCATTTGGAATGGTAAAAACAGTTAAAAATTATTTTGACAACATTCCAGACACTTTTAGTACTGCAGGAAATTTTACTTATTTAATTTTATATTCGGAGCGTGGAGTAACAAAATCAACTGAATTACACATTTCAGTCGAATCAAAAGTTTTAACCAATTTTACAATTGAAAATCCGCCAACAAAGACAGAGTATTTGATTGGTCAAACGCTTAACAGAAGTGGCATGCTACTAAAAGCAACATACAACAATCGAATTGTTGAAACAATTAATATAAATGATCCTTGTATTGAAATTGAAAATGGAAATTTTAATTCTGTAGCATCACAGTTAACTGTAAATGTTTCTTACAGCAAGTTTGGTGTAACAAAAACACAAAGTTTCAATGTGTCAGTGCAAGACAAAGAATTAACTTCAATTTTTGTTTCAGAAAATCCTTACAAAACATCATATATTCAAACAGAAAGCTTCAATCCAGAAGGGCTAGTTTTGCAAGCTAACTACAACAATGGAGAAAGTTATCAATTAGATATTTTTTCAAACAACTTTGAAGAAATAAAACAAGAAGTTGGAATGAACAAAGCACTTACTTTCTCATTTTTTGATGGCACAAAAACTCTTTCAACAACAATTAATGTTGATATTGTTGCAAAAACTGTAACAAATCTCACGCTTATTGAGCCAAACAAAACAACATATTTTGCTAATGAAAATTTTGATTCAACGGGTATGCAAATTGTTGCTTCATACAATGATTTAACTTCAGAAACAATTTCCGCTGAATCTTGCATAACTGACTTTGCAACTGTTGTTTCAAAAGCTGGGCTGAATAAACAAGTTAGTTTTGAATTTCAAGGTGTTTCAAAACAATTTTCAATTGATGTGTTAAATGAGCCAATGGACGAAGATGATTTAGATTTTCAAGATGGAATGATTACTGGCCTTAAAAGTTCAGCACTAACTAAAAATGTTATTACTATTCCTGCTTCAATAAATGGAGTTAATGTTATTAGTGCACGCATTCCTAAACAAGCAAATTCAAACATTGATGATGGTTCGCTCATTCTTGATCTTTCATATGCAACTTATCTCAAAACGCTTTTGATTGAACAGCTTTTGCCTGTTGGATTGGTGTTTGATTTACCTGCTTCACTAAGTAATATAATTGTTTTTTCAAGCGATTATCTTGCATTGCAAGTTTTTCCTTCATCACTAATTCGTTTAGCAACAAGTTATTTCACATTCAACAACGGCACACTTTCTCTCATAAAAGCAACAAACCCCAAAATAAGTGATATGGTTATTCCTGCATTTTGGATTGATGGAACAATAGTTGAAAAAGTCGGAGATTTTCAAAATGTTCCAAGCCTTAACACTGTTTGTATTTCTGAGGGAATTACCGAAATTAATGACAATGCTTTTAACAATTCTCTAAACATATCTTTAATTTCTCTTCCAGAATCACTTACCAAAATTGGTGCTTCTTCTTTCCAAAATAATTATAAACTTTCAAAGTTTTATATTGGAAAAAATGTGTCTAGTATTCAAGCTTCAGCTTTTAATCGTGATACAAATTTAAGAGAATTCATTGTTGATTCTGAAAACACTGCTTATTCTGTAACCTCAGGTTTTTTAGTAACAAAAGACAAGAAAAAACTTGTGCGATTTGCAGAAAAAAGTCCATTTGGTTACAACATTCCAAGTGAAATTGAAATAATTGGCACATTTTCTTTTGGTTTTTCAAAAGTATTTACTGAAATGGTAATCTCAGCCTCAATTAAGGAAATTGAAAGCAATGCTTTTGCTCAATCAACGCTTGAAAGTATTGAATTTTCAGCTGGATCAGTTCTTACAACAATTGGAACCTCACCATTCTCTGGCACACCAATAAGAGAAGCTGTTTTTCCAAGCAGTGTTGTTTCAATTTCAATGGGATTGTTTTATCAATGCCAGTATTTGCAAAGTGCAATTTTTAACACATCTTCACTTACAGAGATACCAATAGAAACATTTTGGGGTTGTTCTTCACTTCAATCTTTTATTGTTCCAGAAAATGTTACTGATATAAAATCAAGTGCATTTTATGGTTGTTTATCCCTTTCCAACTTAATTATGCCAAATACTCTCCAAAGAATTGAAACCAATGCTTTTGCAAACTGTAAATCTCTTGGAATAATCGATTTAAAAGGTGTACTTTCCATTCACTCAACAGCTTTTATTGGTTGCACAGGTCTTCAACAAATACAAACAAATGAGTTTTCCACTTATCAATCTGTTGACGGGGTGCTTTTCAAAGACAATTTACAAACTCTTTTCATGTATCCACTTGGAAAACCTGCCACATCTTACACTGTTCCTGACGGGGTTACTTTGATAAGTGAAAAAGTATTTTCTTCATCAGACATTCTTGAAGAAATAATCACTAATGATGTTGTTGTAATACAAGATGCCGCTTTTGAGAATTGCAACAAACTATATAGTGTAATTATGGATAGAGATATGGGAGGTGGTATTGTTAAATCTGTTCTTACAACAATTAACAGTAGAGCCTTTGCTTATTGTTCTAGCCTAAAAAACTTGAATATCGGAAAAAATGTTTCAGACATTAAATTAGATTTCACATTGGGTTCTCCAATTGAGTCTTATATTGTTGCCACTGAAAATACGAGATTTGGAAGTGATGCTGAAGGTGTTCTTTTTAAAAAAGAGTCTTTAGTCAACAAAACTTTGTTTAAATATCCAACTCATAGAAGATCTACCACATACACAATACCTTCAACAATTAGCTATATTGGAGCAAGTGCTTTTGAAAATGCAAAAATAATTCAAATTGTAACTGCACTTGGAAGCATTTTGTCAATTGGAGATAGAGCATTTGCAAATTGTGAATGTATCACTTCTCTCTTTTCAATGAATTATTTGTCAGGAGTGGAAGAAGGTTCACTCGGATTGCAAGCTTTTTATGGAATGAAAAGTATTTTGTCATTAAATTTTGGAAGCAGTGCAGTAACAGAAATTAAAGATAGCACATTTGAAGGTTGTACTGCTTTAATAACATTAGTTTTGCCATCAAGTGTTTCAATACTAAACAACAACATAATTAAAGGAACAAAAGTAACTTCAATAACCATTCCAAACACTGTTACAAAGGTGTTCAACACATTTTTGGGAGCTGACAGTTTGAATAATGTAAATTGTCGTCCAACCGTTCCACCAACATTTTCTGGAACAGTCTCAATTTTTGCAACTGGAAAAGAATTGGAAGCTTCAACTTTTTCTCTAAATGTTCCAAGACTAAATTTAGCCACATATCAAGGTCAATCAGGTTGGTCAAAATATATATTAAAAATGAAACCTACTAATTTTTAAAATTAGCAATTTTACGCCAGAAATTTTAAATCATAATGTTGACAATTAGTTGCTTTGAGCATACAATCAACTATATGAATAGTTTTGAAATTTTTGGAATTATAATACATTGGTATGGTGTGATAATTTCACTAGCGATGCTTGCTGGAATTTTTGTTGCTAGTTTCAACTCAAAAAAACGAAATTTAGCAACTGATGACATGCTGACATGTGCAATTTTAACAATACCTTTTGCTATTATTGGAGCAAGGGCTTTGTTTGTTTTGTGTAATCTTAGTTTATATTCAAATTTTTGGGAAATGATTGCAACTTGGAATGGCGGAATGTCAATTTTTGGTGGTGTAATTGGCGGATTAATTGGTGTTCTAATATTTTGTAAATGGAAAAAGAAAAATTTGTTGTTTGTAGCAGATATAATAGCACCATCATTAATACTTGGACAAGCAATAGGAAGGTGGGGCAATTTTGTAAATCAAGAACTCTATGGAGCGCAAATTACAAATTCATCTCTTCAATGGTTTCCATTTGCAGTTAATGTTAATGGAGCATGGTATCAAGCTTTGTTTTTTTATGAGAGTTTTCTTAATTTAATTGGTTTTGCCACCTTGATGTTGATTTTGCACAAATCGTCAAAAAAAGGCATTGTAACAGCTGTATATTTCATGTTTTATGGAGCAGTAAGATTTATTCTTGAACCAATGAGAGAATCAGAATTCATTATGACATTGTTTAATATTCCATTATCTCAGGCTCTTAGTGCATTGATTTTTATTATAGGTTTGGTCTTGCTAATATATATATTAGTAAGAAATGCTAAATTTAAAAAAAATAATGAAGCTGTATAGTTTCAAACACATTGTTTTTGGATAAAATTTGATTGTGTAAATAATTAAAAGGAGAAAATATGAGGTTTTCAGTTGAAGAATATGGATTTTCAAAAGTAGAAGTCGAAGATGCTTTAAACAAAATTGAAAATCAAATGAAAGAACAAAAGAACAGAATTTTTTCTTTAAAAAACGAAAATGAAAAACTCATAAATGAAATTGAAATTTTAAGAAAAGAAAAGTTAAATTCTTATGCTTCTGCAATTGAAAAATTAAAAGAAATTGAAAACAGCACTGACAAAATTTTACATTTAAAATTTTCTCAAATGGACACTCTTCTCAAAGATTGGAAAAAACTTATTTCAGGGCTATTTGAAAAATATCCATTCATAAAAAATATTGGTTCTTTTGCTGATAGTATAGAAGATTTTCAAGATTCGATAAACAAATTTATTGCAGAGAACAATCAAAAAAGGCGAATTACTAATCCCATCAAAACCCCTAATGATTCAATGAGAGCTTTGCTAGAAAAAATGAGCAATAATATTCTCTATGAAGAAACTCCCAAGGTTGTAAAAATTGAAAGAGTGAACATTGCTGAAGATGATATCGCCAACGAAAAAAATAGCCAAATTAAGCCTATTACAGAGCTTGAGCTTAATGAAAATGATAAATATGACACTCTTATGGAAAAATTTTTACAAGCAGATAGTTCTGACAATCTAGAAATTTTAGAAAAACATTTAATTGCTTCAAACAAACCACTTGTCAAAGAATCTGGCTTTGATTTAAAAGAGGCAGTAAATCCAAAAGATGATCTTGAAGAAATTATGAAAGCCTTTGATTTTTTTCCTGAAATTAACAAATCTTCTAAATGATAAATTTATTGATTTATTTGTGTGGAAAATAAAATCGTTGCCAATAAAAAATCTTACATAAGGAAATCTCTTTTAAAAGATAAGAGATTTCTTTTTTATGCTCAAATTAAAACTTGTACTAAAATTGCTTAAAATTGCACTTATAGGGTAGTTAAATTGAATTAATAATAAACATCGATAAGTACAAAATTATTGGAAAATTATTTTATATCATAAAAAAATCTCTCTGAAATTTGCAGAGAGATTTTTTAATTTGCTTAACTTTAGATTATATTTTCCAAGGCACAACAAATATCCTTTTTTAAAGGTAGTTAAACTAAGGCTTTGAACAAACTATTTACTTTATTTTGTTTCTTCTTGTTTTGCTATAGACTCAACTTGTTTAGCTTTCAATTCTTTTTTAGCTTTTTTAGCTTTTTTTGCATTTTCTTTATCAATCTTTCTTTCAAGACTAAGCAAATATTCAACACTTTGAACTTCAGTCAATTTTTCATTAGCGGAAGTCAAAATATTTTCATATCTAGCATGTTTAGCAGAATAAGATTTGAAAAGCTTTTCTTGTTTAGAATCTGAAATCTTTTTGTCTTCACTTGAAAGTTTTCCAAGAGAATCACGATATTGTTTTAAACTTTCAGCATATTCAGTTTCAAGAGCTTTGATTGTTTCATTAATTTTTGAAATATCACTATTAATCTTTTTAATTTCAACACTTTGTTTTTCTTCAGCTTCTTTTCTGAGAATTGTTTCTGAAACTGTGAAAGATCTGTCATATGAACTCTTTTGCTTGAATTGTAATTTTTTAAATTTAATTCTTCTAGCAGTAAACCCAACAACAGCAACAATTAATGCAAGAGCCATAATTAAGCTTGGAATCAATAAGAAATCAAATGAACCTGTGTTTGTTGGTGTTTCTTCTTCGTTAGTTTCGTCAGTTGCCGTATCGAGAGAAATGTTTAACATGTTAACAGGAGGACTCTCAACATCAATTTCAGTTGCTTCTGTTTCAAAAGTTGTTTTTGTTATTTCTTCAATTACTGGTTGAGTGAATAGAGCATAACCATATACTGAATTGTCAGTTGAAGCAAGGGTGAATGTGTAGGTTAATATTTTTTCTTCCGTGCCATAGTATATAAATGAAAATTCTTGATATTCATTATCTTTGCTAAATATGTTTTCAAATTTAGTTGAAGATGAATTTATTGAAAGACTCATTCCGCAATCTTCTAAATCATTTGGATTTGAAAGTGCTGTTTTAACCCAAATTGAAATGCGATAATATTTGCTAGCAGAAAGAGTTTCACTAATATTTCCAACAAATTGGTAAGTAGCTGAACCATTATTTTTGATTAATAGAACACTTTGATTTGTGTTAGTGAATGATGATGGAATATCAAATAAAGGATTTGAACCATCAATAATACCGCCATATGCAATTTCAGCTCCAAGAGAAGTTCCGTTTGTAAGAGATCCTGCTAAAAATGCTGGTGAATATATTGCTGTATCATTGGTTAAAACATCACCTTTTGAGAAAAATTTGTTTTTAATATCAACAACTTTTAAATACAAATCTTGAGAAGAAGTGAGAGTGGTGAATTCATCATCAGTTAAAGTTGTTGTTGATTGTGCAAAGTTATCAAAGAATGCAACACCGCTGGCTGGATTTGAACTTGTTCCAAGTCCAAAAGAAATGCTAACAGTTTGTGCTTCTGAACCTGTTTTAACCACAAATTTAAATTCTCTAAATTCATTAGGAGAATATATGTTTTTAAGTGAAGCAAGCACAACATCATTGCTGTTCACAACACTAGCATAAACATTTCCTGAAGCATTGAGTTGAAATGTGATTTCTGTAATTGTGTTAGCTGAAAGAGTGAATGTTGAACTTTTAAAAGTTTGATATGAAACAATTTTGTTTTGAATCATGAAAACATTGTTTGTTTCTGTTCTGTAATCAGTGTTTTGTCCTTGTAATCCACCAGGATTTGGAACACTTTCAACATTAAATTTTGATTCATTGGTGTTAACAACACCATAAACAAGGTTTTCATCAGCGCCAATCAAACTTTCATCATATGTTCTTGTGAATGAAGCTGGTTTAACTGGATAAAAATTTGCTTCTACTGTTTCATTTTCAAAAATATTAAATGTTCCGTTTGTAACACTTGGTGTGCCACTAATCGGTGAAAGATCAATTTGAATGTCATTTGTGTTTTTTGAGTCATAATCTTCAAATGGTATATATTCGAAGGTTAAGTTGTCAAACACTGCTGTTCCAACAGCCTTTGTACTGCTTTCGCCAATCCAAAATTCAATTTTTGCAGTTGTGTCATATAAAGGATTTGATTTTATAAGGAAAGAAACTTTTGTGTAATCATTTGTGCAAACATTTGTTGAATTTGTTGAAATCTGACTGCTTTTTGTTTTTTCAAGTTCATAAGAAGGAAAAGCTTCAATCAGTTCATCTGTTCCAATTTCAACAAAACGCAAATATGCATTTCCAACCATTTCATCAGAAACTTTCAAATTTGCAGAAACTTTAATAATTGAACCCATTGGAATAAAGAACGATTCACCTTGAACACCAATTGCTGATGATGATTCAGCATGTAAAGCAAGTCCTTTTGTGTTTCCGTTTTTTAAATCAGTTCCGAAAATTTCTCCAGAAATTTGTGAACTAAGTGTTTTTATTGAAACATAATTTCCAATGCCATTTGCATTGTCGCTATCTTCTGAATATGTAAAACTATTTTGTGCTGTTTCAAAATCACTATTTTCATAACCAAAAGGAGTAAAGAAATTCTTTGAATCAACAAGGTTGATTTCGTAATTATTTGATCCAGCATAATTGTTTATTAAATCTGTTTCAAAAAATTGATTAGAAACTTTTTTAATTTTTATATTATCAAAGAAAACTGCATTTTTACTAGTTGTTCCAAGTCTTGTTCCGAGCCAAAGTTGAACATTAATTGATTGAGCTTGGTTGGCAGTTGTAATGTAAAATTTATATTCTTTCCAATTTGTATCTGAATCAACAATTTGGCAAGTTGTGTCAATGTTTGGTAATAAATCTTCTTCATCAATTCCATCAATGAACATGCTAAATGTTGCATTTTCTTCAGCACGAGCAAGAATTGTGATTATGTATTGACTATCTGCTGACAAAGAAATATCTGATGATTTGTATCCAATGCTATATGAATTGCTTCTTGCATTTATCATCAAAATTTTGTTATCAAATGCTTCATTCATTTTTGTAGGTTGAGTTGAAAGCATATAATATGATGAACTACTATCACTAGTTGTTGTGCCATATGATTGGTAAGCCGAACTAGAAACATCAATAACACCGGCACGAGCATATGAAGGAACTGTGTTAACACTTGTCCAACTGCTTGGGCTAACAAGAGAAACATTGCTACTTGCAGTAAAATTTCCATTAGAAATTGAAACTTCTTCAAATTCTGCATAAACATTCAATTTTTTTGAAAAATTGAGTGATGCAAATGCAATAAAAAACAAAAATGCAAGCAAAATGCAAGCGTATGATCGAATGGAACTATTTTTGCGTGTTGTAATCATTAAAGTCTTCCTTAATTAATTTTTATTAGCTACTAGTACTTTAATTATGTGTTTCTTTTCAAAAGAATCATTCACTCATAAAGCTAGTTGTAACTTAACCTTGAAAGTATAAACCAAAGACTTAAAAAAATCAAACAGTATTTGGTTATTTTAGAATTTTTTTCATTGTCCTTCATAAATGATTTTTTCTTTTGGTCTTTCACAAACTTTAATATTTTTTTTTTCTTGTGTAAAACTAATAGCATGTTTAAGAAAACTTTCAAAAATTTTAAGCTTTTAATTGGTTCTGCTTTTGTTGGAATTATAAATGGTTTTTTTGGTGGCGGCGGGGGAATGGTATGTGTTCCAATTCTTGAAAAAGGTATGAATTTGTCAAACAAACAAGCTCATGCAACAACAATTGCCGTAATTTTGCCAATTTCAATTTTTAGTGCAATTGTGTGGGGCTTCAGTTCCACAGCTGATTCATTGACAATTGTTTGGGTTGGAATTGGAAGTGTGATTGGTGGAATAACAGGAGCAATATTACTTAAAAAAATCGAGTCAAAAATGGTAAAAATAATCTTTTCGTTAATTGTTTTGGCAGCTGGTATAAGAGAAATTTTTTGGTAAAAGGATAAAAAATGATTTTGTTGTTAATTCTCCTTGGTTTTTTTGGTGGAATTCTTGGTGGAATGGGAATGGGCGGGGGAACATTCTTAATACCATTGTTAACAACTTTTGCGTCTTTTAGTCAAAAAGAAGCTGCTTTTTGCAATCTTATTGTTTTTATTCCACTTGCAATTGTTTCTCTTTTCATTCACAAAAAAAATGGTTTAATTGAGTCAAAGGGTATTTGGCTTGTTATAGTGATTTCACTTGTTTTTGCAGTCGGTGCAAGTTTCCTTGGAAAAATAATAGAAGGAAATGTTTTAAAAATTTGCTTTGGACTTTTTCTTGTTGGAATTGCAGTTGTACAATTCTGTCAAGCTGTTAAATCAAAATAACAGCTCTCAAACATTTATATTTTCATGTTTTAAGCAATGGCTTCTTTTCATCAAGAACATAAACATCAAAATCACTAAAAAATCTCATTTCTTTTTGTTATGGGATTTTCTTTGTTGTCTTAAAATCTTAAAGAAAAATGTTGCAAAATGATTTGCAATTTTTTCATGTGTGTGATAAAGTTTACTGAAATAAAAAGCTTTGTTTGTTGGTTTTCAACTTATGATAAGCGGATTTCGTGTGCTAAAGGAGAAAAAGATGATTGATAAATCAAAATGTATTTCATGTGGAACTTGCGTTTCAATATGTCCTGTTGAAGCAATTTCCTTTGATGCAAATGGAAAGGCAGAAATCAATCCTAAAAAATGTATTAAATGTGGCGCTTGCGAAGGTGCTTGCCCAACCGAAGCCATTCAAATTGATTAACTTCAGGAGATAAAATGGAAAGAACAGCAATTCTTGAATTAAAACCAAACGACATAAAACTTACAATATATGATTTGAATACTGAAAACTTTTACAGTGTTTTGGATATTTTTTCAATGCCTATTTCACTTGGTGAACAAAGCGAAAATGATCAGATTGCAAAACCATCTCAAGTCAAAGAAACCATTGTTGTTATCAAACAAATGCAAGAAATCATTGCAAAAAACAATGTTAAAACAGTTTTCCCATTTGTTTCAAGTGATTTGGCAGGATTAATTAACTTAGGTAGTTTCTTGGAAGAAATTCTAAATTCAACAAGTTTAAATTTTAAAACAGTTTCACTTGCTGATCAAGCAAAAATTCTTCACTCAAGCGTTATTGAAAGTTTAGATGTTTCAAGGGGAATTATCATTTCAATTGAAAATACAAAATCTTCAATTGTAAGTTTTTCTCGCAAATCAATTATTGGTGTAGCACAAATTCCTTTTGGCGCAAAAACAATTACTCAAATTGTTGAATCGTTACCAAAAGAAGAACAAATTCCTGCAATTTCAAAAATTGTTAAAGAAGAGCTTTCCAAACATAATTTTCTTAGTTGCATTGAACCAGAAGTTCAAGTTGTTGGTGTAAATGAATTTTTCTCTAGTCTTGGAAGGCTTATGAGAAAAACAACAAGATATCCTTTTGAAAAAGCTCATGGATATGAAACTTCTTTTTCTGAATTTTCAAAATTCTGTGATTTTGTTGCAGGTTTTGATCTTGATAAAACAAAAAAAATCAAGGGAATTTCACAAGACAGGTCTGATGTTTTCTTTAATGGGCTTCATATAATCAAAAACATTCTTGAATTTTTAAATGCTCAAAGCTTTGTTATTTGTGAAAAAGGTATCACAAATGGACTTATGCTTGCTTCTGCTCCTCAACCACTTGAAAAGCCTTTGTGGGATTTGCTTACATTTAGTATCAGAAAAAATCAATCATTGTATCTTCCTAAGAGTGAAAATGCAATTCATGTTTGTGCACTAGCAACAGCACTTTTTAATCATTTAAAAATTGTTAGCAAAATTTCTAGAACTGTTTTCAAATCACTTAAAGTTGCTGCAAATTTTTATGATGTTGGAAAAAGAATTTCATTTTTCAATCTTCCAAAAAATGGTTACAATGTGATTTTGGGCATGGACTTAGATGGACTTACTCACAAGGAACAAGTTTTGGCTGCATTTATTTGTTTATGTCAAGACCCTGATGCATTTGAACTTTCTCTTTGGGTTGGTTTCAAAGATTTGCTCAATGAAGAAGACCTTGTTTGCGTTAAAAAACTTGGTTTGATTTTGGCACTTGCAAGCAAGCTTGATTGCCGTAAAAAACAAGTTGTTCGTGATCTCAATTGTGAAATTTTGGGCGATACTGTTATTCTTAAAGCTGAGTCTTCTGGAAAAGCCGAACTTACTCAATTTGAAGTTAATGAAGCAAGCAAGTTAAGAGAGAGTTTCAAAAAAATATTTGGCAAAAATTTGCAAATTCTATAAAATAAAAAAAATGAGAACATTTTTGTTTTCATTTTTTTAAAATTGGGCAACAGTGAAAAACGCAAAAATAATTGCGAAAGCATATCATTTTCAGTTATACTTGGTGTCAATAAATACAAATATTTTATAGGTTGGCAGTGAAAAAGCTTCAAAGATATTTATTCAATTCAGTAAAAAAAGAAGCCTAATTTTGACCAGAATTTTTATTGACTAAAAATTCGCTTGAAAAAAAAATTGTTGAGTGATACAATCTTTGTGTTAAATGAGTTTTAAAAGGAAAACTAATTATAGATGGAAAAAAGAATATATCTAGATAATGCTGCTACAACTTATGTTTCTAATGAAGTGTTAAATGAGATGCTTCCTGTTTTTACTTCAATTTTTGGAAACAGTAGCAGTCTTCATAGCTTTGGAAGAGATGCTAGTGCACTTGTTGACAAATCTCGTGATCGTGTTGCAAAAGCAATAAATGCTTCTTCAAACGAAGTCTTTTTCACAAGTGGTGGAACTGAAGCAAACAATTGGGCAATTTTGGGAATTGCTCGTGCAAATCGCAAAAAGGGTAATCATATTATTGTAAGTTCAATTGAACATCATTCTGTTCTTGATGCTTGTGCTCAGCTTGAAAAAGAAGGTTTCAAAATAACTTATGCCAAAGTTGATGAATTCGGAATTGTTTCTCTTGCCGACATCATGCACAACATAACCAAAGACACAATCCTTATTTCTGTTATGACTGTTAACAACGAAGTTGGAACTGTTCAAAACATAAAAGCAATTGCAAAAACAGCAAAGGAAAATGGTATAATTTTCCATACCGATGCTGTTCAAGGTCTTGGAGCAGTTAAACTTGATGTCAAAGATATGGATATTGATGCAATGAGCATTTCAGCTCACAAAATTTATGGACCAAAAGGTGTTGGTGCATTGTTCATAAGAAATGGAATAAGAATTGAATCAATTATTCATGGTGGCAATCAAGAAAAAGGCAAAAGAGGCGGAACAACAAATGTTGCAGGAGTTGTTGGCTTTGGAAAGGCTTGTGAAATTGCAATCAGAGATATGGCAGTTAATCAACAAAAATTAAAAGTTATTAAAGACTATTTCATTTCCGAGGTTACAAAAAAAATTCAATATATAAAAGTTAACGGTCATCCTCAACAACGAATTTCAGGAACAGTTAACATAAGCTTTGAAATGATTGAAGGTGAATCTATTCTTCTTAGATTGGATCTTGAAGGAATTGCAGTTTCAACAGGCTCGGCTTGCACTTCTGGTTCACTTAAACCATCACATGTTCTTGAAGCTATGAATGTACCAATTGAAACAGCGCAAGGTTCAATCAGATTTTCATTTCCAAAAAGCATTTCAAAGGAAGATATTGATTTTACAATAGAAAAACTAGTTGGTATTATTGAAAAATTGAGATCTTGGAGTCCAATAACAAAAGCAGGTAGAGGTAAAAAAGATGTACACTAAAAGAGTAATGGAAGAATTTGAAAGTCCAAAACATGTTGGCATAATTAAAAATGCAAATGCCGTTGGAAAAGTTGGCAATGCAGTTTGTGGCGATATTATGAAAATTTATTTACGCATAAATGAAAACAATATCATTGAAGACGCAGGTTTTAAAACATTTGGTTGTGCTGCCGCAATTGCAAGCACTTCAATTGCAACCAATCTTTTGATTGGCAAAACAATTGAAGAAGCATTAAAAATTAAAAATAGTGAAATCATAGAAATTTTAGGTGGTCTTCCACCTCACAAAATTCATTGTTCAGTTCTTGCTGAAGAAGCAATTTCAGCTGCCATTGAAGACTTTTATAAACGCAAGGAAAAGGCTGCAAAAAAAGCAGAAGCAGAAAAAGAAGAAGCAATTGAAACTTCTGAAGAAGATGAATAATATATAAATATGTTTGTAAATATTAAATACCTATTTGTATGAAAAGTAAAAAAAGTATTTTTCAAATCTCCACTGTTTGGACAAGTTGGAGATTTTTTTTGTATTTTTTTTCAAAAGTTCAAAAATTGCGTTTTGCAAATAGTAGAAGTTAAATTTTTATTTTTTTTAATTAAATTTTTTGCAAATTACAAACTATTAGTTTCCTAACATTTATTCTATATTCAAAATTGATTTAAGTCGTTTTTTTTATATACAATTTTTCTTTGAAGAATGTTTTATTATTGTAAATTTATGTAATTATTAAAATTATTTTTGTCTTGAAAACAAATTTTTTGTTACTATATAAAGAATAATAATTTTTATTTGGTTCAAAATATATTAGAGGAGGATTAATAATGAAAGACGGTTTAGTTCTAGGTATAGTTGCTGGTTTCATTCTTGGTATGGTTACACTTAAAAATGTACCAGAAGCAAATAGACTATATGAGAAAGGTGAAAAGATGGTTACAAAGGCAATGAAATCAATCGATTAATTGCCTAAAAACACCAATGTTTTTTCTTTTCAAGAGAAACTTGGTGTTTTTTAATATATTTTATTGAAAATGTTTGTTCTGTTTTTAATATGTTAAAATTATGTTTGACTAAATTATTTTTTTTTGGCATACTAAAATAGTAAAATTTTGTTTAGATAACAAAAATTTTACTAGGATGGTGAAATGGCTTATTCAAGGAAAATGGGAATTGATTATGGTGATGCAAGAATTGGAATTGCTTTTACAGATTTGCTTAACATAATTTGCTCGCCATATGATACAATTAAAACCACAACTCTTGAAGAGAATACAACCTTTCTTGCCTCATTAATTCAGGAAAAAGATGTGGACACAGTTGTTATTGGGCTTCCATTAAACATGGACGGCTCTGAAGGTAATCGTGCCATAAAAACTCGCGTTTTTGGAGATGCTTTAAAAGCAAAAACAAAAGTGCCTGTTGTTTACTGGGATGAGAGATTGTCCAGTTGTGAAGCTGAAGATATACTTTTTGAAAGCGACATGAATTGGAGAAAAAAGAAAGGCATCATTGATAAGATTGCAGCAAGTATAATACTGGAAAGCTGGCTTGCATCAAACAAAAAGGGGTGAAAAATGGAAGAGAAAGAAATAGAAAAAACAAAAAAAGCATCAGAAGTTAAGACAGAAGAAAAAGAAGAACAAGATTTGTTTGACATTCTTTTTGATGAAAATAACGAAGATCCAATCACTTTATATGATGAAAATGATAAAGAAATTGTATTTGATCAAGTTGCAATTATTCCTCATGAAAAGCAATTTTATGCAATTCTAAAGCCAGTTTCTAACATGGAAAATGTTGCTGATGATGAAGCAATTGTTTTTCTTGTTGAAGAAGATGAAGATGGCGAATGCGTGTTAACAATTGAACAAGATGAAAAAGTTGCCACAGCAGTTTTTGATCAATATTACAAACTTCTTGAAGAAGATACAAAAAATAAACAATAAGCTTAAATTTTTTGAAAATATAATTAATTTGAAAAAATTTTTAGATTATTAAAGCAGAAAGTTCTTTATAAAAAGAAAATAAAATGCAGAAAAAGAGCCATAGCATTGCTGTTGGCTCTTTTTGTAAAAATATTAATTGAAAACATATGAAAAAGCAAAAAAATATTTTTATCTTTGCCTCATTAAATATGCTTCTTATGGCTATTATAGATTTATTTTAATTGGGATTATATAAAAAAATATAATAAATTATTTAAAATGGATTTATTTAAATAAAACTTTTAAATAATATTACTTTTTCAATTATCTTTGTTTAACTTAAAAACAAATTGGTTAAACTCATTTTAGAAAGCAAATGACTTTCAAGGAGGAGATTTTATATGCCAAACAATAACAACAAAAAAAGTATGGGAGGAGCTCAGTCGTGTTCAAATAATGCTAAAACCAGCAATTCAAATGTAAAAACAAGCACATCAAATTCTTCAAATATGAATAACGCAAAAACAAGTACATCAAATTCACATACAAGTAACACAAAAACCACAAACACAAAATCAAATTCAACAAAAAATTGTGCAAGATAACGAAAAAGTTTAAAATAAAAAGATGGAATTTAAAAAGTTCCATCTTTTTTAGACTGAAGATTTATTGTTATTTTATTAAACATATTTTTTCATAAGATTTATTAAAAAGACTTATTTTTGATTTTATTTTTAATCTTTTTATAGACATTTTGCATATGTGGTTCTGTTGATTTTTCAACAAGTTCATCAAAAGTTAACCACCCAACATTACTGTTCTCTTCCTCTAACATATGAACTGTTTCAGTTTCATCAGCTTCAATTAAATATGTAAAGCATAAGTGAATATGTGCTGGAACAAATTTTCCTTTTTTAAAGTGGCTTATAACTGGCAGGGTATCAATTGAAATTGGAGCTAAAGAAACTACTCTAAAATTTTGTAAAGATGTTTCTTCTTGAGTTTCCTTTTTTGCTACATAAAGCATGTCGTCATCACCATCTGCATGTCCGCCAACCCAACCCCAAGATTTGTATATATTATGGAAAATGCATAAAACTTTTGTTCTCTCAGGATTAACAATAAAAGCGGAACTGCACAAATGACAAATTTCATTTGTTCTGTGCAAAATATCACCAAGTTTTTGTTCGCATTGAATAATAAATTCTTTATCTTTCTTTTCTTGCTCGTCATACGGAATATAATTGATTAAACTCTCAATAGTTTTTGACATTTATTTCTCCTTAGTTGATGATTTTTATCATGCTTATATTATAACATAAACCTAATAAGATTTAAAGGTTTTTTATCAAAAAAACATCTAAATTTACACTTAAAATTAAATATTTTTTAACTAAAAATATTTATCATAATTCTGATGGAATTAATAAATTTAAATTAAACACGGAGTCCCAAAAAACAGGCTGAATTTAGTTCAGCCGATATTTTTTTTGGTGTCACCCCTAGTACTTTGGTGCGGTCGGGGGGACACGCAATTGCTAACGCACTTGCCGTGCTTGTCAAACTGCCGTTTGACTTAACGCACCAAAATGCAAAAACTTGCCACTGGCAACTTTTTTTATGCATTTTGCCCACTTTGGGTTCAAGCCCCCCTCCTTCCAATACAAGAAAAAAGAGAACTTTCGTTCTCAATTTTTCATTGTATTGGTGCGGTCGGGGGGACTTGAACCCCCAAGATTGCTCACTTGCACCTGAAACAAGCGCGTCTGCCATTCCGCCACGACCGCATCTATGAAATATTACCATTCTTAGCTCATTGTGTCAATATTTGCTTGTTACATTTGAATTAATTGTGTTATTCTTAAAGAAAGGATTTTACTTATGAAAACAATAGATATGCATATGCACACAACAAATTCAGATGGAAACTGCTCAACAAAACAAGTTCTTGAACAAGCTCAAAAATTGGGACTTAGCTTAATTTCTATAACTGATCACAATTCAGTAAATGCTTATTTTGACTTAGAAAATGATGAAGTTAGAAATTCTTTTTCTGGAGAAATTGTTGCTGGAACTGAAATTACAACTTTGTTTAACAATGTTGTAATTGAAGTTTTGACATATGGTTTTGAAGTTAGAAAAATGAAAGCTTTTCTTGACAATTATTTTTCAGAAGAAAAACTTATTGAAACAAGGAAAAATGAAGTTTTGTTTATGAAAAAAGTGGCAAAAGAAGAAGGACTTATTTTTGATGAAAATTTTGATCCTAGTGCACAATCAATTGCAACTTTTACAAATTTTTATAGACATCTTATAACTTTTCCTGAAAATGAATCGTATATGCTCAAAAACAAGATTGATAGCGGAAAAACATTTTTTAGAGATATGGTGTGCAATGATAATACAAAATTTTTCTTTGACTATACAAAATGTTATCCAAGCATAAAAGAAATATCAGATTTTGCTAAAAAAAATGGTTGTAAAACTTTTTTGGCACACCCTTATATATATCGTTTTGAAAACAAAGTTGACTCTGCTTTTCAAATTGTTAAAGAAGGCAATTTGAGTGGAGTTGAATCCTATCATTCTAGTGCAAGTGAAGAAATGAGTGAAGTTTTAACTGAAAAATGCAAAGAAAATAAATTGTTATATAGTGGTGGTTCAGATTATCATGGGTTTTATTATCGCAAAGAAAGAATTGGAAAGGTTGTAGGTGGCGAAAAACCGCTTGATTATGGGGTTTTTGAAAAAATGAATTTGAAGCCATGGAAAAATGAAAAAGTACAAAGTACTGTTACTCTTTGTAGATAATATTAAATTTTTATAACACTATAAATACTAAATAAGCCTTATATGAAATTTTTTAAAAATTAATTAAAACAAATTTAAATATATAGTTTTAATATTAGATGAACATATTTTTCATCTTTTTTATAAAATGGAAGCAAAGAGAGATAGGAGAAAAATATGTGTTGTAATAATTGTTTTTCAGGCTGTGAAGTAGAAAAACCATGTTCTTGTCGAAGAAGAAGTTCTTGCGGCTTTGGTTGTTTGTGTAATTTGTTTACTTTTTGTTTTAGGTGTGGTTCTAGATGTGGTTGTAGATGTGGTTGCAGGTGTGAGCGTAGATGCGGTTGCCCAACAAGTAATTTTCCAGAATCATTAAGGTGTCGTAGACCATGCAGTAGATGCTGTGGAAACAATTTTAGAAATAATGATTTTTTTGAAGAAAATAACGATTTTTCATTCTAAATTAAAATTTGTAAAATTTTAGCTAAAAAGCTTTTTGATTTTAAAAAACAAAGATTTATTACAAAAATTAGTCTTTGTTTTTTTGTTCAATTCAGTCTTATCATTTATTAAAATTATAAACCCCAATATTTTAAATGCTCTAAAATCTAAAGTGCTATTAACGAAATAATTTAATTTATAAAAAACAAAATATGGAGTTCAAAAAAGCTGCACGAATTTAGTTCGGGCATAAGATTTTTTGGACGAACACTTTTGCAGGAAGGGGAGCTGGGAGGGAAACCAAAAAAAAGCGGGTTAGCAAAGCATGGCTTTGCGTACCCGCGTGTTTTTTTGGTGTCACCCCCAGTT
>JBAXZR010000014.1:0-31254 GCA_041670165.1 Clostridia bacterium
AGCTTTTAAGTTTTTTACAGTCAAAGTTTTCTTAGTATAAAAAAAGCCAAATACTTGTTCGTATTTGACTTTAATTGGCTCCCCAGGTAAGGTTCGAACTTACGACCTATCGGTTAACAGCCGAGTGCTCCACCGCTGAGCTACTGAGGAATATACGCAACTTAATTTTCAATTGCTTGCGTATTTTAGCAAATAAAACTAGTGTTGTCAACACTTTTTACTTAGTTTTTTAAAAAAAATACGATTAACTGTGGACTAGTTGCTCAAACCATCACAATAACACCCTAGTGATTTTGAGTTGGTTGCTACAAAACTGCAACTTTCGTATTCACGAACTGTAGTGAAAATTTTTATATCACTATTTCTATGATTAATTGCTTCCGTAGGCAAACTGCGTATCTACAATACAAAAATATAATAAATAAATTATTGTTTTTATTTAATTTGATTTGACATTATAAAAAATTCTGTGCAAAGGTGTCAAATTTTTAGTTTTAAAATTTTAAAACCTGTGCAAAAAAATTTAACATGGAAAAATAAATAAAAACCACATTAAATTAATATTGTGGAAAAAGTGGTTATACTTTTATTTGATAATTATTTACAAGCAAATGATGATGATTGCAAAGGCTTGTATTGCAAGTGTTAAGGAATAGCGAATTTGTTTTTCTTTAACAAAACCTAAGCAAGAAATTATGATGCTTCCAAGAATAGATAATGATGACAAACTGATGATTATGCGAGTTACAGAAAATAAAGGAACAATACTAAATATACTTGCGATAAGAGTTAATACAATTGAAAAAATTGCAAGAGTCATTGGTAAATTTTTAATTGTGAAACAAACTGAAAAATCAAGTTTCTCTTTTGGGGCTTTTGTTTCTTCTTTTTTTGTTTCAACGATTACTTTTGTTTCTGGGTTGGCTATTGTTTCTTCAGATTTTACTTCGTTATTTTCTTCCATATTTTTCTCCCTTTGTCATTATTTACACTATATATAGTATACAAAAATTTTGTTACAAAAGCAAATGCAAATAAACATTTTGCAAGACAATTTTATGCATAATTGAAGAAATTCAGAACAAAAGATTGTTAATTTTTTCTTTAAAAAAAGGGTATAATCAATTGTTAAATCATTTTTAAACAGCATTATATGAATATATTTTAGTGGTTAAATGTTAATTGATAAGACAAAACAAATAAATAGGCGATATTTAAAGATTTACTTTTTATTATTTATAAAATATTTTTATTTACAAAATTGATTATCAGAAAATAAATATAAATTTGAATTACAAATTTCGTTTGGATATTTGAGTTTATCTATATAACAAAAATTATATTTTGAAATCAAATTTTATGTTCTAAATTTGGAATACAAGCAACCATGGGCATGGGCCATTTTTTATAAATAGGAAAATATCAAGTAATTTTAAAATGTCATATAAAAATGTTGTGAGAAAAAAGAAAAAGGGACAAAAGATTGCTGCTGCTGCAACTGCTTTTGCCATTCAACTTTCTGAGTGTTATTCTGACAAAGAACTTTGCAGAATAAAAATCTTTTTGACGCAAGTTGTTAACACCATTTCCACAATTCAAGGGCATGACGCAACAACTGATGATTTTGATGACTAATTAAAGTTGATAAACAAAGAAATCTATGTGCTTAGCAAAATTTTTTGAAGAATTTAATTTTTAAAAAATAGAAAAAGTTTTACTTCAAAAAAAATACTTTGATAAAATAAAAACACCAATATGATACAGTAGAAAATTTAATTATGTTATAAATGGGTTTTAAATATTTTATAGAAATGCAATAAAATAATATTTAACATGAATTTTTTTTTATTAAATTGTAAAAATCTTTCATTCCACATGCCTTTGATTTTGCAAGCGTTAAAAAAGAGCATGAAACTGCTTGTCATTAGCATTGTTGTCTTAATTTGAAAATCAAAATTCGCATTTAAAACTAATAACTATTTTTAAAAAAATGTTAGTGGAAAAAATTGTCGTTGATTGGGTTTTTGGATTTAAAAAAAGCGGATTTACCCGCTTTTTTCGTATCAATGTTTTAATTGAAATGCAACTGGACCAAAGAAAGTACATTTGTTCCACTTGCTGTTGTTTCTAAACTGTGTCCAATTTCTCGACTGTGCTCAATTGTGCTTGGCGCTGTTAATGCTTGATACATTCTTCCCGCAGTGTCACTAACACCACACCAATATCCAATTGTTGAGCTTTGTCCGTCTTTTAAAAGAACTTCTGCTTTTCCATAGGTTACAACTTTAACTGGAAAACCATTGTCGATTCCACTTTCGTAGATGACTCCAATTGGCATAACTGAATCGATTGGGGCAATGTCAACGCCATCTGCAACCGTTATTGAAGCAACAACAATTGTCCCTTTAACGCTCGTTCCTGTGTTGTTTATGAAAGTTTCAAAAATTCCACCTTCACTTGTTACACCCGTTTGGCTTGTTCCTAGTCTGCTTGAAAAAAGTTCATAACTAACAACACCACTCATATTACACCACTATGATATATGGAACAGCAGCTCTTTCTGCAACACTTAAAGCAAGATATGCTGTTTCTGTAATTTGTTGATTAACCCATTCAGCAGGAACTAAAGCTGCATTCCAATACCAGTAAGAACTGGTTGCAGTTACATATGCATAATCAGCGAGAGAGCCTGTTGGAAAAGCTGTTACAAGGGCAGCTGATGTTGCAAATTGTCCCTTGTAAGTTTCAATTGCACTTGGTGGAAGCTGCGAAATCGTAAGTTTTCCACTTGAATCGAGTGTCGCTAAACCATCGTTTGCTCCTTCTATTGATTGTAAATATTCTAAACTAATTGCACTTGCCATTTTTTAACTCCTTTCTGGTATAATTACCCACAAAATACATTGATCAAATCTTTGATTGTAATATAATTTTTTATAATTACTTTCTGTAATATATCTTATTATCATAAATTTTAATCCTTATATTTTTTTTGAGATTGTAATCTCATAAATCATTTTATTCATCACCTTGGTTTTAAGTGAAACATTTCATAAAAAATTAAAAAATTTTATAAATGTAAAAGTATATTTTTCTATTTTAAAATTGAATTTATAAAGTGATATAAAAAATTAATCATTTTTTCATTTTAAAATTTTAATGATACAAATTGAATATAAAAGAAGCAATTATAATAAAACTTTTGTTATTGATATGAAATCGTTTTGTTTTTTCTTTTAGTTGTGATAAATTTTTTGTGTACTTTGGAGGAAATAATGAATCAATTTTTCACAGCTGACACTCATTTTGGTTCATCAAGAATTGGAAACAGACCATTCAAAAGCATTAATGAAATGGACAAAACAATAATAAAAAACTGGAATGAAACTGTTAATGATGAAAGCCTTGTTTATCACCTTGGTGATTTTGGTAACTTTGAAACAATAAAAAAACTCAAAGGAAAAATTGTTTTGATTGTTGGAAATCATGAAGAAAAAGAGATTGAAACAAATTTTGGTGGAGATTTTGACGCTTTCAAAAATCATCTATTAAAGCTAGGATTTGTTGATGTGATTTTAACTGGGTGCTATATTGACAATCCATTTTTTGGTGAAAAGATTTATCTAACGCATAAGCCACTAAATTGCAAAAAAAGTTGTTTTAATTTTTTTGGTCATTTGCACAATTTTTGTCTTGTTAAGAAATTTGGAATAAATGTTGGAACGGATAATTATTTTTTCAAGCCTGCATCGGAAGAAGAGTTGTTAATATACAAAAATTCAATTCAAAATCATTTTGATAACAATTTTTTCTGCGGAATTCAAGATTTAAAAGATTAGGAGAAAAAATGCTTCAACCAAATGAAAAACTATTTGATGAGTTTTGGACTTTTGCCTTTGAAAGACAAAATGTTTTTGTTAACAAATTCATAGGAAAAAAGCCCTACACAGAAAATCCAATTTTGAAAGAATTCAAATTTTGCAACGCATATCGTGTGCTTGACAGGGTTTCTCAATTTTTGCTTTCTTCAGTTATACAAAGAAAAAATAATAAGAGTGAAGATGCTATTTTTAGAATTGTACTTTTCAAAATTTTCAACTTGCCGTCAACTTGGCAAGCCCTTGAAAAAGAATTTGGAGAAATATCATTATCCAAGTTTGACAGAACCAAATTTTCAAAGTTTTTAACCAAACTCAGCTTGATTCAGCCACTCTACAACTCAGCTTACATTTCTTGTGCAAACAAAGTTTTTGGTTTTGAAAGAAAACATGACAATCATCTTGCTCTACTTGAAAAAATGTTTGTTGAAGACAAACTGGCAATCAAAATCATGAAAGCAAAAAGAATGAAAGAAGCATTTGAAATTTTGGTGGCTTATCCACTTATTGGCAACTTTATGGCATATCAACTTGTTACAGACATCAATTACTCCAATGCCGTGGATTGGGAAGAAAGTGAATTTACAATTGTTGGTCCCGGCTCAAAAAGGGGAATAAAAAAAGTTTTTAATCAATTTGATTCTTTTGAAGAAGCAATCTTTTTTGCATTCAACAACCAAAAAAAATATTTTGAAAAACTTGGACTTGATTTCAAGTATATTCAAAACAGAATTTTACAACCCATTGACATTCAAAATCTTTTTTGTGAATTTGACAAATATTGTAGAGTTGCTCACCCGGAATTAAAAAGCAATCGTGTGAAAATCAAAATAAAATTTGTTGAAACTAGCTTAAGAATTGACTATGTGTTGCCATTAAAATGGAATGCTGTTATGACTTTTTAAGTTTCTAATGCACTTATTTTTGCCACATACCATAACCAATTTGATGCTTGTTTGTAGGCACTAACACTTCCACTTTCAACATAAATTTTTAGATTAATATGATTGTTCAAAAAAATCACACTTCCTGCAGTCGTTATTCCACTTGAAGATGGTCTGAGAACATTTATTTCAATAAGTGAAGATGCATTATAGAACGCATAGTTGTCAATTTGAGCAACTGAAACTGGTATTGTTAATTTTTCGACAAGTGAATTAAGAGCAAAAGCTTCTTCACTAATTTCAATAACATTATTTGAATCGATAACCGAAGGGATTTGAACATTTTTGCTTATTCCTAAATATTGAAAAATTGAAACTCCACCACTGACATCAATGATTGCATAATCACCGTGAATCATATTCATTGAATATATTTGAGAAGCATAATAATCCCAATATGAATCATTTTTGTAAGCTTCGACACTGTCGTCAGGAACATAGATTTTAAATTCTGCTGGTGTGAAAAAAAACATGTTTGTACAACCTTTGGTAATTCCCATTGAAGCAGGTCGTTCAACAATTATGCTTGAAAGATATGGACAATTTGAAAATGCGTTTTCATTAATTGATTCAATTGAGCTTGGAAGCCTGACTGTTGTTAGTTTCCAACAGTTTCTAAAAGATTGATTTCCAACTTTTTCAACGCCTTCTGAAACAACAACTGTTTTAATGTTTCCATTATCTTTGAAACCTTTTAAGCCAACTTCAATAACAGGTTCGTTCCCAAATTGTGATGGAATAACAACACTGTCAATCCAGTCAGGAAGATTTTCACCACTAACTCCCAAATCATTTCCATTATCATCAAGAGGAGTGTATGTTAAATAATCAAAAGGTGGCTGATAATCTAATAAAAAAGTTGAAGAAAGATTCATGTTTGAAGAAGAAAAAACAGCTATTGAACTGGAGCAAATTGGCAACAAAATCGCCAAAACGACAAGAAATAATTTATATAGTTGTTTAATGAAATTTTCTCCTTGAACTGCAAAGGTATTCTATTCTTAAATGAAAGATTTTTATGACAAAAAAAAAGCGGAATTTTATAAATTGATAACAACTTTTGTTGATTTATACAAGTTCGTTAGTTTTATATGCAAACACGGGGAAAAAGGTCAATAAACATGATAAACATGACAAAAAAACAAGAAAACAATTTGCTTTATAAAGTTAGATATTTTGCCATTTGTTCTAAATCAATTTTTGATTTTTATGTCTTTATGGTATAATTTTTAAATCAATTTTTTTCTAAGGAGAAAATATGGAGCATTTGGTTTATTGCAATGACAAGGAAAAGGTTTTACCAAAAATTTTGAGTGGTGAAAAGACAATGATTATTCGTGGTGCGGGTGGTCGTAAAATTCCACATGGTCGTGTTTTTAAAGAAGAAGCACTATATTTCATTGAAAAAGGCACACGCATAATCAAAGCAAAAGCAAAGGTGATTAGTGTTCAAAATTTCACTGGACTAACTGAAGAACAAGCAAAAGAAATCATAGAAAAAAATCAAAACAAACTTTGTTTAACATTAGCTCAAATTGAGAGATGGACAAAAAAATGTTTGTGTCTTATAGAATTTGACTCCTTAGAAACAATTGAACCACTTGAATTTGAGCACCAAAGCAACATGGACGACTGGCTTATTCTTGAAAGCATTTTTGATGTGGTTAAAGGCTCAAGCAAAAAATATACCTATGAAAATGCAAGATTTAAAAAATAACAAAGCAATAACACTGAAATTCCTTGTGGGATATTTTATTGGCATTTAAGATTATCTATAATATTTTTTCAAGTATAATTTTCACGATTAATTTATATAATTTCATCTATTTATCGAGCAATCAATTTCAAAATGAGAATTTTCATTTTTTCTTAAAAAAGTAGTTGACTCTCCCCTTACGGGAGCATGTAGACTAGCAAAAGTTAAGGAGGTAAGACTTAAAAATGTATAGGATTGGCGAATTTTCAAAGATGGCTAAATCGACAGTAAAAACACTTAGGTTCTATGATGAAATAGGGTTATTTAATCCGAAATTTGTTGATGAAAATGGATATCGCTATTATTCAATTGAACAACTTAAATCGCTTCAGACAATCATTGAACTAAGATCTGTTGATGTTTCACTTGAAGATATAAAGGCAGTTGTGAGTGGAAAGAGTAAAGAAGAAATTCTTTCAAAACGAATGTTTGAGATTAAAGATGAGCAATCCGAAATAAAAATTAAGTTATCCTTAATAAAAAGGCTCATTGCTGAAGCCAAAAAAGGAGTTTATATGGAAAAGTATCAAGTTAAAGAAATTGTTATGCCTGAATGTTTTGTATATTCAAAACAAGGAATTATTGAAAATTTCAGTAAAATAACACCTTTCATTTTGGAAGCTGGTAAAGAAGCACAAACCTACAATTTTGATGTTAAATGTATTGACCCAGGGTATTGCTTTGTTTCTTATTTAGCTAGAGAATATCAAGATAGCAACATTGAAATTTTGTTCTGCGAAGCTGTTGACAAAATGGGCAAAGACTCCAAGAACATTAAGTTTAAAAAGCTTGAAGCAGAAAACGCAGTAAGTGTTTTTCACAAAGGAAGTTATTCTAAAATTGGTGAAGCTTATGCATTTGTTATGAATTGGATAGAAAAGAATGGCTATCAAATAACAAATCCAATCCGTGAAAGATATATTTCTGGTTGCTGGAACAAAGACTCTGAAGAAGATTATCTCACAGAAATCCAAGTTCCCGTTGCAAAAAAATAAAATAATAAAACAAATAAATTTTTAAATTAATAAAGTTGTTCATAATAGCGAAATTATTGCTAAAAAAAGAAGAATTTTCATCTTCTTTTTTTAATTGATATTTGATTTTTATTATTAATTTTAATATTATCTTAATTTTGATTGATAATTTTAAAAATCTACATTAATTTTTTAAGACATGTTAATCATAGTTTTTTTTCGGCATATTATTTTATCAAAGTAAAATTATTTAGGTTAAGATTGGTGTTAAACATTAAACTTAAAAATAACAACATCACCGTCTTGAATTGTGTAATCCTTTCCTTCACTGCGAACTTTTCCAAGTTCTTTTGCTTTTGGGTATGAACCTTCACAAGCAACCAAGTCTTCATATTTAACAACATCTGCTTTAATGAAGCCTCGTTCAAAATCGGTGTGGATTACTCCTGCAGCTTGTGGCGCTTTTGTTCCTTTTTTAATTGTCCAAGCACGAACTTCTTTTTCACCGGCAGTTAAAAAGCTCATGAGTCCAAGAAGTGAATATGAACTTTTAACAAGTTTTTCAAGTCCACTTTCTTTGATTCCAAGTTCTTCTTTGAACATTTGTTGTTCGTCAGGAGAAAGCCCTGCAAGTTCTTCTTCAATTTTTGCACAAAGCACAACAACTTCATTGCTTTCCTCTTTTGCAAAAGCATTTACAGAATCAACAAATCCGAAACTATCTTTGCCAGAAGCAATGTCGTTATCAGAAATGTTTGCAGCATAAATGACTGGCTTTGTTGTTAGCAAAAAAAGTCCTTTTGCAACAATCTGTTCTTCTTCAGTGAGTGGCACACTTCTTGCTGGTTTTTCATTTTCAAGAGCAATCTTGAATTTTTCAAGAACTCCAATTTCTGCCAAGGCTTCTTTGTCGCCAGTTTTTGCAAGCTTAACCCCTTTTTCAAGGCGTTTTGAAACACTTTCAAGGTCGGCTAAAATGAGTTCAAGATTGATTGTTTTTATGTCTTCAATGGGATTTACTGCACCGCTAACATGAATGATATTATCATTTTTGTAACAACGAACAACATGAACAATTGCATCAACTTCACGAATATGTGACAAAAATTTGTTTCCAAGGCCTTCACCCTTGCTTGCACCCGCAACAAGACCAGCAATATCAACAAATTCAATTGCGGCTGGAGTTCTTTTTTGAGCTGAATATATTTTTTCTAAAACGGTGAGTCTTTCGTCTGGAACGGCAACAACACCAACATTTGGTTCAATTGTGCAAAAAGGATAGTTTGCACATTCTGCTCCAGCTTGAGTGATTGCATTAAAAAGTGTGCTTTTGCCAACATTTGGTAGTCCAACAATACCTATTTTCATTTATATCTCCTTAAAAGATTGTTATTTGATGATTTAATTGCATAAAATATTTACACCTATCGATTTTAGCTCAAAACAAATCAAAATGCAAACATAAAATGTTTAGATTCGGCTTTTAATGGGGTGTAAAAATGAATTTTTGGCAATCCTTAATATATGGAATAGTTCAAGGCTTAACGGAGTTTTTGCCTGTTTCAAGCAGTGGGCATTTGGTTCTTCTTGAAAAGATATTTGGTTATGAAGGAAATTTTTTATTCTTTGCAGTTATTTTGCATGTTGCAACACTTTTGGCTGTTATTGTTGCTCTTAGAAAAGAAGTGTGGTTTTTGATTAAACACCCTTTTTCAAAAGAGATGCAAAAACTTGTGCTTTCAACACTACCAACAATTTTTATTGTTTTTATGTTTAAAAGTTTTTTTGAAAGTTCTTTTGAAGGTGGATTTTTGTCGCTCGCATTTGTTGTTACTGGTGTTTTGTTGATTGTTACAAACATGATTTCAAAAACAAATAGTGAAAACGAAATTAAATTTTCTTCCGCTTTTGCCATGGGAGTCGCACAGGGTTTTGCAGTTATCCCCGGAATTTCAAGAAGTGGTTCAACTCTTTGCACTGGGCTTCTTGCTGGTGAAAACAAAGAAAAAACTGCAAGATTTTCATTTTTGATGAGTGTGCCTATTGTTTTTGCTTCGCTAATTTATGAAATAATTTTTTCGAATCAATCTTTTTCACTTTCACAAAGTCAACTTTTGTCAAGTTTGGTTGCTTTTGCTTCAGCCCTGATTGTGGGAATTTTAGCAATCAAATTTATGCTTAGAGTTGTTTCCAAGGGCAAGCTTTGGTGGTTTAGCATTTATCTTTTTGTTTTGGCAACTGCCACTCTGATTTGGCTATAATTTTTTTGAGAGCAATATATTTTGATTAAATTATAAAAAATGGTTTGATTACAAACCATTTTTAAGAACCTTTTTATACACTTTTGAAACAAAAATTTTAACAATTTTTGGATCGAACTGAGTTCCTGAACACCTAATGATTTCTTTTATGGCGTCTTCTTTATCCATACCTTTTTTATATGGTCTATCAGAAATCATAGCATCATAGGAATCGGCAATTGAAATTATTCTTGCTTGCAAAGATATTTCATCGCCTTTAAGCTTGTTTGGATATCCATTTCCGTCCCATCTTTCATGATGCTCCAAAATGTACTTTGAAATAAGACTAAATTCTTTAACTGAATTTAATAAATCAAAACCCATTTTACTATGTTTTTGCATTATTTGTAGTTCTTTTTCGTCAAGTCCACTTGGCTTATTCAATATTTTTTCATTTACTTCAATTTTGCCAATGTCATGAAGAAGTCCTGCAATTTTAACAAATTTGATTCCATTTTCTGTCATATTCATCTTCGAAGCTATCAGCTCGCAAATATCACAAACTCTTTTGCTATGTTCAAGCTCTGAAGGGTTGTTTTTATATAATGATTTTAAAACAAAGTCAATAATTTTCTTTTGTTCAACAGAATCTAGTGCTAGCTTGTTATTATTCATGCGTTTTTCTGCTTTTAATAAAATCCTTTTACCTTGTTGCCAAGTTGTTTTGTTCTTGTTTTTACTTATGTCTTTTGCAATATCGAAAATCAAAAAGATGATTAAAATATCAGCGAATAATATTACTTTTCCTAGCGTTGTTTCAGAAAACAACAAAAATTTTCCAACATATGTAATTTTGAAATCAAGTATGCCAATGAAATCTTCTTCTGTTATTTCCCAGCTATCCCAAACTCTTTGCGGATTGTCATTGTATCTCATTGTGTGAAAGCTGTATTTTCCATTTTCATCAATTTCAATGTCTGAAATGAAGTGGATAACAATTTCATCTTCACCAACCAAATTTATATTTGCGTGAAAAGCTATAATGTCGCCAATTTTCAAATCTTCAAATTCAATGTTTTTGTTGATGATTGCAACATCTCCAATTTTGATTATTGGAGACATACTGCCTGAAACAACAACATAATAAGTTCGATCTACAAAATAAGGAACATAGTTAAAAATGCAATAAAAAGCCAAAACCACAATCGCAGTAATGCTGAAAAACTTAATCCAATCTTTAACAGTTTTACTTAGTTTGCTTGTTTTGCTTTTGAGAAAAAGGATAAATTTACACTGTTTTTTCTTTTTAGAATTGCTTGTGCCATCTTCATCTGTTTCATCGTTTTCATTTACCGTTTCTCCACTTGAAATGGCGTTTTTGTTTTCGCTAGCAGTTTCATTATTTGAATCAATAGCTTTGTTTGTTTTGTTAGACTCTTCACCATTAGTAACAGCGATTTTTTCTCCATTTGAATTGTTTATGGTTTCGCTTGAAACAGCAGTGTTTATTCCGTTTGAGTTATCTTCATTATTTAAAGTGATTTTTGTTATTTTATTTTTATTACTTTTTTTTGATTTTGCGTTTTTCACATCGTTTTTATTTTCGTTAGCTTTTTTGGTTTTAGGGACATTGCTAGTGCTAATAATGTTGACTTTGTCTTTATCGCTTGTTTCGCTAAAACTTTTGTTTTCGCTAACCACTTCGACATTAAAATCAATTTTATTTGCTTCAATTTGATTTTTATCAAAAATATTGTTATCGGTGACATTTTTGCTAGCTTCACTCATTGTTTCATTTTTTTCAATGTTGCTACTCTGTTGAATTGAACCAACATTATTATCATTTGTTTCAATGGTTTGTTCATTAAGAACAGTTGATTCTTTCTTGTTGCTAACAACACTATCTTTTTTCCCTTTGCTTTTTAAACGATTTTTTTCTGCCATGTTTAACCTCCTTTTGCAAATTTGTATTTATTAACTTTAATTAAATGCTTTGCAAAACAACTCTTTTATTAGAGCTAATTTATCAAAACACTTTAAATTTTATATAGAAATTTGTTATAGTATATACCTTGCTATGACATTGTCAACATTACTATTATTAATTTTAAATTTAAAACAAGAAACTTTTTTTGTAGCTCAAAATTTTAAAGAAAAGTATTATATTAATAAATAAAGTCTTGCTAAAAAAAAGCATATTGCCCGTAAACATATTTTTATGCTTACGGGCAAACTAGCGCTTTTAAATTAAGTTTTTTTTGTTTTTTTATTTTATAAAATCGCGATATTTTAATTAACCTTGTCTTGTTGCACTGAAAGTGATATCAAAGGAAATTGAATTGTTAGCAAGTGCTATGTAAGCTTCGTCATAATCTTCTTCTTGTAATTCACTATCATCAATTGACACTGCAAGAGTTACAACAACATCATCATTTTGAATTTTTTCTGGGCTATTAACTTCAATTTTAATAAGTCCAAATGGGTTAGCCACATTGTTAACTTTTATGTCACTAACAATTGCTGAAAGGTTAAGTTCTTCTTCAAGAGTTGCTTCAAATCTTACTGTGTATGATAAAACAACTGTGTAAGTGTCGCCTTGTTTTTTAACTGCACTTGCTGGAATTAAATTGCCTGCTGTTGCTGAGTCAACAACGACATCATCAACAACAATTTCAAGTCCTTCGCCGAGAGTAACTATATTATTTTCGTTTTCAGCAAGAGTGAGTCTGTCCCACCATGAGAAAGCAACGGAAGAACTTCCGATAACTAATACTGCAAGAACTGCAAGTAAAATTTTCTTAAACATACAATTTCCTCCTTTATGCCATAAAAAAGCCATATTCCCTTTTTGTTATTGTTAGGAAATATGGCAACTGGCTATCTTAAAAACCTAAGACCCTATAGTTTTCTGCCCCCAAATCGCTTTGAGTTTAGCTTTTTCATATTAATAATGACAATGCGATTAAGCTTGTCTTGTTGCACTGAAAGTAACTTTGAAAGAAATTGCTTTGTTAGCGATAGCTTCATATGCTCTTTCTTGAGCTTCTGTGGCTTCAGTTAAAACATTAGTTTCATCAATTGTTACTGTGAGAGTTACAACAACATCTTCGTTTTGGATTGTTCCTGGGTTTGCTACAACAACTTTTATGAGGTTGTATGGGTTAGCTACTTCGTTAACTTTAATGTCGCTAACAGTTGCTGAAAGGTTAAGTTCTTCTTCAAGAGTTGCTTCAAATCTAATTGTGTAAGTTAAAACAACTGAGTATGTGTCGCCTTGTTTTTCAACAGCGCTTACTGGAATCAAATTTCCTGCTTCTGTTGGGTTGATAACAACTTCATCAACAACGATTTCAAGTCCTTCACCCATTGTGATGATGTTGTTTTCATTTTCAGCAAGAGTGAGTCTGTCCCACCATGAGAAAGCTACTGATGAGCTTCCAATTACGAGTACTGCAAGAACTGCAAGTAAAATTTTCTTAAACATATTATTTCTCCTTATTATGGCCATAAAAAAGCCACATTTCCATAATTTTAAAATTGGAAATATGGCAACTGGCTGTCTTAAAGAATTTAAGACCCTGTAGTTTTCCGCCCCCAAATCGCTTTGAGTTTAGCTTTTTCATATTGTAACAAACCGATTAATTAACCTTGTCTTGTTGCACTGAAAGTAACTTTGAAAGAGATTGAATTGTTAGCCAAAGCTTCGTATGCTCTTTCTTGAGCTTCTTCGCTTTGAGTTAAGATATCAGTTTCATCAATTGTTACTGTGAGAGTTACAACAACATCTTCGTTTTGAATTGTTCCTGGGTTAACGATTTCAACTTTAATCAAATCATATGGATTTGCTTCATTGTTAACTTTGATATCGCTAACAGTTGTTGAAAGGTTAAGTTCTTCTTCAAGAGTTGCTTCGAATCTTATTGTGTAAGATAAAACAACTGAGTATGTGTCGCCTTGTTTTTTAACAGCGCTTACTGGAATCAAATTTCCTGCTGTTGTTGGGTTGATAACAACTTCATCAACAACAATTTCAAGTCCTTCACCCATTGTGATGATATTGTTTTCATTTTCTGCAAGAGTGAGTCTATCCCACCATGAGAAAGCAACAGATGAACTTCCGATAACTAATACTGCGAGCACTGCAAGTAAAATTTTCTTAAACATCTTTGTTTTCCTCCTTTTTAAGTATCGTATGATACAAAAAAGCCACACCCCCTAAAAATATAAGGGAATATGGCAACTGGCTATCTTAAAAAACTTAAGACCCTATAGCTTTCCGCCCCCAAATCGCTTTGGGTTTAGCTTTACATACCTTTTCGTTCTGTGAGAGTATATATCATAATTTTTTTTTGTCAACAGTTTTTTGAAACTTTTTTATAGAATTTATAGAATTTATTTGTCGAAAAAAACAGTTATATATTTTGTAAAAAATTAACGCATAGAAAAAAGATTGTTTTTGCTTATTATATCTAAGAAAAATCAATTTTGAAGACTGATTTAAATTTGTATATATATTATTAAATATATATTTTTAATTTTGAAATTCATCGTAAATATGATGAAATTTTTTAAATAGTTTTTGTAATAAGAAAAAAGCTAACAAGTTTTATTCCATTTTTTTTATTTAAGTTTGTAAAATAAAATCAAGTTAAAATTACTATGATTCAAATTCAAACAAAATTGAGTTTAAATTTATAATATAACATTACAATTATAAATGATTAGTTGTTTTTTAAATTTAAAACATAGTCAACATCTTTGTCACCACGACCAGAAAGATTGATTATGATATTTTTGCCTTTGCCAAGAATTGATGCAAGTTTCATTCCATAGGAAACTGCGTGAGCACTTTCCAAGGCAGGAATGATGCCTTCAATTTTTGATAACGCAAAAAAAGCATCAAGAGCTTCACAATCTGAAATCGTTACATATTTTACCCTTTTTATTTCGTTTAGATATGCGTGTTCTGGACCAACAGAAGGATAATCAAGTCCACTTGCAATTGAATAAGCATCAACAAGCTTTCCATTTTCATCTTCAAGAACCAAACTTTTGAAGCCGTGCAAAATGTCTTTTTTGCCAAAAGTGATACTTGCTGCGTTTTCACCAAGTTTGTTGCCTTTTCCAAGTGGTTCAACTCCATAGAGCTCAACTTCATCATTGTTTAAAAATGCGTTAAATATTCCCATGGCATTCGAGCCTCCACCAACGCAGGCAACAATTGCGTTTGGCAAAGTGTTATTCAATTTTTCAAATTGCTTTTTTGCTTCTTTTCCAACAACAGATTGAAATTCTTTCACAATTGTTGGAAATGGGTGTGGTCCAACGACTGAACCGATGCAATAAAGTGCCGTTTTGTAATTTTTTTCATAAAATATAAAAGCTTCATCAACAGCATCTTTAAGTGTTCTTCCGCCAGTCTTTACACAAAAAACATCAGCACCAAGCAGTTTCATTTTCTGCACATTAATATATTGTTTGTTAACATCAATTTCACCCATAAAAATTTTGCATTCAAGCCCAACCAAAGCACAAGCAGTTGCAAGAGCCAAGCCATGTTGTCCTGCTCCTGTTTCTCCAATAACAACCTTTTTGCCCATATATTTTGCAAGCAAAACTTCACCAATGCAATGATTGATTTTGTGAGCCCCAGTATGATTCAAATCTTCTCTTTTTAAAAATATATTTGCTCCACCAATTTGATTTGTGAGTTTTTTGCAAAAATATAATGGTGTTGGTCTTCCTTGGTATGTTTTTCTTAGCAAGGAAAGTTCTTCAATAAAATTTTTGTCTTTAATAAGTTTCAAGTATGCTTCATAAACTCGATTTAATTCTTCCTTTAAAATGCTAGACACATAACTTCCGCCAAATTCTCCAAAATATCCATTGTTTTTCATAATAACATTCTCCTTTTTTTAAAAAAAACCCGTCGTAGTTTTTTTTCAAAACATACCAACGGGCTAAAGAGATTATATTATAAATAATTTAATCCATTTAATATGTTTTGTGATGCCTTAAAGAAGCATTCACAAAACATAAGTTTGCGAACGCCTTGTTAAGAACGCCACCAATTAAATGAATTAAACATATTTTTTTCTCCTTCTATACTTATATAGTATAATTTAAAAAATATTATGTCAACAAAAGGTGCAAAATATTTGAATTTTTAATAAATTTTTAAAACAAAATGGATTGAATTTTGAAAATAAATTAAAATTAGTATTTGAATTTTGATAATACAACAAAAAAACACTGTTTTTATTATATTTTTATACAAGTAATTTGTTTTGTAAAAAAATATCAATGTGATAAACTAAGATAAGGAGATATTTTTTATGTTAAAACAGTTCGGATTTGTAAGAGTTTCAGCAGTAAGCCCAGAATTGAAAGTTGCTGATATCAGTTTTAATGTTCAAGAAATCATTAAACAAGTAAGTTATGCAAGCAATCTTGGCTCGCAAATTTTGACTTTTCCAGAACTTTGTTTAACAGGTTACACTTGTGGTGATTTGTTTCTTCAAGACATTCTAATTAAAAATGCTGAAGAAGGGCTTGAAAGAATTTTGACTGAAACAAGCAAGCTTGAAACAATTTCAATTTTAGGAATGCCACTTAGAGTTGACAATCAACTTTTTAATGTTGCGGTTGTAATTAACAAAGGCAAAATTTTGGGCGTTGTGCCAAAAACTTATATTCCAAATTACAGTGAGTTTTATGAAAAACGCTATTTTGCAACAAGCCAAAATGCTTTAAGCAAAGACATTCAACTTCTTGGTCAAATTGTTCCTTTTGGTACAGACTTAATTTTTAAAGACAAACAAGATAAAGACATTTGTTTTGCAATTGAAATTTGTGAAGATTTGTGGAGTTTGTTTCCACCAAGCACCAAGCATACATTGAACGGCGCAAGCATGATTTTCAATTTGTCGGCAAGCAATGAAATTATCGGGAAATATGAATATAGAAAAAATTTGGTTAAAGGGCAGTCTTCAAAATGTATTTGTGCATATGTTTATGCTTCTTGCGGAACAAATGAATCAACTTGTGATGTTGTTTTTTCAGGACATTCCATGATTGCAGAAAATGGCATTATACTTGCTGAAAGTGAAAGGTTTAAGTTTGAGAGCCAACTTATCACTCAAGATGTTGACATAAAACGACTTATGAATCTTAGATACAAAGATATAAGTTATATGGGAGTTGTGAACAAAGAACCAGTTAGACAAATCAATTTTGAACTTACGGATACAAACAAAAATTTGCTTAGAGAATATGAACCAAATCCTTTTGTTCCAGCTGATGAACTTAAACGCAATGTTAGATGCAGTGAAATTTTGAATATTCAATCTTGCGGGCTTGCTAAAAGATTGAAATATATTGGCTCATACAAAACTGTTATTGGAATTTCTGGTGGGCTTGATTCAACACTTGCTTTTTTGGTGATTATTGAAGCATACAAAAAACTTGGCATTTCAAATGACAATATTATTGCAGTTACAATGCCGGGGTTTGGAACTTCAAACAGAACTTACAACAACACTGTTAAACTCATTAAATCTTTTGGAGCTAATTTCAAGGAAATTGACATCAAACCTGCTTGTTTGCAACATTTAAAAGATATTGGACACGATATAAGTGTTCACGATGTTACCTATGAAAATGTTCAAGCAAGAGAACGCACTCAAATTTTAATGGATATTGGAAACAAAAACAATGCAATTGTTGTTGGAACGGGTGATCTTAGTGAACAAATGCTTGGCTGGTCAACATATAATGGCGATCATATGAGTATGTATTCTGTCAACAATTCAATTCCCAAAACTCTTGTTAAATATCTTGTCAGATGGGCGGCGGATTTAAGTGAAAATGAAGAATGCAAAAAGACAATCTATGACATTCTTGACACTCCAATCAGCCCAGAACTTTTGCCAACTGATGAAAAAGGTGCAATAACTCAAAAAACTGAAAGTGTTGTTGGTCCTTATGTTTTGCATGATTTTTTCACATATCATTTTCTTCGCTATGGAGCTGAGCCATCAAAAATTTTGTTAATAGCTGAAAAAGCTTTCAAAGGAATGTACACAAAAAAAGAAATTTTGCATTGGTTAAAATATTTCATTAAAAGATTTTTTAACAATCAATTTAAAAGAAATTGTGTTCCAGATGGTCCAAAAGTTGGAACAATAAGCATTTCACCTCGTGGCGATTTAAGAATGCCAAGTGATGCTGAAAGTTCGCTTTGGCTTGCTGATCTTGCCGATTTGGAATAAAATTGAATTTTAAAAAGGAGTCGTAACATTTTACGACTCCTTTTACTTATTAAATTTTTTATCTATAGAAATGATTTTGCATTTAGTTAAATTGCTGTGTCAAGAGCAAAGTATACAATTGTTTCAAGGGCAAGGAGAGAATTTATTGCATTAGTTTGCGATGAAAAAGGGTGAGTGTGAATCATTCCGTTGTCGTCCATCAAAACTCCATGATAAGTGATTTTGTGATGGCAAAATTCAAATATTTTTTGTCTTATCTTTTCATCTTCAATTTTTGAAATTTCTTCCATAAATAATCCCATATCGCTTGCAACAAAGTTTCCATTTTCTTCAACAATGAAAATTGGAAATGTTTTTCCGTTAAGTCTTTTTTGAATTGTTGCGACTGCGTTTACACCTTCTAGCCCTTCAATTTGCTTTTTAAGAATAACGGTTTTAGCACACAAACTATCTAAAAAAGTTTTGATTAATTCTTCTTTATTCATTTTGTAACCCCCTGACCAAGGAAAGTGCTGTCTAGTGCAAAGCAAAGTGAAACAAAATTTCCAAGCATTTTTTCTTTTTCTTCTGATGTAACGGCTTTTGCAAAAAGTTTTGTTCCGTCAAAATCAAAATTAAACATTTTTGCAACCATCTTAATGCCGTTAACAGCAGATTCATTCTTGCCAAAATCTGAATTGATGAAACCATTATCAGAAAATTCAAAAGAGCCGTCATCATTCACATAAACAAAAATTGGAAAAGGTTCATTTGTAAAAATTGAATAAAATCCACATTCAACAAAATAACCATTTTTTGTTTCAACTGCATTCCATTCTCCAAATTTCGGATCGCTCATTTCACACTCCTTTAGACAATTGACTTCTCTCAAATTTCCATTCTTTTTTTTTGTTTTTTCTTTCTTCTGATTTTGAAGGTTTCTTTTCTATTTGCCAACCAAGACTAACATATGGTTTGCTATCCACGGGATTGTTTCCTAATAAACTTGAATGGTAAACTGCTCTTTTAATAAAATCAACTGTTTTTCTGTCATATATTACTCTAAAATTTGTTTTTGGTGGAATAATTTGAGTTGTACCAAGAATTTTGGTAAGATTAAAATCTTTAATTGGCATTTTTTCATCAATTTCAACCATATCATTTCCAAAATTAAAATCATTTTCACATAAATACAAAAATTCCCTTGCAGTGTCAACAGGATAGCCACTATTCATTTCAATTTTTGAAGCAAACCACTTTCCAAATACTCTTGTTTTGTCAAATGTTTTTTTGATTGCTACAAAATCAACATTTAATGAGACTTCGTGGAATAATTCTTCTTCTTCGGTTATTGTGTGAAAATGTGAACCTTTAACATAATTCATTGGATACATTTTTTTTCCAACAAATCTTTTTGAACTGTGGCAAATTGTTTTTTCAGCATCAAATCTAAAAATTGAAACAGCACGAGTAACATCGGCATTTGGGTACAAAGTTAAACTTACTTCTTCAGGCTTGCTATCATCGTATATTTTGGTTAGTTTTTTAGAAAGCACAAGCACATCAATTTTTTTTGAATCAGTCATGCTTGGTGTTAGGTAAATTTTTTCATTATAGCAATATGACATATCAAAACCTTTCACTTGGTATAAGATTTTGTCATCAACAATTGTTTCATCTCTAACAAGTGCTTTTGGTGAAAACAGCAAAGAAGCAATTTGCATGTTAGAAAGAAAAAACAAACTCTTTTGTCTGTGTGTCAAATTTCCTTCTTCAATCAATTCTCTAGCTGTAGGAATGTCAGAAATGGAAGTATTTGAATCAACATAAGTGTTTGTTTCAACAAAGTTTGCAGGAACTTTTTGGAGTTCAGGATTGGTTAGAAAATTCCACAAAGAATTTTTGATTTTTGAATTATTAGATGGAATTGCTTCAACAAATTCATTATTACTTTTAATTTCATTGTTAGAAACGCTTGCATTTGAACCTTTCAAGCAATTTTCAAATTTTTTCTTATCCTTAAGTTTTTCCATGATGCCTTCCTTTTAATAAAATAAAATTTGGTTGGAAGAATATTAAGTTTTTTCTTTGGAATTTTACTCTCGAATATAGACATTAAAATGTCTTTTCTTTGTTCATTAATATAATAAGTCAGGTGTGAATAAATGTCAAGAAACAATATTTTTGGTGTTAGGTTTTAAAAAAAATTCCCAAAACCGCAAGTGTAATGATTTTGTCACATAAATTTAAGCTTGCTATGTCCAAATTTCTACAATTAATTGGACAAATCAATGATTTACAATGCTTGTTGTGTAACAAACCTTTAACAAATATATTAAATTTTTAAGTGATTATCACATAATCGTTCATTATATTGAGCATATTAGACAGGCTAAACTTGTTGTAAAAAAATCAATAATTTAATTTACAAAATGATTTTTACTTTTTGTAAAAATATTACATTATTAAAATAAGGTTGTTTATTATCTTTTTATATTTTTATTGCTAGATTTTGTAATTTATGCTTTAGCTTTTTTTTGAAAAGTTAAATGATTTTTGTTGGCAAAGCAAGATATTCTGGCAGTTCTTCAGTTCCTTCAACCAAAATGCCTTGAATTGGTGCGTATCTTGATTTTCTGAGTAGTTTTGAAGAAATAAGTTTGCCATCAACATATGTGTCTAAATATGCTTCAGCTTCAAGCCCGTCTTTTGGTTGTTTAATTCTGTGAAATTCACCTTTATAAATTACATAGTTTGAGTACTCGCCAGCTTCGTCAGCAACAATTTTGTCGCCCTTTGGAGCGTTTTTCTTAACAATTACACTTCTTCTATCAATTTTTTTGCCTTCTTCAAGTGGCTTTCCATAGATTTCTGCAATTGCTTCAGTTCCGATTGTGCGGGAAGCAATATAAATTGGGTAGCTTTGATTGTTTACAAATCGCATGTCATTACTGTTATATGTAACCATTGCATCAAAACCAGCTCGAACATAACCAACTTGAAGTGAATGGCAATGACTTTCTGAAATCTCAAGACCAGCAAGAAGAGCTGCATTGTAAACGGTTGTTGATGCCTGACATAGTCCACCACCATATTCTTTGACAAATTCACCATTCATAATTATGTTTGCTTTGAAAAATCCATTTTCTCCGCTAGGACAACCAACAAGACTGTTAAATGAAAAACTTTCCCCAGGGTTAATTACTGTCCCATTGATTTTTTTAAGTGCAAGAGAAATGTTTTTTCCTCTTCCAGAAGATGGTTCATCAAAACTTGTTGAAAAAGAGCTTCTAAGTTTAAGTCTTTGCTTAACACTAGAAAGAGTTTCTTTTGCAGGAATTTCATCAAAAGGAATTTCAAGAGAAACTTTGTTGCTCTTTTCAAAAGCGGAATCAATTTGAGAAATTAAAAGTGCTTTGTTAATTTTTTTACCTGCCACGGGAGGTGTTATGTCAAAAGTGCTGTCAGCATTAAAAACAACCTTTGCTTCAATGGGTTCTTTTTCTTCTTTCAAACATGCTTCTTCAATTTTTTCTGTTAGTCCTGCAAGAACAAGGCGGATTGGAAGTGGTTCTTTGATTCCCATTTCTTTAATTTCTTTAAGAGTTTCTAGCCTTGCTTGGCGAGTGTTTTGTCTTGCTATGCGGTGGCTTTTTTCAACGAGTTTTTGAGTTTCAGTTAGAACTTCAAAATCGCTACCTTTCCATGAATAGGATTTTTCTCCAGAAGTAAGCACAATTTCCGCTTCAGTATCACCACTTGTGAGTGTCGATGCAACTGCTTGTGTGGCATTTTCAGGTTTCATTTGCGAAACATCAACTCTGCCAAGATATGAGCCGGTTGGAAATGTTGATGTGCCAACTATTCCTCTAAAAACAAAAAACCAAAGCAAAAAAATTGCCATTACAAAAAGCAATATTAGCCAAAGAATTTTTCCTGTGTTTCTTTTTGCTAGCGATTTTGTTTCAGTTTGCATTATGCCTCCAACATTTATAGGTAGTATTTGCATTTTGTTGTTGATTATACTTTTTTTGTTTGTGGTAAAACATAAATTAGACTATAATATGGCTATGAAAATATTTGTGCCACTTGTAATAAAAAGGCTTGCTTCTTTGATTCAAGAAGAAAATTTTTTTATGGTTGGTGGAATGGTAAGAGATGCTTTACTTAACAAAACAAGTGAAGATATGGATATTTGCAGTCCACTTTTGCCAAAAGAGATTGAAGAAAGACTTAAAAAAAATAACATTATTGTTAAACTTCAAAGTGAAAAAATGGGCACGGTTAAAATTTTTTTTGAAGATAAAGTGTTTGAGCACACAACCTTTAGAACCGATCAATATTCTTCTAGCGGAAGTCATGAACCCGTTCAAACAAATTTTGTTAATGACATAGAAATTGATGCTGAGAGAAGAGATTTCACAATTAATGCCTTGTATGCCAGCTGTCAAACTGGTGAGGTTTTTGATTTCTTTGGTGGGCTAAATGATTTAGTTAACAAAAGAATTGTTGCTGTGGGTGAAAAAAACAAAACATTTCTTGATGATCCGCTTAGAATTCTTAGGCTAGCTCGCTTTTCTGCTTGTCTAAAATTTTCAATTGATAAAAACACTTTTGAAAGTGCCAAAAATTGTGCTTATAGGCTTCAAAAAATCTCTAGCACTCGCATTTGGCAAGAAATTTCAAAAACTCTTTGCTTTGGAAAAGAAGCCATTTTTAAGTTTTTTGAAATTATAAAAGATTTGGGGGCAACAAAAGAAATTTGGGGAGTTGAACCAAATTTAAAAAATTTCTGGAAAAGAAAAGAAAAATGTGAAAAAAAACCTTGTGAAGAACAACTAATTATTCCACTTTTTTTACTTAGCATTGCAAAAGAAAAAAGAGTTAGCTCCAGAAAAATTTTTGAAGCAGTGCCAAACAAGAATGCAAAAAAAATGATTGAAGCAATTCTTAACTATTATAATAGTAATGATGTTTTTAATTTTTTTGACGACTGCGACAACTTGCAAGAAGAAACAATTGAGCTTTTGAAGATTGATTGCCCTTTTAAAGGCGAATTTGCTCAAACAAGATGGAAAAAAGCACTGGAAAAAGGTTGTTGGGTAAGCAAAAACAAGCTTGCAATAGGTGGAAATGACATTTCTTCAAATTTTCCATATATTCAAAAAGAAAAGTATGCTATTCTTATGTTGAATTTAAGACGATCGGTGTTTGAGGGTAGAATCAAAAACACAACAAATGACCTTTTTGAAGAAATTAAAAGGGTTTATTCAGAT
This sequence comes from Clostridia bacterium, assembly GCA_041670165.1. Taxonomy (GTDB): domain Bacteria; phylum Bacillota; class Clostridia; order Christensenellales; family UBA1242; genus JBAXZR01. The sequence goes on from JBAXZR010000014.1 coordinate 23,318, forward strand.
TGAAGTTTGTTTAAGGGGAGATTAATAGAAATATGTTAGTTGAAATTTTGTTAATAATTGTTTTAATTGGGTTAGGCACATTAATTTACCTTGCTATTCAAAATGGAAAGAAAAACGGCAAAAATATTAGCGATGATTTGTTATCGCTTCAAAAAGATATGCGTGTTGAATTTGAAATGCAAAAACGCTTGTTTGAATCACTTAATGAGCAAGTTCTCGCAAGGCAAAAAGACAATTCTGATTCCAGCATAAACTTTTTTGCAAATTTTTCTTCATCTCAAAAAACTGAAATTTCAATTTTGCAAAGAAAATTAGAAGACATTCTTAAGTCAAATGAAACTTCAATGCAAACTGCAAGCTTGGTGCTTCAAAATGGATTGAAAAATTTGCAAGAAAGCAATGAAAAAAAACTTGAACTTATGAGACAAACTGTTGATGAAAAGCTTACAGTTAGTCTTGAAAGAAGGCTTTCAGAAAGCTTCAATGTGATTTCAAATCAACTTGAATCAGTGTATAAAGGTCTTGGTGAAATGCAAAACCTTGCCCTTGGCGTTGGTGATCTTAAAAGAGTTCTTTCAAATGTTAAAAACCGTGGTGTGATTGGTGAAATTCAACTTGGAAACATTCTTGAACAAATGCTTGCTCCAAATCAGTTTGAAAGAAATGTTGCAACAAAAAAAGGCTCTCAAGAAAGAGTTGATTTTGCAGTTATATTCCCCGGTAAAAATGATGAAAAAACACTTCTTCCAATTGATTCAAAATTTCCTATTGAAGATTATCAAAGGCTTTGTTTGGCTAGTGAAGCAGGCAATGAAGCGGAAGTTGAAACTGCAAGAAAAGATCTTATTAAAAGGGTTAATCTTGAAGCCAAATCAATAAGCGAAAAATATATTAATCTCCCGTACACAACTGATTTCGCAATTATGTTTTTGCCAACAGAAGGGCTTTTTGCTGAAGTTCTTAGAAGCAGTGGAACATTTGAAAAAATTCAGTCAGAAAACAAAGTTCTTATTTGCGGGCCAACAACACTCACTGCAATTCTTTCAAGTTTGCAAATGGGATTCAGAACTCTTTCAATTGAAAAACGCTCAAGTGAAATTTGGAAACACCTTGGAGTGTTTAAACAAGAATTTACAAAGTTTGTTGATTTGCTTGAAAAAACACAAAAGAAGCTCAGTGAGGCAAGTAACACAATTGAGCTTGCAACAAAGAGTAACAAACGAATTTCAAAAACTCTTTCAGAAGTTTCTTCTCTTGGAAATGATGAACCTATTCTTATTGAAGAAGAAACAAGCAACAATGATGATGCCGAAGCACAATAATTTTTTTAAAAAACTTTTAAATTTTAAAATTTTATCATTTTTTTTACTAAGTTTAATTTAATGAAAAATATAAAGGTTGTTATAAACTGAATTAAATTTTTATCTTTGCATTAAATATTCTTGTGAAAAAAAATGTATGGCGAAAAAGAATTATTGGTTTTTTAATTATTCTTTCACTACTTGCAGGTTGTGTTGTTGTTTCAATTTGCCTGTTTTTTTCTTACAAACTTGAACCTTTGCCACTTATGTTTCAAGAAGAAATCGAAGCTTCAGCTGAAGAATTTAATCTTAGTAAAGCACTTGTGGCGGCGGTTTGTTTCACTGAAAGCAGTTTCAGAGTTTCAGTTGTTAGCTCAAGTGGAGCGATTGGGCTTATGCAACTTATGCCAACAACGGCGGTGTGGATAGCTGACAAAATTGGAATGAATGGCTTTTTGGTTTCCAGCCTTACAACACCAGAGATAAATATTTACCTTGGTTGTGCATACTTAAATTATTTGCAAAAAAGATTTAGCAATGAAAATACTGTTCTTTGTGCCTATAACGCAGGTGAAGGAACGGTTTCAACATGGCTATTAAACAGTGAATATTCTTGTGATGGGGAAACGCTTAAAAAAATACCTTACACTGAAACAGAAAGATATGTGCAAAAGGTCAATTTGGCAAAAGCCACCTATTCAAATCAAAAGCTATGGAGCTAAACTAGCCATGGCTACACTTAAAACAAAAAGATAGCCTAATAGGTTTTATAAAAAGTGTCTAAAATAAAAAGAGCGTGGATAAAATTCACGCTTCCAAAGGCTCATCGCCTTCATTTTTTTAAGTTTAATTATAAAACATATTTTATTTTAAAAAAAGCAAAAATGTCTTCATTAATAAGAATTTTTGTTTTAGTAAACACAAAATGCTAGTGTTAAATGAGCTTTTTATCTTTAACAGAAACGCAAATTAATTTCCACTTTTTTACTTAAATTGTTAACAACAAAATCTATTTGCTGATTTTGTTTCCAACGGAAAGATAGCTCTCTAATCTTTTCATTTTCTGTGTCATAATCTCTTCAACTTTTTCTTCACCAAAATGGATTCTCATTTCTTCAAGAACCAAAGAAACATCAGCAAGTTCTTCAATGAGATTTTCATCAATCTTGCTGTTTCCAGCATATTCGCCATTTGTATACTTTCTTTTATATTTGCTTAGGGCAATCGTGAGTTCTGCCATTTCTTCAATGAGTTGATCAAGTTGAGAATTTAATCCCCATTTTTTGATTGCTTCTTCATACATTTTAAGCCTATCTTCTTTTGTCATATTTTTTCTCCTACAAAATCAAGTTTACTTAAAATTTGTTTTTAAGTCAATTTATTATGGTTTATAGAAATTTCATTTGCATTTTAATTTTTTTTAATTACTGCTTCAAAAATTTATAAACGCAAATTTTTTAATCATTTGCGCGTCAATTGATTATATTTTTCAAAATTAACAATACTTATTATGAATTTGTTTGCTTTGGCTTTAATAAATCAAGCTTGTTCTTTGTTGTTTTCTAGGTGTTGTCGCGGTTCACAAAAAAAATTAATAATGATAATTTATTGAGAATAGTTAAAAACCTTAACAATAATTAATCATTATTGTGTCAAACAAATAAATTACTAAAAAAATATATAAATTTTTCACAAAAACTTGTTAAATATCAATTTGGAATTTAGTGAAATTTGCTTTTGCACTTTAAAATTTATAAAATCATTAGAAAAAATGAATTCCTTGACAATTATATGGCAAAAATGTAAGATGATAATTAACTAAAAAGATGAGGGCAATTTGGCTAAAAAAAAACTAATATCGAATGAAAATTTGGAGGCAAAAAACTTGCCACCTTTTTCTTTTGAAAAAGTTGCTTCTCAAAACAAATCAAAACGCAAAACTAAATATGGTCCTCAACAATCAATGCTTCCGACGAGCGCTCCGTCAACCCCTGTTATTACAGAGCAAAAAGAACCTGCGGTAAGCGAAGAATTGATTGAGCAAATTGATCACACTGTGCCAGAAAAGGTTGAAGTTGTTACAGGTGAAGAAAAACAAAAGCTTGAAGATGCAAACAAATTTGTAACCAAAACCAAAACAAAAAAGAAAAAGATTTTGAATATTCTTTTTCTTATATTAAACATTGCAATTGTTGTTGCAATTTTGTTTGGTCAATCGCAACAAGGCGAAGGGGTTATTTCTTTCCAAACTTTATGGGATAAATATCTAAATTTTGGCAAGGTGCTAATATTGATTGGAATGTGGCTACTTGTTATGATATGCGAAGCCATTAAATATGAAATTTTGATTCACGATTTAACGAAAAGACATAGATTTGGTGTTGCATTCAAACTTGCGGGAATTGGAAGATATTATGACTCAGTTACCCCAATGGCAACGGGTGGTCAACCTTTTCAAGTTTTCTATCTTAAAAGCAGGGGCCTTTCAGCTGCCGATTCAATTTCTGTGCCGGTTGGAAGATATGTTTTTGGACAAATTGTTTTTGTTGTTTTTGCAATAATCATTGCCATTGCCAGCATTAGAACGGGTTCAACAACAGGCAATGTGGCAAAAAATGTTGTTTCTGCAGCCAGCTGGGTTGGAATTGGACTCAATGCTGGACTTATATTTTTGATTGCTTTTTTAACAATTAGCAAAACTATTAGTCAAAAAATTGTAAGAGCAATCCTTAAACTACTTCAAAAAATGAAGATAATTAAAAACTACGAAAAGCAATTTGAAAAAGTTAATAAAGTTGTTCTTGAGTTTCAAACTGCATTCAAAACTTTTGCCAAAAACAAGTCAACATTAGTTCTTGAATTTTTGTTTTCAATCATCGGAACTCTGTTAAATTATTCAATACCTTTTGTTATTTATAGTGTTCTTGTTGGTTACAATCCTGCAGTTTGGTCAGAAATTTTGATGCTTTGCGTCATGGTTGACATGGCAGCTTCATTCTTTATTCTCCCTGGTGGTACTGGGGTTACTGAACTTTCTTTCACAACTTTGCTCGCTTCACTTTTCTCTGGTGGACTTTTGTTTTGGGCACTTATTATTTGGAGAATTTTGACTTACTATTTGTATATCATTCAAGGTCCAATCATTATGATTTGGGATTATTTAATTGGAAACAAACATCAAGCTTGGCAAAATCGAAAGTGGGAACTTGAAGAAGAAAGCAAAGGTGCAGCCATTCGAGAACAGCTTAGTATATTTGACAAAATAAAATAAAACAGCTTAGTCTGTTTTTTTTAAACTCAATTTTGAGTTGTTTTGATTTGATATTTTTGAATTTGATGATTGAAATGGTTTGCCAAGGGCAACAATCTTATCACTGTGAAAAGATTTGTTTTATTTTTCTTGATTGTTGCGTTTTTAATTGCTTGTTTTGTGCCAGAAACACAAAATTTCTCTCTGGCTTATTTTTTCCAAGATGGCGAATTTTCACTTTTTTCTGGTGATAGCGAACTTGCCACTTGCAACACATGGAAAAGAGTTGTTTCAGTTGGACAAGAATGGATTGCAACAGATGATATACAGAAAATTAAAAGTTTTGATTTTTCAAACTTGAATGCTCGAGGTGAAATGGTTGTTGTTCCACTAAATGAAGAAGAACAAGCAAATTTGATGGAAATGAAAAAAAATATCGGTTTTGTAAAAGTTTTTACAGAAATAATAGAAAATGTTGGAACGAGTGAATATGGTTACACTTCAAAAATTGATAGTTATTTAATTTTGCAAGGCTCAAAAGTGAATATGCAAATTGTTATAAGAAATGATTCATTTGTTGTTGGAACTCCAGTAATACTTGGAAGTTATTAGGCAAAATTTGAAAAGAATAAACTTTTTGTTCAATTTTTTTTAAAAAAACCAATATTTTACTGATAAAAGCCAAAATTATTGTATTACGCACAAAACTCAAACTTCAAATGGTTTGTTGAATTTGTTTTTAACAACAAAATACCAAAGAAATTGATGTGTTAAGAAAAATTTAAAAGAGTTGATTGAATATAGATTTTTTTAAACATAAATTTTAAAGAAATTGATGTTGTTGAGAAATGTTTAAAAGAATTGATTGAATATGGAATTTTTGGAATTGAAATATAAAATATTGAACCTTTCTTTATGCGGAGGCTTCTTGTTGTCCATGAAAAATGTCTTGTAACAAAAAGTTTGTTTGTGTTGAATAAAAATTATGCTTAGTAATGTTTAAAACCTATCAAAGCTGTTAATAATCGTTGCAGGAGGAAAAAAATGAATAACATAAATATTTCTAAGGATAACGCTTTTGTGGAATTTGTAAAAAGATTCGGCTATTACATTATTGCGGGTGTAATGGTTGTTGCAATTGGTTTAACACTTGCAATTATGGGTGGAACACCAACTGTTATTGATGATCCCGGAGAAAATGTTTCTGGTGGAACGATAACCTTCACTTCGCCACTTGCCGTGCTTGAACTTCTTAAGGGTTTTTCAAACACTGATCTTATGTACAATGCAACACTTAATCAATGGGAAGCTCACAAAGCTGTTGATCTTAAGGGAACTGAATCAGATGTTTTTGCAGTTTTAGATGGAACTGTTAAAAATGTTTACACAACTCATTTGGAAGGTACAGTTGTTGTGATTGAACATACTGCTGGGCTTCAAACAGCATATGGTTCTCTTGCAAATAGTGTTTCCTTGAAAGCAGGCGATTTGGTTAAAAAGGGCGACAAAATTGGAGTAACAAGCTCTTCAGCTGGAAGTGCTCTTGATCTTGGAGATCACTTGAGTTTTGAAGTGTATAAAGATGGAGCCAAAGTTGATCCAAACTCATACATTGAAATCACAAACAAATAAACTTGAATCATGGCAACTTGTTTTGATTAATGAAAACATTCCATTTGTGCCGTTTTGGATTGTAAGCTTTCAAAATTATTTTGAAAATTTAGAAACTAACAAAAATTTAATTCCGCATGAAAGTTAAATTTTATAAATGAGCTATTTTGGCTCATTTTTTAATCTAGTTGATGCAATTATAAAAAGAAAGAATGTTTGACATGTTCTTTCGACTTGTGGTAATATTGGAAATCGGAGGAAACACAACCATGGCTGAAAAAATTAAAAAATTGATTGCATCACAACTTGGCATTGCCGAAAGCAAAGTAAGTGAAAATAGTAAGTTTGTTGAAGACTTAGGAACTGATTCGCTTGATATGGTGGAAATGCTTATGACTCTTGAAGAAGAGTTTCACATTTCAATTAGTGATGAAGAAAGCCTAACAATTAAAACAGTTGGAGATATAATCAAAGTTGTTGAAAACAAACAAAAATAAATTGTTAGTTTTATAAGATTTTAAATCCAATCGCAAAAAATGATGAACTTGAGTTTCATCATTTTTTTAATTGAAAAAAAATTGATGGTAAAAATTATATATTTTTTGCTTGAGTAAGTAGACGATTGTTTTTTTAAAAACAAAAGCAAATCGGATTTTTAGCAAAATTATACTGACAAAAAACTCGCCCAATGTTTTTATATGAATAAAATAGCATATATCTTCACTTTTATGCATATCTTGGTTTCACTAGGAGTAAGTTTTAAGGTGAGAGATGATATTTGTAAAAGAGTTATTGCAGTAGCTGAACATATTCTTTTAACTAAGTCAACAATTCGTAAAACTGCTGAATTGTTTGGTGTTTCAAAAAGCACAGTTCATGTTGACATTTCAAAACGGTTGCTTGTTTTGAATGCATCTCTATTTGCAAGCATTGCAGAAATCTGTAAAGATAACTTTGAAGAAAAACATATTCGTGGTGGAAATGCAACAAAGCAAAAATCTCTCGGGAAAAATCTTAGGAGTGCTTAAACAAAAATTGGAACAAAATTTGTTATGTTGGCAAACTTAAATTTTCTTGAATTGTGATTTGTTTATATCAAAAAATGGTTTGTAAAAAAATATCTTAATAGATAAATAAAAATAAAATAAATAATTAAATAATAATCAAATAAAATATTAATAAATTAAATAAATATAATAATATTAAATTAATTAAATAAATTAAATAAATTAAATAATATTAAATAAATTAAATAAATAAAAATTAATAAAATAATGTTAAATACAATAATAAATAGGATAATTAAATAATAATAAATAATATAATTAATCAGAATATTATTTAAAATAAATACACTTTAATATATATAAATATAAATTTTGATTATAAATGATTTTATATTTGGCATAGTGCTTGAAAGTGCCTAAAAATGGGCTAATTCGAATGCTTTTTTAGAATAAAAAGTTAAAAATCAATAAATAATTCAATAATCTAAATCACAAATAAACTAATAATAAAATAAATAAATTTATTAAATAATAATAAATAAATTTATTAAATAATAATAAATTAATTAAATAATAAATTATTAAATAATAAAAAAATATATAATTAATAATCAAATTAATAATAAATAATTAATTAAGTAATAAAATTTAATTTAATAATATAAAATATAATAATAAAAAATATAATAATAAAAAATATTAAATTAATTAAAGATAATTAATTATCAACTTTAATAATTGTCATTTTTGAAAGGAAAAACAAGATGA
>JBAXZR010000015.1:0-29780 GCA_041670165.1 Clostridia bacterium
AACCCCTTAATAGGAGAAGAGAGCTCCAGAGGAGAACCGAAAAAATAGCTGTTAGCAAAATGTTAATTTTGCGTGTCAGCGTTATTTTTTTTGGTGCTACCCCAGTACTTTTGCGTACCCGCTTGATTTTTTTGGTGTCACCCCCGTACTTCGTAATCAACACTCAAAAGACAAAGTCCATTTGGTGGCAAAGTTTTGCCAGCATAGCTTCTGTTCTTACTTTCCAAAATTTCCAAAATTTGTTCTGGTTTAATTTTGCCGACTCCAACATCAAGTATTGTTCCAGCAATTATTCGCACCATATTATGCAAAAACCCATTTCCGCAAATATTTAATTTGTATAAATCATTTTCTTTTGTAAGATTGCATGAATAAATTGTTCGTTCGCAATTTTCTTTTTTGCTTTTTGACACAACAAATGAAGAAAAGTCATGTGTACCCTCAAACAATTTTGATGCTTTTTTCATCAAGTTTTCATCAACTTCAAATGGAACTCTGAGAGCATATCTTTCTTTAAGTGGAGAGCGAATTTGACCACAAAAAAATGTATACTCATATGTTTTTCTTTTTGAAGAAAATCTTGCATGAAAATCGTCAGGCATTTGAGCACAACTAATCAAACTAATGTCGCTTGGCAAAAGGTAATTTGTTGCATATGGCAATCGTTCAAAATCAAAATTTCGTTCACATGTAAAAGAACACACTTGTGCTTTTGCATGAACACCTTTGTCCGTTCTTCCACTCGCTTCAAGTTTAATATGCTCTTTCAAAACATCAGAGAGTGTTTTTTCAACAATCTCTTCAACTGTTCTTTTTCCCTCTTGAGTTTGCCAACCAAAAAAATCCGTTCCATCGTATTCAACAATAAGTTTCAAATTATTCAAATTTTTTCTCCAAGTTTTGAAATCGCAAGCAAAAATTCTCTACGCTGTTTTGCTTCTTTTTCTGCTTCTTCAAAAAGTTCTTTTGCCTCTTCAGGAAATTGTTTAAGAATTGAAGCAAATCGGTTTTCACCTTTCAAAAATTCAGCATAAGGAATTGTTGGTTCGCCACTATCAATTTTTAAAGATGGTGAAGATTGTGGATTAAAGCGGAAAAGTTGCCAATATCCACTTTGTACAGCCTTTTTCATTTCATCTTCAGAATTTGTAAGATTGTAGCCATGATTTATGCAAGGAGCATATGCAATAATCAAACTTGGACCGTCAAAAGCTTCAGCTTCTCTCATTGCTGAAATTGCTTGCACCATATTTGCTCCCAAACTAATCTCGGCAACATATGCATTTCTGTGAGCAACTGCAATCATTGCTAAATCTTTTTTGCGTGTATTTTTTCCAGCTGTTGCAAATTTTGCATAACTGCCCTTTGGTGTTGATTTTGAGCTTTGTCCACCTGTGTTGGAATACACTTCAGTGTCGAGCACCAAAATGTTTACATTTTGATTTGAGGCAAGAACATGATCGAGTCCGCCAAAGCCAATGTCATAAGCCCAGCCATCTCCACCAATAATCCAAACATTTTTTTTAACAAACAAATCTTTATCAATCAAAAGAGTTTTGGCTTTTCCACTTTTCTCTTTTTCAAGCAGTTCAGTCAAAATCTTGACTTCACCATTCAAAAGTGAATTTTGATTTTCAACAAATTTTTCTAATAATTTTTTAAGTTCATCATTTTCAATTTCAGCAAGTGCTTCTTTGGTTGCAACCGCCAAATTTTGTTTTCTTTTTTCATTTGCAACACTCATTCCAAAGCCAAATTCAGCATTGTCTTCAAACAAACTGTTTGCCCAAGATGGTCCAAAGCCGTCTTCATTTTTTGTGTAAGGACAAGAAGGGAACGAGCCACCATAGATGCTTGAACAACCTGTGGCATTTGCAACAATCATGTTTTCACCAAAAAGTTGAGTTGCAAGTTTTATGTATGGAGTTTCACCACAACCAGCACATGCACCAGAAAATTCAAATAATGGCGGAGCAAATTGCACTCCTTTTGGTGAAGTAAGTGGAAAAGGAGATTTTTCTTTTTTTAGTTTAACTGAATATTCATAATTCATATTTTCTGTTGTAAAAACTGAGTCTGTGTCAACCATTTCAAGTGCTTTGTTTTTCGCAGGACAAACATTTTTACAAACTCCACAACCAGTGCAATCAAGTGGGCTGACTTGAATTTTGTACTGACAACCGTCAACTCCCATAGCTTTCTTTGTTTCAAAACATTGTGGTTTATCTTTCAAATTTTCTTCTTTAACAAGAACTGGACGAATGCACGCATGAGGACAAGCCATAACACACATTCCACATTGAATACAGTTTTCTGGAATCCATTTTGGAACAACTTCGCCAATTCCTCGTTTCTCAAATTTTGTTGTTCCAGATTCAATGACACCACTTGGAACAAAAGAAGAAACAGGCAAAGAGTTTCCTTCAAGAACGGCAATAGGTTTCATGATTTTTTCATAAAACTCATTTGTAATGTTCTTTGTAATTTTTCTGTTGTCTTCATTGCCTAGTTTACTTACATCAATTTCTTTAAGGCTTTTTGTTGCAGCTTTAATTGCTTTAACATTTGATTCAATAACCGCTTCACCCTTTTTTGCATAGGTCTTTTTAACAGCTTCAATCATTGCTTTTTCGCATTTTTCATATGGCATAATATTAGTTATCAAAAAGAAAGCTGATTGCATAACAACATTTATTTTTCCCGTTAAGCCAGCCTTTTGAGCTTCTAATGATGCGTCAATTGTAAAAAATCTTGCATTCTTTTTAACGAGTGTTTCTTTAAAATATTTTGGAAGAAATTTTGAAAGTTCTTCGCCAGTTCTTTCAGTGTTCAAAAGAACAAGTCCATTTTGCTTCAAACCTTTCAAAATATTGTATTGACTAAGGAAATTTTGATTGTGGCAAGCAATGAAATTTGCATTTACAACATTGGAACAAATTCTAATTGGTTTATCACTCATTCTTAAATGAGAAATTGTGATACTTCCACTTTTTTTGCTGTCATATTCAAAATAACCTTGAACATATTTTTCTGTGTAATTACCCAAAATTTTGATGCTGTTTTTGTTTGCTCCAACAGTTCCATCACTTCCAAGCCCATAAAATTTGCATTCAAACATATCACTATTTTCTTCTTCAGGCAAAATCTCAAGAGAAAGATTTGTTACATCATCAACAATCCCAACTGTAAAAACTTTTTTGGAATTAGAAGATTTCATGTTTTCAAAAACTGCTCTAACGCAGGCAGGAGAAAAATCTTTTCCGCCAAGTCCATATCTACCCCTCAGAAGCTTTATGTTCCTTGAAGAAAGTGCAACAGAAACATCAACAAAGAGTGGCTCTCCGAGAGCATTGGCTTCTTTTGTTCTGTCAAGCACACTAATTGTTTTAACCGATGATGGCAAAACATCAATTAATGCTTCAGCATTAAACGGACGGTATAAGCGGACTTTAACAAGTCCAACCTTTTCACCCTTTGCGTTTAGTTCGTCAACAACATGGTGAGTTGTTTCAGCACCACTGCCCATAATGATAACAACATTTTCAGCATCTTTTGCTCCATAATATTCAAAAGGCGCATAATGTCTTCCAGTAAGTTTTTCAAGCTTTTCCATTGACTTAACAACATTTTCATAAACCTTTGAATATGCCGTGTTGCATGCCTCTCTATTTTGAAAAAATACATCTGGATTTTGAGCTAGTCCTTGCTGACAAGGATTGTTAGGTGTCATTGCTCTTTTTCTAAAAGAAGCAACTTTGTCAAAAGGAAAAATGCTTGCCATTTCTGCATAACTTATATCTTGAATTGTAGAAATTTCATGTGAAGTTCTGAATCCATCAAAAAAATGAATGAAAGGCAAACTGCTCTCAAGTGCGGAAATATGTGCAACAAGTGCCATATCCATGCACTCTTGTGCATTTGATGAAACAAGCATGTTAAATCCTGTTTGCCTGCATGCCATAACATCAGAGTGATCACCAAAAATTGAAAGAGCATGAGTGGCAAGTGCCCTAGCTGAAACATGCATAACCATAGGCAAAAACTCACCTGCAATTTTGTACATGTTTGGAATCATCAAAAGTAGACCTTGACTTGCCGTGAAAGTTGTTGTCAAAGCACCACCAAGCAAACTGCCATGAACAGCACCAATTGCTCCCGCTTCAGATTGCATTTCAACAATTTTTAATGTGTTTCCAAAAACATTTTTTATGCCTGCAGTTGCCCATTCATCGCAAAGCTCCGCCATGTTTGAACTTGGTGTAATTGGATATATTGCTGCACAATCACTTAGTGCATATGCAACAGATGCCGCCGCCGTGTTTCCATCAATAGTTTTTTTCATCATTCCTCCTAGCCATTTAAGCAAAGTATAACTTCATAAACTGGTCATAGTCAATTAATTTAATCACTAGTTTTATGCTTAACAATTTCTTGAGCAAGATTTTGCGTGATACCTTTAACAGCAACAAGTTCATCAATACTAGCTGAAAAAACTTTTTCACTTGTTCCAAAAATTTTAAGTAGAGCATCTTTTTTTGCTGGTCCAATTCCGTTTATATCATCAAGTGGACTTTTAAGCATGTTTTTTGCTCTTAGTTGACGGTGAAAAGTGATTGCAAATCTGTGTGCTTCATCTCTGATTTTTTGAAGGAGCAAAAGTTCAACACTGCCCCGCCTTAGCATAACCAATTTTTGTTCTTTTCCAACAAACACTTCTTCAAATTGTTTAGCAAGACTTGCAAGTGCAATTCCAGTAGTTCCACTTGCTTCAAGTTCATGCGTGGCACTTGTTAATTGTCCTTTTCCGCCATCAATCAAAATTAGATTTGGTTTTGTGCTGAAACTTGCCATGTTTGAGTTTAAATTTTTAAGTCTTCGCCTAACCGCTTCAGCGATGCTTGCAAAATCATTAGGACCTTCAATGGAACTGATTTTGAATTTGCGATAATCTTTCTTTTTAGGTTCGCCATTTTCAAACACAACCATACTCGCAACTTTCATAACACCGCTTGTGTTGGAAATGTCAAAACATTCAATTCGTTTTGGCACTTCTTCAAGATTCATGGCATCTTTAAGCCTTTCCATTGCTCCAATTGTCTTTGCCCATTTTGAACGCTCTTTTGTTATGCTTTTTTCCAAATGGTCTTTCGCGTTTTTCTCAGCAAGATTAAGAAGCGATTTTTTAATTCCATTTTTTGCCACATGAAAATTTACTTGCTTTCCTGCTTTTTCAAACAAAAATTTTGAAATAGGCTCAGTTGAAAGTTTTTCTTCCCCAATAACAACTTCAGATGGCACAACATTAAGTTCATAGAACTGAAGCAAAAATGAACTTAAGGCTTCATGCTTTTCAAGGCTCGCATCAAGTAAATTGAAATTTTGAATACCCAAAATTTTTCCACCCCTAACACTCACAACGCAAATTGCTGTTGAAAGAGAATTGCTTTCACAAGCAAAAATATCTAGTGAAATATCTTTAGGAAGCTGAGCAACAACTTTGCTTTTAATTCTGTTAAGCATTCTCAGTCTTTCCCTAATAAGAATTGCCATTTCAAAATTTTCAGTTTCAGAAGCTTTTTGCATTTTTTCTTCAAGTGTCTTCGTGACAAGACTATCATTGCCATTCAAGAAATCAATGACATTAAATATAATTTTTTTGTAATCTTCGGCTGAAATTCTACCAGTGCAGGGAGCAAGACATTTACCAAGCAAAAAATTTAAACATTCTCTTTTTGCTTTTTTTTCTCCAAGAGCAAGCTTGCAAGTTCTAAGCGGAAAAGCACTTTCAATAACAGCCATAATTTCCCAAACATTTACGCCGGCAAAATAAGGGCCAAAATACCTTGCACCATCACTAGTTACTCTTCTAACAACTTCCAGCCTTGGAAAAGGCTCTTTAAGGTCAATTTTTATGTATGGACTTGCTTTCCCATCTTTAAGCAAAATGTTGTAAAAAGGCTGATATTTTTTAATCAAATTGCTTTCTAGCGCTAAAGCATCAAATTCGCTTAAAGTAATAAAAAAGTCAAAGTCCACAATTTTTTCAACCATTGCTTGAACTTTAAAAAGTTTTTTTGAATTACTGAAATATTGAGTAACTCTTTTTTTTAAATTTTTTGCTTTTCCAACATAAATCACCTGACCGCTTTCGTTTCGCATGATATAAACCCCAGGTTCTGTGGTGATTGTTTCAAGCTTTTGTTTTGCAAATTCACATAATTTCATCTTTTTTATTATATACCAATCAGCATAAAAAACAAAAGAAAAAATAGATACTGGGGTGGTTATTGGGAGGGAAACCAAAAAAAAAGAGAGCTAGCAAAACAACAGTTTTGCGTACCCTCGTATTTTTTTGGTGTCACCCCAGTAGTTTTGCGTATTTGCGTTATTATTTTGGTGTCACCCCAATAAACTTTTTATCTTGAATGACCACCGCCACCACCAAATCCACCGCCAGAAAATCCGCCACCAAAGCCACCACCGCCAAATGTACCTGAACCAGAACTATTTTGTGGGCGCGCAAAAGTTGCAATTTTCATATGGGTATTCATTCTTGAAATGGCACTAATAGCAAGATATGTGTTTAATCCCCTGTCTGAAGAGAACCAAGCAGGATTGCTAATTGCAATTTTTTCAAACTTTTTAATCCAAATGTCAGAAACATCTAAAGTGTAAGCAAAAGGCAAAACCTCAAAAAATGCCTGAGGATTTTCTTTAACAAGCATTTCTAGTCTGTCCTTTTCTGCCACTTCAATAAAATGTTTTAATCCAAGAAGAGAACCAAGTTCTTTTGAAGATTTGTCAAGTCTTGTTGAAAGGCTTGTTCCAAGATACAAACAAACAAAGAAAGTGGCTTCACCAAACAAGACAAGAAGAATAGGGTTTCCAAAAGTTTCTCCATTAAATAATATGCACGAAACAATCACTGAAATTAGTTGCAAAACAAATATTGAAATGCTTATCATTGAAAACAATTTTTTACGACTTGTGTATTCATAGTTGCTACTTAAAAGTGCAAAAGTGCTTGTGAAGAAACTTAAAATGAAAATTAGAATCAATGAAACAAGAGTAAAACCAGTGTTTAGCATAAGAGAAGCATAACCAACTGAGCAAGCAACACTTAAAGCTCCAAGAAAAAGAATTAATAATTGTGAAGAGATTGATTTTTTGCTGAAATATTCACCACTTTTTTGTGCTGGAAGAGTCATTTTGATTCTTTCAACTGGAATGCTTAGTGTGTAATCAAGGCTACCAAGTTCAACAGTGTCCCCACTTGTAAAAATTGCATTAAATAGTGGCTTTTCATAAGATTTAAAATCATATTCTTTGACTTCTGTGTTTTTTGTGAGCCAAGTTTTGTTATCTTCTTCTTTGATTGAAAGATACCCTTTGTTTGCCCAATAAACAATGAAAGAAGCAATATCTTCAGAGTCAACATGTCCGTCCAAAAGATACCCTGCCTCGCAAGGGTTCATACCTTTTGGAGCAGAAAATTCAACCACTGGTGTAACAACAAATTTGGTGTCAGTTTTGGCTTTTACAATAATACATATCAAAATAATGAGTGCAATAATTGCCAAAACAACATAAGCTAACAAATCAGGTCTTGGAACAAGTGAAAAATATCCTTCTTCCAGCTGGGCTTTAAGGGTGATGCCATTAAAAGCTTCAAGGCTAGAATATGAACCACTAAGAGTTTTGTTTATAACTGTCAATGTTTCACTAGGAATATTAGTTTCGCCATTTGCCCCAACATAAACATAAAGATTGTTGTTTACTTCCTTAGGAAAATTAATTGTCCAATTTATATTAGAAATGCCACAAGCCCAATCAGTTCCAATAATATTGTAATAAAATTCATCAAACTGTGAAATGCGATCATTACCAAGTGAAACAGAATAGGAGATTACAAAAGTTTTTGTTGTGCCACTTGGATACATCAAACTGCCGTCGTATCCAATATCCAGAAACAAATAACCGTTTTCTTCAACTTCTTCAAAGTCAAGACTAAGATTACTACCATTTTTAATAGTTATATTGTCGTAGCTAAGATTGTAACGCATTTGTTTAACTGTGCCATTAATGTTTCGAGTCACAATTGAATAAAGTGGAAGAGATCTAACAAAAACTGAACGGGTTCGCAAAAAATTGACATCAATCTCTTCTCTTAATGAAACAGTGTTTGTCAAATCAACTGTGGCAACAACATCATAACCTGTAATAGTAATTGCAGTGTCAATGTCTTGTGCATAAGAAACAAACTTTTCACTTATTGCAAAACAAGAGAAAATCGCTAAAATTAAACAAATTGTAAAAAATATTCTTTTCTTCATATTTTCCTTTTATTATTAACTATCAAAAATGGGGCTAAAAACAAATTTATTGCCCCATCTTCCACTTTTAAGACAAAAGATAATCAAGAAAAATCAACTTTTATTGCTTTTCTTTCACTAACATCATCAACAACAAAAAGATTTTTCTTTTCAAATCTATACATGTTTGCAATGACTGAAGAAGGAAAAACTTCTCTTTTTGTGTTATATGCCTTGACAGTTCCATTATAATATCTACGGCTGTCAGAAATTTCTTTTTCAATTTCTTGTAAACTGCTTGTCAATTCAGAAAAGTTTTTGTTTGCCTTCAAATCAGGATAGCTTTCTGAAAGAGCAAACAAAGTTTTAAGAGCTCCAGTAAGTTGATTTTCTCCAGCAATTTTTTCACCATTGCTAGTTGCACTCATCGCCATGTTACGAGCTTTAATAACATTTTCTAATGTTTCTTTTTCGTGCTTTGCATAACCTTTGACAACTTCAACAAGATTTGGAATGAGATCATATCTTTTCTTCATGAAAACATCCATTGTAGAAAAGCCTTCATCTGCATGATTTCTGAGAACAATCAAATTGTTGTAAACAGAAATTCCATAAAGAATAAGGGAAATGATGATAAAAGCAATCACACCTAAAACAATCCAACCAATCATATTTTTACTCCTTTTTATGTGATAATTATATTTATATATTAAACAATTGTCAAATAATTAACTAACCTTATCATCAAAAAATTATTATTCTACAAATTTATTTATTTTTTTCCATTTTTTCAATTTGTTTTTCAATAATTTTTACTGTTTCATCAAGTGAAACATTTTCAATTACCAAATCAAAGTTTTTGGAAAATCCTAGTTCCATATCAACTCTTTCCATTCGTTTTTGAATGCTTTCAAGGCTTTCTCCTCTGCCCTTGAGCCTTTCAACAAGTTTTTCTTTTGGAGCGTTAAGAAAAACAGAAAGCACAGGAGTGATTCCCGACAAAAGTTTTTTGTAAGTAATTTGCCCTTTGACATCAATATCTTTCAAAAGTGTTTTACCACTGTTTATACTTTTCAAAAACAATTCTTTGTCGCTTCCATACCAGTTGCCGTGAACATCTTCAAATTCAAGCATTTCCCCGTTTGCAATTTTTCTCTCAAATTCTTCTTTAGAAACAAAGTCATAAACTTTTTTGTCATCTTCATTTCGTGGAGTCCTTGAAGTCATTGTTTTGTGAAGAGCAAAATTTTTATTTCTTTTAATGAGTTCAATTATTACTGTATTTTTTCCAACTCCACTAGGTCCAGCCATAATAATAAACATACATTTTCTCCTTGTTTAGCTAAATCAATTATATTATTAGTACTATCAGAAAGATTAAATAATAAGCATAGTATAAATTTTATCACATTTTTTTTAAGTTGTAAATTTTTATTCTATTTACCTATATTAATTCTGATATGATTCCTATAAAATCTTCATTTTTAAAATAAAATTATTTAAGAAATTTTTAGTATATTATGTTGACATTTATTTGAATTTTATATAATATTATTTATGAGGAGGGGTAATATGGAAATGGTTGGCACAGCAATACTCAATCCAAGTGCAATAATCTTCGGAAAATATAATTTGTCCGAAGATTGTTCAATTAATTGTCTAGACGCTTGTTCTTGCACTGGAAATGACCCTTGCTAATTATCGGAAAAATGGAAGAAGTGTGTGCAAACGCACTTCTTCCATTTTTTTAACAACAAATGAAGGAGAAAACATGTTTAAACCAAGTATATATAATATTATACACATGAGCACAAGCGGTAAAAAATATTTGTATAACTCTCGCACAAAAGCAAGTATGAATATTAACAATGAATTAAATCTTTCATTTTTAGAAAATATGAATGATTTTGATAAATTAAATTTAGAAAATAAAAAAATGCTTATAGATAATGG
Source organism: Clostridia bacterium (assembly GCA_041670165.1). Taxonomy (GTDB): domain Bacteria; phylum Bacillota; class Clostridia; order Christensenellales; family UBA1242; genus JBAXZR01. Next base: position 10,266 of record JBAXZR010000015.1, read on the forward strand.
CTTTTTTATTCCTGAATCAACTGATGAACTCGCAGAGGTATCCTATTTGTTTAACGATATTTATTTTGAAGATGATCAGTCAACAATTGTGTTAGTTCCCACTTTGCGATGTAATTTCAAATGTCCTTATTGTTTTGAAAAAGGTCATTCAACCGCAGAAGAAAACCCGCATTATTTTGAAATTTTAAAGCAACACTGCGACAAATATTTTAAACATAAAAAATTTGTTAAACTATCTTTATTTGGTGGCGAACCATTAATATTAGCAGACAAAATGTTTGATTATTTAGAATATGTTTTACAAGATTCAAAGAAAAATGATTATAAACTTTTAACAAACATAACAACAAATGGTTCTCTTTTAACTGAAGAAATAATCGAAAAATTAAAAAGATACAATTTAACTTCTTTGCAAATCACATTAGATGGCAACAGAGAATCACACAATAAAACCAGAATATATCATGACGGACGACCTTCTTTTGATATTCTTATAAATAATATAAAAATGTTGCTAGACAAAACAAAAGATTATGACTTTGAATTTATATTAAGAATAAATTTAATTAATAGAGAACCTGATAGTTTGGTAGATGTTTTAAATTGTTTTGAACAACAATATAGAGATAGAATCAATGTCATGATTCGCCCTGTTTACAACACGAAAGATTATCATGAAAAAAACAGCAATGATAAATCTGAATTGGAACAGTTTTACAATGTTGCCGAACAGATGCATTACAAAATTTCAAAAAATAAATATTATTATCAGCCATGTGAAGCCTGCGCCGATTCAAGATTTTTCTATCTAATGCCCGATATGAGCATGTGGAAATGCATAAATGATTTAAGTTATGAACCAGCTTGCATTGGACACATGGAAAACGATGGTTCACTTTTTACTAATTCAAAAAATATAGTCGATTGGTACAAAGCAGCAAACTGCTTTAATGATCCAAAATGCATTGGCTGTAAGCACCTTCCTGATTGCTTTGGTGGTTGCGTATTATATAAAAGGAAAAATGGCAAAAGAAGTTGTAAGACATTTGATATGACATGTCTTCCATTCTGCATTAAAGATGAAAAATAAATTATCAGAGCATAACTATAAGAACAAAATATTGACCATGAATGCAAAATTGTAAATATTTCATTTTGTTATGCAATAATGTAAATTGCTTAAAGCACAATTAATTTGTTTATTGTAAAATTTTTAACTTTTAAAAATGTAACTAAAGTGATTTGATCGCTTTAGTTTTTTTATAAAAAAATAAATCATTATTATTTAACATTACAACATAGACAATTAATTTTTTTTAATATTGAATTCAATAAAAATTTTAAAATGTAAATAAAAACTCATTGATTTATCTTTTCTCGCATACCTATAAAGGTAGGAAAAAATTTATGTAAAGGTAAAACAATGATTGTAATTAAAAAAAGTTTTATATGGGTTTTAATTTTTATGCTCTTTTGTGTTGGCACAGCCTTTGCTGTTCCTGTTTTATCTCCGAGAACTCAAAATGAATTTGTTGTTGTGATTGATGCTGGACATGGTGGAAGAGATGGCGGAGCTGTCGGAACACAAACAGGAAAATTTGAAAAAGATATAAATTTGGATTATACTTATTGCCTAAAAAATATGCTGGAAACAAATGGAATAACTGCAGTGCTAACAAGAAGTGATGGTGCTGGGCTATATCAAGAAATTGACACAAACAAAAAAGTTGCTGACATGAAAAAAAGAGAAGAATTATTAAATAGTGCAAATGCTAATGCCTTTGTGTCAATTCACATGAACAGCTTTCCACTAACTTCTGCAAGAGGTGCTCAAGTGTTTTATACGGAGGATAATGCAAGTTCAGAATCCTTTGCAACACTGACTCAAACAACTCTCAAAAAAATTGTACCATTTGCAAAGGCAACTCCAAAAACTATTGATTTTTATCTTTTGAAAGTTTCACCTTGCCCAGCAATCTTGGTTGAATGCGGATATTTATCAAATCCAGAAGAAGAACTTTTGCTTCTTAAACAAAGCCATATGGAAAAAATTTGCTATTCAATTTTTTGTGGACTTTATGCCTTTTTAAACATTTCAGCCACTTAAAAACACAAAAAAATCTTAACGACAATTGGAAAAATAGTCGCAAACTCAATGAGTTTTCTTAAATATCTTTTAAATTCAATCTATTCTTAAGCAACTTTTACAAGGTTTTAATTTTAAAAAAAACAGAAAAAATCTGGTTTTTTATGATTATTAATTTTTTATATTTGTCCACTTTGGAATAAGCCTACTTTTTGCTGTGAGATCCATTTCTGCAAGACCTTTTCCTGTTTTAAGATTGAAATATGCCTGAGAACCAATCATTGCAGCATTATCACCACAAAATTTAAGTTCAGGCATAAAAAGTTCAACACCATTTTCTTTGCATTTTTCCGTAAGCACTTCTTTAAGTTTGCTGTTTGCTGAAACGCCACCCGCAACAACAAGTTTGGTTGAAGACTGCTCTTTGCATGCTCTAATAGCCTTTGTTGAAAGTTCATTTGCAACATACGATTGAAAAGATGCACATATATTGTTTACATTGACTTCTTCACCCGATTGTTTAAGGGAATTAACATAGCTCATAATTGCAGTTTTAATACCTGAAAATGAAAAATCAAGTGTGTTCTTTAGGTTGTTTCTATGTTTAAAGACAATGTTATCTTCCCCAAGTTTTGCTTTTTTGTCAATGTTTGGACCACCGGGATATGGAAGCCCAAGAACTCTTGCAACTTTGTCAAAAGCTTCACCTGCGGCATCATCAACACTCTGCCCAATAAGATTAAATTCTGTATATGATTTAACATCAAAAAGACAAGTATGTCCACCACTAACCATCAAACAAGTGAAAGGTGGCTCAAGCTTTTCGTGAGTTATATAGTTTGCTGCAATATGTCCTTCAACATGGCTTACGGCAAGAAGTGGTTTTTTAAGTGCATAAGCAAGCCCTTTTGCAAAATTGACTCCAACCAACAGAGCTCCCATAAGCCCAGCACCATATGTTACAGCTATCGCATCAATATTTTCAAAATTCAGTCCCGATTTTAGGACTGCTTCACAGGCAACATCATAAACATTTGCAATATGATTTCTTGAAGCAACTTCAGGAACAACACCACCAAATTTTTGGTGAATTTCAATTTGACTTGAAACAACATTTGAAAGCACTTTTCTTCCATTACAAACAACACTTGCAGCCGTTTCATCACATGATGATTCAATTGCAAGAATGTTTACTATATCTTTTTTCATGAGCTCTTCAAATTTTTCTTTCATAACAATTAATTATAAACCAGAATTCAAATAAAATCAATTTTTCAATATAAAAATTTAAGATTTAGATGATTTTTTTTAAAAAATAACAAATTACACTTGCAATTTGACTACAAATTGACAAAACATAATAAAGATGTTATCTTAACAATCAGTTTTATAATTTGTTTGAAATATAAATGAAAATAAAAAAATGAATAGGAGAAAAAATATGTTTGTAATTGATAAGGAAAAAGAAGCAATAAAAGTTATGGCTGATGATTTACAGTTTATCAAGGAGTGTCTTTGACCCAGAAAAAATCAAATCTCAAATTGCTGAAAAGAAAAGTGAACAGGAAGTAGACGGTTTTTGGGAAGATCAAAAAAAAGCTCAAGAAGTTTCAAAAAAATTAAAAAGCCTTGAAAACAAGCTTTCTATGTATGACAAACTTATGAAAGCTTATGCAGATTGTGAAGCTCTTGTTGAATTTGTTGAATTAGATGCTGGTGATGAATTTTACTCAGAACTGATCACAAGTGTAAAAGCTCTTCAATCAGAAATTGAAAGAGTTAAACTTCAAACACTTCTTAAGGGCAAGTATGATGCCAACAATGCAATCATTACTTTGCATGCAGGTGCTGGCGGAACAGAAGCCCAAGATTGGGCAAATATGCTCTTTAGAATGTATCAAATGTATGCTGAAAAAATGGATTACAAAATCACCATTCTAGACACCATTGAGGGTGATGAAGCGGGGCTTAAAGGTGTAACATTCATGGTTAGCGGTGAAAATGCCTATGGTTTTCTTCGTGCAGAAAAAGGCGTTCACAGACTTGTAAGAATTTCGCCTTTTGATTCCAACGCAAGGCGTCAAACAAGTTTTGCAAGTTGTGAAGTTATGCCTGAAATTGATGAAATGACTGAAGTTGAAATTAAACCAGAAGACCTTAGGGTTGATACATACAGAAGTAGTGGTGCAGGCGGACAACATGTCAACAAAACAGAAAGTGCAATCAGAATCACACATATTCCAACAGGAATTGTTGTTGCTTGTCAAAATGAACGCTCTCAAATTCAAAATCGTGAAGTTGCAATGAAAATGCTAGAAAGCAAGCTTGTTGAACTTAAAGAAAGTCAAGAAATGGAAAAACTTGCTTCAATTCGTGGAGAAATCAAAAAAATTGAATGGGGCAGTCAAATTCGTTCTTATGTTTTCCACCCATATTCAATGGTAAAAGACCATCGCACAAATTATGAAACAAGTGATGTTACAGGTGTTATGAATGGAAACATACAAATCTTTATTGATGAATACCTAAAAAAATCACAATAAAATTGATAATTTAAAAATTTTTAATAATTCAAAAAAACTTAAACTTTCATTTATCTAAACAATCAATTCAGTTAGAATTTTTGTTTATGATTTTTAAAGCTAAATGTCTAATATAAGTTTAACAACCAAACTTTTTAATCAATTTTATAAACAAATAATCCCCTTGTATTTTTTATAAGGGGTTTTTTGTTTTGATTATTAAAAATGAAATTCTTTATCATTTTGGCTAATTACAAAAAAATTGTTCAAAAACAAACATAATTTTTCACAAATCCATCTCAAATGATTTGCGTTATTTGTTAAAAAATTATAAACTTTTGTTTGATAATTAAAAGATAAGGAGAAATCATGAACAAAAGTGTTCTTGCCCCTTGTGTAGTTGAAAAATACAAAAAGTTTGTTTCTTCAATAAAAAAAGAAAAAGGTTGTGCAATGATTGCTCTTCACGAAGCTCAAAACACATTTGGATATATTCCAATGGAAATTTGTGAACTTATTTCAAAAGAGCTAAAAGAGCCAATGAGCACACTTTCAGGGATAATAACTTTTTACAGCAGATTCACACTTGAACCACCGGGAAAAATCAGAATTAGTGTTTGTCTTGGAACGGCTTGTTTTGTTAAAGGTGCAACAAAAATATTTGAAAAAATTAAAAAAGATTTAGAAATTGGAGAAGATGGTTTATCTCCTGATGGCAAGTTTTCTTTGTCAACTGCAAGATGTTTTGGTTGTTGTGCACTTGCTCCTGTAATCACAGTTGATGACAAAAATTATGGCAATATGACTGAAGAAAAAGTTGACAAACTTTTGTGTGAACTTAAAGAAAGGAGTGTAAAATGACACTTAAAGAATTAAGCGAAATAAAAGATTCTGTAAAAATACTAACTCCAGAAGAAATGCAAAACAAGGTTGACATTTTAACAAAAAATAACTTTGTAATCAGAAGAATCAACAAAATCAATCCTTTAAAAATTGAAGAATCAATTTCTCAGGGATCATATTTTTCTCTTGAAAAAGCGCTTAGAGAAAACAATCCTAAAGGAATTATTGATACAATTAAAAAAAGTGGACTGCGTGGAAGAGGTGGCGGCGGATTTCCAACAGGACTTAAGTGGGAAAGAACTGCAGAAACAATTGGCGAAGACAAAATTGTTGTTTGCAATGCTGATGAGGGCGACCCAGGGGCTTTTATGGATAGAGCCATTTTGGAAGGCGATCCACATTCTGTTCTTGAAGCCATGGCAATTGCTGGTTTTTGCATAAAAGCAACCAGAGGCATAGTTTATGTTCGTGCCGAATACCCATATGCAGTATCAACTCTCAGAGAAGCCATTAAACAAGCCGAAAAAATTGGTGTGCTTGGAAAAAATATTTTTGGAAGCGGATTTGATTTTTCAATTGAACTTCGCCTTGGTGCGGGTGCTTTTGTTTGCGGAGAAGAAACATCACTTATTGCAAGTGTTGAAGGAAAAAGGGGCGAACCAAAACCAAGACCACCATATCCATCAACCAAAGGTGTTTATGGGCTTCCTACCCTAATCAACAATGTTGAAACATACGCGAACATTCCACTCATCTTAACCGACGGCTGGGAAAGTTTTGTAAAAGTCGGAACAGAAAAATCAAAAGGAACAAAAGTTTTTGCAATTTCTGGTGATGCTGTCAAGTCTGGACTTGCAGAAGTCCCAATGGGAACAACCATCAATGAAATGGTTTATAATATCGGTGGTGGCATTGCAAATGGAAAAAAATTTAAAGCAGCTCAAACTGGTGGCCCTAGTGGTGGGTGTATACCCGCTTCTTTAGGTAACACACCACTTGATTACGAAAGTCTTGTTGCAATTGGCTCAATTATGGGAAGTGGTGGACTTATCATCATGGACGAATCGACATGCATGGTTGACATGGCAAAATTCTTTCTTGAATTCACAGTTGATGAATCATGCGGGAAATGTACACCTTGCAGAATTGGAAACAAACGCCTTTTGGAAATTTTGACAAGAATCACTGAGGGACAAGGCAAACTTTCTGATATTGATGATTTAAAAAATCTTTCTTATTATATAAAAGAAAACTCTCTTTGTGGACTTGGTGGTTCAAGTCCAAATCCTGTTCTTTCAATGCTTAGACATTTTGAAAGTGAATATATTGAGCATATTGTAGAAAAAAAATGCAAAGCAGGTAAATGTAAAAAGCTAGCAAAATTCCGTATTATGCCAGAAAAATGCATTGGTTGTTCAGCTTGTGAAAAAGTTTGTCCCGTAAATGCCATTACTGGAAAAATCAAATCAACTTACATAATAGATGAGTCAAAATGTATTAGATGCGGAAAATGCAAACAAACTTGCCGTTTTGGTGCAATTGAAAATAACTAAAAAACAAAGGAGCTAAAACCCAAATGGAAGAAAAACTTGTAAATGTGATTGTGAACAAAATTTCAGTTTCAGTGCCTGTAGGTTCAACAATTCTTGAAGCTGCTAAAAAAGTTGGAATAAACATTCCAACTCTTTGCTACATAAAACATATAAACGAAATTGGAGCTTGCCGTGTTTGTGTTGTTGAAGTTGAAGGAATGAAAAATCTTGTTGCCTCATGCTCCACCCCAGTTACTGAAGGAATGAAAATCACAACCGCAAACGAACGAATTTATTCAGCTCGAAAAACAAACATTGAGCTTCTTTTGTCATCACACAACATAGATTGTCTTTCTTGCCCAAGATCGCTTTCTTGCGAGCTTCAAAAATTGTCTAGAGAATATTGTTGTGATTCAAAAACTTTTGCTGGCGAAAAACCCGAGCCTCATCTTGACACTTCTTCATTATGTCTTGAAAGAGACAGCTCAAAATGTATCAATTGTCAAAAGTGCATTGCAGTTTGTTCAAAAGTTCAAACTGTTAATGCCCTAACTTCAAATGAAAGGGGTTTCAATACTGTTGTTGGTTGCGCTTTTGGACAAGAACTTGTCAATTCAACTTGTGTTGAGTGTGGACAATGTACTGTTGTTTGTCCAACAGGAGCATTGTACGAAAAGCAAGACCAAAGAAAAGTTTTGAAAGCACTTTCAAATCCAAATTTAACAACCATTGTTGCAGCTGCTCCATCAGTTCGTGTTGCTCTTGGTGAAGAATTTGGTTTGCCCGTTGGAACAAATGTTGAAAAAAAGATGATTACTTCTCTTAAAAGACTTGGTTTTTCAAAAGTATTTGACATAAATTTTGGTGCAGATTTAACAATTGTTGAAGAAGCACAAGAGTTTGTAACAAGGCTTAAAGAAAATAAATTACCAATGTATACTTCTTGTTGCCCAGGGTGGATAAATTTTGTTAAAAATTTTTATCCCGAACTTAAACCATTGATTTCATCTTGCAAATCTCCACAACAAATGTTTGGTGCAGTTTGCAAAACATACTATGCCGAAAAAATGGGACTTGACCCAAAAAATATTTTTGTTGTAACAATCATGCCTTGCACGGCAAAAAAAAGCGAGCTTGCAAGACCACACCAAAATGCAGCAGGAGTCAACGATGTTGACGCATCATTAACAACAAGAGAATTTGCAGTTCTTTTAAAACAACAAGGGTTGTTTTTGCCAGAGCTTGAAGATGGCAATTTTGATATGCCTTTTGGAATGTATAGCGGTGCTGGAGTGATTTTTGGAAACACTGGCGGTGTTATGGAAGCAGCACTAAGAACAATTGTTGAAAAATCCACAAATAAAACTCTTGAAAATCCCGAATTTTTGCTTGTTAGAGGCGAAGAAGGCATCAAAGAGAGTGAATATGAAGTGAATGGTGAAAAAATTAAAGTTGCTGTTGTAAGTGGACTTGGAAACGCAAGAAAACTCATTGAGAGCATAAAAAAAGGCGAAAAACAATTTCATTTCATTGAAGTAATGGCTTGCCCAGGTGGTTGCGTTTGTGGTGGTGGAATGCCAAGAAATCCTGAAGTTGAGCATCTAGGTCAAAAGAGAGCAAAAGGACTTTATGAAAGCGACAAATCGAACTTGCAAAGGTCATCTCATAAAAACCCAGCAATAATAAATTTTTACAAAGAATATTTAGGTGAACCAAACGGGGAAAAAGCCCACAAAATTCTTCACACAAAACTTGATTAAGAATTGTTTTTCATAAAACGCACATTGTAACCATTTAACTAAAAAAATTTTAAATATTTATTCATAAAAAACTCACATTAAAGTTTTCATGTTTTTCTAGACTACTTTTACAAATTAATTTTTCAATATTTAGTAAGTTCAATTATACAATTTTTCTTCAATACTTTGTAATCGATTAATTTTTGATATATTTTAAAATTATAAAATTAGTTAAAGAAATATAATCTTCTTTCATTTTATAATAATATTAAAAAGCGTTCAAACAATTTGAACGCTTTTATTTTACTTTTGATTTTTCTTTTCTTCTTTGATTATCTTATCTTCAGTTTTCTTTTTAAGTTTAAGTTCTTCCATTTTTGCAGTAACTGCTGAGTTATGCTCTTTCTTTGATCTTAATTTTCCTAATATTCCAAATGTTAAGTCATTTGAAAGATCTTTAAATCCAGCTTCACCTGCCTTACGATATGGATTATCTTTTGTTATAATACCAAGCATACTTGCTGGAGTAGAAACAACCCCAGCCGCATGTTTTCCAGCCAAAACAATATCACTTTTAGCTCGTTTAATAGAGCCACTAGATTTTTCATTGTATTCTTTAGCCTTTTCATGTTTTTCCTGTGCAGACTGCATTTTTTGTTTGTATTTATTATCAGCTTCTCTCATTTCATTTCTTGCACTCTGTGGACCTCTTCTTCGGTCAGACATAACACCGCCATTAGAAAGGAATTTACTAATTTGTTCTTGATGCTCTTCTTGAGCTTCTTTTTCAATATTGTTAGCTTCTTTCTCATTCGATTTAGCTTTCAATTTTTGAATTCCGCTTTCAACAGCATTTTTACCCGCTTTACCTGCTCTAAAACCGCCTTTCATTGCTTTGGCAGCAAGTGCTCCAGTTCCAGAAGCAACTGCTGCAACTTTGAGAGCAGTTCCAACTGCATCTCCAACCATTTTTCCGCCAGCTTCTCCAGCATCTTCAGCTCCAACCATGCCAGAAAGTGTTTTAGAAATGTCTTGAATGGCTACCAAGCCAACAATAATAAAGAAAGATTGAACAATTATGTCAGCAAAACTAACAACAGACAATTCCGCATCTGCTGAAGTTTTGAAAAATGAAATATTTCTGATGAAAGGAACAATAATAAAGAATAGATTCATACTAACAACTGGACCATAAGCTGCAATTGTTTTACCAATAAATTTTCCTCTCCATTTTTTGTAAATACTGTTAGAACCATCATCAAGGACAAGTGTTGCAGCAATTGGTGGCGAAACAATAAGCAAAATAATAAGATCAAAAATTCTTTTCATGAGTCCAAGTGTAAGATTTAAAAATATGACAGTAATAGCGAGCACAATTCCAATTGCCAGAATCCAGTCAAACTTCCACAAATCATAAAAGAACCAAACAAGGTTAACATTATATTTTGAAATACAAGACAAGTTTATATCGTTTATGCCTACAAACAAAATCACGGAAGTAGCATATTTTTTAATATAATCACTGCTTCCATTATCAAGCCTTTCATTTAGCGAAAGTGAAGTGTCTTTAAGCATATAGCAATTCACAAACGCGTCATCAAGAGCATTGGCAGCTCGATTTTTACCAAGAGTATCAACAGTGCCACCAGAAGCAGGATTGAAAGCACCACCAAATGTTGGACCATCAGCATCATTTCCCGACAAAGCGAGATCAGTGGCATAAGCGGAATCGTTTCTTATTCTATTTGCTTTGAAAGTTGCTGCCCTAAAAGCCATTCCACTTAATGGCGTTGAATTTGTTTCAATGGCAATTCCAAAAATATAATAGTTATACGAAGGCAAAAGAACCTCAGAAGCAGTATCAGAAAGCTCAGTTACAGGTTGAACTGTTGCACTATCTAATGCTTTTAAAATCGCATTTGAAAGGAAAAAACCGAGATAACAAATAACAGGAACAAAAAACATAAGAAGAAGTGCTCTTATGGATTTTCCAACCACTCTTGTTTTTGATGCTGATTTGGAGTCTTCAGCATTGAATTCTGTTCTTAAAATTGCAATTATTGTGAAAATCAAAACCAAAATAACACCAAGCACCAACATTGCAACAAGGGTGTCTTTAACTTCTTGTTGTTGCAAAATCTTAATTATTATATCTTCTCCACCTGCTGTATCAAGCTCCGTTCCAGTTGTTATATAGTAAACAGAATCAAGTCCAGCCATTTTTCTGAAAAGAAGTTGCAACACATCAAGAAGATTGTAAACAAGTGTAATTAAGAGATAAAAATACTTTGGTATGATAGAAAACAAACTTTCAATCCATGCCATAAATCCATCAAGTGCACCATTCAACATTGAAAAATACATTTTCTAGTCATACCTCCTTTTTAATCTTTTTGAATATATTTGTGCGTTGCCATATATTTCTTGATTTCAGTTTCAAGTTTTGCCTTGTACTGAGATTCATCAAATCGGCCTTTGTTAACTCTTGCATTGAAAGAATCTTTAAATTCTTGAAGTGCTTTTTCTTGAGCCCCCTTTATTTGAGATAAATCATATTCATAGTTAGATGGCTTTCCAATTTTTTTATTAACTTCACCAAAGTATTGATCAAATATTCTTTGAGCTTTTTCAGCTTTAGCATTTCCAAATTGACTAGAAGCTGATGAAGTTTGAGTACCACCTTGTGGAGCTGAGGTATTGTTTGAAGAGGCAGGAACAGAAGTATCAGCTTTTTTGTTGTCTTCTTTAAGAATGTTTTTTTCAGCTTCTCTTTTAATCTTAATTGCCTTCTCTTCATCTTTAATCTTTTTATCCATTTCTCTGCTTTCTTTGCCTTGGAAGAATTTTGATTTTCCAATTGGCAAACCAGGCAATTTGTTCAACAAACCTCCCGTGATGTTATTAAGACTGTTATTAAAGCCATATCCGCTTTTTGAGGCTGTTTCAAATTCTTTTCCATAAGGAGTAGAACCAAGGGCTTGTTTACCAAGAAACTTTGGCAAATCTATAGTGTCTCTAAGAGTGCTTCCAACTGAATTTTTCATAGATTCAAATGAATTTTTCTTTTCTTTCTTAACTCTAGCATCTCTGTAAGCCTGATTTGCTCCTTCATAATCGCCTTCATGTTCTTTAAGATATTTTTCTTTTGCCTCATTTCCTTCTTTATATCCAGTAAAATATCTTTTACCTAAAGCCTTAACTGGGGCAATAAATGCACCAGCAGCAGTTTTTGTACCCTTTGACATGACACTAGCTGTTTTAAGAGCCGTTCCCACAACTTCACCAGACATACCATTACCAGTGGCATTTGCATCTTCTGAACCAACAATTTCTGAAAGCATTTTTGTAAGATCTTTAACTGCAACAAGTCCAACAATAACAAAGAATGATTGAACAATATAATCAGCAGCAGCAATGGACTTATACTCACCACCGATTGTTGTTCCAATAAATGAAAAATCATTTATGAAAGGAACAATCAAGAAAAATAAATTCATTGCAACAACAGGTGCATAGGCTTGAATTGATTTTGCAACATACTTAACACGCCATTTTTTAAATGTATCACCATTGTCTAATGGCATTGTTGCCGCAATTGGCGGAGCAACAATAGTAAGGATAATCAAATCAAAGACTCTTTTCATGACAGCAAGGGTAATATTGAGCATAATAACAGTCAAAACAATAGCAATACCAAGACCTAGTACAAAATCAAATTTCCATAAATCATAATAAAACCAAACAAGGTTAACTCTAAACTTGCTCATAATACCGATAGATCGATCGCTATCACCTTCATCAAGAATAACAATTTTTGAAAAAGAGTGAAGATATTCCTTTGCGTCGGCATCACTAATTTTGTCAATTCTTTCATTGATGGAAGCTTGTTTTCCAGTTTTTAAAATGTATGAATTAGCAAATGCATTGTCAAGATTTTCTGCCGCAAGTTCCTGACCCGAAACATTTTCAGACGAATTGTTGTCTGAAGGCATAAAAGTTTTGCCAAAGGTAATTCCATTTCCGTCTGTTTCGCCGTCCAAAGCAATTGCATTAGCAAAAGCATCATTTGTGCGAATTCGATTGGCATTGAAAGCTGCAGATTTAAAAGCCAAACCACTAAGTGGAGTGCCATTTGTTGCAATCGCAGTTCCAAAAACATCATAATAATAACCCGGTTCAAAAACTTCTAGTGAGCCTCCGTCCAAAGTATCAGTTGTTTGTGTTGTGGCTCTGTCAAGAGCAATAATTATAACATTAGACAAAAACAGTCCCATGTAGCAAATTGCAGGAACAAGGAAAAATGATATCATCGCTTTAATGCTTTTTCCAACCACTTTTGTTTTTGAAGCGGACTTAGCATCTTCAGCATTAAACTCTGTTTTTAAAATAGCAATAATAGTGAAAATAAAAACCAAAACAAAAGCAAGAACAATCATTGCAATGATTGCATCTTTAATTTGCGAATTATTAAGAATTGTCAAAATTATGTCACTACCATCTTCGCCAATAGAAACTGTTGTGCCATCTTCGCTTAGATAATAAACTGTTTCAAGACCAGCGACTTTGCGGAATATACATTGAAAAATATCCAAAATTCCGTATATCATCGTTACAAGAAGATACAACAATTTTGGAAATAGATTAAAAAAACCAGTTATCCAATCTTTTAATCCATCAAATATTCCACCTAGCATTGATGTAACAAACATTCGCTTTCTCCTTTTTGTATTGAAGACCAACGGTTATCTTTAAAATTATGTTCTGCTTAAATAAGTATTAATATTCTTTCATCTTAAGGACAAGCAAAATGAATCAAGCAAATCCTTAGCATATTATAACAAAATAATTCAAAATAGTCCATATCTTTTTTAAAATTTGATTATTTTGGACAAAAAAATAAAGTTAGTAGCTTAAACAATTTTTATAAACCATTTATTCAATATAAAATTTTTCATTTACTATAGAAAAAAACAAAAAAGAGCAAATCATAATGCTCTTTTTCATAATTTAAAATTATTCTTAAGTTTTATAATGTTTAAAAATTAATTATTTTAATAACATTAAATTTTACAAGAATGAAACATTCTTATTAACTAAGGCAATATATTATTCCCCTATGAAAAATTTACCAAGAACATCTTGTGTGAACAAAAGTTTCATGAGTAATATTAAAGCAATAATAATTGCGAGTCCAACAACTGCTGAAATAAGCCTTTTCTTTGCTTCTTCTCTTTTTTCACCACTATCAGCTTTTGCCATGTTGATTCCAAGAACAACAGCATAAATTGATCCTGCTGCTCCAACAAGAATCAAAAGTGGCCACAAAAGTGTGTTTACAGCATCAACAATGTCATTAACCCATTTAAATTTTGGATCTGTAATTGGATCAGTTGGTTCGGTAAATAGTGTAGCTCCTTTCATAATTGCACCTGCAAGGTTCATAAGGAAAAAGTTCATATTGCCTCCATATTTATATTTTATAATCCTATATTACTACTAATTTTTTAAAAGTGCAAATATTTTTTGATACATTTTGTACATTTTTTTGATTTTTTAAAAAATTATATTATTTACAAGAATATTATGACATTTTCATTTGGAATAAAAACTGATTCAATCTTCTTAAGGCAATACAAATTTTAAGGGTAGATTTTTATATTATTTTTTTTGCCAAACAACCAGTAAAAGACAAATTATAAAGATGAAATATTTGACAAGTAGTAATTATTTTATTGCCTTATCACTATTTTTTGGAAAAATACAAAAATTATGCAATAATACTTTCCTTTTTATGCCAAATGTATTATAAAGAATAGTGATAACACAATTCTAGAGGTGAAAAATGGGAAAGAAAATAAAGAATTTTATTGTCCTGACTATTGTATTTTATATTATTAGCGTTATTTGTGGAGTCTTTTTTGGAGAAGCAGAATTTGAACTTACTCCAGAATTTGTTATAGATACATTAACAAGCACAACAACTTTATTAATTTTTGGAGCAATCATGTTTTTGTGGATGCTTGTTTCTCTTTCTAAAGCAGGAAACGGAAGCAAAGGCTTTTCTGGCGGTGGCGGAGAAGGAAACACAAGAACAGGCGACCATTTCAATCAATATTATGATGCTCGTTGGATTAGAGAAGATGAACTTTTGTCAGAAAAAAAATTTATGCCAACAACTTTTTCAAAGCTTGGCGAAGTTAAAAAGGAAGGAATTGTTATTCGTTCAATTCTTCAAGGCAGTCAACTTCTCGTCAATATGTATAGTCCAATTCACACACTTATCATAGGAACAACTGGTTCTGGTAAAACTGTTATGTATGTTGAGCCTTCAATTCGAATTCTTTCTAGAACAGCCGCAAAACCTTGTCTTGTCATCACTGACCCAAAAGGTGAACTATATCAAAACCACAGTCTTCAACTTCAAGAAAACGGCTACCGTTTAATGACTCTTGATTTAAGAAATCCATATGCCTCAACAAGATGGAATCCAATGGACAATTCATTTATGCTTTGGCAAAAAGCTTTGAATCTTGAAAAACAAATCAATGTTCATCATGGAGATAATCCAGCTGACACAAAACTTAAGATTATTTCAACAGAATACAACAATGAATGGTATGAATTCAATGGAATTGCTTATCCAAATCGTGAAATGTTAGAAGCTGATATAGGTGCAAAAAGACAAGAACTAAAAGACATGGCAGAACTTGAACTCAGAGAAATATCTTCAACCATTGTTCCTATTGAAAGCAAACAAGATTCTTCATGGGAGCGTGGTGCTCAAGACATGCTCTTTGGTGTTATGCTAGCAATGCTAGAAGATTCAGCCGACCCAAAACTCGGCATGACTCGTGAACGATTCAATTTCTACAATATGGCAAAAATTGCCAACTACAAAGACCCTGACCCAGAAAATCCATTTGAAACTCTTAGAGAATATTGTGGAAATAGACCAAAAACCAGCAAGGTTTTGTCGCTTGTTTCAACTGTTATTAACAACGCACCAAACACAACTCGTTCATACATGGGAATTTTGTTGTCAAGACTTGCAATTTTTCAAGATGGTGGAATATGTTATGCAACTTCTTACAGTGATTTGTCTTTTGATGATTTCACTGAACAACCAACCTGTTTGTTTATTAAAGTACCTGATGAAAAAGAAAGTAGACATGGAATTGCAACAATGTGTATTTCACAACTATATAAAAAACTTATTGAAACAGCTTCATCAAGAGAAGGGCTAAGACTAAAACGCAATGTTCACTTTTTGCTTGATGAATTTGCCAACCTTCCAAAAATTGAAAAAATGGACAGTTTAATCACCGTTGGAAGAAGCCGTGGAATCTTTTTTAGCCTTGTTGTTCAATCATATTCTCAACTAGACAACAAATATGGAAAAGAAGTTTCAGAAACAATTCGTGGCAACTGCAACATTCAAATTTTCATTGGAACTGAAGATCAAAAAACTCGTGAAGACTTTTCAAAAATGTGCGGAGATGTTTCAATTGAAACTTCAAGCACTTCAGTTACGACCAATGACAAATCCGACGCAGGTAGATCAAAAAACACAAACAAGCAAATTGTTACAAGACCACTTATCTACCCATACGAACTCGGACAACTTAAACAGTTTTCTTGTATTGTTAAAATTTTTCAATGCAATCCAATAAGAACAGACATCACACCATGGTTTAGAGTTCCACAGTTTGACCAAAGAAAAGCAAAACCAGAATATGTTCCTTCAAAATCACTTGATGAAGAAAGAATTTTCTACGATATAAAGGAACGCAACAGAAAAATTGTTAAAAAATCTGATTCTGGACTTGGAGATTTTGATTTTTAAATACTGATGTGACACCATATTGGGGTGACACCAAAAAAAAATAGCAGGTACGCAAAATAAATTTTGCTAACTTGCTATTTTTTGGTGCTACCCCAGTAATTTATTGTCCAGCTCTTGGAGTTCTTGGTCTGGAATATGGTTTTCTCTCATTTTGTGAAAAAGATTTTTTATTAAAACTAGATTTTTCATCTCTATGACCAAAAGTTTTTTTTGAATCACCAAATCTTGATGAACCTTCTTTGCGTTCAAAGCCTTCGCTTCTTGGAGTTCTTGGTGCAAAAGGTTTTCTGTCTCTATTTCCAAAACTTGAACTTTTAAAACTCTTTCTTTCTCCAAATTTTCTTTTGCTTCCGCTTTCAGATTTTGTTCCTTCGCTTCCGTTCAAATTTGGTTTAAAACCATTTTCACTATGTTCAAAGCTTTCACTTCTTGGTTTTCTTGGAGCATAAGGCTTTCTGTCTCTGCTACCAAATCCAGTACTTTCATCTCTATGACCATATGTTCTTTTTGAATCACCAAAACTTGATGAATAATTCTTTTTAGCATAAGTCTTTTTTGCTTCAAAGCTTTCTGTTCTTGGAGCAAAATTTCTTTTGCTTTCAGATTTTGTTTCTTCGCTTCCACTTAAACTTGATTTATCAAAGCTTTCATCTTTGTGTTCAAAGTTTTCGTTTCTTGGTTTTCTTGGTGCAAATGGTTTTCTGTCTATATTTCCAAAACTTGAGCCTTTAAAACTGCTTCTTGCTCCAAATTCTCTTTTGCTTCCGCTTTCAAATTTTCTGCTAGAATTGTTTCCAGAACTTCTCTTTGATTTCATATCACTTTTTTCAACATTAATTTTTCTGTTATTAACTTCTTTTCCAGCAAGTGTCAAAATTTTCCCTTCACTGCCTTTTTTTGTTTCAACAAAACTAAATGTGTCCAAAAGTTTAATTTCAACAATTTCATCGTTAGTTAATTTGCATACATTTAAAAGCATTTCTTCAAAGCTTTTTTCTGTTAAATTATCTCTTTTTCCAACATTAATGAAAAATCTTGAAGCATTATCGTTTTTTAAACAACCTTTAGCAATGAATTCTGAGTGAAGTCCAAGACTGCTTTTAAGTTCAAGTCTATTGTCCACTGAGCTTTCTTTAAGGTATTCACCTTTGCTCAAAATTGAAATTTTTGCATTTGTTTCTTTTTCAAAAGTTCCAATAGCTGGCATTTGTCTTGAAGAAACCAAACTGATTGCCACGCCAGTTTTGTTTGCTCTTCCAGTTCTTCCGATGCGGTGAACATAATATTCAAGATCTTTAGGCAAATCAAAATTGAAGATTGCTTGAATGTCTTTAACATCAATTCCTCTTGCAGCAACATCTGTTGCAACCAAAAGTTGAAGTTTACCAGTGCGGTAATCTTTCATGATATTATCTCTTTCTCTTTGTCTTAAATCACCATGTAAAGCACAAGCATTAACTCCATTTTTAATAAGAATTTTTGCAAGTTCATCAGTTCTCTTTTTTGTGTTGCAAAAAGCAAGTGCAAGAGTGATATTGTTTTTTGCCATATATTCTTTCAAAAAAGAAACTTTTTCACTCTCAGAAAGTTCAACAAAAATTTGATCAATTTTGGGCAAACTAATTTTTTCTGAAGGCACTTCAACGCTAACAGGATTTTTTTGATAACTTTTTGAAATTTCAACAATTTCTTTTGGCATTGTTGCTGAAAAAAGTGCTGTTTGTCTTTCTGAATTTGCATTTTTCAAAATTGTGTCAATGTCTTCTCTGAAACCCATGTTAAGCATTTCATCAGCTTCATCTAAAACAAGCATTTTCAAATCTTCAATTCTCAATGTTTTTCTGTCAAGATGATCAATAACTCTTCCCGGAGTTCCAACAACAATTTGTGGCTTCTTTTTGAGAGCAACAAGTTGGCGAGCAAAACTTTGTCCACCATAAATTGGAACAACCTTGACGCTTTCAGTGTAGAAAGTAAGTTTGTGAATTTCTTCAGTTGTTTGCATTGCAAGTTCTCTTGTTGGGCAAAGAATAAGAACTTGAACATTTGTGTTTGATTTGTCAATTTTTTCAACAAGTGGAATGCCAAAAGCACATGTTTTTCCAGTGCCTGTTGGTGCTTTTGCAAGCACATCTTCTCCGTTAAGTAAATGTGGTATAACAAGAGCTTGAATTGGTGTTGGTGAAACAAAACCCATTTTTTCAATGGCTCTTTTAATTGAGCTTTGTACGGTTAGTTCCTCAAATGATTTTAAAATTTCGGTATTCAATTTTTTCTCCTTTAAATATAATTGTTTCTGGCTGCTAAAAAAAATAGTCAAAACATTTTTCCCAAACAAACATAAGACTATTCACCTTAGTCATAAAGCTTATTAATTCATACCAAAAACTTTCGTACAATTCAAAAAATAGTTTTTTTATAAATTCAAATAAGTTACTGCATGTCAAAAAACAAAAAAAAATGGCAAAAGATCATCTAAACGATCTCTCACCATTTTTATAATTGGTTCAATTTTGCATTTAGGCAACCTATGTTGCTTTGAATATAGTATCACAAATTAATACAAGTTGCAACAACAAATATTGAGGTGAAACCAAAAACTAATGCGGACACGCAAAGCCTTGTTTTGCTAACTCGCTATTTTTTTGGTGTCACCCCAATATTCTATTAATCAATTTCTCTTCGACTTTCAATTGCTTTTGTGAGAGTGAGTTCATCAGCAAATTCAATGTCAAAACCTAAATTAAAAATATAATATTGAGTTCAAAAAAACAGGCTGAATTTAGTTCAGCCGTTATTTTTTTGGACGAACCCTTCTGCAGGAAAGGGAGCTGGGAGGGAAACCAAAAAAATAGCAAGTTAGCAAAATTTTAAATTTTGCGTATCTGCTTAATTTTTTTGGTGTCACCCCAATAATTATGATAACACCCAGTTTTTTGCTGTTGCAATC
>JBAXZR010000016.1:0-27802 GCA_041670165.1 Clostridia bacterium
AATAAATTCACTTTCGACAAGTGAGCCACTTACAGAAGAAAATATTCCAGAACTTACGGTTGAAGGTGAGCCAGCTTTCTATGGTCTTTACACAGATGAACAATATACACAAAAAGTTGAATTTCCATATTCAGGCTCATATATGCTATATGCAAAATTTGCCAATCCAACAAATATGGTTTTTATTTTAAGTGAAGATCAATTGGAATATGGAGTTAGCAGAAATGATACAACGACAGGAAATGTTGTTATTCCTGAAAAATATAATTGGAAAAATGTTACAACAATTGGTTATTTCAGTGATTGTGACAGCTTGACAAGTATTACATTTCCAAAGACAGTAATCAATACTGGTGCTTATGAAAATATCTTTGATAATTCTGATCCATTTTGGGGTTGTACAAGCCTTGAAAACATTTTTGTAGAAGATGGGAATCCAATATTTAAAGATATTGATGGAGTTTTGTTCACAAAAGAATTGGAAGAATATGGTGGTGGTTGTCTTCTTGTCAGGTGTCCTAGTGCAAAAACTGGAACTTACACAGTTCCAGATGGAATAGTTGGGATTGCATATGATGCATTTGCACAATGCTCTGTAACAAGTGTAACTTTCCCAAGCTCAATTATTATGATTCAATATTGGGTTTTTGATAGTTCTGAATGCATTGAATCAGTTGATTTGTCGGCAACTCAAATTGATATTTTGCCTGAAGGAATCTTTAGTTATTGTTCTTCGCTAAATGATGTTTTGTTGCCAGATTCTTTGACAGGTATTGATAATGGTTGTTTTAATTTTTGTTCGTCACTTTCATTTATTACAATTCCAGAAAATGTGACTTATATTGGAGGAGGTGCGTTTGCTGGTTGCTCAGGACTCACAAGCATCACAATACCAAGTGCTGTAACAAGTATTTATGATTATGCTTTTCAAAATTGCATTGGAATTACTAGTATAACAATTTCAAGCAGTGTAACAAGTATTGGAGAAAATGTTTTTGAAAACTGTTCATCACTTAGTAAAGTAATTATTGATTCAGCAACAATTGCTAGTAGTGTTGAATCAAATGAATCTTACGGATATTTATGCGCAAATGCAACTGAAGTTTGGATTTTGAATTCAATCACAGAAATTAATAGTTTCATAACAAACACATTTACTAATGTAACAACAATGTCAATTGGCTCTGCTACTTACAATAAATATTATGTTGAAATAAATACATATTCAATAATATATGGTGAAAACACAGCAACATTTAATTCAATAGGTGCTCTCACTTGGAACAATTTACCTGAAATGATTGTTGAAGGAAGCCCTGCACTATATGGATTATATTCTGACTCCGAATTTATAAATGAAATTGAAGTACCTTATTCAGGTCCATTAACAACACTATATGCAAAATTTGGAAATCCAGAAAATGATTCTTTGGTGTTTACACAAAATGAAACTGGATATTCAGTAAGAGCAAGTGAAAGTGGAGGGGAAGCAGGGGTTGAAAAGACAACTCCAATCAATAAGTCTGCAACTGCTTTTACTAATAGGAAACCAGTTTCAGAAGCTTCTTTAATGGCTTCTCTTTTGCCATCTAATCTTAATATTCCAGCATTGTATTATGGTATACCAGTTATTACAATTGCTAATTCTGCTTTTGAAAATCATCAAGAACTTACTAGTATCGTTATTCCAAGCAGTGTGACAAGTATTGGAAGTGGTTCATTTCGTTGTTGTTCAGGTCTCACAAGTATTACTATTCCTAATAGCGTGAATAGTGTTGGTTCTTCTGCATTTTATGGTTGTACAGAATTAACAAGTGTCACAATTTCAACAAATGTCACAAATATAGAAAATTCAACTTTTAGTGAATGTTCTGCACTAACAAGTTTTATTATTCCAAACAACATCACTAGTATTGGAGTTTCTGCATTTTCAGGTTGCACAGGGTTTACAAGTATTACACTTCCGAATAGTGTTACAAGTATTGCAAGAAATACATTTTCAGGTTGCACAGGACTCACGAGTATTACAATTCCAAGTAGTGTGACTAATATTGGAGAAGGTGCTTTTAGTGGTTGCATAGGACTCACGAGCATTACAATTCCAAGTAGTGTGATTAGTATTGATGAATTTGCATTTTTTGGCTGCACAGGGCTTATAGGTATTACAATTCCAAATAGTGTAACAAGTATTGGTAATTACGCATTTCAAAATTGTTCAAATCTTATTAGTATTATAATACCTTCAAGTGTTACAAATATTGCTTATGAATTATTCTCTGGTTGTACAGGACTTTCAAGTGTTACCATTCCAAGTAGTGTAACAAACATAAGTAGTTATGCATTTTCAGGTTGCACAAGCCTTACTAATTTTACAATTCCATCTAATGTAACATATATTGATTATTCTGTTTTTTATAATTGTACTGGACTTAATAGCATTTTAGTTTCAGAAGAAAATGAAAATTATTCAAGTCAAAATGGAGTTTTGTTTAATAAAACAATGACGAGCTTAATCTGTTATCCTATTGGAAAAACAGGAGTGTATGAAATTCCAAGTAGTGTTACAATAATT
Organism: Clostridia bacterium; assembly: GCA_041670165.1. Lineage (GTDB taxonomy): Bacteria > Bacillota > Clostridia > Christensenellales > UBA1242 > JBAXZR01. The sequence goes on from JBAXZR010000016.1 coordinate 2,573, forward strand.
GAGGAACATGCCTTTAATAATTGTACTAACTTAACAAGTATCACAATACCAATTAGTGTAACTAATATCGTAAGCGGTGCTTTTTATGGTTGCACAGGACTTTTAAGTATTACAATTCCAAGCAGTGTTACGATTATTGGATTTTATATTTTAACTGGTTGCACTTCACTTACATCAATGACTTTGCCATTCAAAAGTACTTATGCTTATAACACAAATAGTTATTTAAAATATTATTTTGGAGGTTCGTCATACTCTGCAAGTATAACAATGCCATTTTCTTACACTGTTAGTTTCTCAAACGAAATAACTGCAATTGGAAATTATATGTTTTATAATTGTTCAGGATTATCAAGTATCTCAATTCCAGATAGTGTGACAAGTATTGGAGATCAAGCTTTTTGTTTTTGTACAGGGCTCACAAATATTACAATTCCAAGCAGTGTTACAACTGTGGGTACAAATGTTTTAACTGGTTGCACTTCACTTACATCAATGACTTTGCCATTCAAAAGTACTTATGAAAATAATACCAATAGTTATTTAAAATATTATTTTGGTGGTTATACTTATAGTTTAACTGTTACGATGCCATCGTCATATACTGTAAATTTTTCAAATGAAATGACTGTCATTGGTGATTATATGTTTTATGGTTGCTCTGGGTTTGAAAACTTTTCTATTCCAATCAATACAACAAGTATTGGTGCATATGCCTTTTATGGTTGCTCTGGGTTTGAAAGCTTTTCTATTCCAATCAATACAACAAGTATTGGTGCATATGCCTTTTATGGTTGCTCTGGGTTTGAAAGTATTTCAATTCCAAGTAGTGTGAACACTGTTGGGACTCGTGCTTTTCAAGGTTGTTCAGGATTTACTAGTATTATGATTCCAAATAGCGTAACGGTGATTGGAATAGGAATATTGAGTGGTTGCACTTCACTTACATCAATGACTTTGCCATTTAGTTCATCTTACACAGCAAACACAAATAGTTATTTAAAATACTATTTTGGAGGTTCGTCATATTCTGCAAGTGTAACAATGCCGTCGTCTTACACAGTTAGTTTCTCAAATGAAATAACTTCTATTGGAAATTATATGTTTTATGGTTGCTCGGGACTTACAAATTTTACTATTCCAAGTAGCGTAACAAATATTGGAAACGAAGCATATTCTGGCTGCACTGGCCTTACAAGTTTAACAATTCCAAGCAACATAACAGTTGTTGGAATTGAAGCATTTTTGGGTTGCACGGGACTTACAAATATTTCAATACCAAACAATGTAACAAGTATTAGTTATAGTGCGTTTGAAGATTGCACAGGACTTGTAAATGTTGTTTTTCAAGAAGGTTTGATAGCAACTATTAGTTCAATGATGTTTCAAGGTTGTACAGGTCTTACAAGTATCACAATTCCAAGCAGTATTACAACTATCGCAAGTTATGCATTTTATAATTGCACAGGACTTACAAGCATTACAATTCCAAGCTGTGTAACAACGATGGGATCGAATGTATTAACTGGTTGCACGGCGCTTACATCGATGACTTTGCCATTCAAAACTTCATATAATTCAGATAATAATAGTTATTTGAAATATTATTTTGGAGGTTCGTCATATTCTGCAAGTATAAACATGCCTTCATCCTACACAGTTCAAGTTGCTGAGGGAATAACTGGATTAGGAAATTATGCATTTAATGGTTGCACGGGAATGATAAGTATAACAATTCCAAGCAGTGTGACAAGTATTGGAAGTTCAGCATTTTATGGTTGTTCAAATCTTAAAACGGTAATTATTGATTCCTCAACAATTGCTGGTGGATTTACAAGCGCAACAGCTTATGGAAATTTGCTTAATTATATGACAACTGATAGTGAACTTTACATTTTGAATTCAATTGAAACAATTGGAGCATATGTTAATACAACTTATTTCGAAGAAGCAGTGGTTGTTGAAATTGAGGGCGTTAGCTACAAAAAATTTGTTAAGAAATAATATTAATTTAAAATTTTAACAATAATCATAAGTTATAAGAAAATGCGATATAATTAGGCTTATAATTATCATTGAAATAGAAAATCTTTAAATTTAATATGAAAGTAAATTCATGTTATAAAAAAAGATTGAAATAAACATTAAAAGTGAAATTGATTTTTAAATTATTCACTTTTTTTGAAAATCTAAGATATGAGCTTGATTTTTAAATAAAATAGTTTTTTATATTTTTTTATAGATTTGAGAAAAGTTTTAGTGATTTACTATATAGATTTACTCATTAAATATAAATATAGTTGAAGTATCTGTTACATTTCACTCATCAGTAGCTTAAATGTCTGTCAAAGTTTATTGTTTGGTTTTGTTGACTTAATTAGTTGTGATGATATACTAGAAATATACAAAAGGAGAAATAATTATGTTTTGTGCAAATTGTGGAAATCAAATTGATGACAAGGCAGTAATCTGTCCTAAATGCGGAGTTCCAGTTAAAAAGGCTTACAAAAAGGACAAAGTTGTTGCTGGAATTTTGGCTATATTAGTTGGTGGAATTGGAGTTCATAAGTTCTATCTTGAAGACAATAAAATGGGAATTATTTACTTGCTTTTTTGTTGGACTTGCATTCCTTCAATCATTGGTTTGGTTGAAGGTATTATGTACTTGGTTGCTACTGATGAAGAATTTAATAGCAAATATGTTAAATAACTGTGGTGGCAATACTGGGGTGACACCAAAAAACTAACGCAACACGCAAAACAGTAGTTTTGCTAACTGCTATTTTTTCGGTTCCCCTCCCACCTCCCCCTCCTTTTAAAGTGTTCGTTCAAAAAATCTTTTGCCCGAACTAAATCCGTGCAGATTTTTTGAACTCCGTATTTTATTTAGGATACATTAATTCAAAATTTTAAATTTTTCATTTGTTCAATTTTTTAAGTGAATAATTTTAAAATATAAATTCAGTTTATTTTTTTTTGAACTCCGTATTGTATTAATAATTGGGTTAGGGTTCGTTAAAAAATCTTTTGCCCGAACTAAATTTGTGCAGATTTTTTTGAACTCCATTTAGTGGTGATTAGTGAATGCGATTAATCAAGAGTGAATAGTGATTAGTGAAAAGTGAAATAACGGCTGAAATTAAATTCAACCTGTTTTTTGAACTCCTTATTTTAATAAGGGATATGCTGAAATTAATTGGTATTAAAAGTCAATTGTTATTTTTGGCTTAAAATATAATTTTTTTGAATATGTTTTCTTTTTAATCAACAATAAAGTTAATTGCAATTAATTTGACTTTTGGACTAAGATTTGCAACACTTGTGAAAGAGAAAAAGGAAATATAGATGAAAAAAGAAAAGTTTTGTACACTTGTTATTATGGACGGATTTGGTGAAGCACCAGAAAGTGCTGGAAATGCAATATTTCTTGCAGGAACTCCAAATTTAGATGAATTAAAAAGTAAATATCCGCACACTCTTCTTACTGCTCATGGTGAAGAAGTTGGTGTTGTTGCAGGGCAAATGGGCGACAGTGAAATTGGGCATATGAACATTGGCGGTGGAAGAGTTGTTATGCAAAGTTTGCTTAGAATAAACAACTTAGTTAAAAGTGGCGAATTTTTTGTTAACAAAAAATTGATTGCAGTGATGAACCATGTTAACACTCTTGGCTCAAGCTTGCATGTTATGGGACTTGTTTCTGATGGCGGTGTTCACAGCCACACATCACACCTAAGAGCCTTATTATTACTTGCAAAAAAACAAAATGTTAAAAATGTTTATATCCATGTTGTTACTGACGGAAGAGATACGCCTGTTACAAGCGGAATTGATTATGTCAAAAGTCTTGAAGAATTTATTGAAACTGAAAAGGTTGGAAAAATTGCTTCTGTTTGTGGAAGATTGTATGCCATGGATAGAGAAGAGAATTATGATAGAACATATGAAGCCTATAAAACACTTGTTTATGGCAAAGGACAAATTGCAAATTCTGCTGAAGAAGCAATTAAAAATTCTTATGCTAAAGGTGTTACTGATGAATTTATTTTGCCAACTATAATTCATGATAATGGCATTTTTCACACTCTTGAAAACAATGATAGTTTCATCTTTTTTAATTATAGAAAAGACAGACCACGACAAATTATGGCTTCACTTTGTGAAAAAGATTTTAATAAATTTGAAACAAAAGAGCTTAAAAACTTGATGCTATTAACTTTTACGCAAGTAAACAGTAATTTTGTTAATGTTCTTTATGCTTTTGATGATGCGGTTCTAAACAATGGACTAAGTGAAACAATCTCAAAAGATGGTTTCAAACAACTTAAGGTTGCTGAAACAACCAAATACGCTCATGTTACATATTATTTTAACGGCACAATAGAAAAGCCTTTTGAAGGTGAAAAAAGAGAACTTATTGAAACAATCAAGCTTAAAGATTTCTCCATGGCTCCAAAAATGAGAGCAAATGAAATCACTGAAAAAGCAATTGAAGGGATAAACTCAAAACAATTTAAGTTAATTGTTGTAAATCTTTCAAACTGCGACATGGTTGGGCATACTGGCAACATTTTTGCAACAAAAGAAGCTGTTAAAGAAGTTGATAGATGTGCTTGTTTAATGGCAAAAAAGACAATTGAAGCGGGTGGATTTGCAATTGTTACTGCTGATCACGGAAATGCTGATGAAATGATTTCACCTTCTGGAGCGATTCAAACTTCACATAGCTTGAACCCAGTTCCTTTCATTTTGGTTAGTAACAAAAACTTAAATTTGAAATTGAAAGAACGAGGAAAACTTTCCGATATTGCTCCAACAATTTTAAAATTATTAGGTTTAAAAATTCCACAAGAAATGAATGGTAATGTTCTTATTGAAGACTAAAAATGTTTTAAACATTTTTAGTGAAATTCAAATTAAAGAAAGATGAGTTTATCAATTAATTTAAAGAAAATTGTTTTAAAAATGTTAAATGCGAAATTTTGAAAGTTATTATAATTTAAGAAATAAAAAAAAGATTGCTTTAAGTTTGGTTTTGTGATAAACTAAGCCACGAACGGAAATTTATTCCTTGCTTTTCTTAAGGAAAAGCCGTTTAGTCCAAAAGGAGGTTCAAAATGAACAAGTATGAACTTATGTTTATAATTTCAGCTACTATCAATGACGAACCAAGAGAAACTCTTATTACAAAAGTAAAAGAACTCTTGACTTCTAAAGGTGCAGAAATTGTAACTTTCGAGAAACTCGGAATGAAAAAGCTTGCATACCCAATCAACTTCAAGAATGAAGGATTTTATTGCCTTGTGAATTTTGTTGCAGATCCTGCAATTATTTCACATTTCGAAAAAACTCTTAACATTACTGAAGGTGTTGTTAGATCAATCGTTATTCGCAAGTAACAATTTTATTTAGGGTAGATTTGCCCAAAGGAGAAAAAATGAACAAGGTGTTTTTGATTGGAAATCTTACAAGAGATCCAGAAACTAGCACAACTAGCAATGGTTATTTTATTTGTAAATTTTCCATTGCCGTACAACGCTCTTTTGCAAATGCAAACGGCGAAAAAGAAGCAGATTTCTTTAATATTGTTACTTGGAGAGGTCTTGCAGAAACTTGCTCTAAATGGCTTGAAAAAGGCAAAAAAGTTGCAGTTTCTGGAAGTATCCAAACTAGAACATATGAAGCTCAAGATGGAAGCAAAAGAAATGTGTTTGAAATTCAGGCAGATGAAGTTGAATTTTTGACACCAAGATCTGGAGACTCTCAAGAAAGAAAACCTTATGATTCGCAAGAAAAACCAGCAGACAAGAAAGCTGTTAACAAGGTTAATGACCTTGAACCAATGGACGATGACACTCTTCCATTCTAATTTTTAAAAGGAGAAAATTATGGCTGAAGATTTTAAAACATTTGAAGGCAAAGATAGCAACAAGAAATATCGCCGTCCAGCGAAAAGAAAAGTTTGTGCATTTTGCCAAGAAAAATCAGAAATTGACTACAAAGATGTTATGAAACTTAAAAGATTCATCACAGAAAAAGGCAAAATTTTGCCTCGTCGTCAAACAGGTGTTTGTGCTGAACATCAAAGAGCACTTACTACTGCTATTAAAAGAGCAAGAGTGGTTGCTTTGCTTCCATTCCAAGCTGATTAATTTATTAAAAAGACAACAAATGTTGTCTTTTTTTAATATATAAGTAGATTATATTTTTTTTACAAACAAATTTGTATTCATTTTTTAATTAGTTTTCTTTTGTTGAGTAAAAATCAGTTTTCGATCTTTTAGGCAAACTAAACTTTTTTAACATTCCTTTTAGCTCTTCGTCTTTTTGGCTTTTTCTAAGTCTGAAGAGTACAAGATATTATCTCTTCTTTATGTAAGCATAAATTTTTTGGCAAAATACTTGTCTTTTTTATAGATAATCAAACTTTTGCGATTTTAAATATTTATATTGATTTATATTACAAAATATTTGCAAGATAAGACATGATTGCCCATTGAAAAAGAGCATAAAACTTGGTATAATATGGTTACTATTGGAGGGAAAATGAAAATAGGTGTTTTTGTAGGTTGCTTTGATCCTGTGCATAATTCACATATTAAGATTGTAACCTATTTAACAGAGCATGTTCTAGACAAAGTTGTGATTGTTCCTGCTAGTAACAATTATGAAAGAAAAGGTTTGACAGACATTGAACAAAGAATTCGTATGCTTAAACTTACTTTTGAAAACAATATCAAAATTGAAATTTGCGACAAGCGTTTTTGTAATGAAAATGTTCATACATTTATGGTTATGGACGCACTTAAGAAAAGATTTCCATATGACGAACTTTTTATAATCTGTGGAAGTGATAATCTTAAAACTGTTGAAACTTGGAGAGGGGCAGAACATTTACTTTCTAATTTCAAAATGATTGCAGTGAGTCGTGACAAAGAAAACTTGGAAACTCTTATTGGTAATGATGTCTTTTTAAGAGATCATGCATCAAATATTTACATTTTATCCATTGTTATTGAAAGCATATCTTCAACTCAAATTAGAACAAATGTGCAAAAGGGCAAGCCTATTGATGATTTAACAACAAAAGAAGTTGTTGATCACATTAAAAAATATAAACTTTTCAAATAAGTATTTTTGTTGGCAAGTGTTTATATAATATAGAATGTTATAAATAGTGTCATTAGTTTGACACTTTTTATTAAAAACATTAAAATGAACGGAAGGGGAAAATTATGTTAAAAGTTGAAAATATAAAAAAATCATATGGCGTCGTTCCCGTTTTAAAAGGCATTTCAATTGAAGTTAAATGCGGAGAAGTTTATGGATTGATTGGTGCAAATGGTGCAGGCAAAACCACACTTATGAATATTATTTCTCAAATTTCAAAAGCAGATGAGGGAAGTGTTTTTATTGATGACAAAAAACTTACTTCAATAAACGATCTTAGTGGAAATGTTGGATATATGCTTGATATTCCAGCAATGTTTGAATTTATGACTGCGTACGAATATTTTGAGTACTTGGCAAGTCCAATGGGAAAAAGCAAAGAAGAAGTCAGAAAAATTGCTGATAAACTTCTTAAAGAAGTTGCACTTGTTAATGTTGAAAACAAAAAGATTAAGGGTTTTTCAAGAGGAATGAAACAACGCATGGGAATTGCTGCAGCTCTTGTTTCCAATCCCAAAGTTGTTCTTATGGACGAACCATCAAGTGCACTTGACCCGCAAGGAAGGCATGAGGTTTTGGAAATTATTGAATCACTTAGAAAACAAGGAAAAATTGTTATTTTAAGCACACATATTCTGAATGATGTTGAAAAAATTTGCGACAAGGTTGGGCTTTTGGTTGGCGGGAAAATTGTTGTTGAAGGCAAAATTAGTGATGTGCTTAGTTCATTTGCTGAAAACGCATTTAATGTTGAATGTGAAACGGAAGAAAATTTGAAAGCTGTTTTACAAAAAGCTGAAAAATGTGAAAGTTTTGATGGTGAAATTATTAAAGGAAACTTTGCTGAAATCAAATTTAAACCAAACTCAAAAGAACAAATGTTTAAATGTATCACAAGCGAAAGCAAGGGTGTTAATTCGATTTCACTTAAAACAAGTTCAATTGAAACAATATTCCTTAAAGCTAGTCAAGGAGGCACAAAATGAAAGAATTTAAAGCTTGTTTAAAAAAAGAATTCATTGAACAGTTTAGAACTGGCAAATTTTTGATTTTTACTGTCATTGGCATCGGAATGGCGTTTCTGGCTTTTTTAACAATTGGAATGATGCAGGCAATTAATGAGCTTGGACTTGATATGGGAGAAATGGCAGCAAATTTTGAGCCAACTTTTCTTAATGGCACAATGATGTTTATGGCGTATATGCAATCATATTTTTATATTCCTATAATCATTATGGTTATTGGTTGCGTAAGCAAAGAAATTAAGTTAAAAAAATGGACATTGCCAATTTCTTGTGGAATTTCTCCATCAAAAATGATTGCTGCAAAATTTGTTGTTGTTGTGAGCAGTGTTGTTGTTGCTAGCATTATTGCTATGCTGTTTCATTTTGCACTAACACTTTTACTTTCTCTTTTCTTTATGCGTCCAACTATAAATTTTGTATCAGACATTGGTAATATGTTCCGAAATTATGGACTTTTTACAGTTTTCACAATATTTTTGATGATTATGATTATATCAATGAACGCAATAACAAAAAAGATTTGGCCTGGAATTGTCCTTGCTGTTGGAATTATAATTTTGTTGCCAACCATTTTGAATACAATCATTGTTGGTGGCGAAAATTTGATTAACTACACACCATTTTTCTATTTGAATGAAGTTTCAAAAGCTTCATACATGTTGCCAACAGGAAATGCTTCGCCTTCACCTTTGCAATGGATTTCATCATCATTAAGCACAATTGGCATTTCAGCATTGTTTGTCTTTTTCGCAATTAAATCAACTCGTATTGGAAAAATTGCTGATTAAATGATTTAATTAATCTATCTAAAAATTTGTTAAAAGGAGCTTTGGGTAAATGAAAAAAATGTTTCTGACTGTGGCAATGCTTGTTATTTCGCTTTTTAGTTTGTCAGGTTGTTTTGCTTTTGAGCCAAAAGCTCCTTATCTTGAAGAATATGTTTTTGTTATTGATGGAGTTGTTCAAACCAACACTAATGGTGAATATAGAATATACTCTTTTTCACAAAAAGGAATTGTTTTTGAAAAGCTTGCTTGCTCAATATGTTACAAAGTTCCAAATGGCGAATCAAGTTCAAAAATTGATGCAAACATTTCAAGATCAGAAACCACTTACACAATCTCTTGGGGAATTTTAATCAATAAAAAAGAAGAAATTTGGGTGTTTGACCAAACAAACAATGTGTTTAATGGAGCTGAAGATAAACAACTTGTAACACTTTCTAGCCTTTCATTGTAAATAAAAAAATTCGAAAACTAAAATTATGAAATATTGATATTTCTTTTTAAACAACAACTTATTAATTTGATTAATAATAAAAAAAGAATGGTTAAAAAAGTTTTTTCATTCTTTTTTTGAGTCTATTTTGTTATTTTGTTTAATTTCTTTTAAACTTAAAAAAAATAAAATTATAAATTATTTATATAAAAGATATTAGCAAAATTTGTATAGATTTGCAGGGCGTTTTTGACTCGAATAATCATAATTACCCGTTTGGCAAATTAATTTTTTTTGTAATAATTGTTTTCTGAAATTTCTTCTATCAAGCTTTTGTCCAAGAATTGTTTCACAAATTTTTTGTACTTGTGGCAGAGTAAATTCACTTGGCAAAAGTTCAATCAAAGTTGATTTTTCAAAAATGTCACATTTTAAAGTCTTTATTGATTCTTCAAGAATTTTGTTGTGGTCATAACCAAGAACTGGGACTTCATTAATTTTGAACCATTTTGCATCTTCCGTTTTTGGAGTTATTGAAGAGAACTTTGTTTTTTCGTAGTTGACTACCGTTGTAAAACCAATGGCAATCATACGCATTTGAGGGGCTCTTTGTGGATCAGAAAAAACACCGCTTTGAACAAGTTTAAGATTTTGCAATTTGGTTTTTTCATAAATTTCACGATTCATTCCTGTCAAAATGTCTTCATTGTTGTAGATTGCACCACCAACCAAAATCCAAGAGCCTTTAAAAGGCTCATTTGTTCTTTTAATAAGCAAAACTTTGACTTCACCTTCATGAAGGGTAAAGATTGAAGCAACTGCGTGAATGCCTTGGTTTTTATATAGGGGATTTGTTGTGTCCATAATTTGCTCCTTATTTCATTAGAGTTTAACACAAAAAATCATATTTTGGCAAGATTATGCTTTAAAGCAATATTGAAATTAATTCAAAAACAATTACTATATTTTTCAAATTAAATTTTTTTGAATAATTTCCATTAAATTTTCAAATTTTCATTTGTTACAGATTTTGATTCAAAAGTGTGATTACTTGTTTTACTAGGAACATTTTTGGGGGTGCATAGATATGATTTTGCTAGATAGGCGTTTTTGTATAAAGGATTGTTTGTAACATCTTTGACTTGAGCTTCAATTTTTTCTTCAACAAGCGGAATTATTGTTTCTGGATTATAAAGTGAAGGTGTAAATTCAACTTCAGCAATCACAAGGTTTCTGTCAAGATACTTATCAACTTCAAGAGTTAAATCTGTGTTTAATTGTGCTATGTATCTTTCTTTAAATACCTTTCCTACTATTTCATCATTACTTAGAAAAAGAGCATCTTTAAAAGAAATTTCTCTTTCAATTTCTCTTCTAGACAAATTATTATTATTTTTTAAAGTTAAAAAGCATTTTTCACCAAAATTTTCCACTCTAACTCTTGCTTCTTTTATATCTGGGAAATTTCCGAAAGGAATGAATTTTTTAATTTGTTTAATCTTTTCTTTTGAATAAAGATTTAAGTAAGTTTGTTCAATATGTTTTTTTGATTGAAAATCAATTGAAGGGAATTTGCTAAGAAGCAATTTAACTTCACTTTCAATTTTGTAATTTTCTTTATTCAATGCAAGAACTTCATCAAGATAACATTTTGCACTAGGCATTTTTTCAATTTCAAGTTCTTTTTTTAGATTGTTAATGTTGGCAATTGTATTTGAATTTATTTCAATAAAGTTTCCAAGCCCTTCAACAACATCAAAATTAACAAAGCAATTTAAATCATCATTTTTTAAAACGGTTCGTTTTTTGACAACATTTGCGTAAGCCTTTAGACCGCCATTGGAAAAAGCTTGCAAAAGTTCTTCTTTTTCTCCTAACTCTCGATCAAAAGATTCCTTGTTTAAAAATATTTCTGTTGGACGAACACTTTTGCCATCACAAGAATAGATTGGAGAACCTTTAAAAATGCATGTTTCAACAATATCATCTTGCAGGCGAAGTCGAATAAGATTTGAAGTGTCAGGAACTAGGCTATCGGGACTTTCAAAAAACCAATCTTCTTGTTTGGTTGTTTTTTCAAATTTAAAATCTAGATTTTTTATTAGGCTGTTTAAAACTCTTAAAGTGTCTTCTCTTGTTTCAAGTTTGATTTTTTCTTGAAACATTCCTTTTGGCTTTAAATAAGTTTCGCTTTTTGAAAGTGAATTTGAAACAACAAAATCAGCATTAGTTTTTGTTGGCAAAATGTATTTGTTGAATGCAGGAAGAACAACATTGAGCATAAATTTGAGAGTCCCTTTGCCACTCATTGAGCTTCTTCCTTTCAAAATATCACGAGAAAGCCTACGAACAAGCATTGTTTTAAAATCGGTTGAGATGAAAAGCTTGGTTAAATTATTTGTTTTGTTCAAGCTTTCAAGAAAATCATTTGTAAGAGAATATAAACCTTCAACAACAATCATGTCATAATCAGAGCTTTTAAAAATTGAAGAAGGAGTGTGTTTATGTTCGCCACGAGCGAAATCCATTGTGCAAAGTGGATATTCAAAAGCTTCGCCTTTTGAAAATGAATTAACAATTTGAGCGGCTTTTTCCAAATTAACTGCATCTGGTTCATCAAAATTTATTCTTGAAAACTCTGTTTTTAAAGCAGAAACAATTTTTTGAGCTCTTTCATTTCCATATAAAACAGAAAATTTGTTTAAAAGTTCAAAATAATTTTTGTCACATAATTTATTCACGAATGAGCTTTCTTCAATCACTACTTTAACAATGCTTGTAATTTCTTCAACATCAAGTTGTTCGTTAAAAAAATTCTTGTTGGCTTTTGACACAATAGTTAGCGAAATGCCTTTGTAAAAATCATCAAGACAAAGAATATATGGTCTTATTCCTTTTTCAACAAGGCTTGATTTAAGCTTGTCGGCAATATATCCTTTTCCGCATGCACTTGCTCCTGCAATCAAAACAACAGGTTTTTCTTTTTCTCCAGCCAACTCATTTTTCACAACTCTTTCATAAATGGTGTTTTCAAAATCTTCAAGTAAAATATCTTTATTCATATTAACATTTCCTTTTGTGTATTGTTTACACAAATCACAATGATATTGTATCAACTTGCATAATGATTGTCAATGTTTTTTTTAAAAAATATTTTTAAAAATATCAGTTCAACAACAATACCGATTTTTCATATTACATTTCCTTATATTCCCAAAATATAAAAGCCATTGTGATAGGTAAATGCTTTTTGTAACCATTCAATCAATTTGTCGCTACAATTCACATTATCTTTTTTTATAGTATCATAAATTTCTTGAGTTTTTTCTTTGGTGTAAAAATTTGGACAATAACAACAAAAAATTCCCTCACCATTCGGAGAAGAGCAAGTTTTGAAATATTTTCCATAAACTGACAGAAATGCTTCTAAATTGTCAACATGAACAAGCAAAGAATCTGCTCGAAAAAAATCTAACTTTTTAAATGGTTTTTTTGAGTTTTTTCCATCATAAAATTGAAATTCAATATATGCAGAACCATGTTTTTCACTGCCATCAATAAAAATTTCTTTAATTATATCCTCATCATCAAACTCTTCAAACAAAATACTTGGCAATTCTTTGTATAAGAGTGATAAACAATTTTCTGAATCCCCCATATATAATTCTGCTAAAAAACTAGTATTGTCATAGATGAATTTGTATCCTTCAAAATTTTTAATGTTTATTTGGCTGTTTAAAAAACAATCATCATAATATCTTGACACAAAATTTTCAACCTTAATTGTGTTTTCAATTTTTTTAAAAGTAGTTTTTTTGTCAAAATTGTTTCTTATCAACACCAACTCTTTTTGTTGGTGTTTCCAAGGAATAAAACACAAATCAAAGTTTATAAATTGCATTTTATTTTCATAAAATTCCCATTTAATGGAAAAAAAGTGTTTTTGCTTAACAATTTGTTGGTTTACTTCCATAGAAAAATTTGCCAAAACAATAGCATCAACAAATTTATTATTCAATCCAACTTTTGTTTTTGAAAACATAACAAACTCCAATATTAACATAATTATATCATACGATTTATTTTTTGTATTGTTTTAAAATTAATTTGGATATGAATGAAAAAACCTAGTTTGCGTGCGTTTTTGCTACTATATTTCATTAAAAATTTGTATTCAAATTTATATTCTTAAAAGTTTTTTTCAGATTGTTGACACAAACCCACAAGGTCGCCAACGGTTTTTAGTTCTTTTTATGCGTTTTTAGTGCTTTAATAGAGAGTTGAAAAAATTAGATTAAGCTTACATTGGAAAGTAGTTTGTGCACAACGAACAGAAATGATTGAACGAGTTATTTGCTTACGCAAAAGAAGCACAATTAGATACATATAGCATAAAGACAAAAAAGTGTTAATTTAATAGTAAAGATTAATTTGATTGTAAGGTTAATTGATGACTTTAACCTTTTTTCTTTTTGAATCATAAAAGAGAAAGAATATTGGAGGTTTTATGAACGAATTTTTGTCATCTAAATTTTGTGAAGTAAAAGATGAATTAACAGGTGAAATAGTGATTAAGGAGAAAAGTGAAAACTCTTCATTACAAAATGATGAAAACGAAGTTGATATTCCTGCTGTGCCCAAAAATAAGGAAGACAAGTCTATTCTGATGCCCAAAAATCCGCCAAGAGCACCTATATTTGATGATATGACTGATTTCCCATTGCCAAATCAACCAACGCTTGACATTCCATTGCCAAATCTTCCGCATCACCCTTTCCCTTTTCCAAATCCACCAATAATCCCAATCCCTTTGCCACCAAATCCACCCCGTCCACCATTTCCTCCACAACCAAACCCACCTCGTCCACCTTTTCCTCCGTTTCCACCTTCACCTTTTCCACCTCCGCCTCAACCTTTTCCACCCTTGCCTCCATATCCTCCTCCACAAGGTCAAAACGCAATTAATCTAAGTAGGCGTTTAAGTGAAGATTTGAGAACATTAGAAGATTATTACATACAATTATTAGCAAAAGCTCAAACTCCACGAGAAAGGCAAACAATTCAAGATCTTCAGGAGCAAACAAGAATTTTGGCTTTCACAGCAGGACAAATTTATACTGAACTAAGTGGGAACCGTCCGCCAATATTGTTTCCCAAAAACACCATTCCAAGAAATTTCAGACCAGCTGTTGAATATATTTACACCTTTATTGTTGATATAATGAATCTTATAACAAGGCTTCAAAGACAAGTAAATGTTTCATCAATTGATAGACAGCTTGTGATTATGAACACAACTCTTTCAACTCAGCTTGCAACTCTTAACACTCTTATCCCACGAAACATAAGAATGTGAAATTTGTAAATATTTTATAGTTGAGTTTTTTCAATAAAAGTAAGAATATAAAAATTCCTTTTGTATAATTGCACTTTTCAACTTTCAAAAGACTAAATTAAAAATTATGTTTTCTAGATATTGACATATTAAAAAAACATAAAAATTTAATTGTTTTCCTCTAGATCTATTGTTTTTCAAACTTAAAAGATTTACACGGAAAATTTAACTAAAAATATATCAATATAAATTTAATAAAAATAGCTCTTTATTGGAGCTATTTTTAATATTAATGGATTTATTTCTATTTTAATTAGTATCCCATATGAACTTATATTTTGGGGGATTGTTATATGGACATCTTTTTGCCAGGGCAATGGCATAATAATAACTGTTATAAAATGAAAAATTTACATTTGTCCAAATTATAAAATTTAATTTTTAATCGAAGTTAATACAATTTATCAGCGGAAATTTTTTCTAGCCACAATTCTTTTAACAAAAGAACATCTCTTTTGTATTCATCATCTGTTTGTAATTCACCTTTTTTAATCTCTTCCAAAATTTCAAAAGTAAATGAAGAACCGCCATATTTTTTCCAATCTTCTTCAATTTTGTAATGAAAATTTGTGTTGTTTTGAACAGCAAAATCAAAAAGATTTTTGCTACCTTTAATTTCCAAAGCACAATCAATAAAAATTTTACCGTTTATTATGTTTTTAACGGCATAAACACCGCCTATTATTTTTCTTTGTTTGTACTGGGCAATCAATTCTTTTTTACTTAAACCACTCATTTTTTAATACCCCAATTCTTTTAATATTTCAGAAAGTCTTGCCAGTCTTTCAGAAATTATTTCATCATCTTTAAGTAAAACAGAATTTATAGTTTCAATATCTTCATCTAAAAATTCATTTTCTTTGCACAAACCAACATTCATTGCTCCACCTTGTAAAGCAATTCTATCAATTTGTTCTTTTTCTTCTTTAAAAGACTTATGCTTGTAAGCTTCACGAAAAAATAATTTTGTTCTACAAACAAAAATGGCTAAATCCAAAACTCTGTGTATTGGCATTTCTTCTGATTGCCTTGACCATTTGTCGCCAGTATAACGCCAAATTTTTGCAGAAATATCCACTTTTCCTCTGTCATTCCATTGTGCAAGTCCAATTGAAAGACCTTTTGCATCAGAAGAAACAATTCTTCCGTCAATTTTGTCATAATCTTCAGAAACAATCACTGGTTTGTGTTTTAACAAAGTTGGTATTTTCATAACTTTTTCCTTTATTACTATATTAGTAATTTACTAAATTAGTAAATTAAATATAACACAACCTTAAAAATTGTCAATAATTTTTCTAATAAAAAATTTGTTTTATATTTATTTGTTATAAAACATTCTATTAATTGAAGAAATTATATTTTGTGTAAACCCAATTTTAATTGAATTAAAATACATTTCTTATTTAAAGTGTAAAAAATAAGTTGTATTCAAAATTATTATGCTGAAGCAAAGTTCATGAACAAAAATAATTTTGTAAAAAAATGCAGAAAAATGTTTGACAAAAAAAATAATAATGTATAGAATAATTTTATACAATATATTTTTTAATCAAATGAAATGGCTTGGGTCGAGTTAAGGAATGTTTGTTCGGCCAAGAGGGAAATATGAAAACGCGATTAAAAATCGTTTCAACCATGATTAGCATGTGCCTTGCACTTGTGGTTATGGGCTTTGCTGTTTGGGCTGCTTTAACTCAAACTCTTCCAGTGGTTAACACTGTAGATTTCATATCTATTCATGTTTTGTCAACTGTTACCGGAACCGTTACAGGAGCAAAGGCGGAAACTTTTGCTAACTATGGTCCGGTTTCAACACTCGCGGGTGACCCTGAAGGAAAACTTGGAACATGGGCAATTGGTTCAGCAATGGAATTTGCTAATGAAACAGAGCCAATTGTGATTACACTCACAATTGTAAACAATTCTGATGAAAGATCACTTTCTTTTGAACTTAGTGGACAAGCTTATGATGCTTTCAATGGAACAAATCTTGGTGGCACTAACATAGACAGAACATGCGTTTATTCAATAAACAATGCAAGCCCAATTACAAATGCAACATATACAAGTGGAGCTATTACTGTTGAAGCACTTAAAACTGCAACAATTGTTACGACACTTGACATTTCTGATAATGGCAAAAGTGTAACTGCTTTTAACAATGGATTTTCTACGACTCTTAGAAATATTGGAGCTGCAACCGAAAACTTCTCTTTTAACCCAGTAGCAAAAACAATTTCTCTTAACACTGCAGAACCTTTAACAGAAGAAAACATTCCAGAAATGATTGTTGAAGGTGAACCAGCATACTATGGTCTTTACGAAGATCAAGACTACACTCAAAAAGTTGAGCTCCCATATTCAGGATCAAGCACTCTTTATGCTAAATTTGGAAATCCAACAAATATAACCTTTAATTCAATTAATTCCGATACTGAATATTCAGTTGAAAAAAATGCTTCAAGTTTACCAACAGGTTCTCTTGTGATTCCAGAAAAATACAACTGGAAACCTGTTACCACAATAAGCAATTCGGCCTTTGGTAATCTTGCTGGCTTAACAAGCATCACCTTTCCAGACAGTTTAACAAATATAGGAAAATATGCATTTTATTCTTGTACAGGACTTACAAATTTAACAATTCCAAGTAATATGATAAGTATTGAGGATGGTGCTTTTTATAATTGCACAAATTTGACTGAGATTAATTTTAATGCTACCAATATGAGCAATTGTTTTAAGGATTTTGGTAATCTAGCTTTTTATAAAGCAGGAACAAATGGAAATGGGATAATAGTAAATGTCGCAGCAAATGTAACAAGAATTCCTGCCAATATATTCTGTTCTGGGAATTCTTCAGATAATCCTATAATTAAAGCATTGAATTTCGCCGAAAATAGTGCATGTATAAGTATCGGTGCAAAAGCTTTCTGGTGCGCTTCAATTTTAACAAGTTTATCGCTTCCAGATGGTTTGACAAGTATCGGTATGGCAGCGTTTTTACATTGTACAGGGATTCCAAGTATAACAATTCCAAGTACTGTAACAAGTATTGGCTCTTCAGCTTTTGAACATTGCACAAGGCTCTCAAGTATCACAATTCCAGATGGTCTGACAAATATTTACTATTCTACTTTTAAAGATTGTACAAGCTTAACATATGTCAATATACCAGAAAGTGTAATTAATATTGAAGCATCTGCATTTATTAATACTGCTTGGTATAATAGTAAGCCAAATGGACTTATTTATGCAGGAAAAGTTGCCTATAAATATAAAGGAACAATGCCAGCCAATACTTCTATTAATTTAAATAATGACACAGTCGGTACATCTAATGGTATTTTTGAAAATTGTACGGGGCTTACAAGTATCACAATTCCAAGTAGTTTAAAAAGTATTGGATATGGTTCTTTTTATGGATGTACAGGACTTGCAATCGTTACAATTCCAAGCGGTGTTACAATTGTTGGAAATAGTGCTTTTTATGGTTGTTCAAATCTTACAAGTATCACAATTCCAAGCAGTGTAACAACTATTGGAGCTAATGTTTTTAGTTATTGTACAAATCTTACAACAATAACTTTTCAAACAGGAAACAAACTACTAGAAAATGATTTTCAAAATGACAGCTATGGTAGTGTTAATAATTACTTTAAAAATTGTACAAGCATTACTACAATTAATGTTCCAAGTGATCTTACAAAAATTGGTAGTTATGTTTTTTATGGTTGTACAAATTTAACAAATATTACAATTCCAAATAGTGTAACAAGTATTGGTAAATGTGCTTTCCATAATTGCACAGCGCTCGCAAACATCACAATTCCAGATAATATAAATAGTATTGGAGGAAACGCATTTTATAATACCGCATGGTATGGCGCTCAATCTGACGGCTTAATTTATGTTGGAAAAGTGGTTTATAAATATAAGGGAATGATGCCTTCAAACACATCTATTACTTTATTACCAGATACGAAGGAAATCGCTGGCAATGCTTTTCAAAATTGTACAGGACTTACAAGCATCACAATACCAAGTAGTGTAACGAGTATTGGAACATTTGCTTTTCAAAATTGCAAAGGACTAACAAGTGTAACAATTCCAAGCAGTGTGACTACTATTAGTTCTTGCACTTTTGAGTATTGCTCAAAGCTTACATCCGTCACAATTCCAAATAGTGTGACAAGTATTGGTAATCAAGCTTTTCGTTACTGTACAAGTCTTATAACCATCGCTATACCAGACAGTATAGTAAATATTGGTAATAGTGCTTTTTCTGGATGCACAGGGCTCACAAGTATCACAATACCAAGTGGTGTAACAAGTATTGGAGGTTGCACTTTTGAAAATTGTACAGGACTTACAAATATTACAATACCAAATAGTGTAACAAGTATTGGCGATCATGCTTTTTTTGGATGCGCAGGACTAACGGGTGTAACAATTCCAAGCAATGTAACAAATATTGATTCTTCTGCGTTTTCTCTCTGTTTATTTTTAACTGAAATTATTGTTAATGAAAATAATGAAGATTATAAATCTATTGATGGTATCCTTTTTAATAAAGCTGGAACAATTTTAATATGTTACCCATGTAATAAATCTGGTACAGAATATGAAATTGCAAACGGAGTGACTGAAATTTCAGATTCTGCTTTTTATGGTAATAAGAATCTTACTAGCCTTACAATATCTAGTTCAGTTGTTACAATTGGTGAAAAAAATAATTACTTTACAAACCTTCAAGAATTAATTATTTATTCATCAATTGTTACTAATACATCAGTCAGTTCAAATATTTTTTACTTACTTACTGAAGCAGAAATAATTTATGTCATAGACACAATTAATCCAACGGGTCAATTGTTTGAACAAAATGAATTTGTAACTGGAACTTATTTTGGATTCATCGAAGATGGTCCGGATGGTTATTGTGATGATGAAAATTATCGAGCTCAATATTTTACTGATAATTACGGTGATGGTTATTGCGATAATTGTGGAAGACAAGAATGGGAACATGATTACTTCTATGATGAAAATGAAGATGGCTGTTGTGATGGTTGTGGACTAACAGAAGGTGAACATGATGAGTTTTGTGATGCCCCAGATGGTTATGATGATATTTATGGTTCTATGGACTTAGGAAGTTGGAAAGAAGTTGACAATTATGAATTTGTTTATGCTTATTTTGAACCAGCAACTTCTGACAAATCAGGCTACACAATGTGGACTAAAGTTACAACTGACTATAATCAATGGAATTAATTAAACTTGTATTTCTAATAAAAAAATCATGTGATGAGTGAGCCCTTATTGGGCATTTCATAAAACGATGATTTTTTTTATAAATAAATATGAGAAGTAAAGTGCTAGACTGTGCTTTAAAATTAAGATTGATTTTATTAAAAAATAATTATTTAAAACAGTTTTAAAAAAAGTTATATTACAACTTTATGTGATTTTTAGAATAATTATTATTACAAAACATTGATGACGGCGACTTTGAGATATAAACTTTCATCGGTGGAAAGAAGTGTGGCATGGTCTTTGCCTTGAGTTCTAAACTCAACCAACTTTGCGTTTACTCCTGTGATTTTTACACTTTCTTGAATCATGTTTAAGAACAAATTGATTGAAAGATGCTGAGAACAACTACAAGTAATTAAAAATCCGCCCTTGTTGATGAGTTTGAGAGCAAGCATGTTTATGTCACGATAGCCTTTGTAACCTTCTTTGACTGTGTCTTTGCTTTTTGTGAAAGCAGGTGGATCAAGAATGATAACATCAAATTTTTTGTTTTCTTTTTTGTATAATCTTAATTGCTCAAAAACATCAGCTGAAATTGTTGTTATGTTTGTTAAATTGTTTAGTTTTGCGTTTTCATTTACAGTCTCAAGAGCTTTGTCGCTTATGTCAACAGCAGTAATTTCTTTTGCTCCATACTTGCTTGCACACAGTGAAAAGCCACCAACATTGCAAAAGCAATCAAGAACAGTTTTGTCCTTAACATAAAACTTAAGATTGTCTCTGTTTTCTTTTTGGTCAAGGAAATAGCCTGTCTTTTGTCCGTTTTCAAGGTCAACAATCATTTTTAGTTCGTTTTCAACGATTTCTACTTTTGGATTAAACACTCCATAAAGTGGACCTTTAACTTTTTCCAAGCCTTCAAGTTCTCTTACGGCAACATCACTTCTTTCATAAATTCCCTTTGGATTAAAAATTTCAACAAGAATGTCAACAATCATTTGTTTTCTAACTTCCATGCCAAGAGCCAAAAACTGTACAGAAAGATAGTCACCATATTTGTCAACAACAAGGGCTGGTAACAAATCTGATTCACCAAAAACAACACGATAATTGTTGCTGTATCCAAGGCTAACACGAAAATCGTTTGCCTTTTTTATTCTATTAAAGAAAAAATTTCTATCAATTGGAGTTTCGTCTTTTGTTAGTAGCCTTACCAAAATTTTTGATTTGTGATTAATATAGCCATAACCAACCAAATTTCCATCATGAGAAACAACTTTTGCAATGCTACCTTGAATATCTTTTCCTTCAATTTTTTCAACTTCATTGGCAAAAACCCATGGATCACCGCCATTAATTCTTTTTTCTTCACCTTTCTTAAGTGTTAATATATACATTTTGATACCTCTTTGTTTAAGCTTTATTGTAACACAAGTTGATTTTAATTTGTGAGAAAAATGTGCTAAATATTTCAAGGAATAATAGTTTATTAATAATGTTTGCTAAAAAAACAAATTCAAAATTAATAGAAATAACAAAATAATTATTTAATAAAATTTGTATAGTCTATGTTAAATTGGATTAGATATATGAGAGTAGGAAGTCAGTGTTAAGAAATGAGTTGGGGAGAAAAACTTGAATGAGTAAAAATATATTTCAAATTGAAGCTTTTTGCGTTATTATTCATTTTTTTAAAAAAAATTGATATTCAGAATGATTTTTTGCCAAATAAAAAATTTAATTATAGTTTTAAATTTCGAGTAAACTAGTTTAATTATTTTGCAAATTTAAAACTCGGTGATATACTGATAAAAGTTAGGGGAATTTATGAAAAAAGGTTTGCTAATTAGTTTTATATTAATTATTATCGCTGCAATAGTGGGATATTTTGCACTTTTTTATGTAAAAAAATATACAATTTCTTTTGATTTGAATTATGAAACAGAACAAACTGTTGAAAGCATCAAAGATATTGAGGGGACTCGCTTAACTCTTCCACAGCCAATAAGAGATGGTTTCACCTTTACTGGTTGGTATTATGACGAAGAATACACACAACCTTTTGAACTAATAAAAATGCCTAAAAAAGATGTTAAACTATATGCAAGTTGGGATATGTATATCATTACATTTAACACAAATGGTGGCTCAAACTTGTTGCCTTATATAAAAGTTAAGGGAACTAATATTGTTGCTCCAACTTTGCCAACAAAAGATAGCAACAGATTTCTTGGTTGGTTCACCGATGCCACACTTACAACTGAGTATGTTTTTTCAACCATGCCAGAAGAAAATTTAACCCTTTATGCTTCTTGGATGCAAATTTGTGTTGTTTCTTTCAATATGAGTGGCTATGAAGTTATTGACACTCCTGAAACTCAAATTCTTGACGCGGGAAATTATGTGGTTGATCCAAATCTTTCTTCTTCAAGGGCAGGTTATGGGTTGACTGGTTGGTATACTGAAAAAGAATGTGTTAATGAGTGGAACTTTGCATCGGACAGGGCTGATAGAGATGTTACTTTGTACGCTTGCTGGACTCAAGAGTTTTACACAATTTCTTTTAATAATAATGGTGGAGAGGGCATAACCCCTGCCACTCAACAAGGTTTGTCATATTTAACAAAAATTACAAAACCAACAGTTGAACCAACTTATGCAGGCTATGTGTTTTGTGGTTGGTGGCTTAAAGATGGTGTAGATTTTGTTCAAGAATGGAATTTTTCATCAGACCTTCCTTCAGATGACATGACCCTTTATGCTGGCTGGGGAATTGTTGGTTCAAATGAATTATACAATTTTTATGAATTATCAAATTGTGTTAAGCTTGTGAGTTACAATAGTGAAACTATTACTGAAGAAACGCTAGTAATTCCATCATATATTAATGGTAAAAAAGTATTGAGCATTGGCACAAGTGCGTTTGATAGCATGAATAGTGCCAATGATTATAATATTGATGGTGCTTCAAATGTTGTTCTTCCAGAATTTTTGACAACCATAAATGACAAAGCATTTTATACATGCTTGAGCCTTACTGACATTGTTATCCCTAGCGGTGTAACAAGTATAGGCAAAATGGCATTTTCAAATTGTTACAACATGTATGACTTGATTTTAAATGAGGGGCTTAAAAATATTGGAGAAAAAGCATTTTATCAATGCACGAGCCTTTTAACTGATGGCAAACTTGTCATTCCTAGCACTTGTCTTTCAGTTGAAGCTTCTTCATTTGAAATTGCATTTGTCAACAAAGCAATTAAAGAACTTGAAATTAAAAATGGTGTTGTGTTAATTGGTAAATCGGCATTTATGTATGCTTATATACTTAAGATTGACATTCCAGATAGCGTTGAAAGAATTGAACAAGAGGCATTTAGATATTGTTATTATTTAACAAGAGTTGATATTGGAAAAGGTATTCAATCAATAGGAAATTATGCATTTTCAAATTGCTATTCAAGTATGTATATCTCAATTGATAGAAAAATTCCTCCAACAATTAATGCAATAGGCTTATTTGGCACAATCACTGCTGATAATCAAAGACCAAATTTCTTTATTACTGTTCCTGAAGGAAGCATTGACGCGTATAAAGCAGTTGTTAATTGGAACTATTATTATTCTTCAAGATATATCACTTATTATTTGGACGATTCTTCAATAACTTATCCAAACAGACCTTGAAATCCACAAAATAAAATTGCAGATATTTAATCTGCAATTTTTTAATTTCAACTTAAACTGTTACAAAAATGCGGGAAAATTCAAAGCTTCCGTCATTGTTTATCACAATTTTTTGTCCGCCTAGCATGTCTATGTCATAATAACTTGTTGGGGCGGATTTAACACCATAGCAAAGCCATATTCCTTCATATAGCAAATTGCTGTTGTTTATGTGATCATGTCCAACAAAGATTGCTTTTGTGCTTCCCAGTTCTTTCATTTTGGCAAACAAACCAGAGTTTTCATTTGGTGCGCAACAATCTTCATTGTTTTCTCCATTGCCCTCAACCAATCCTTCACTATATAAATTATAGACGACTAAGAACTCACAAAGAGGAATGTGAAAAAATGCAAAAGAAGGAATGACTTGTCCATTTATTGAATTGTAAGCAACAGCATCTTGATACCATTTGATTTGTGAAGAATGAATATAATCATAGCCAATATCAAAATTTTTTAAATAAAATCTATATGAATTTGAGTCGAACATATAAAGCGAGAAAATAGTGTTACCGTCGTTTGTTAAATTTACAACATAGTTGCTAGAACCATAAACGAAATCATTTAGATTTAAAAAGAGTGAATTTTGAGCTTTGGAAATTATATTGCCAATTTGATTTTTGCTTACACCAGATTCTTCATCATGATTGCCAAATACATAACACCACTTCAAACCGAATGAATCTAAATAATTGACAAACTTTTCAATTATGGCAAGTTTGTTTGCAACATTAATTCCTTGATACACAAAAATATCACCTGTTAAAACAATTAAGTCTGGGTTTGCTTCAGTGATGGTTTTTTCAATGTAGACTTTCGAAGTATTCATAGTTTCTTCATCGTTAACATGTAAATCTGTTAGTTGCAAAATTGTTATGCTCTCTCCCATTTCATAATAGAGCATATAATTTTCAATTAATTGATTTTTGGATATGACAATGCTTAGTAAAATCACTATAACAAGAATCAAGCATAATCCCAAAGCTATCCACTTTTTCATTTATATCTCCATTCAAATTTAATAATATATTATTTTTTTAAAAAAACATAATAAAATTAAAGTTTAAAGATTTGTCTTAGATTTTTTTCATAAAAGTTTTAAAAAAAATCGTTTGTTAAGTTTAAAAATAGATGCCCAAATTTTTGAGCATCTTGCAGATTTTTTTATGTTGTTTAATTGTCTTAAGATTTTTATTTTATTTCTTTTGTTAGATTAATTTTGCAACATCATATAGTGAGTTTTGAACAAGCCAAGCTTGAGGAAAGTTTCTGTTTATTGTCCAGTAACTAACTCCTGCAAGATTATATTCTGACGCGGTGTTAAGTTTTGCGTTTATGCTTCGTGCGTCTTCAAACCAAACCACATGCTCTTTTCCGTTTGTGGCATAATAATTGAAAAATGGAGCTTGAGAAGTTTCATCGAATTGAATAAAAGCT
>JBAXZR010000017.1:0-26244 GCA_041670165.1 Clostridia bacterium
GAGGTCATCGGTTCGAACCCGATATTCTCCACCAATATAGGAACATAGCTCAGCTGGTTAGAGCGTTGCCCTGATAAGGCAAAGGTCGGTGGTTCGAGTCCACTTGTTCCTACCAAATTGAAAGCACCTAAAAAGGTGTTTTTTTATTTATATTGGGGTGGCACCAAAAAAAATTACGCAGGTACGCAAAATTGTCATTTTGCTAACTTGCTATTTTTTGGTTCCCCTCCCAGCTCCCCCTCCTATTATGGGGTTCGTCCAAAAAATCTTTTGCCCAAACTAAATTTGTGCAGATTTTTTGAACTCCATTTATTATATCCTTACATCTTTTTGCCTTTGCCTTTGCAAGACTATGCTTTGAATTTAAAAAATAATTATGAAAAAAATTACTATGAATTAGTAATTTTTAGATTTTTATAAATTATATTAAAGAAAATTTTAGTCAAGGTTTAA
Source organism: Clostridia bacterium (assembly GCA_041670165.1). Lineage (GTDB taxonomy): Bacteria > Bacillota > Clostridia > Christensenellales > UBA1242 > JBAXZR01. Next base: position 454 of record JBAXZR010000017.1, read on the forward strand.
AAAAATATAATGAAAAAATATAAATTAAGTCAATTTTACAGAATTTTAATTTTTTTGATAAGAAAATTATAATAATATTTGGCAATAAAATCGTTATATTTCTCAAGTTTTTATAAATTAATTTTTGTTTGACAAAAAAATCTCTATAGCTTTTTTGTGATAAGAAAGTGGCAACAAGTCAATCGCATTTTCAAGTTCAATATATTCAATGGTATGATTTTTTTCCAAAGGTTCAACTTTTGTGTTGTAATCAATTTCAACAACAAAAATGTTTGCAAGTGATTCTAATGGCCATTTTCCGCCTGCCAACCAAAAACAATCAATAGTAGCCAAATCATTGACTTTTGTTATTGTGTATCCTGATTCTTCCAAAAACTCACGCTTTATGCAATCATAAAAATTTTCACCATTTTCGAGTCCGCCGCCAATTAATGAATATTGTTCGTCTTTTTTTACAACAAGCAATTTGTCATTTTTAACGACAATTCCAAAGCAAGTTTCTCTGAAATCATATTTAATGTTTTCTTGTTTTCCAATGATAATATTATTCATATTCCCCCCTTTTTTTTATATTTATTTTTTTTATGTGTAGAAATTAAATTGATGAATTCATGAAATAACTTTTTAAAAGCACCTATGAAACATTTTTTTACTAAATTTAGTATATTCCATATAGTACTCTTTTTTAGAGTAAATTGAATCTCACAAAATAGCAAACAAAATAACAATTATTTTTCACAAATTTCTGTGTAGGTTTTCTTGAGATATTTGCTGTTTTCCACATATTTTTCGCCATAGTCTTTTAAATCTGTAAGAACTTTATCATAAAATTGCAAAACTTTTTCATTTGCATGCAATTTGCTTTTCATTCTATTCCAGTGCAATAATACATCAGAAAGCTCAAAAGACTTTCCTCTATAGATTTTTGTTGCAACAATTTTGTCGCAAATACCTTCAACGGCAAACTTGTATGGAACAACTGCTTGCAAAATGGAATCTTCATCATACCAATACTCAATGTGGTGTCTGTTTCTGCCTTTGTGATGAAGCCAAGCAAGAGAATAACCTTTTACTTCTCTACAAATTGAGATTGGGGAACGGTAACCTGTGTAAAACTTGGCACTTTCCCAAAACTCAACACATGAATATTTTGACAAATCATGCAAAAGTCCACGCCAAAACAAACCACATTTTGTGCAAAGCAAAAACACTCTATGCCTGTGCTTTGTTATTAACCATAAATGTTTAAAAATGTTTGATAATTTCAATTTGTTGCCCCCATTTTTATGGAAAAATCTTGTTTGCTTCTTCTCATGTCAATCACAAAATCAATTTTCATGTATGACTTGTCATCAACTTCATATCCATTTCCAAAATCTTTTCTTTTTCCATATCTAATCACCTTTTTAGGCAAGCTCAAACTCTTCACATACAATGAGTGTGTCATCACAAAACTTCAAACCGTTTTCCTTGCACTCTTTTTCAAAAAATTCGCTATGAATTGATTTCCAACTTTCATAAGTCCTGTCATCTTCGCCTTCCTTAAAAGCATGCTCTTTGCTTACTTCACAAAACTTACAAATATACAATTTGGTTGTTCTGATTAAAAGAGATTTTGTTTTGTCCCAGTTACACAAAATTGATAACCCCAGCCCATACTTTTCACAATCCAAATACAAACTGCAAGTTGCAGTTTTGATTTTTAAAGAAGCAAGTTCAAACAAACCATCCGCAGTTTGCTTGTCATTTCCAAAGCTCCACATATCAAGTTCTCTTTCCATACAAAAATATTATCACATAAATTTTATTTAATCAATTTTATAACAGTACATATTCTTTAAGTTTTCATCTTTCAAAACAACAAATGTAACAAAATTAAAACTTAATTTAAAAGAAGCATTTATATTTCATTCAAAATAACAAGTTTTGTTTTGAGTTTAAAAAATTTTGTGCTATATTCATTTTTGTTATAAAACATAATTTATAACAAAGGTAATTTATTAAGGGAGAAAGGTATGAGATTAAAAATCAGTCAAAAAATTTTCACAATTACAGACAAATTTAATGTTACTGATGAAAACGATGCCATCGTATACAAAGTTGTAAGCAAACTTTTTTCAATTACTAACAAAAGATCAGTTTTTGATGCTGAAGGCAATCTTTTGATCACTGTTAGAAGAAAATTGTTCAGAATTTTACCTGAGTTCAGAATTTATGATTCAACAGGACAACAAATTGCAAAAATTAAACGCAAATTTTCATTGCTCCGTAAATTTAAAATCACAAGTGATGAACATGAATATTCCATTGAAGGCGACATTTTGTCATGGAACTATGAAATTCTTTGCGATGGAGTTCCAATTGGAAGACTTTCAAAACAAATCATTCATTTGACAGATAGTTACATTCTTGATGTTTTTGATGAAACAAATGCACCTTTCTTCATTGCTTGTACTCTTGCAATTGATCTTTTGTATCATAGTGCAAGAAGTAGATAATACTTTTGCAAAAGGACTAGATTTTTATTATGATTAACAGCGTTAAAAAAGCAGTAATACTAGCTGCTGGGTTCGGAACTCGTTTTCTACCATTCACAAAAGCCGTTTCAAAAACCATGTTACCAATTGTTGACACTCCCGCAATTCAAGTTGTTGTTGAAGAAGCAGTCAAAAGTGGAATTTCAGAAATACTTATTATTATTGGAGTAAATTCATCTAGCATTCAAAACCATTTTTCACCAAATCCAATGCTTGAAACAAGAATTTCTGGCAATGCTGAAGCAATGAATGCAATTAGTTCATTAACAAAATACAACATACAATTTGCTTTTCAAGTAAATTTAAATGGCACAGCTGGTGCGGTTCTTCTTTCAAAAAAGTTTGTTGGAAACGAACCGTTTTTGCTTATGTTTGCTGACGATGTCATGTTTGCTGAGCCAAAACCAGTTTCGCTTCAACTTATTGAAACATTTGAAAAAACAGGTTGCAGTGTTGTTGGAGTTCAAAATGTAACAAGAGAAGAAGCTCCAAAATATGGAGTAATTGAGTTCAACGAAAAAAATGGCAAAGAGCATACAATTTGTGGCATAACAGAAAAACCTAAATTTGAAGAAGTTAAAAGCACTCTTGTTAGTCTTGGAAGATTTGTTATGAAATCAAATTATTTTAGTTTTCTAGAAAAAGTTGAGCAAGGAAAAAATGGAGAATACAATTCAAGTGATGCTCTTAGTAACCTATCAAAATCTGAAAAAGTAATTGCATATGATTTTGACGGCACAAGATATGACACTGGCGACAAATTTGGATATCTTAGAGCCGTTGTTGAATTTTCACTTAGAAATGAAAAACTCGCTCCAAAAATGAAAAATTTCATAGTTTCTCTTGCTGACAAAATCAAAAATGAAAACAAATAAGGCAAAAATGGAAGAGATTTGTTCAAGATGTCCACGCAAATGTGGAATAAACAGAAATTTGAAAGCTGGAGTTTGTGGCGAAACAAACACAGTTCAAATTTCAAAAGTAATGATTCATGAGTGGGAAGAACCAATCATAAGTGGCACAAAAGGTAGTGGCGCAATTTTTTTTGCAGGTTGCAATCTTAAATGTATTTATTGTCAAAACAGCGAAATAAGTTCTGGCGGTGTTGGAAAATCATACACCATTAAAGAGCTTGCAGAAGTTTTTAAAAATCTTCAGGAAAAGGGCGTACACAACATAAATTTGGTAACACCAACTCACTACTCAAAACAAATTGTTGAAGCATTAAAAATTTTTAAACCGACAATTCCAATTGTGTGGAACACAAGCAGTTACGAACTTCCTGAAACGCTTGAAGAGCTTAGGGGCTTCGTTGATATTTTTCTTGCTGACTTAAAATATTGTTCGAGTGAGCTTTCAGAAAAACTTTCAAATGCCAAAGATTACTATGAAATTGCAACAAAGGCAATTTTGAAAATGAAAGAAATTCAACCTGATGACATCATTGAAAATGGAATAATGAAAAAAGGTTTAATTTTAAGACACCTAATTTTGCCAACCCAAACAAAAGATAGCCTAAAAATTGTTGATTGGATTGCTTCCAATCTTCCAAAAAGCACAATTGTTAGCATAATGAGTCAATACACACCTTGCTACAAAACTTTTTCAATCCCTTGGCTCAATCAAAAAATAAAACCGCTTGAAAACAAAATTGTTGTTTCTGCTTGCGAAAAACATGGGCTGACAAATGGATTTTATCAAGACCTTGAAAGTTCTTCAACTTCTTACATTCCAAAATTTGACGAAAACTAATAAGCAAAAATATCATGATTTTACTAAGTTTAAAAACAAAAAACATAAAATATTAGTTAATTAAAAACAAAAAGGAACAACATTTTTTCATTTATGGAAACAATTGCTCCTTTTTCATATTCAAATGTTTTAAGAAAATCTTCAAAAAGAAGTTTATATTTTACTAAATTTATATAAATAAAATGATAAAGCTAAAAAAAGAAGACGCAAACTAATTTTTTTACCCAATAGGATATATTAAAAAACTATACTAAAAGTAAAGAAAAAGATAATTATCCAATAATTAAATGACAACATTTATTCAAAAAAAGTTAATCTTTAACAATGACAATACCACTGCTTGTTCCAATTCTGTCTGCTCCTGCATCAATAAGTTCAAGAGCAAATTCTTTTGTCTTAATTCCACCACTTGCTTTGATTTTTGCATTGTTTTTAACAACACTTTTAATTTGTTTAATCACTTCAACACTTGCTCCGCTCGTTCCAAATCCCGTGCTTGTTTTCACAAAATCAGCTTTTGCGTTTAAACATAGAGTGCAAACTTTTTCGATTTCTTCTTTGCTTAGATAACAAGTTTCAATAATAACTTTTAGTGTCTTGTTTCCACAAGATTTTTTAACTTGTTTAATTTCGTTTTCCACATATCCGTAATCTTTATCGAGAAGTTTTGCAACATTGATAACCATGTCAATTTCTTCTGCTCCATCTTTCAATGCCTGCTCAGTTTCAAAAACTTTTGTTTCTGTTGCATTTTGTCCAAGTGGAAATCCAATAACAGTGCAAACTTTAACGACGCTATTTTTTAATAGTTCATGACACTTTGAAACATTGCATGGATTAACGCAAACGCTAAAAAATCCATACTCCTTTGCTTCTTCACATAGTTTTTCAATCTCCGCTTCTTTTGCAAATGCTTTCAAAAGGGTATGGTCAATATATTTTGGAATCTCTTTCATATGTTAGCTCCTTAACTTTTTATAGTATAAAACTTTTTGTCTTCAAAGTCTATTCGATACGAATTAATATATATTCTAATTTTTATTGTTAATTAAAATAAAAACTTCATAAAAATTTCAAAAAAAACAAGAACTGTTTAAAATTTTATAATTTATAAACATGCAAATAGTAATACCGCACAAAATCAAATTGTAAAAAATAATAAAATTAAAAAGTTTTTAAAAACAATTATTAATATAAAAAAGAAAAATTGAAGAAATTAATTTAAAAATATTTTTATATTTTTAAATTAAAGATTAATTTTTTTAAAAAAAACGCAAATTTTTAGTAAAATTTGCGTTTTTAACATAATTTTAATAATATTTTCTTCTTGATGACATTGCTTCGCACATACTTTTACTCATACTTTGCATGCCTTTTTTAGTCTTACAGAATGCAGGCAAAATATCATCTTTTGAAAGACCAATACTATTGCCAACCTTTTTTTCATCAATTCCAGATGCTAGAAAAATGAAATCCCAATCCTTTTCCTTTTGTTCTTTAATTAGACTTTGAACTGAAAGATATGTAAATTCTCTGCTTGCATTTTCATAGCCGTCAGTTGTTATTGCAATAATTGTTTTAGCTGGCTTTTTGTCTTCTGGCAATTTTAAATATCTATCTTTTAGTGAAGTGATTGTTTTTCCGATTGCATCAAGCATCGCTGTTGAGCCTCTTACAAAATAAATATCATTATCTAATATTGCCTTACTTGGCTCAACTCCATCAAACACAACTTCGTACTCATTATCAAAAAGCACAGTTGTGATTAAAAGCTTACCTCCAATTTCTGATTGTTTTTTAACAACCGAATTGTAACCTTTGATGGTTTCATCTTCAAGCCCGCCCATTGAGCCACTCCTATCAAGAATGAAAACTAGTTCTGTTAATTTTTTTTCCATTGCTATCTCCTTAAATTTTGTGATATTATTTTCTTGTCTTAAGAACGGCTTTATAATAAAATATTGTAAAGGGGAAATGGTCGCTTTGAATGCGACATTTAAAACAATGGATAAAAATATTTTTAAAAAACTAAAACAATTCATCAATATAAACTATATAGATGAAATGCCAAGATTTTTGTAAGATCTTCATTTTCAAAAGCAAAATCGAGCGATAATTTTTGTTCTTCTGAAATATGTTGCAAAGAGTCGTCAAAAAGGGAAGTTAACGACTTCATCGATTCGATTAAAGACAATATAACCTTTTCACAATATTTATTAAAATTATTTGATGAAACTGGTTTGTCAGATGCTGAGATTTATAACAGAATAAACATGGATAGACGATTATTTTCCAAAATCCGTTCAAGCAAAGATTATCAACCATCAAAAAGCACAGTGTTTGCATTAATCATTGCTCTAAAAACAAATTATACCACTGCAGAAATTTTACTTGAAAAAGCAGGCTTTGGATTTTCTAAAAACAAGTTAACTGATATCATAGTTATGTTTTGCATTGAAAACAGAATTTATGATATATCTTCAGTTGATGAACTTTTGGTTCATTACAAAGAAAAACCGCTAGGTTGCTATTAAAGTTTTCTTTATTCCACATTAATAAATTTCAAAAAATACATATTTTATTTTTTAAAAGAAAAACTCCAAAAAATTGAAATCATTTCAAAATTTATTAAAAAAGTATTAAAAAAAACAACTTCCAAAATGAAAGTTGTTCTTTTCAAGTTTATTTTTATTTAATTATATTTTAATTATTAAATTAAAATTTACAACAATTTCTTTTTCTTTCAATAATGAAAAGACATACTTTGTTACTATAAATTTTAAAACATCTATCACATGGTATTTCAATTCTTGCTTCAGCAAAATTTTTGACACAACATTCATCACAGCATTTTTCAATGCATACTGCAAATTGTATCACAATGGTTTCACAAGGGCGTAAACAAACTGGAATGCCTCTTTCAATTGAACCTCTAAACAATCTACCATTTATTGTCAAACTGCCATGAACAAATTTAAGACATTTATCAAGGTGGTCAACAACACATATTTTTTCTGGTATACAACCGAAATTTTTTACATAAATTCTAAACCAAACTTTTTGACAATGGAAAGCAAATTTTGTGCTAGCTATTTTACAAATTTTAATGCAAGGAACATGACATCGTTTTTTATGATCAAAGCCGAATTTTGGTTGAGTTTTTTCTTGCGAACCTTTTTCTTGAACACCGTCTTGCTTTTTTCCCATTTGTGGCATTGCTACTTTTTCTTCTTGTTTCTTTTCATTTTTTTCAGCAACTGGTTGTTCAATTGTTTCTTCTTCACCATCATCGTCAACATTTTCTATATTTTCATTATCATATTCGTTTCCATCAAAATCATTTCTATCGTCTTCTATTTTTCCATAACCTTCGTTTGGATTTTCATTTTCTTTACCATTGTTTTCATTTTCATAATTTTCATAATTTTCATTTGCATAATTATTTTCATCATAATAATCAACATTTTCTCCAAAATTTTCTTGTAAAAAATCTCTCATATCATTTTCACCTTTATAAAATTGATTTGAACTCATTTTCTTCTCCTATTGGAGTTTAAAAAAACTCCCTATTTTCATACACACAAAAAATGTGGTATGTAAAAATATGGAGAATAATTTTTGTTGTTTATCAATTATAAGAAACTTTTGAAAGAGAGAACAAAAGTTTTCGCAAACCAAAATTATTAGTTCACAATTACATTTTATTATAATAATAAAAAATTGTTACTTACTTTATTTTGAATTTTGTTTCTTTTATGTTAAACTTTGTTTAATTTGCTAGGGGTGTTGTTATGATTATTTTGATATCAGGAAAATCAGGAAGTGGAAAATCAACTCTTGCTAACGCAATAAAAAATTGCATTCATTTTTCAAAGCATTTAGATATTGACAAAATAAATTCAGAAAATTTTTTAATAGAAAAAGTGAAAATTGAAGCAAAAAAAATATTTGGCGAAAATGTTTTAGACAAAGAAAATCATATTAATAAAAAAATTATTAAAGAGCAAATATTTTCTTGCCCACAAAAATATGATGCTTGGAAAGCTTTTATGGAAAAAATTAACCTTGAAACTTTAAATGAAATCATCAAATCTAGTCCAAATCAAACTTACATAATTGAACATGTTTATGCTTTTGAACTTTCATTTTCTAACTGTATAAATATTCTTGCAAAAGTGTCTGATGAAGAAAGATTAAAACGGCTTGTTTTCAGGGAGAAAATAGACGAAAAGCAACTTTTATTAAGAGATTCAAAAGCACCAAACTACAATGAAAAAGATTTTGATTTTGTTTACGATGGGAAAAATTTTGGTGAAATTCTCGAGTTAATTCAAAAAAAATCGAAATCGAAAAGAATATAATCAAAAGTGCATGAGAATCAAAACAAAATTAACGCAACCTATTAGTGCTTTAAACACAAAATGAAAACAAAACAACCAAACTTAATTTTTGTGGTAAAAACAAAATTTACAATTGAATTTTCGCAAACTTAATCAATATCAAATCATAAACAAACATAATTAATATTTAATCGAAAACATTATTTTGAACAAACTAATTTAAGGAGATAGATATGATAAAAAAAGCAATTTATGCTGGCTCATTTGACCCGTTCACCAAAGGACATGAACAAATAGTTTTAGATTCAGCAAAAATTTTTGATGAAGTAACAATTTTGCTTGCAGTCAACAGCGATAAAAGGCGAAGATTAAACATTCTTTCTTGCGAAAACGCAATCAAAGAAACTTTCAAAGACAATCCAAAAATAAAAGTTGAATCTTACAAAGGCTTTGTGGTTGATTATTGCAAAAAAAATGGTATAAATTATTTAATCCGTGGGCTAAGAAATTCTAACGACTTTACTTATGAAGAAAATATTGCAAAAATCAATGCGGAACTTAATCCTGATGTAAAAACAATATATTTCAGGACAAGCAATGAAATCATATCTTCTTCCATGGTTTGGGAATTATATATAGGCGGAAAAGATGTTTCAAAATTTCTTCCAGCTCCAATTTACAAAATTTTAAATGAACATACAAGAAGTCAGTTATAAAAGGAGCCATCTTGAAAAAAGACTTTGTTACACTTTCAAATGGGGAAAAGCTTAGTTATCACAAACAGGGTGAAGGCAAAAAAACAGTTATTTTGCTAAGCGGATTGGGTGCACCAATGCCTCTTGCCGATATGTATTCAATTTTTCAGGAACTTTCAAAACATTGTCAAACAATCGTTCTTAATAGATTTGGTTATTCCTATAGTGACATAACCAAAAGAGATAGAACTTTGGCAACAGTTGTAAAAGAAATCAAAGAATTTTGCGACATTCTTGGAATAAAAGAAAATGTTTATCTTGTGGGCCATTCGCTTGGTTCTTTTAATGCTCTAGGTTTTGCTGAAGAATATCCTAAAATGGTTGATGGAGTTGTTTTGCTTGATTGCTATCCTTTGCCACTAAGAACAACTTGGTATGTTTTAAACATTGTTTTTGGATACGGAGTTATTGTGGCAAAAAAACTTGGAATTCTTGAAAAAACTTCAGCATTCAGCAGTTACATAAAAATTTTAGAAAAAGAAAAAGTTCCTGAAAATATAATTGCAGAAACAATTAAACTTTGTGCAAAAAATGGATATAACAACAATGTTATGGAAGAACTTAAGTCAAGTCGAAATGATGTTTTAACAGTAACAAAAAATTTAAAAAAGATTAGCACTTTAAAAGTGTTAAGCATTTGTAGAAAAGTTTCGTCATATTACAGCAAAAAAATCAAACGATTAATTCCAGAAATAATAATTCATAATGTTGGTGTTTCTAGTCATATGATTCACCACGATCATGAAAAAATTGTAATAAAAGATATTGTAGATTTTATTAAATAATTTTTAATTATTTTGTTTTTTTTGCAAAAAAAGCAAATTAATTTCAATTTTTTTCAATATTTTTTAGTAATTTATCAAAATTATATAAATTAAACCAAATTTTTATTTTAAAAACAAATATAATTTTAAGCACTAGCAAATTTGAAAAAAATGATTTTTTCAGAACCATTAAAAGAAGAAAAAGTTGTTTTGGAAACAAAAAAGTTGAAAATTAATGTATTCATGTTTGTGTATTTTTTGCCAAAATTATACTTAAACATTGACAATTTTTAGCATAAAAAAAGAAAGTTAGCAAACAAAGTTTTGATTTTTATTTGTTAATTTTTTTTGCTTATAATTAAATTTAAACATTGAAAATTTTTAACATAAAAAAAGAAATTAAGAATTACTTAATTTCCTTTACAATTTTTTCTTCAAAATAAACCCATTTTGTAAAACCGTTTTCTTTTAGTTTTAAAAGTTGATTGTTAAAGTTTTTGGCTTTTGGAGCTGAGTTTACTACATAATTTTTTGACAGTTCTTGAGCATATGCAAACACACTTGTAAATTCAGCACCATTATCAAAAATTAGTGCAATCATTTCTTTTTGAGGTGGAACAAAATTTTGTTCATTCAAAATCAAACATAATCTTTCAAATCCAAGGCTAAAGCCAACGGCTGGAGATTTTTTGCCAGATATTTTTTCAATCATTGTGTCATATCTTCCACCACCGCCACATGCACCAGAAAATCCATTTGCGTAAATTTCAAAAACTGATGAAGTATAATAGCCTTGTCCACGAATGATTGAAATGTCAAAACTTGCTGAAAAATTTTTGCCTTTAGACAACAAGTTGACTGCATTAACAATTTTTGAAACATTACTGACAGCTTCTTTGTTTACATCAAGCTCCCTAAGAGCATCAATGCCATTTTCTTGAACTTTTTGAATTGATGAAATGAGAATGTCAACATTTCCCACAAAGTTTTTTTGAATTAATTCGTTTTTTATGCCATCAATTCCAATTTTGTCAAGCTTGTCGAGAGTTATGCAAACTGATGAAATGTTTTCAACGGGAAAACCTGCTTTCAAAATTAAATCAGTTAAAATTCTGCGGTCTGAAACCTTGTATTCAAAATTTGTAAAGCCAATATTCATCATTGCATTTGCTGAAACCATCAAACATTCAATTTCTGCATTGTTGCTTGCATCTCCAAGAATGTCAATGTCGCATTGAACAAATTGGCGAAGTCTTCCTCTTTGTGGTCTTTCAGCACGGAATGCGTCATCAATTTGAATTGATTTAAAAGGCATTGGAAGTTTTTCGCAATTATTGGAATAAAATCTTGCAAGTGGAACAGTGAGATCATATCTTAAACCCATGTCCACAAGATCATCTTCACTTTTGATACTTGTTAAATCAAGCTTTTCACCCCGTTTCAAAATTTTGAACATAAGTCGGAGATTATCTCCCCCATCACTACCGTTCAAAAGCTCAATGTTTTCAAGGATTGGGGTTTTAATTTGCAAAAAACCATATTCAGCATAGCTATCCAGAATTTTTTTGCGAACATATTCACGAATGCGTGTTTCAGTTGGCAAAAAATCTTGTGTTCCACGAACTGGTTGTTTAATAGCTTCCATGAATCAATCTCCTTTAAATGTTTTTCAGGGCTAAATATTCATCATATTTAATTTCTTTATCAAAGATTTTTGTGCCATTTGGTGCAATTTCAATAATACGATTTGCAACTGTTTGAACAATTTCTTGATCTTGAGAAGCAAAAAGAATATTTCCCTTATAATTTTCCATACCTTTGTTTAATGAAGTTATGGCTTCCAAATCTAAGTGGTTTGTTGGCTCATCTAATGTGAGAAGATTTGCTCCAGAAAGCATGGTTTTTGAAAGCATGCAACGAACTTTTTCTCCTCCAGAAAGGACTGAAGCTTCTTTAAGGGCTTCTTCACCAGAAAAAAGCATTCTTCCAAGCCAGCTTCTGATAAAGGTTACATCTCGTTCCTTTGAGTATTGAGACAACCAGTCAACAAGGTTCAAATCACAGCCATCAAAATAGGAATCAAAATTTTGTGGCATGTATGATTTTGTGATTGTTATTCCATATTTAATTGAACCACTTGTTGGTTCTTCAACTCCATTAAGAATGTTAAAGAGAGTTGTAATAACACTTGATTTGTCAGAAATAAATGCAATTTTATCATTTTTATGAACGATGAAATTAACATTGTTAAAAACACCTTCTTTAGACAAATTGTTGACAACAAGAATGTCAGCACCAACTTCACGATCATATTTGAAATCAATAAAAGGATACTTTCTGTTTGAAGGTTTAATATCTTCAATAGTTAGTTTTTCAAGTTCTCTTTTACGGCTTGTTGCTTGTTTTGATTTGCTGGCATTGGCAGAAAATCTTGCAATGAATTCTTGAAGTTCTTTTGCCCTTGTTTCAGCTTTTTTATTTTGGTCTTTTAATTGCCTTTGAACAAGTTGGCTACTTTCGTACCAGAAATCATAGTTTCCAATATACAAATTGATTTTTCCAAAATCAACATCACAAATATGTGTGCATACTTTGTTTAAAAAGTGGCGATTATGTGAAACGATGATAACTGTGTTTTCAAAGTTTAACAAAAAGTTTTCAAGCCAAATAATAGTTTTTGCATCAAGGTTGTTTGTTGGCTCATCAAGAATAAGTATGTCAGGGTTGCCAAAAAGTGCCTGAGCAAGAAGAACCTTGACTTTCATTTTGGGTTCGAGCTCACTCATCATTTTGTGATGAAATTCATCTTTAATTCCAATTTGAGAAAGCAAGGATTGAGCTGAACTTTCTGCGTCCCAACCATTAATTTCCAAAAATTCATTTTCAAGTTCAGCTGCTCTTATTCCGTCAGCATCAGAAAAATCAGATTTAGAATACAAGGCATCTTTTTCGTCCATAATTTGAACCAATCGTTTATGTCCCAAAAGAACAGTCTTTAAAACTGTTTCATTATCAAACTCATTTTGGTTTTGTTTCAATATTGAAAGGCGTTTGCCTTTTTCAATCACAACATCGCCTTTATTCGGTTCAAGTTCGCCAGATAGAACCTTTAAAAAGGTACTTTTGCCCGCACCATTTGCACCAATAATGCCATAGCAGTTGCCATTTGTGAATTTTATGTTTACATCATCGAACAGCACTCTACCGCCAAATTGCAAACGAACATTAATTGCTTGAATCATCTAAAAAATTTCCTTTTTCTTTATATTTGCTTTTTACAAGCAAAATTTAACAAACTAAACAATATCATATCACGGTCAAAAAAACAAGACAAATGAGCTATTTTACGCATGATTATGTCATCTTCAAATTTATAACACCTTATTCATTTTTTAAAAAATCTTATTCATTTTTTAAAAAGTTAATTTAAACTAAAGAATCAAAAATAAAATTAAAATTAAAAAAACAGCCTTAATAGCTGTTTCTTGTTAAACGATAAACAAATTTGCCACAAAAATCATAGCAACAATTGTTCCAAAAAAACCAAGGATTGAAACAACTTTTCTGCGTCTTTCGGCAATATAAGAACGAGTGTATCTATTGGATTCGTTTGATAACGAAGTTGTGAAGTTTGAATTAAGTTCCATTGCATATCCAAGTTTGAAAGGAGATATAAATTTGATTTCAACAAGGCTGTCGTCTTTTCCTTCCATCAGCTCCAAATTGGTTTTGAAATTGATTTTGTGGCAAACTTTTTCATATCTAGGGCTTAATATTCCAAACACACCAATAAGCCAAAAGAAGAAAGCATAAAAAAACCAACCTTTTCTTTCAAGTTCAAACCAATTACTAACTTCAAGAACTGCTTTTTTGCTTCCTAATTCAATTTCTCCAACACGAGTAATAGGTTTATCGTTAGGGTCTTTGCTTTTTTTGAAGCGAATGGCTTCGCCATTAACCTTGACAGTTGAACCAACATAATCTTGCGATAGGATTTTTATTGTTAACTTTGACATATCTATCTCCTTTTATTGTTGTGAGATTACTTTTCCAAGGATTAGTAGAGCCACAGCCATTAAAGCAATCATAATCAAACTTATAATTGAAACAGCTTTAGCTGATTTTGATTTGGACCAGTTTTTGTCTAAGCTTACAAGAATAATTGACAAAACCGAGCAAACAGCTGAACCAGCAAGAATATATGGAACTGCAACAGAAACTGTTGAAACAAATTCGCTAATTTTGCTAGCTTCACCAAATAGTGCCATAAATTCTGGTTTAGCAAGAAGCACAAACATTGAAAGCATCAAAATAAGGATAAGAAAAACCATATACAGAGCGACTGCCAAAAATGAAAGTGCTGTACCAATTGTAAAAATGACACCAAGCAAACCTATGGTGCTTAAAATAACACCAATTCTTGCAAAAAACCTTCTTGAAAGTTCTGAGCGAGGAACACTTGTGTTAAAAATTAGCACTTCTTTTTGCATAGATAACACTCCTTAAATTTATTAACTTAATTATTTCATATATTTAAAAAAAACGCAAATAAAGAGCAAGGATTATTGAGAAAGATTGATATTTTTAGTAAAAAAATGGCAAGGAACATTAAATCCTTTACTAATAAACAGTTTTTCATCATTATCATTTGAAATATGAATACAAAAAACTTTGTTTCTAATTGCAGGTTCAAAAACTTTTTCAAGTTTACTTATTTCTGTGTGAATTCCATAACCAATTGATGTCGCTTCATGAAAAATACAATCTAGTTTGTGCTCTTTTAACAATTTAACCGCTTCAAGATTGATTTCACTTGTGTCGCCAGAATAATAAAATTTGTTACCATTTGTTTCAAAAAAATAGCTACTTGCTTTCATTTTGCCATGTTTTGCTGGCACTGAAGAACATTTGATGCCGTAAGTTCCAGAAAACTCATTGCAAGAAATTAAGTTTGCTTTTGGATTTCCACATATCTTCAAGAATAATTTCATCTCATCAATGCACTCACAAACAACGCTAACATTTTTTATATTAGACATAAACGAAGCTGCAAATAAAAGGCTTGGCAAACTGCCAACATGATCACTATGCATGTGAGTAACAAACACAACCAAATTTTCAATATTAGTCAAAAGATTATTTTTAAAAATTTTTTCATATATATTTTCGCCACAATCTATAAGAGCAATTGTTTTTTCATTTGGTTTAAAAAAAGCTGAGGTGTTTCCTTTGCTAATATTGAAACAAGCTCCAGTCCCTAAAAAGTTTAAAGGTGATTTCACAAGATGCTCCTTTTTTGTTTAATTATGAATTTATTTGTTTTGAAAGTCAAGATTTTTGTGAAAAGAAAAAGGTGCAAACAAATTTTGTTTGCACCTAGTGTGATTGAAATTTAAACACTTTGTGTTTTTTCGGCTCGTTCTTCTTGAGATAAGGAAGCAAGATATTTTACACTATCAATGCTTAGTCCAAGCATATTGCTTATTTCTTTGCCCAAATCTACACTTGTTAAGTAAAACACTGCACACTGACGATATTGAATGTTTTTGTTTGCATTTTTTAATGAAGAAACAATGTTGGAATACAAATGCTCTTTTTCTTCCGTAGTCATCTCTTCATAATATCTTCTTGGCTGTTCAAAATCAATTTCTGTAACTGGCATTGGATACCTTGCAACATCACCTTCAACAAAAACTGGTGGTGGAGTGAATTTTAAATTTGGCTTAGGACCTTGAAAACTGTTTGGAAAATAATTTGGAAATGAAGATGGATTTGTGCTCATGAAACCATCTCGTTGATAAGTGTTAACGGCGGATTTAGGTGCGTTGACTGGAAGAAAACTTGCATTTGGTCCAACTCTATGTCTGTGAGCATCAAAATAGGTTACGGCTCTTGCATTGAGCATTTTGTCTGGTGATGGGCCAATGCCTGAAACAAAGTTACCAGGGCAAAATGTTGCTTGTTCAACTTCATTAAAGAAATTTTCTGGAAGTTTGTTGAGTGTCATTCTTCCAACTGGGATTAATGGATAATCTTCTTCGTAAATAATTTTTGTAACTTCAAAAATATTATATTTGTAATTTGCAGCTTGTTCAGGGGTGAGAATTTGAACGAATAAATCCCAAGAAGGGAAATTGCCTTTTGAAATGCTGTCATAAAGATCTTGCGTTGAATAATTTGGATTTGAACCAGCCAAATATTCTGCTTCTTTTGCAGTTAAATTTTTTAGTCCTTGAACAGTTTTCCAATGATACTTAACCCAAACATAGTCTTTTTGCCCTGCTTTATACCACATAAAGGTGTGGTTTCCAAAGCCGTCCATATGCCTGAAACCATCTGGAGTACCAGTGTCACCCATCAGCCTTAAAACTTGATTCATGGATTCTGGTGTTAATGAGAAAAAATCCCAAAATGCATTTGGGTCAGGCAAGTTTGTGATGGGATTTCTTTTTTGCGTATGAATAAAGTCAGGAAATTTTATGGCATCACGAATAAAAAATACTGAAGTATTGTTTCCAACAAGGTCATAGTTACCTTCATCTGTGTAAAATTTTACTGCAAATCCACGAGGATCTCTTGCAGTGTCGGCACTGCCTTTTTCACCACCGACTGTGGAAAAACGAGCAAATACTGGTGTCTCTTTTCCAACTGCATTCAAAAAATCAGCGCTTGTGTAGGCGGTTAGATTGTTTGTTACAACAAACTTTCCGTAAGCTCCAGCACCTTTTGCATGAACAACTCGTTCTGGAATTCGTTCACGATTGAAATGAGATAGTTTTTCTAAAAGATGAATATCTTTCAAAGCTGTTTCCGTAACATTTGGAGTGGTTAAAGAATTGTTATCATCATCAACGGGATTTCCTGAAGCCGTTGTTAGTGTTTTGTTATTTTCAGAAAAAATTTTGTTTTGCATTTATCCTCCACAATCTTTTATTAATATGATAAATAATATAAATGTTGTGAATTGCTTGGGTAAAAACCAACTTGTTCAATTTTTTTTATAATCGTTTACCTAATTACTTTTTAAAATTTACCTAACCAAAAAAACTCCTTTGTTTAAAGGAGTTTTTGAATTTTTATAATTAATTAAGCTGCAGGAGTGTAGTCTAAGTAACCAACTGTTATGCCAAGATATGAACCTGCTTTAGCAAAAATATTAAGATAGTTTCCTGCAAACAAAGCTGCGTCAGTGCCGTCAAGTGCTGTTTGAGGAAGTTTGTAAAGTGATTGAAATCCATCAAAATAAGCAATTTTTCCATTAGCTGAGAAAATTGGAGCCCCTGCACCAGCGAGAGAACTTATGTAAGTTCTTACTGTAGCATCGCTCATGTCCAAGTTGATGTCGTTTGTTGCTTTTGTTAAGCTTCCATAAACATCACCTGTGTCTGTCAAAGGATCAGCAGGAATGATTGCACTAATAAAGTTTACAAGTCCGTTTGGATTAACAAATGTTTTTGGAGTTCCAAACTGAGTTGAATAACCTCTGATAAGAGCATCTAATGATTTGATTCCAGTAACAATTGATGTTGCATTATTAATTGCAAACCAAGGTTCGCTTCCGCTAACATAATTTTCTAAAACGGTAGCTTCGTCAATATTGAGTGATGAATAGGTTGCATGATCATCATTTAACTCTGCATCGGTAAGCATGATAAGAGGTCCGCCACTGCGTTTAAATTCTGAAGTTACAATGTTTGTTGTAACATTATCCCAGAAATAGAATGAAGTGCTATATGAGTCATAACCACGAGTGTTTGAAATTGTGCAACTGTCATGAGGATTTGTGATTCTGAAAATTGTAAGCCAGCTCTTTGCAATGATATTGTCAATTTCAAGAGTGTTACTGCTCCAAGAATCAAGCATAATAAGTCCGCCAATTCTTGAAACATTTTCTTCGCCAGCACTTCTTGTTGCATTTCCTACCATGTTTACATTTTTTATGGTAGCAATTGTGTTTACAGCTTCAACATTGCTAACAGATTTAACAACTGAATAATCAAAGAGAGCCGAATTAGGAATAACTATTGAACCTTCAGTAGGTTTAACACCATTATCTCTTGTGATAAGAGAAATTGCTGAAGCATCAATTGTGAAATAGTTTCCGATAAATGTGAATGATTGATTTGAATCAATTCTTCTTTCATAAATATCAATAACATCTCTTAAAGAGCCATTGTTTTCTGAAATATATGCATAATCAAGATCAGTATTTAAAACATCTTCATCGCCAACTTTATGGAAATAGCTTGCTGGCAAGTCTGCGTTTGTAAGATTGATGTCTCTATGCAAAATTAAACCATTAATTTGTTCACTGCTAACATTGTTTGCTGCTTTGTAATCTGTCCATGCAACTCCATAGTTGTCAAATTTGCTTAAGTCAGCTGCAGTGTATGCATTCCAACCATCAACAACTTTTACAACAAGTTCAACTTTTGCATCGGCAACAGACTCATCAACATTTTCTTTTGGAGTGAGTGTGATTTTGAATGTTTGTCCAATTGCAGTATCTGAAAAATCAAGAGAATATTTTGAAGTGTCAATGCTAACCAATGTTGCAAGCTCTTCTTCTGTGAGAACAGCAAATTCTTCACCAACCAATTTTGTTATGGCAATGTTGCTTTCATAATCAGTTGAAATGTAGCTTTGGTTGTCTGGTGACAAAAGTGTAACTTTTGGCATAATCACAAAAGCATTATCATCTCCAACATAGTAACCAGAAGCTCTATTAATAAATTCTGTTTCTTTGTTTGTTTGAGTGCTTATGTTTCCAGTGTAAGAAGTTAAGAAGTTTGGAGATTCATATCCCATAACAACTGCTTCTTCAGGCTGCTGAACAACAACAGAAACTGTTATTGTTGTTGTTAAATGTTTGTATGAAATTGTGATTTGTTTTTCTCCAGCTTCAAGAGTGCTGAAAGCACCAATTGTGAAATCTGGATAAGAAACTTCTTTAGTTTCTCCCGTAATCATTTTCACAACAATTTTCATTGAACTAAAATCAGGAGTTTGTCCCTGAGAGAATTCAGTTTGATAAGAACCTTCTTTAACTGAGATACTTAATGGAATTTCTGGTCCACAACCTGCAAAAGCAAAACTGAAACTTAGCAGTAATGCAAGCGCCATAAGTATCTTTTGTACTAATTTTTTCATTTTTTCTCCTTGTTTTTATAAATAATTTGTTTAAGTTATGTTGTGTTAATTATGCAATAATAATTCATGTAAATCAAGATTAACTTTTAAACTTGTCTTCTAAGAATAAACTGAATTTCTTCTTTTTTGTTTGAACCATCTTGTGCAACAATTTGAATGGTTGCTGTTGTGTTTATGAAGAATGTTACAACACCTTTGTCGCTCACTGAAAATTTTCCAGTGTCTGTGTAATAGAATTTAACTTCTTTGTTTGTTGCTATATCAGGCAACACTCTCCAAGCAAGTTGATATTTATGTTCTCCGTTTTCATCAGGAGTGAAATACATAACAATTGTTTTTCTTCCATCAGGCATAACTGAAAGTTCATCATTAATGCATACAATTTGGCTGGCATAAATTCTTTCTTCAAAGAAGGATACTTTCATGCCAAAAAATCCAACAATAACAATGCTTAGAATGTAGATTGCCAAAACAATTAATGCAACAGATTTTTTCATTGCAGTTTCCTCCTTTTCACATTTCTCTAAAATATACTTTTGCATTGACCGCAAACAAATACAATCTTGAACCAAACAAAAGCAGTGCAATAAAGAACAATTTTTGCCAAGCCACCCCATAGTTTTCAAAGAACAAGAACAAACTTACTGCAAAGAACAAAAAGGAAATTATGAATGCAATAAGTGTGCTTTTTGTTTCATTTGGGTTTGAACCAGTTGTTGAAATTCCGTTGTTATATTGATTGTATTGAGGGTTAACAATATCAAGTTCTGCACTCCATAAAATGTGTGAAACATTGATAAGCAAAACAGTTATAAACACAAACACTGTGTCTATTATTTCAATTTTTGCAACTTGAAAAAGTATGAATGAAGTAAGCAAAATTGAAAAGATAGACAAAACAAAATTAAGAGTGAGTTTTGCTAGCATGTTTGCTCTAAGGGTTGCTGGCTTTGTTTTTAGAAGATACATTGCTTTTCCTTCAGTTGAAAACAGCGACGCAACTTGTGTGTTGTTTGCAAGCAAAATTAGAAGTATCAAAAGCAAATTGAAGCTTATACTCATTTGTTGTCCGAGAAGCCTTGTGTCCATGCTTGCAAAAACTTTGTTTAAAAGAAATATTGCAAGCGGAAGAACAAAAATTGCAGAAAGATTTGTTGCAAGCAAGCTTGGCGTTCTGAACGAAAGTATAAGTTCTTTTTTGAGTGAACTGATAAATCTGCTATGCTTAACATTTTTCTTTTGAAAAAGAACAACATTTTTTTTGTATTCAAACGGTTTGCTTGTCATTTTGAAAAAGAGCGGTCTTGCAACAAAATAAACTAAAAGTGAACCAACAGCAAGAATCAATACAAAAACACCAAAAGTTATTAGGCTAGACAAAGGCAAAGGATAATGTATGAAATATTGAGTTTTTCCAATAATCATTTCTGTTAGATATGTGAATGGTTTAAAAGTGTTTGCAAAATCAATTAAAAAGTTTTGAATGTCCCAATAGTAAGTTGCAAATTGTTGAATGAGATTGAAGTTTTCAGGAATTTGTGCAACCAATTCAAACGCAAGTTTAATAACCACAACTGCAACAACGGCAAAAATTCCTAATTGCAAATATTTTTGATTTCTAAGTGCCATTGACACCCACATGCTAGGAATTGAAAGAATTGCTCCAACAACAACTGGCAAAAATGAAACTAAGAAAAATGCAACAATTAAAATTGGATAATAAGCAAGAGAAAAAGAGTTAATCATTCCAAATGCCAAAAAAACTGGCAACATAAATGTGAAATTCTTTTTGAGTTCGTTTATATAGAAAACAATAATTTTACTAAAGAACACATCATTAGGCTTGCATGGAAGTGTTAACAAAACCATGTTGTCGCCACTAAAATACAAACTTTTTGTGAGTCCAAGAGTGCAACTTATGATTGAGAGAAACTGCATGATTGTGAACAAAAATATAATGACAGTGTTAGGGAGTCTTGAAGTCAGCGACAAAATTCCAAGCAAAGTACTTGCGTAAAAAGCAAAGTAAACTAGTGCCGTGAAAACCGCCAAACCAATAACACCAAAAAGGAGTTTGAAAAGTGTTTCTTTTTTGCTTTTCAAAAATCTTAAATCCAATTTTTCCTTTAGTTGCATTGCAACAAGTGTTTTAAGTTTATTCATGATATTGTTCCAACTTTTCACCTATTGTTTCAAGATAAAAATCTTCAAGATGAACTTTGTCTTTTTCAAGGTCCTTAACATTTTGAACGCATAGAATTTTTCCTTTTTTAATAATGGCTATGCAATCGCAAATTCTTTCAACAACATCAATTATATGGCTTGAGAAAAACACAATATTGCCTGCTCTTGCATGTTGTTTCATGATTTCTTTTACTTGATAAATGCTGTTTGGATCAAGCCCTGTAAGTGGCTCATCAAGAATCCAAACTTTTGGATTGTGAATAAGTGCAGCAATGATTGCAATTTTTTGTTTCATTCCATGACTGTATGTTTTCATTTGATTGTCAAAAGCTTGCACAAGCTCAAAGACTTCCAAAAAGCGAGAAATGCGTTTGTCCCTATCTTCTTTTGAAACCTGATAAAGATCAGCAATATAATTTATATATTCCCTTCCCGTAAGCTTTTCATATAGAGCATAATGATCAGGAACAAATCCTGTGTTCATTTTTGCTTCAACGCTTTGTTTTTCAACATCATATCCACAAATTTCAATACTTCCTGAAGTTATTGGTTGAATTCCAACAAGGCTTTTTATGATTGTGCTTTTACCTGCTCCATTTGGGCCAAGAAATCCAAAAATTTCACCAGCATGAATTTCAAGGTTGGCATTTTCAACAGCAAATGTTTTGCTGCTTCCATATCTTTTTGAAAAGTTTTTAATATTAACCATATTTAATCCTTTTTTATTAACTGGCTCTCTTATGCTTCTTCCACCTAGCTGAGATTTAAGTGCAAGCATATCTAAGTTTATTTTCTTTTTTCTTGTCATTAATTCATGGTGCTTTTGTGCAATTCCGTAAAAATTTTCATATAAGAACCACATAGCAAATCCAGAAATTGTATACACAAGATAAAACAAGAATTGATACAAAGGGTAAAAAGTGAAAGAAAGATTGCCAATCATGAATTGAAGCTTAACATTTCTCAAATCTTCAGCCCATTTTCCAAGTTTGCTTACAACAAAGTCGCTGTTCAAAAAGAAAAAGTCAACCGTTCCATAATTGCTAAACCATGCATTTATAATCAAAATAAACACAAAATAAATAGCAAAATATATCATTGAATATTTAAACTCTTTCCATCTTGGTCTTGGAAAAACTCCCAAGGCAACAATCAAAAATGGCATGAAGAATGCAGGCCAGTGGTTAACCCAAAAAATGTAAATATCAGGTGAGAATATTCCGCCAGCCGTGTAGTTTGGCATAATAATTGCCAAAAAAGCTCCAAGAACATTTATGAAATATGTGAAATAAAACAGTTTTCTAAGCCTGAAGCATAAACAAAGTGGAATTATGTACATTGCAGTGTTGCAAAGGTGAAGAGGCCAATCGGCAGGATTAGGCAAACATGAAAACAAAAATCTTATGGTAAATGTGATCATTGTTCCTAAAGCAAGAAAAATTAACATATACCGTTTTGTGTCTTCACTTTTTGACCTGAACACAAAATATAAAATGGCAGGAGCAATGAGTCCAAGATAAATCAAAATTCTGTGCTGAGGATTGATGTCCAAAAATTCTATATATTTTCCAGCACCAAAGAACACTTGCAAAGTGTATGATGGCATTGTTACAATAAGCATGAATATGATTGATAAAATCAAATTTTTAACTTCAGCTTTGCTAAGTTTAAAATGATTTTGTTTAATAACAACAATTAAAGAACCAGCAAACACCAAAGCAGATTCAATGGCATAAAGTAAAGCTCTAAGGTCAAAAACTTGCATCTGAGCTTGCCCAACAATGGCAGGCACATTAATGAAGTAAATTATCAAATTAATGGCTGACACAGGCAAAACAAAAAATGTCAAAACATTTTTTGCTGTTTGCACCTCAAAAAACGCATTAAGACAAAATGCCAAAACGCATAAAATATTAAACCATATGAAAAAGTTTGAAATTGAAACACTAAAGGCACTTGCATCAGTAAGTCCAACAATGGATTCAATTGCATTTCTTCCAAGCATATAACGCACAAAAAAGAAAACTGCAGTAATTAAAGCAAAAATTTTGTAAATTTTTTTAAAATTTACTGCGTCACCTTTTAGCATTTTTATGCCAAACAAAATAGAAAAGGTTGCGACTATTACAATCGCTGCGTAACCCGCATAAAGCATATAATTTTTTCCTTTTGTAAAATATTGCTAAATTTGTTTGAAACAAATTTTGCAGCAATAGTTTTTGAAAAAACTATAGTTCTTATGCAGTAATCTTCTCATTTGGTTTTACAAAGCATAAAACTGACCATGTAACTGAATTGTTATAAAATTGTTGCAATTTTTCTTTAATAACTTTTTCTGTGGAAAAGAAAAATAGTAAAACAAGCTTAACAACGGCATAAAACGCAACAATAAAAATTATACCAATTGTTAAAAAAGAAAAGAAAGCAGTGACATAGGTTGAAATTATACTGAAAAATTGAAAATCAAAATGTGAAACATCTTGACTAATCAATTGGCTAAAATTAAATTGCGACAAATTGAAATTTGCCAAATTTATTTTTGAAAAATAATTTAAGTATGAAGAAATGTTTGAACAAAAAGTTTGAGTAAAGTTGTATGTAAGTCCAAAAAAGTTCAAAAATGCTTGAAGCAACAAAAAAGCAAGTATGCCTAGAAGCATAAAGTTTTTTCTTCTGCTATTTTTGAGCGTTATTATAGCCATTTTTCTCCAACTTAATTTTTAAGTAAATTAATTATACAATACACATAATTTTATTGCAAACACTTTTTTATATAAAAAATAAGCAAAAAGATTGCCTTGAAAAAAAGAAAAATGTTGATTATGATAATTATTTTATAAAATCAAACACAAAATTAAGTTTTATTTGAATTTTTGTTTCTTTCCACCAAAATTCAAATATAGAAAACAAGAATAAAAAGCAATCAACACAATTTCAAGAATAACTGAGCTTCATGAAAAATGTTGTAAATCTTCATAATTTCTAACTTTTAAATAATTACAAAAATTTTTATTAGTTCTGATTAATTTTTATTTGTTGTATCAAAAAGCACAAAAAAATTGCGTAAGTAATCTTTTAAACAAAATTGCAAAAATTTTCATATAGTTTAATAGTATATTTAAAGGTGGATTATTATGGTTATCTATGTTGTTAAGCCCGGTGATACTTTGTACACAATTGGTCAAAAATATGGTGTAAGTGCAGAAAAAATTGCTAGCGACAATGAGCTTACTCAGCCTAATAATTTGGTTGTTGGGCAAACAATTGTTGTTTTACTTGAAAACAAAATTCACATTGTAAAGGCAGGCGAGAGCCTTTATTCCATTGCCAAAATGCACAATGTGGCTTTAGATGATTTAATATCAGCAAATCCTGAGATTGAACCACCTTATTCCATTTTCCCTGGACAAGAAATTGTTGTCCCACTCAAAAAACCAAAGCTTGGAACTTATGAAGTTAATGGCTTTGCTTTTCCAAACATAAGGCAAGATGTTATTGACAAAGCACTCGGCAACCTTTCTTACCTAAGTCTTTTTAGTTATCAAGTAAGTGAAACAGGCTCACTAACAGAAATTCCAGACACTGAATTAGTTACAAAATCAAGAAGTGCAGGTGTTGCACCATTGATGGTCATCACAAACATAAGTGAAGATGGTGGATTTAGTGGAGAAATAACAAACAGCATTTTTGCTTCTTCTTCAGCACAAAACACACTTATAGCCAATGTTTTGCAAACATTAAAATCAAAAAATTATTATGGTTTGGTTGTTGATTTTGAATACATATTTCCTTCGGACAGAGATAATTACACAGGCTTCTTAATCAAATTAACAGATGCATTGCACAAAGAAAATTACAAAGTTTTTGTTGCAGTTGCTCCAAAAACAAGTGGCGATCAACAAGGAACTTTATATGAAGCACATGACTATGGTGCAATTGGTTCAATTGCCGATAAAGTCATTATTATGACTTATGAGTGGGGCTATACATATGGTCCACCACTTGCAGTTGCTCCAATCAATCTAGTTAAAAAAGTTTTGGATTATGCCGTAACGGTTATTCCATCAAGAAAAATACTTATGGGAATTCCAAACTATGGATATGACTGGACACTTCCTTTTGTTCAGGGAACAGCAGCAACCGTTGTTGGAAATGTTGGTGCTGTGGACCTTGCTAGAGAAAAGGGAGCTTTTATTCAATTCGATGAAACTTCTCAAGCTCCATTTTTCAATTATTATGCCACAAACGGAAAAGAGCATGTGGTTTGGTTTGAAGACGCACGAAGCATAAACGCAAAACTTAACACCGC
>JBAXZR010000018.1:0-22725 GCA_041670165.1 Clostridia bacterium
CTTCTCCCGTACTCCAAAAAATTGCTTGTATTAAACCTAAAAAAGCTAGTTGAAACTAGCTTTTTTAATCACTTCAAAAATTATATTTGAAATTTTAAGTTGAAATATAGATATTTTCTTTTGGCAAGTTTTGATTAAAAAATGAAATAATTTTAAATTATGTGAAATATCTCAATACTTTTTCTTTGCTTTTCTTTCAATCTCAAATATCTCAACATGGACTTTTTAACTTTGTTATGATAAACTAATTATAATAAAATTGCGGAGGCTAAAAAATTGGATTCAATTCTGAAGAATACACTAATGCAAAAGGTCAAATCTTGCGATTTTTCATCTGAAACCATTCAAAAATTGAATGATTTACTTTTAGATTTTAATTTTGATAAACTTAATTTTGAAATTGATGATTTCATAAATATTACAAAAGCAGTTAATGCTTTTATTATTAAAGAAAATAATTTTGAAGAAAATAGCTCAATTCAAATGCTAAAATCTTTAGTTGAAAGTATGTTTCTTAAATTTGTCAAAAATGCTGACGAAAACATAGCAAAAGACTTGTTTTTGAAAGTTCTTGGCGATTCTGAAATGTTTTTTGTTCCTGAAGTTACAACTTTAGTTTGTAAAAAATTTGGAAATATATTAGGATCACTTAGTGAAGAAGAAATTTTAAACATTACTAACAATGGACATGAAGGATTGTCTTTTGCACTTTCAAAACTAAAAAGCTCATCAATTAAGCTTTTTGAAAATGTTTTGCTCTCAAAAAAGCTTGATGTTCAAGACAAAATTGTTTTTGTTCAAGCTGTTAAGGGTAATATTTCTAATCTTAGCGACAGAATGATTAAATCAAATTTGTTTTCTAGCAGTCTTAAACCAAAAATGTTTAGACCTTTGCTTGCTTCAATCTATAATTTCCCAAATCAAGAGATTGAACAATTTTTGTTGGTAGCAACAAAAAGCTCTCAAATTGCTTTGATAGCAAACAAAAACTTAAGTCTTGAAAAGAGAAAAACAATCATTTCAGAAGTTCTTTCAGAAAAGTTTTTTTGCACATTAAGATATGAAGAAATGGAAGTGTTAATTTCAAGTATTCTTGTTTATTTAAGCGATGAATCAAACATGCCAATTCCTAAATTTGTATTTAAACAAGTAAGTGGTGTTGCTGCTTGGCTTGAAGAAAATGTTATACTTGAATCAAAAACGCCATCAACAGAATTTTGCAGATGTGGAAGCATGAAAATTCACATTGAAAGAATTTTGAAAAATGATCGTGTTTCTGGTGGTTTTGCACTTTTTGATGCAATTTCTCACGAATTTAAACATATGATGCAAAGCGAAAATGCTCTTGTGCGTCAAAACGAAAATACTCCTGAAGGAAAAAAAGTTTTGTCTTACCACAAAACAGTTTTGGTTTCTTGCAACAATATTCAGTTTTTCCTAGCCATAAATGCCCCTACACTTGTTGAAAAATATTTTAAAATTGCAAGTGAAAGAAAAGATCCGCTTTTCTTTTACAATCCCAAATTTTCAGTTGCAAAATATTTTGCTAGTGATTCTGCATATAACAATTTTATGACAGAAATTAAATATTATTTAACAAAAGACAATGCATCAGAAATTTTTGCTCAAGCCGTTAGCTTTATGTGTTTAATTCAAAATCTTTCCCTTGAAGAAAAATCTAAGCTATTAAAAATTGACACAGACATCAAAGCTTATGCAAATGCTCCTATTGAAGTTGATGCAAGAAATTTTGGTCTTGATGAACTGAAAAAAATTAAGGAAGTCACCAAAAATCTTTGTACACAAAGAGAACTTGATAAAACAATTGCATATCTCACTGATTACAACAATCGTTTATATCTAGGTAAAGATGTTTATGATACGATTCTAAAAGTATTTGAATCTGAACCAAAGGCTTTGGATTTGTGTGCAAAAGGGAAAAATAACAAAAAGGAGCTAGCTAATGAACGAATTTAATGATTTTTTTAAAAAAAATGAAATGTGCGGTGAAAAATTTATTTTAGATGAAAAACAAGATTTAAATGACAGAAAAAAAGAGATTTTTCGCTTGCAAACTAATCGAAAATTAATGGTTTCTTTGCTTTCAAATGAAAATCTTTCATATTCACTTGCAACATATGTGCTTGGAAACTTATCGCTTCAAAACTTTGTTTTAACAAAGGAAGAAGTGCAAAAAGTTTATCAAGTCAGAAAAGATAATTTAATTTTTTGTTCACTTTTATTATTATTTTCAAAAAATTCATTCACTGAAAGCGAAAAAATAGAATTTTGCGAAAAAAATTGTGTTGATAGTGGGCTAACAAAAAAGTTTTGTGAATGACAGGCTTTGAAAAATTCCAAAAATGCTGTGTCGCAAGAAAGTTCTGTTTTTCGGTCGTTTAGGCAAACTAAACTCCCTTAAACATTCCTTTTGCTCCTTGCCTTTTTGGTTTTTTCAAAGCCTGTTAAACATTTGTATTGTAACTAAGATTAAGAATAGAAAAATTCTAAAAATGCTGTGTCGCAAGAAAGTTCTGTTTTTCGGTCGTTTAGGCAAACTAAACTCCCTTAAACATTCCTTTTGCTCCTTGCCTTTTTGGTTTTTTCAAAGCCTGTTAAACATTTGTATTGCAACTAAGATTAAGAATAGAAAAATTCTAAAAATGCTGTGTCGCAGGAAAGTTCTGTTTTCGGTCGTTTAGGCAAACAAAACTCCCTTAAACTTTCCTTTTGCTCCTTGCCTTTTTGTTTTTTTCAAAGCCTGTTTAATTATTTGAATGACTTATGTTTTAAAGTTTAAAATTTCAATAATCATAAAAAAAGTGGGAATTATTCCACTTTTTATTTTTTGTTTTTTTTGTTTGTGCAATAGTTTTTTTATGTGTTGCCTAAAATGGATTTTTTTCTGTGTTGTTTAAAAGTTTTTTGTTTTCAAAAACATTATTTTTATAAAAAATATGAAAAGAATATTTAAAACAATAATAAATTTAATTTTTATAAATTTAAAAGTGTAAACTTATGAAACGCAAAAGTAATCTTGTTAACTTTGCTTGCATATAATTTTTTGGAAACATATATATGTTATCTAAAAGGAAAAAAATTTTGTGGAAGAAAAGAAAATTGAAAACAAATTTTTGAATGACAGCAAAATCACTCTTTCTAATAGGAAAATTTTAATTATTACTGGTGTTACAAAGGTGATTTCAGTCAAAGATAACGAACTTAATTTGGAAGCTAGTGGGAGTGGACTAATTGTGCAAGGTGCAGGTCTTGAAGTAACAAAGCTTGATGTTGCTGCTGGAATTTTGGAAGTAAGTGGACTTGTTGATTCACTTCGATACACAAGTATTCATGCAAAACAAAACCTATTTAAAAGGATTTTTAAATAATGTTTATTGATTCTCCTTCACAAGGATTGTTGTTTGCTGTTTGCTTTGCATTGGGCTTGGTTTTTAGTGTATTAAGAAATTTAATCGATTTTTTTATAAAAATACTTTTTTCTACTCCTAAAAATCAAAAATTTGTTTATATCTTAACAATGGTTACAGATTTTGTTTTGTCGCTTGTTTTTTTTGCATGTTTACTCTATGTTTTATTAAAAATAAACTATGGTATTGTTCGTGTGTATGAGTTGTTTTCAGTTATATTAGGTGATATAACCTGGAAAGGTGTTTTAGGCAAAGTCCTTGCCAAACCACTACAAAAATGTTATTCTTTTTTTGCTAATATAAAAAAAAGGAGTCTTGGTGGAAAAGAAAAAGAAGGTGTTATTAGCTAAAATTGTTTTGTTTTGTGCAATGTCACTTCTTGTTTTTCTTGTTATTTTGGTCATTGTTCAAAACATAAAAATAAAAATTTTACAAGGTGAACTAGATGACATAAATAATTTCGCCACGATAGCTTTAAATTGTTGCAGTTTACATTGACAACAATAAAGACTCACTATAAACTTTAATCAAGGAGAAATATAATGCAAGTTGTTTTACTTAAAGATGTTAAAGGAACAGGAAAAAAAGGTGATATTTGTAATGTCGCAGACGGTTATGGAAAAAATTTTTTGCTTAAAAATGGTTATGCTCAAGTTGCTACTTCTGGAGCAATTGCAAATGTCAAAGCTCAAAAAGATTCAATAAACTTCAAAAAACAAAATGAAAAAAAAGCTGCAATTGAAAAATGTGAACAACTAAAAAACAAGACAATTAAACTTTCTATTAAATGTGGTGAAAATGGCAAACTTTTTGGAAGTGTAACAAACAAGGAAATTGCTGAAGAACTTGAAAAAATTGGAATCATAATTGATAAACGAAAAATTGAACTTGATGAACCAATTAAGCAAAGTGGAGTTCACAGAATCAAAGCAAAGTTCTATGAAGGTGTTTCTTGCCTTTTTAATGTTGAGATTGGATTGCTATAAAAATATTAAGAAATTATAAAGACTAAAATTTAAACATAAAAAATGGTGGATTGAATTCCATCATTTTTTTTGCAGTGCAAGTTAGAATTTTTTATAATCTATATTATGTTTTGATTAATATGTTTTTATATTTATTCTCTATATAATTTTAGTGCCGATTAAGATGTCTTTTACAAAGTTAATTCTCTATCTTTACTCTTAATTTTTTGTTTTGGTTCAAACTTGTTTTGTTGATTATGTTCGTGGTGTTCGTGGTGTTCATGTTGTTCGTGGAACTCATGTCGTTCAATATGAGAATCATGGAAAAAATCTTTGTCACACTTAAAAATATTTTCCATACAAAGATGTTCTTCAGGTGAAAGTATGCAACCTATAAAATTTGATAGATGGAAGGCAAAGTTTTCTGTAAAAGAGCCCAAAAGACTGAAATTTTGTGATGAATCAACAAGATTTTCTAGGATATTATTTTGTGTTCCTATATATGAATTCAACAATTTTTCTGGCATATATCTTTCACATTGGTTTAAGCTTGTTTTTAGTTTTGTAATAATTTCTTGACCTTTTTCACCATTTTGTTCAAGTGTTTTAATTCTTTTTTCTAACAATTCTTTTTCTTCTTTACTAAATTCTTTTACAAATTTGTCTTTAATATTTTTCAAAGTGTTTCTTCTTAGCACAGTTATTGGAGCAATTTTCTCGTTCATAAAATTGTTTTGAGATTCACCTTTGCGTGAAATGTTGAAAACTTTGAATGCGTCAAATAAAAAACTTTCTGAAGTATCTGTGTAGGAAGCAACAAATGTTGAAATTGTGTTGTTAAACATTCCACCGTTCTTCTCAATTTCTTCAAGAATTTTCAAAACAGCTGTTTGTGAACCTGTGTCATTTTTGCTTATTTGAACAGAGAATTTAATTGATTTTGAAGGATCATCTTTGCTTCTTGACACAGCAAAATATAATTCTTCAAAACCCTCTCCACTTTCTTTTTCCAAGGAGACAAGTTCTTTTCTTATGTCTTCACAAAGGCAATAGTTTCCTTGTTCATCATATTCGCCAAGAAGTCCATTCATAAATATATCTTTAATTAAAGTTGCTTTGTAAAATTTAATTTGAGTTGGATCAGTTATGATTCCTTTTTCTGAATCTGGTCGCAAAAGAGCTTTACCACACAAAAAATCTTCTTTTGGGGGCATGGTTGCATTTTCTCTAAGCTTTTTTTCTTTTGCAAGAATTTTTTCACTAGGAGTTAAAGAAATTTTGTTAACTTCTTTTTTTTCTTTGCTCAAAATAATTTCGCTTGGAGTAAGTTTTTCACTTTCAGTGGTTACATTTACTTTTTTTTCTTGCGAATTTGAGAGAGCTTGTTTGCTTGCCATGTTGTAAATCTCCTTTAATAGTTAACATTATTATATCTTAATTTTTGCTTAAAAGCAATAATAGTTAAATGCTTTGCTTGCCTCAAAGATTAAATTCTTTTAAGAATGTGTTTTGTTTTTGAAATGTGGACAAAAACTTTGTTCGGAAATAATGCTTTAACAAAAAATATAGAAAAATAGGTATTGAATTTTTATTTTATTTGAGTTATACTAGGCATAGAATTTATAAGGGGTGTTGTTATGGCAAAATATTTTTCTACTAAAAAAAATGCGAGAAACAATTTTGGAGTTTTAGATTTTTCTTTGATTCTTGCAGATTTGCCCGGTGCTAATGCATTTTTTGAATCTGATAATTGTCAAAAACTTCTAAACAAAATAGCCATGCTTTTTTCTGATAAAAAGAAGCCTACATATATGGACTTAACAGAATTTTTAGAAGAAAAGAAAAAAGATAATAGAAAAAGAATGTCTGCTATTGAATTTGCAAAAAAACTTGACGATGATATTGATATTTTTTCAGAAGAGAGAAGAAGAGAAGTTGCTGAACAAAGAGAAAAAGATATTCAAGAATTATAAAAAAAAATCTTCAGAAATGAAGATTTTTTTTTATTAGTTGTTATTCTTTTTGTTATCTAAAAAGCTCACATATTTAATGTTAGGCAAAAATTTAACCTAAATATATTAAATATATGAGCTTTTTAATTTGTCTTTATAAGTCAAATGTGTTTTCATGCTGTGTGTGTTTGATTGAGATACGAATTGGTGTGGTTTCAATTGCTACATTAGGTGTGACTATTTTTTTATCTTTATCAATTTCCTTTATGATATTTGTAGTGGTTTCCAATTTATCACCAAAAACTTCTATGGTTTGAGATGATGATTCAAATTGATTAATTTTCTTGTTTAATTCTTCTTCAATTTTTTTTGCTAAAAGCATTGACTGATCAACTGATTTATAATCGTAATCGTCAGTTTTTTTGACTTCTTTCTTTTTGATCTCTTCTTTCTTTTTGTCGTCGCCACCGCCACCTTTTCCGCCAGAACCACCTTTACCACCACTTTTTTCTGCTGAAGCGACTGGTTTTGGTGGTTCGATTTTTTTGGCTGGAGCAGGAGATGTTAAAACTGCTATTGTTTTGTCAATCATTTGACGGTAGTTTCGATTGATTTCATCAATTTGTTTTTTAACAAGTGGATCGTTAGCTTTTCCAGCTCTGCCAAGGCAAATATCAAAAAGTTCATTCATGAAACGATAATATTTGGGATCAGTTTTTGCAGGAATTTTGGTTTCAAATTCTTTGGCGATTTTTGCAAATTGTCTTAAAACAAATTCTCCATATTCTCCACTTTTTTTGAGAATCAAAATTCTTGT
This sequence comes from Clostridia bacterium, assembly GCA_041670165.1. GTDB lineage: Bacteria > Bacillota > Clostridia > Christensenellales > UBA1242 > JBAXZR01. Next base: position 7,163 of record JBAXZR010000018.1, read on the forward strand.
TTCAAAATATTCTTTTTCAAGTTCAGTCATGCCCAAAATTTTCTTTTTTAGCATTTTCATTTTGTTTTTTGCGTTGATTAATTCAGGGCAAAGAGGAGTGTTTTTTTCAGCAAGTTGAAGATCATCAATTTCTGTTACAATATTAAAAATTGTAAAAGCTTTGGTTGTGAAGTATTGATTTGAATCATCTGTGTATTTTGCAAGAAAGGTTGTGATGGTTTTTGAAATGATTCCATTTGCTTTTTCAAATTTTTCAACAAGCCTAAATGTTGCAGTTTGCAAATTTTGAACAGGTTCAGATATTGTAAGGGTAAATTTAACAGAAAATTGTTCATTATCTTTGCCAAAGATTGCAATTAAATAATAAACATTATCAATTTTTTCTGTAATTTTTTTTGTTATTGCAACAAGTTCTTGTACTTTTTTTTCTGAAATGGAATAGGTGTCAGTAGAGTCAAAACTGCCCAAAAGTCCGTTTGAAAATTCGTCCATTTTTTTCTTGGTAAAATTGTAGTCTGACTTTTCCTTGTCAGCTAAAACATTGCCAACTTCATCAGCAAGATTTAACAAATTTTCTTCTTGTCTTTCGTTTTGAGCCATATCTTGCCTCCTTGTTTACTATCATTATACACATATTGAATAAGCATATCAAGACTTCGTTTTAAACAATTAAAGTTAGTAAATAAAGTAGTGTCAGATGAAGCGGATAAAAAATATAAAAAAACCATTTGAATGTCTTTTTTCCTTGATTTGAACCTGTCAACGCAATTAATGGAATTGCTAGCAATGAATAGCATTGTATATAGGCACAAGATAAGTATCCTTGAACCAAACAAAAAATGCAATACAAAAATGTTAGAGCAATGAAGATTATATATTTCTCAGAATTGTTTTCTTTTAGCTCCCAAAAAATGAAAGGTAGCAAAACACCAAGAAATCCATATTCAAAACATAGCAGTTCTGACACTATAACGAATATTGTAATAACTGCAAAGATTGTTATTGCACGAAAGAACTTGTCAAGTTTTGCTAATTTGAATGATGATTTATTAATTATTTCAAAAGTTAACATTAGTAAGATTGAAAGAGCAAAGGTGAATAAAATATTTGGGTTTAAAGTTTTGAATATTAAATAGTAAGGATAGATTGAAATGACTCCAAAAAGAAATATTCTTAACAAGTATTTAATTTTGTTTTTTGTTTTTGAGTAGCCCCTTGCAATTAAAAATGCAAAAATTGGAAAAGCAAATCTTCCTATGATTCTGAAAATTATTATTTCACTAAAAAAAACCAAGCCAATATGATCAATCAACATACTAAGCACTGCAATAAATTTGAAAGTTGTTTGATTTAGTAAATTGCTTTTATTCATCTAATCTTAATAATAATCAATTTGAACAAAAAAAGCAAACTTTCGTTTGCTAAATTTTTAAGCATTTTCAAGTTTTGCTTTTTGATCGGCAATTGTTAACTCTTTAATCATTTCATCAATGTAACCGCCCATAAATGCATCTATTGAATAGACAGTGAAACCTATGCGGTGATCAGTTACTCTTCCTTGTGGAAAATTGTATGTTCGAATGCGTTCACATCTATCGCCTGAACCAATTTGGCTTTTTCTATTTGCGGAAAGGGCATCTTTTTGTTGAGTGTTGTAATAATCATTCAACTTGCTCTTTAGGAGGCTCATGGCAAGTTCTCTGTTTTTAATTTGGCTTCGTTCTTGCTGGCAAGCAACAACCATTCCTGTTGGCAAGTGAGTTAGGCGGATTGCACTTTCAGTTTTGTTTACATGTTGTCCTCCAGCACCACTGCTTCGGTATGTGTCAACTTTCAAATCTTTTTCATTGATTTCAAAATTGACCTCTGTGGTTTCTGGTAAAATGGCAACAGTTGCTGTTGAAGTGTGAATTCTGCCTTGAGTTTCTGTTTCAGGAACTCTTTGAACTCGGTGAACACCGCTTTCAAATTTGAGGGCAGCATAAGCTCCTTTTCCTTTAATCATGAAAGAAGCTTCTTTGATTCCGCCAATTTCATTTTCATATATGTCGTTGATTTCAACTGCCCAGCCTTTTCTTGATGCAAAGGCAACATACATATTCATGAGTCTTGATGCAAACAAAGCGGCTTCATCTCCACCAACTCCGCCTCTGATTTCAACAATAACATTTTTGTCATCGTTTTCATCTTTTGGAATCAACATAACTTTGACATCTTCATTTATAGCATCAATTTTGTCCCTAAGAGCATAAACTTCTTCATTTAAAAAAGCTTTCATTTCTGGGTCTTTTTCTTCTTGCATAATTTTTCTTGAGCTTTCAAATTCATTTGTAAGCTTAACAAGCTTGTTGTGAGCTTCCCAAATTGGTTCAAGAGAAGCATGTTCTTTTGCAAGCTTTTTCCAGTTTTCTATGTCAGTTATTGTTTCATTTTGAGATAACAATTTTGTAATCTCATCATATCGTTCAGCAATTTTTGTGGTTTTGTCAATCATAATTTTTCACCTTTTTATTTTTAAATTTGTTAATTATATTTTTCTTTGGTTCAATTTTTCACAAATTACAATTCTTGGGTTGTTAAAAACATCTTTGTAGCAATTAACAATTTCAAAATGCTTTTTGAATATATTTTTAACTTCTTCTTCTTGTTTGTAACCAATTTCCATAATCAAAATTCCATCGTTGTGTAAAAATTTTGACACATTCAAAGCAATATTTTCATAAAATTTTAGTCCACTTTTTCCACCGTCAAGAGCAAGACTAGGTTCGTAGTCAACAACTTCTTTTGAAATTTCTTTTAACTCTTCTGATTTTAGATATGGTGGATTACTTAGTATGATATGATATTTTTTGTCTTTTGGCAAGGACGAAAACATATCACTTTTTATTAGTTTGATTTCACAATCGTTAAGAAAGGCATTTTTTTTTGCAATATAAAGAGCTTTTGAAGATATGTCAGTTGCAGTTACATTTGAAGTAGGGTAGTTCTTTTTTATGGCAATTGCAATTGCTCCACTGCCTGTGCATAAATCAAGAACACTTGGATATGAAAAGTATTTTGCATTTTTAAGAGCAAAGCTCACAAGTTCTTCAGTTTCAGGTCTTGGCGAAAGCACATTTGAATTAACTTTTAAATTTAGCCCATAAAAATTTGTTGAGCCAAAGATTATACTGATAGGTTTTCCTTGCAATCTTTCTTTTGATTTTTTTTCAATTTTTTTCCATATTTCAAAGGTTATACCATGGCAAATCGGAAGTTCAGAACGATTAATTTTAAGAGTCAAAGCTAAAAGCCAATCAATGTCGCTTATTTCAATTTCAGGATTTTTTTTAAAAAAAACAGAAAGAAATTTTTTTGCAAAAAAAACTTTCAAAAGATTATTCTTTTGATTTTCTTTCCAAAATTGATTCCAAATGTTTTTTTTCATATATTCCTAATGTTATTAATTACAAAAAAAAAGTGCCGTAGGGCACTCCAAGATTAGATTGAAAACTTTTTCTTAAATTTGTCAACTCTTCCGCTTGTATCAACAAGTTTTTGTGTTCCTGTGAAGAATGGGTGACATTTGTTGCAAATATCAACTTTCATAACAGAACCAGCATATGTTGAACGGGTTGTAAATGAATTGCCACATGCGCAACTCACTTCAACTTCGTGATAATCTGGATGAATTTTTTCTTTCATTTTGCACCTCTTAAAATTTGCTAACCGCTGAAACGAAATTTAATTAGACAAAATTTTGTCAGGGTTATTTAGCTTTGCAATTCTATCACGGGCAAAGTCCTTTGTCAACGAGAAAATAATAAACTTTGTTTAACATTATTCATTTTGTTGTTTTCTGATTAAATTTATTACTTTTTTTAATGATTAAAATATTTTTTTGTGTTAAGAATTGATTCTTTATGATTTTACTATTCTTTTTTGAGAGTGTTTTCCATCAATTTTTTGAAAATCTCGTTGCTTTTAAGCAAAATGAAATATTCATTCCACCTGTATTCTCTTATGGGCATGGGTTTTTCATTTTCAAAAAACAGCACCATTGCAGGTGAAATTTTGTTCCATATGTCATAAAATTTTATATCAGTTAATTTCCCCGAAGCAATCAATTTTTTTGCTTTTCCATGATATGAAAACCATGTCATTAGGTTGTACCTTTTCTTTTCGATTTTTTAAAAATTACTGTTACAATTAAAACTAAAACAACTGCTACAAAGCCAATGAAAATAGGCAATAAAACTTTTTGCCCAAGAACTGTGTCATTTGTTACAACATTTTCTGGAACAACAATTTCCTGAGCAGGTGGAACAACTTCATTTGTTTGCTCAAAAAGAGCAAGAGAAATTGTTTCGGCCAAAGGTTTGCAAGAATCAAAGACAAATTCTTTTTCAATTAAGTAAGTCCCCATTTCAAACAATAATGATTTTTCACTTTTGCCTTGATTATAATGCCCATTTGCAATGTAGATGTCCAAGAAAAGCCAAGGATAATTTTGACTGGCAGTTGCCATTAAAAGAACTGCAAATTCTTCTATAATTGAATAATTTGCACTTGCTCTTCCAACAACCATTCTGACTCTTGAATGTTCAGTTCCATTATAATTTGTGTAATAAGTGCTTCTGGAAACCCCATCTCTGTGAATATCAAATATTACATCTGGAGAATAAGAATCCAAAAGTTTTTGAGCGGTTATTCCGCTTCTTGAGTAAGCATAGCTATCGTGTGGAATATGTAAGGATTCATCAAGTGCAACATTTACTCCAAGACTTAGAAATTCATCTTTTAGTTTGTTTGCAACATCATGTATTCCACCTTTGCCATAGATGGTGCTGTAGCCGTCAGTGGGTTCAAAACTTTCATCATTATGTGTTAAATACATGGCAACTGTTGCATTTGTAAACAACATGTTTTTTGCATTTCCTTTGTTTACATTATGAACTGTGTAAGTTCCAATTTTGCTTGCATATCCAATTTTTTGTTCATCAATAGTTGATATTATTTGATACTTATCTAATGAAGGTAAAATGAATTGGTCGCCAACACAAGGATTTCTAGTTTGAGTTAAAAATTGGTTGTCTAAGGAATATATGCTATAAATTTCAGTTTCATCAAAAAAAATTTTGTCGTAAATATCTTCGCTTTTTGCAAAAGATTTAATGTTGCTAAAGCCTTGTGAAACTAATACAATTAGAATTATTGTTAAAATAATGAATTTTTTCATATTATTATTTTGATTAAATATTAAGTTTATATTCTAAAACAAACAAAGAGAAAGATATGAGATTTGAATCGTCCACATTGGTGTTACTTTTGTTTTTTTGATATAAAAAAAGCCCTGCTAAACTTTAAGTTTGAAAGCAGGGAACTTATTTTTGGCTTGATATCGGAAACATAACTTTTTGCCCTAAATCAAAAGGAAAATTTTGAGCTAATAAATTATGTGTGTTGTTAAATGGATTTTCTTTGTCTAATTTTTCTGTTTCTTTGTGGAACGCAAATTGCAAAGCTTCTTTTTTACTAGTTTTGACAAATTTTTGCTTGACTTTTAAGCCTTATTCATAAAGATTGTTAAAAGTATCATCAATTTCATGGCCAAAATCTTTTTAGTGCATCAAAATTGGGTGTGTTATCAATATCAATTTTATAAATTTTCTAGTTTACAAATTTTAATATTTTTCTTCAAAACCAAAAAGTTATTGAATGCTTTAACAATATAAATTTATCATATATTTTACAAAAGTCAACAAAAATTCAAATTTTATATAAAATACAAATTCCTAAATTTGTTTTCAAAATAAAAAAATTATATTATTAGGGCAGTTCTTAATAATTTAACATTTAAAATATCACTCAATATGACAGTAATTTCCCTAAATTTTTATAAAAATTAATGTAAAAATATTAAAACTTAAAACATTAAAAAAATTGACAAAATTGATTATTTAATTATGAAGACACAAAAAATCACTTCATTAAAAGAAGTGATTTTCCATTTTAAATATATAAAATTTGAAGTAATTACTAAAACATAAATTTAAATTTTGTATGAGTAAACTTTGTTTATCACAAAAATTTTAATAATTTGTAAATAAATTAAGAAGCTAATTGTTGTTATTTCAATTGTTTTTCAATATCGGCTAAGATATCAGAAATTTTTTCGCCACTAACTAGCCTTAATTTAATTGATTCAATATTTTTTTTAATTTCATCATTTAAGCACAGTTCATAATATTGAACACTTTTAAAACTTAAAGGATTGCCACAATTTGAACAAAAATTTGGTTCTGTTTCATTTACTGAACAAAGTTTTTTGTTGCAATTTGCACAGAGTATTTCTTCATTTTGAATGGTGATACCTTTATTCATTTTTTCCTCCCAAATCTTTGCCAGAACGGTTAGAAATTTTTTTAACTTGTTCTTTTTTCAAGATATTTGCTACATTTTGGGCATTTTTAGATTGTGTTTTAATTTCTTTTACAGGTGCTTCCTTTGTTTTGTGTTTTGAGTCTAAACTTGCTTTTTCAATTGTGGAAAGATTGTTTATAAGAATTTTGTCAGAAGCTTCTTTTAGTGTTTTTGAAAAATAATCAATTTGACGATTTTGGAATTCTTCCAAGACATCTTCAACACGATAGTTATGAAGTTCTTCTTTTAGCTGTATATTTATTCTATCAATATCAATTTGATCCATATAAATTCTTTGTTTTGATTTTACATTAGTTCCTTTGCCACGATGAAAGGCATAGTCTGGATTTGGAGCTGAATAAAATGAATATATCCATTTGTCAGTGTTGTGAGGTCTACGAGCATTCATGTTGTTTTCGCTGTAATCAAGATAGCCACTTGTTCCGATGAAAAATTGTTCATGGTCAACAAGTTTTGTTTTTTCATCTTTTGAATCAACATTTTCAATCAAATTTCTAAGAACAATGTTTTCACCAAAATTTCCAATGCAATAAACATCACAACATTCTTTGTCTTTGCCAAGTTGTTCAAGTGCTTTTGTTGCAGAACCAATTGTTCCGCCTCTGCCTTTTCCATGTTTTCCAAATATTTTCAAAACTTGCCCATTTGACAAGGTGAGATCAATTGAATATGATTCAAAAGCAAATTTGTCTTGAAGTTTTAGCTTTTCAAGAATATCTGTGTATGGATTTAATTCTTCAGAATTCCAAATCTTTTTTTCATCATCACTGAGTGTTACAACCAAAATTTTGTCTTGTATGATTTCTAGACATTTTAACAATAAATTTTTTTGAGCTTGAATTGTCATGACATTTCTGATTTTATTAACATTGTTTTGAGCTTTTTCACTAACTGGAGCAATGTCAAACAAACCACCGTTAACAATTACACGGGCATTTGGCAACTCTGAAATTATTCTCAGATGCCTTAAGAATTTTTTGCGATTGGAAAAAGATGAACCAATACGCAAATCATTAAGAATGAACAAATATACTTTGTCCAAATCTTTTGGCATTTTTTCTGAAATTTCTTTTGTTGGAATTTTTTCAGAATCGACTTCAACATTTTCATACTTTTGAATCAATTCTTCAAGACTTAAAGTTTCTGTATCCATTGCCCACTCCTAAATGTTAAATCTTTTTTTCAATTTCCAAAATGGCTTTTTTAAGAGCTAAATTATTGTTTTTGCTAAGTGTTGCCAAAGTTCCAGCAACTTTTTTGTCTAGCAATTGTACTCTTTTTTCATTGATGTCGTTTAATTCTTCTTGAAGCCTCGAAATTCTGTCATCAAATACATTTGGAATAAGTTGCCCGAAATTGTATGAGCTGATGAAAAATTTTGTTTGAGGAAGAATGATTCCTGATTTTCTTTGTTCGTAATCTAAATTTGCACCTGCTGAAACATCTAGAATGAAATTGTCTGTGCAAGATGGTGGCATTGCTTGTCTTGCTGCATATCCGCCGTAACCTTGATAGGAGTTGATTAAAAGTGCTGTAACATTCTGAAACATATCTTTGCCAGTTACTGGGTCTTTAACAATTATGGTTGAATCAGTTCTTATGCTCTTGTGTGTATGTCCTGCAGCCAAAATATCAACAACTGGTACAATTCTCATAAGTTGCAAAGTTTGAGTTGCACTGCTACTAGCACTGCCTCCCATACCTGTTCCATGATAGCCAACAATTGTTAAATCTTTGTAACCATCTTTTTCTTGTGGACATTTTACACGAACAGTTACAACATAAATGTTTGGAGCATAATATTCTTCAATTCCAAGACCAGCAAAACAATTTCTTACTGTGTCAATTCCAACAACTTGGTTTATTCTTTCTTCATGGTTTCCGCTTGTTCCAATGATTTTAACTTGTCTTTTTTTTACGAAAGGTTTAATAACCTCCATAAAAATACGAGCTTGTTCGCTTGGATTTGCATAATCCTTGTAAACATTTGAAACACTGCCTTGAATGGCTGAATTCAATGCATCACCATTAATAATTAGCAAAAGGTTTGGAATTTTGAGTGCTTCATTTAATTGACGAATAAATTTTGTAAATTCAAAATTTCTGCTTCCAATATGTAGATCTGACAAAAACATAGTAAAAACATTGTTGTATCTTGAGAAATCAAAAAAGAAAGGTTTTATGCTATCTGGTGCATCAATCTTCTGACGATCTATGTAAATCTGCGAAAGCGGACTACCTTTCAACACATCTCTGTTGAAAGAATCTTTTTCAAAAATCTTTCTTGCATTTGCTTCTGCTTCATACATCTCATCAGTTTTTAAGCCCATCTTATTAAACCTCTCTTATGAATCAATTTAATTTGTTTGGTGGTTATTTTTTGTGTTTTTTTGATGATTTATTTTCTGATAAGAATATAACATGCTTAAGATGAAAAGTCAATTTTTTTATTTTTGGAGACCCTTTTAAAAATTTTACTTTCAAATAAAAATGCTTGAAAAAGGCCAAAAACACTCTCGTTCTTGACATATAAAAAATTTGTTCTATGAATTTTGTAAGTTGAATCTTGAAAAATCAAAATCCTTGTGGTAATATTTTTTGTATCTAAGAAAACAATCTACCATTTATCCCCAAAAAACTGCATTAAAGCATACTTAAAGGAGAAATTTGTGAATATTGGCGTAGATATTGATGACACACTCACAGATACAACAACAAATTTACTAGATGATTTTTGGTTGCCAATTTTTAAAGCTGAAGGTCTTAATTTCAAGATTATTTCAAATCATAACTATTATTTTTTGAGATATTATGGCTCAAAATCAAAAATGGACGAGCTATGGGAAAAATATTATGATAAGTTTAATGAAATAATACCTATTAAATATAATGCTTCAAGAGTGATTAAACTTTTAAGAGAAGAGGGGCACAAGATTTTTATTGTTACAGCAAGAAGTCAGAATTCAGCTGAGATTAGGTCAAAATATTGGCTTAAACTTAGAAATGTTGAATATGATGGTTTTGCTGCTTTTGCCACAAACAAAGTTAAAGATTGTAAAATTTTTGGTATTACTACTTTTGTTGATGATGCACCATCAAATTGCATGGATTTGAGCAATGCAGGCATAAAAACTTTTATGATGACTCACAAAACCAACCTTGGTTTGGAATTGAATAATGTTATAAGAGTTAAAGATTGGTCAGAATTTTATCTTCGCATAAAAGATTTGGTAAAAATTGAAAAAATTCAAAACAACGAAAACAACAAAAAGATTTATAAAAGCTATTCGCAAGAATTATAACCTTAACAAAACCCTTAATAATTTAGTGAGTATTTTATCATTAAAATTTAAGGGTTTTTTATTAATTTCATAACAAATATCATTATGTTTTTTGTTAAATTTTATTTGAACATTTATTATTGATTTCTTCTCTAAAATTTTTGGTTAAAACTTTCATGTCTTTCAACGATTTTTAAAGGCTTTCAAGTCATTTTTTTGTGGCGAAAAAATGCATAACAAACACTTAGTTGAGCATACTAATTGCAAGGAGAAAAATGAAAACTAAGGTTAAAATTGTAACAACTGTTTTTAGTATTCTACTTGCTTTAACCATTATGACATTTGCGGTTTATGCTGCTTCAATTCAAACATTAATTGTTACAAACTCAGTTTCTTTTGTGTCTGAACATGTTCTTGCCACTGTTACAGGGTGGGGCAGTGGTGCTTCCTTGGAAGTGCCAATTTATTCTGATTACTGCACAGTTGATAAAAATTTAACAATGGTTTGGAATATTGGCACACTTTCGCCTGAAACTGACACTTCTTTGATTGTTTTAAGCATCTTGGTCAGAAATGACAGCTCAGAAAGGTATCTTGCCGTAAGCTATGGTTCTGCATTTTTCACGGGACAAATGGAAGGAAATGTTACAAGAATATGTAAAGTAAACAATGTTGACTTTGTTTCTGGTGAAATGGAAATTGGAACAATTAATCCAACAGAAAGTATGACAATTGAAATATCTCTCACAATTACTGATATAGGGAAAAATGCTCATTTCAACAATGATTTTGCAATTGAATTAATTAATGTTGTGTAAACAAATTTTTTAAAAAGTCGGAAGTTTCCGACTTTTTTAGGCAAAAATCAAGCTTTTATTAAAAATAGTCAAAATAACATTTTAAAAATCAAATTAAAATAAACATTCTGTAATTAAAAATTAAAAAATGAATATTATATTAGTATTACATAATTATTATTCGATAAAAAAAATTTGTTTGAAAAAACAAAATATACTTAGGGATTTGACATTGTATTTGCTTAATAATTTAAAAATTTTCAAACAAAATTAGGTTAAAAACAAATTGCAAAATTTCAAGAATAATTTTGCATAATGTCGGAAATAATACAAAATGTAATCTAAAGAAAATTCAACAATCATGAGAAAAAACACTATTTGAACGAATTTTAAAATTTTTTATTAAATAATGAAATTCATTAAACAAATTTATTGTTTGATTATAGTGTCAAGATTTCACAAAGGAGTGCTTCAGAGAAACTTGAAAAATTGTTGTTTTTAAGGTGAATATGGCTTGAAACCTTAAATGTTACAATTTTTGAAACTTTGAAGCTCGAGATTGAATAATCATTTCACTGCATGTGGCTTGAAGCGAAATGAACTTTACTTTTCTTCGTTCACAAACTAGCAAAAGGAGAATTTTATGAAACTTAGAATGAAAATTGTTACAACAATCATGAGCATGTGCCTTGCAATTGGTGTGATGGGATTTGCAGTATTTGCAGCAGCAACACAAACATTGACTGTTACAAACACTGTTAACTTCATTTCAGAGCATGTTCTTGCAACAGTTACAGGAACAGTAACAAATGCCACTGGTTCAGCTGACTATGCTGCAACATCAACACTTGCAAACGAGGCTGATGGAAAACTTGGAACATGGGCTATTGGAACTGGTATCACATTTACTGATGAAACACAAAACATTGTTATTACACTTACAGTTGTAAATAACAACCTTGAGCGTGGTTTCTCAATTGGTCTTAGCAATTTCCAATACACAACTTTGAATGGAACAGACCTTGGAACAAAGAATATCACAAGAGCTTGCTCAATCACAGTTGCTGATAATGCTACTCCAATTGATATTGCTGCTTGGGAAGGAGCTGCTCAAACTGTTGAAGTTGGAAGCACAGCAGTGGTTACTATTACTCTTGATATTACTGATAATGGTAAAGAAGTTGACACTTTTGACAACGGATTCACAGTTACATTAATCAATGTTGCATAACAATCAAAACTTTTAATCAAGCCAAAAACAAACACTTTAATCTGAATTTCAAACAGTTAAAAAAAGTCAATTCTTTAAGGATTGGCTTTTTTTATAGTCTTTTTGAATTTTAATGGTCTAAAAATATCTTTTTTTGTGAAAATATTTTAAATTTGAAATTGTTAAACAAAATAAAATTTTGATTGTTTTAAAGATAAAAAATTAACTTACAACATTTTTACTAAGAATATAATATGTTTTTGAAATAATTTAATTTATTAATTAATTTTTTCTGTCTTTGAATGATAAATAATTAAAATAAAACTTGATTATTTAAACAAAATTAAGTCTAAAAAAATTGAAAAATTTTAAGAATAAATTACAAAATGTCGAAAATAATACAATTAATAATTGAAAGAAATTCGTACAATTATTAGAAAGTAAGGTACTTTTTTAATGAATTCAAAATTTCTAAAAAAAATAAAAAAATTATTAAAATTCATTTGACACAAACAAATTTATTGTGTAACATTATGTCAAGATTTCACAAAGGAGTGCTTCTTTGGGGATTGAAAAAATTGTAATTTTTAAGGTGAATAATGGCTTGAAACCTTAAATGTTACAATTGTTCAAATTCAAGAAGTATGGATTTGAAAATCATTTTACTTCATATGGCTTGATGGTAAAATGAAATTCTGCTTTACTTGTGACTTCATTCACAAAATAACAAAAGGAGAATCACATGAAATTAAGAATGAAAATCATTACAACAATCATGAGCATGTGCCTTGCTATTGGTGTAATGGGATTTGCAGTATTTGCAGCAGCAACACAAACATTGACTGTTACAAACACTGTTAACTTCGTATCAGAACACGTTCTTGCAACTGTTACTGGAACAGTAACAAATGCTACAGGTTCAGCTGACTATGCTGCAACATCAACTCTTGCAAACGAGGCTGATGGAAAACTTGGAACATGGGCTATCGGAACTGGTATCACATTTACTGATGAAACACAACTTATTACTATCACTCTTACAGTTGTAAATAACAACCTTGAAAGAGCTTTCTCAATTGGTCTTAGTGCATTCCAATACACAACATTGAATGGACCAAACCTTGGAACAAAGAACATCACAAGAGCTTGCTCAATTGCAGTTGCAGCTAATGCAACTCCAATCAACATTGCTGCTTGGGAAGGTGCTGCTCAAACTGTTGAAGTTGGAAGCACAGCTGTTGTTACTATTACTCTTGATATTTCAGATAATGGTAAAGAAGTTGACTCTTTTGACAACGGATTCACAGTTACATTACTCAACATCGCTTAATCAGTTTATCATTTATCAAGCCAAGAAAAATCACCTTATGGGTGATTTTTTTTTAGCTTATAAAGGATTGAGCGATATTAATAAGAGATTAAATCTTTCAAAAAATAGGAGTCTTAATTTAATTATAACAAAACTAAGACTTCATTAGAATGGTTTTATTAAATAACTAGACAGGGTGTCATGTTTGATTGAATTTATAATGCTATGAGTGTTACTTTTGTTAAAAAGGAGTAACACCATGAGCCTATATTTTGGAACGCAAGAAGTATGTCCTGTTTTTGGTGATGGGCTTGATGAGATTGAAGATGGCGCTGAACTTGAAGAATATTTTTGTCCCATTGATATTGAATCAATTTTGAATGACTATTACACTGATTACTCTCAAAAAGCAATCAGCTTGATTGACTCAACTGATGACACAACAATGTTGGTTGGAGCAATGAAATATTTTACTAGCGATGGTATTGAATATTCCGCTTCAACATCATCTCAAACCTTCTTTCACACTTGGGATAAAAGCAAAGATATTGTTTGTTCTGATGGTCATAAGTATAGGTGGATTGTTGCTGGTTCAAATTCAACTTCAAACAAAGTTTCATTGACAAGTTTTAACAGACAAATTGTTGCAGTTGTTGCGTTTGGAACTGTGGGAACTTATGGAGATAATCAAACAACTTATTTGAACACAAAAGGACTTAATGATTGCTCAAAACTTAAATGGGCGAAATTTAATGCACCATTTTTAAACCTTGAATATTCATGTTTTGCCCGATGCCCAAGTCTTGTTAAAATTGAATTTCCAAGCACTCTTAAAACAATTGCTGGATATGCATTTGAAAAATGCTATTCATTAAAAAAAGTTGATTTGGCTAACACCGAATTAATATCAATAGGTTATGGTGCTTTTTCGTATTGTAGTTCACTTGATGAAGTGATTATGCCAGAAACAATAAAAACAATTGATACGAATGCTTTTATTGGAAGTGGAATAAAAAGAGTAACAATTCCAAAAAATGTAACAAGCATTGGTACTAGTGCATTCTATAATTGTTTTCAACTTGAAAAAATGAAAATATTAAGCCCAAATTGTAATTTTGGCTCTTATATTTTTTCAAGGTGTTATAACTTGCGAACGATTTCTCTTGCTGATGGGCTTTCCTTAGTTGGTTCAAGCATGTTCGACGGTTGTTATAATTTGAAAAAAGCTTTTTTGCCTAGCAGTGTTACAACAATTAATTCAAGCGCGTTTGCCAGTTGTTATTCTTTAAATGAAATAAGATTTCCTGCACAGTTGGAAACTATTGGTGGGTATGCGTTTTCCGGTTGTTATAATGTTGCAAGTTTAAATTTGCCTCTTACAATTTCAAGTGTTGGAATAAATGCATTTTATAATTGTGTTAGGGCAAAAGGTACACTTGATTTTAAAAATATGTTAACTATCATTCCAATTAGAGCATTTTCTTGTATGCAAAACATTGAAAAAATATTTTTGCCAGAAAATCTAATTGAAATTTCTGAAAGGGCATTTTCTGGTGCAAATTGTCTTAAAGAGCTCGTTTTGCCAACTACTCTTCAAAAAATTGGGCAATATGCTTTTGAAGATTGTTCTTGCCTTACTGAACTTGTTTTGCCCGCAGAATGCGTTGATATTAACATTTTGGCTTTTGCAAATTGTTCTGGAATTCAAAATTTGGTGGTATATTCTGACTTCAATGTTGAACTCAATTTGTCTTCTTGCAAAAATCTTTCTCCAGTTTGTCTTGAAGCAATTGTTATGAATCTTAAAGATCTTTCAACAGAAACAAGTAAGTCGCTTGTTTTAGGTTCATGGAATTTGCCAAAACTCAGCACATCAGTTCAAGCAATTGCAACTTCAAAAAATTGGGTGTTATCATAATTATTGGGGTGACACCAAAAAAATTAAGCAGATACGCAAAATTTAAAATTTTGCTAACTTGCTATTTTTTTTGGTTTCCCTCCCAGCTCCCTTTCCTGCAGAAGGGTTCGTCCAAAAAAATAACGGCTGAACTAAATTCAGCCTGTTTTTTTGAACTCCATATTATATTTTTAATTTAGGTTTTTGACATTGAATTTGCTGATGAATGCACTCTCACAAAAGCAATTGAAAGTCGAAGAAAAATTGATTAATAGAATATTGGGGTGACACCAAAAAAATTAAGCAGATACGCAAAATTAAAATTTTGCTAACTTGCTATTTTTTTGGTTTCCCTCCCAGCTCCCTTTCCTGCAGAAGGGTTCGTCCAAAAAAAATAACGGCTGAACTAAATTCAGCCTGTTTTTTTGAACTCCATATTTTATTTTTAATTTAGTTTTTGACATTGAATTTGCTAATGAACTCACTCACAAAAGCAATTGAAAGTCGAAGAGAAATTGATTAATAGAATATTGGGGTGACACCAAAAAAATTAATCAGATATGCAAAATTTAAAATTTTGCTAACTTGCTATTTTTTTGGTTTCCCTCCCAGCTCCCTTTCCTGCAGAAGGGTTCGTCCAAAAAAA
>JBAXZR010000019.1:0-20586 GCA_041670165.1 Clostridia bacterium
AAAATTTGTTGTTAGGGTCTTTAAAGTAACAACAAAAAAGCTCTCTTGTTTTTTTAAGAGAGCTTAAAAATGAACTAAGATTTTAAGGTATTAATTTTTCTTAACATTTGCAATGTCAACACCACCAAACACACAAAAAGCATTAATGGTAACTGTGAATTCATTTTCATTTTTGTTTTCTGTTTTGTTGTCGATTCCACCAAAAATTGCAGTTGGATTAACACGGATATTAACATTTTTTGGAACAAAAATGTCTGTGCCACCAAAAGCTGTGAAAACATTGAATGTCATGTCGCTAACAAATTTGTGTTCTCTTAAGTCAATTTCATATCCACCAAAAACGCAGTTTATATTCATGCCTTTAAAATCATCAGTAAAGCTTTTGTCTGATCTGCCACCAAAAACAACTATTGCGTTTCCTGATGGATTAACTTTTAAAGGTTTGGTTGTGATCATGCTTATAAAAAAGCTGATTCCAACAACAACCAAAGCAATAGGAATGAGATACAAGAAATTGAAGCTGAAACCAACAATGTTTTTAACAATCAAAAAGATGCCAACAACAATCAATAGATATGAGAAAATGTTTCTTCTTGAATTAACGAGCGAAGTTATTCCAATAAAAATCAAAACTGCTGGCCAGAAATAATCAAAGAAATTGACATTAATGATGTTTGTAAAGTCTAAAAACAAAAAAATACCTGCAATAATGAATCCAAGTCCCCAAATGATTGATTGACAATTTTTTTTCATAAATTCTCCTATATTTTTGTATTATAACATTTGAATTTTTTTTTAGCAAAGATTTTTGTGCCAGTTTGTTAATTTTTATATTATTTTTTTGTAAAAAGTTTTTTTCGTTAAAATTTTAATTAGCCCTTTAATGAGTATTTTAAATAATTTTTATTTAGGTGAAAATATTAAATTTTTTATTAAATTTAACAAAAATAAAGATGCTTAAATCTTGGCAAGTGAAATGTTTTTTTCTTATAGTTTTTAATTGAAAAATGAAAGTCAATTTTGCAAGTTTTACTTGTTGTCGGATTTTTCTTTGCTCAAACATTGCTCTTCTTCAAGAATAAAGTCAACAGTGTCACAAAGGCTCTGTTTAACGGAAATTGGAGTGAAGCCAAGTTCCTTATGAGCTTTTTGATGAGAAAAATATGCGTTTGTGTTAAGTGCGTTAACAGCGGTTTTTGTGAAAAGAGGTTTACTGTTCATCACATGTGAAACAAATTCAGAAATGGGTGCAGTAAATTTTGCTAGTCCCATTGGAATTGTGAATTTTGGGGCTTTAATGCCTGTCTTTTTTTCAAGGGTTTCAAACATTTCATCAACGGTTATCGTTTCTGAAGACAAAAGATAACCTTCTCCGTTTTTGCCTTTTTCAAGAGCGGAAACAATTCCAAAGGCGACATCTCTTGAATCCACAAAATTGTATGAACCTTTTATACGGGCAGGAATTTTACCTTTCATAAATTCAATGATTGTTTTGCTTGAGTTTCCAATCTTGTAGTCATATGGTCCAATGACTGCACTTGGAAAAACAACCACTGCATCAAGCTCTTTGTTTCTTGCTTTGGAAAAAACATAATTTGTTGCAATTGCTTTGCTTCTTGAATACCAATCTGTTGCAAGGCTAAGAGAAAAGGTGTCTGATTCAGTTTTTACATCTCTTCCTTTGTTGCTTGGTGCAAGCTCCAAAACATGTGAAGAACTCACATAAACAAGCCTTTTAATTTTTTGAGTGATACAAGCGTCAACAACAGTTTGAGTTCCTAAAATGTTAATTTTTTGCATAAGGAAATCATCATATGAACCCGTGTTAACAAATGACGCAGAGTGAATGCAATAGTCAACATTTTCTAGTGCTTTTAAAACACTTTTTTCATCGTTAATATCACCATAGCAAATTTCAACATTCAATCCTTCAATTGCTTTTGTTTTTGAAGTTTCTCTGATTAAAACTTTCACATCATAATGACCAGTTTGCAAAAGTTTTCGGATAGTTGCATTACCAACATGACCCGTTGAACCAGTTACAAGAACTTTCATTTTTGGTATTTCATTGTCGTTTTCTGGCATATTATCCTTACCTCAGTTTATAATATTCAAAATTTTGACGATAATTAATAGATATAATGGGCATTTGATTTGCTTTTTTTCTTGTATTATTGTAAACTAAATTTGTTTATTTGAAAAGTAAAAAGGAGATATCATGGGACTTTTTTCTTATTTGTTTGCATCAGATAACTCTCGCCATTTAAAAAAGCTTAACAAAATTTGTGGTGAAGTTTTGGCTCTTGAATCTAAATATTCTAGTTTAACTGATGAAGAACTTAAAGCAACAACAACAGTTTTGAAAGATAGACTTTCTAAAGGTGAAACACTAAATCAAATTTTGCCAGATGCTTATGCGCTTGTTCGTGAATCTGCTGGCAGAGTTCTTAATATGAGGCACTTTCCAGTTCAAATTGTTGGTGGAATTGCACTTCATCAAGGCAGAATTGCTGAAATGAGAACAGGTGAAGGTAAAACACTTGTTGCAACACTTCCTTCTTACTTAAATGCCCTTACTGGACTTGGTGTTCATGTTGTTACAGTCAATGAATATCTTGCATCTCGTGATGCTGAATGGATGGGCAAGGTTCATCGTTTTCTTGGCTTGTCTGTTGGTGTGATTCTTAGTGGAATGAGTGAAGAAGAAAAACGCAAAGCTTACAATTGTGACATTACTTATTGCACAAACAATGAGCTCGGTTTTGACTATCTTCGTGACAACATGGCAATCACAAAACAATCAAGAATGCAACGCAAACCAAACTTTGCAATTGTCGATGAAGTTGACTCAATTTTGATTGATGAAGCAAGAACTCCACTTATCATAAGCGGACAAGGCATGAAGAGTGGTGAAATGTATGAAAAGGTTAATTCTTTTGTAAAAAACCTTAAAGAAACTGAAGACTTTGAAATTGAACCTAAACATAAAACAATTCACCTAACAGAAATTGGAATCGATAAAGCCGAAAGGCGTTTTAATGTTGAAAACCTTTCTGATGTTGGAAACATTGAACTAAATCATCATATCAACAATGCTCTAAAAGCAAACTTTATCATGATTAACAACGAAAACTACATTGTAAAAGATGATGAAGTTCTGATTGTTGATGAATTTACTGGTCGTGTTATGCAAGGCAGAAGATATTCTGATGGTCTTCACCAAGCAATTGAAGCCAAAGAAGGCGTGAAAATCAAAGATGAAAACAAAACACTTGCAACAATAACATTCCAAAACTATTTCCGTTTGTATCACAAACTTAGCGGTATGACTGGAACAGCAAAAACAGAAGAAACTGAGTTTAACAACATTTATGGACTTGATGTTGTTACAATTCCAACCAACTTGCCATCACAAAGAACTGATGAACCAGACATTATATACACTTCAGTTAATGGAAAAAACAAAGCAATTGTTAATGAAATTAAACGATATTATGAAATGGGTAGCCCAGTTCTTGTTGGAACAATCACAATTGATAAATCTGAAGAACTATCTAAACTTTTGAAAAAAGAAAAAGTGCCACACAATGTTCTTAATGCCAAAAACCATGAACAAGAAAGTGAAATTGTTGCTCAGGCAGGAAGAAAAGGTGCAGTTACAATTGCAACAAACATGGCTGGTCGTGGAACTGATATTTTGCTTGGCGGAAACCCTGAATTCATGGCAAGAAAACAAATGCGTGAAGAAGGTTACACCGATGCACAAATTTCTTTTGCAACAGGTTTTGACACAAGCAGTATGAGTGAAGAAATGAAAGGCATTCGTGCAAGATTTCAAAGTTTGCTTCATGATTTCAAACTTGTAACCGATGAAGAGAAAAAAAATGTTCTCTCTCTTGGCGGACTCCATATCATTGGAACTGAAAGACACGAAAGTCGCCGTATTGATAATCAGCTCCGCGGAAGAGCAGGTCGTCAAGGCGACCCAGGATCAAGTGTTTTCTTCATTTCACTTCAAGATGATCTAGCTAAAAGATTTGGCGGAGAAAAAATGCAAAGCATTGCAAGTTTCTTCAAAGTTGATGAAGACACTCCTTTCCAACTCAAAATGCTCACAAAACAAATTGAACTTGCTCAAAAAAGAATCGAAGCTCAACACTATGGAGCAAGAAAAAATCTTATTCAATTTGATGATGTCATGAACAAACAAAGAGAAATTATATACAATGAACGAAACAGAGTATTAGACGGTGTTGATGTCCATGGTGAAATTAGAGAAATGTACGCACCAATGGTTAATGATGTTGTCAACACATATCTTGATGCCGACAAACCATATTTTGAATGGGATCTTAAAACTCTTAACAGCCAACTTGAACAAAGACTTTTTCCAAGAGGCACAAATTTTGTAACAGAAAAACTTGTTGAAGATTGTGAAGTAAGTGAAGTTGCTGAAAAAGTGTTGCAAAATGTTCTTGCAAGATTTGAAAAAACAAATGAATTAGCAAAAAGTTTCCATTTTGACTTTTCACAATTTGAAAGATTTATTCTTTTAAAAATCGTTGATCAGCAATGGATGGATCATATTGATCAAATGAGCATTCTCAAAAATGAAATTGGTTTGCGTGGCTATGGTCAACACGATCCAATCTCAGCCTACAAAGAAGAAGGCTTTGAAATGTTTGATGCAATGGTTGATAGAATTAGAGAAGACACAGCAACAATCTTGCTAAATGTAAATATTGAAACACCACCAGAACAAAAAAGACAAGTGTTTAGAGATGCAAAGGTTGAAAAAGTTGATGCAACTCCAGTTGAAAACAAAACCGAAGAAAAAACTCAAGCCAAATCTGACAAAGTTGCAGGCAGAAATGATCCTTGCCCTTGCGGAAGCGGAAAAAAATATAAAAACTGTTGCGGAGCAAAAGATACTCAAAATTAAAAAATTAAATCAAAACAAAAAGGTGAACAAAAATGTTCACCTTTTTTATTTGGTTTCACCCCAATAAGATACCCTTATTCTAAATGCTAATAATAAAGACAAAAATTCATAATAGTGATTATTATAAATTACAAAGACAAGGAATTCGAAAAAAAATTCATAAGAGTGATTATCTTAAATCCACAAAAACAAAGAGTTCAAAAAATCTGCACGAATTTACTTTGAGCAAAATACAACATTTGAACACATATAGACTAGCGAAGCGAATAATAAAAAAACGGAGTTTAAAAAAATAGGCTGAATTTAATTCAGCTATTATTTTTTTTTAAACGAACCCCTTAATAGGAAAGGGAGATGGGAGGGAAACCAAAAAATAGCAAGTTAGCAAACAATAGGTTTGCGTGTCTGCGTAAGTTTTTTGGTGTCACCCCAATATGTCACCCCAATTACAGTCTTTGTCTAAGTGCTTCAAACAGAACAATGCCACAAGCAACACTTGCATTAAGACTATTGATTTTCCCACGAAGTGGAAGAGAAATTATTCCATCGCAATTTTTCTTTGTGAGTTCTGAAACGCCATCGCCTTCACCACCAATAACAACTGCAAGCTCACCTTTAAGATTTGTTCTGTAAATGCTTTCGCCATCAGCTTCAGCACCATAAACCCAAATGCCTTGTTTTTTGAGCGACAAAATTTCTTGATTAATGTTTGTAACTCTTGCAATCTTCATGTTTGAAAGAGCCCCAACACTTGTTTTTGCAACTGTGTCATTAACTGCACATGCTCTATGTTTGCCAATAACAATTCCATGAACTCCAGCACATTCACAAGAACGAACAATTGCTCCGAAGTTATGCGGATCTTCAATGCCGTCTAAAATAACCATAAAAAGTGGTTCACCTTTTGATTTGGCACTTTCAATTATGTCATCAACACTTGAATATTCAAAGTCAGTTACTTCAGCAACAAATCCTTGATGCTTTCCGCTAACACTTGCCTTATCAAGCACTTCTTTGGTTGAAAATGTAACAAAAACGCCCTTTTCTTTGGCAAGAGTTATAATCTCATTGCTTTCAGCATCATAAAGCTTGTTAAGGGCCATAAGTTTGTTTATGGTTTGTCCGCTTTTGAGTGCTTCTTTAACTGGGTTCTTTCCTTCAATAATCATGATTCCCCTTTCGCCTTTTCAAGGCTATTCTTTTTTTTTATTCCTTATCTTAAATTAAACAAATTTCGCTTATATAATATTTAATCTATTTTTAAATGTTACTATTCAATTAATTTGAGATGTTTTGTTTTTAAATGTGAAAATGTATAGAAATTTTAAAAGCTTCTTAAATATTACGATTTTTTAATTATCTTTCATTTTAAATATAAACTTCTTATTCTTTAGGCAAAGTGAAATTTAAAATCTCTTTAACTCTTTCCATGTTTCCAAGCAAATAATCATAGCCAACAACGGCTTCAAGCATTGTTGCCTTGTGATATTCTTCACTGGTAGCATTTTTTGCCATTGCTCCATAATGAGCATTTCTTGCTCGTAGGGCAACTCCTAATTCTTCTTGAGTCAAGGTTGACTCCAAGCTGTCCCAAGCTTTGCTTTGACTAACAGCACAAACAATTTTGCTTGAAAGCAAATGCAGTTTGTGAGCTTTTGCATTATGCGTTGAAACAAGCCATTCTCTTATAAACAAAGAATGCACAGCATCGCCCAAAAAAGCAAGAGTTATTGGATTTTGTTCCATTAACTCTAGCTTAGTTTTTGGCTGAAAATTGCTTATCACTTTTTATCTCCAACGATAAATTCTGAAATTTCAAAAGGTTCACTGAAATGATTTTTAAGTTTTTCAAGAATTTCATCATCAACACGAGCAAAAAGTGGTTTTGGTTCAAGAATCTTGTGGCTTTTTTCAACACTGATTTTTCCAGCTTCTTTCCACATGTCATCAGCAGTTGGATCACCAGCAAAGTTAAGTTGATTAATCCAAATGTCCTTGCATCGTGTTGGAAGAACTGGTGAAGCAACAATTGTTAAAGATTTTGCAAGGTTCAAAGCAAGATACAAAACTTTTTTGGCTGCTTCCATGTTGCCGTTTTTAATAAGTGTCCAAGGAGCTTGTTTTTCAATGTATACATTTCCAACTGTCGCAAAAGCCATGATAGCTTTGTAAGCTTCTCTAAATTCGCAGTTTTCAAAAAGGTTTGCAATTTTTTCTGGATATTCTTTGATTGAAGCAATAAGTTCTTTGTCTTCATCACTTAAAATTGTTTCGTTTGTAATTTCAAAGTCAAGTTGTCCGTTGAAGTTTTTTTGAATCATGTTGAGAGAACGATTGTAAAGATTTCCAAATTTTCCAACAAGTTCGCTATTTGTGTTGTCTTTGAAACTGTCCCATTTGAAATCTGAATCTTTTGTTTCTGGAATAACTGTAACAAGGTAAGCTCTGAGAGCATCAATATCAATATCACTTGTCAAAAGTTTTTGACAGAAAACACCCCATTTTTTGCTCTTTGAGAATTTTTTGCCCTCATAGTTCAAAAAGTTGAGTCCAACAACATTATATGGCATGTTGTAAGTGCCGTTTGCAAGAAGCATTGCAGGGAAGAAAACAGTGTGAAAAGGAATGTTGTCTTTACCGATGAAATTGTATATTTTTGTGCTTGGATTTTTCCAATATTCTTCATATTGCTTTTCTCCAAGTTCTTTAACAAAAGAAATGTAACCAATTGGAGCATCAAACCAAACATAGAAAACTTTGTGTTCATAACCTTCAACAGGAACAGGGACTCCCCAATTGAGATCACGAGTGATTGCTCTTGGTTTAAGCCCTTCAGTTATCCAACGCTTTGCCTCGGCATAAACATGAGGACGCCAAACATTTTTTTGTGATTCAATCCATTCAGAAAGTTTGTTGCTGATTTTTGTTAAATCAAAGAAAAGATGCTTGCTTGGTTTCATTTCTGGAGTTGAACCACAAAATTTGCATTTTGGTTTCAAAAGTTCTTCAGGTGAAAAAACACTTCCGCAAACTTCACATTGATCAGCATTTGCATTTTCTGCTCCACATTTAGGACAAGTTCCTGTAACAAATCTGTCAGGCAAAAAAATGTTGTCTTTTTCACAGAAAAGCATGTTTCCAGATTCTTCCAAAACAAAGTCATTGTCTTTAAGCTTGCGAAAGAAATCTTGTGTAACATTGGCATGAAGTGGCAAACTTGTTCCACTGAAATTTGTGTATGCAATTGAAAGTTTGTCATAAATTTCTTTATGCACTTTTTTTAGGCTATCAACAAGAATTTTTGGAGTGGTGTTGAGTTCACGAGCAGCAATCATGCTTGCTGTTCCAAATTCATCAGAACCGCCAATAAAAATGGCATCTCTTCCAAAGCTTCTTTGAAATCTATAAAAAACATCGGCTGGCAAGTGTGAGCCAACAATGTGTCCCATATGTGGAACATTATTTATATAAGGCAACGCAGCGGTGATAAGAACTTTTTCTTTCATTAGTGACTCTCCCTTGATAGCAAAAATGCATAAAGATTTTTCTATCAACGGATTATACAAGTGCTATGTGGAAAAGTCAATTGCTTTAAAACATTGATTTAAGGCTTGTACAAAAAGTTATCCACAATTCCACAATGAATAATCATACATTTTAATAAATAATTATAAACAGTTGCGAATTTTGGGGTTTTTTTGTTCAAAATAGCGTTAAAAAGGGAAGTTATCCACAATTCCACAATAAAGTGCAGTAAAAAATGGATTAGAACAAGGTTCGTTGCCTACTTATTAGAAAACTTATGTGGAGAAAATGCCAGGCATGAGGATAACTTTTTTGTTTTTTTAATGATTTATGCAGAAAAAAATATAATTTTGGAAGAAATATTTAATAAAGAATAATGTTTTTAAAATATTAAATGATAAAGATATAAAAAAAACAAAAAAAAGATATTGCTTTTTAATCTTACAAAAATATGCTAAAATGATATTCAATTATTCAAAATAAAGGATTCATAAAATGTTAGATAACAAAATTTCAGATTTAGAAAATAAAAGACTTGATGACAGCAAAAACAAGCTGAAAGAAAAAATTCAATCTTCACAAAACTCTTTTAGTGAATATTACAAAAATGTGCAAGAACAAAGCATATATCTTTCCGAAAGCTACAATGAAATGGATAATGAAGAAAAAGTTCAAGTAAAAAATTCAATTATGAACTATGAACGAAAAATGCAAGATGAACAAGGAAAGCAAAAGTTCTATGAAAAGGCAATTAAATCGCCTTTCTTTGGAAGCGTTGATTGGGTTGAAAATGGCGAAAGCTTGGCTGATTCGTTTTATGTTGGAATTACTGGAATTGAAAATGCAAAAGGAAAAGCACCATTTGTTTGCGACTGGCGTGCTCCAATCTCTTCACTTTTTTATGATTTTGAACGGGGAAAAGCACACTTTGACCCGCCACAAGGCAGAATTGAAGGCGAAATTATTCTCAAAAGACAGTACAAAATTGAAGATGGTGAGTTCCTTTTTGGGATTGATGTAAACGAAACGATAGCCGATGAAATCTTGAAAGAAGCACTTGCACAAAGTTCAGCTGGAAGCATGAAAACAATTGTTTCCACAATTCAAAAAGAGCAGAACGAAATTATCAGAAGAAACCCTAATTCCAGCCTTCTTATTCAAGGAATTGCTGGAAGCGGAAAAACAAGCATTGCTCTTCACAGAATTGCTTATCTTTTGTATAGGCAAAAAGAATCTCTTGTTGCTGACAATGTTTTGGTTATTTCTCCAAGCTTAATATTTTCAAAATTTATTGGCAATGTCCTTCCAGAGCTTGGCGAAGAGAATATTGGGCAACTCACATTTGAAAGCATTTCAAGAGAATTTTTAAAAAAAATTGCAAGAGTTGAACCAAGAGAAGAAATGTTATCTAATCTTCTTTGCGCTTCTAACATTCAAAGAAAAGAAGAAATTGACAAAAAAAGTTCTTTTGAATTTTTGGATATGATGATTTCAAAGCTTTCAAGCATTTTTAGAAAAGGTTTTGAGCCAAAAGATATTGTTCTTGGTGAAACAACAATTAGAAAAGAAAAACTTGTTGAACTTTGGGAAAACAACTATGATGAAAAAACAGTTGCAACCAAAATTGATTGGATAACTGACTATATTGTTGAAGAAATTGAACCACAGCTTAGATCAAAAAAATCAATTTATGACAGAATAAAAAAAGTGCTTCTTTCTTATGTTTCATTAAATAAACCGCTTGAAATTTTAAGCTCAATTTATAATGATTTGGGATTTACTCTAAAGTTAAAAAATAAAAATGAAATTTTTTATGAAGACACAGCTCCACTGATGCTCGTTTGTGATTATCTTTATGGACTCAAAAAAGATCCTAGCATAAAATGCTTGGTTGTTGATGAAATGCAAGACCATACTCCAATTGTTTTTTACTTGCTTAAAAAAATGTATTCTTGTCCTCTTATTGTCCTTGGCGACATAAATCAATCAATTGAACATTCTTATTCAAAGGAATATTTAGCTTTCTTAACAAAATTTATTGATGCAGAATTTGTTGAACTCAACACTTCATACAGAAGCACGGTTGAAATATCCGAATTTGCTCAAAATCTTATTGGAATAAAGAATGCCAAAAATTTCAATCGACATGGTAGCCCTGTTGGAATGGTTGAAGTTTCAGATTTGTCAATTGCCGCCGTTGCAGCCGAAAAACTTTCTAAAGTGTTTATGTCTAATGGCGGAAAATGTGTTGTTGTTTGTGAAGACCCGTTACTAGTCGACCCAATAACAGAAATTTTGACAACGCTCATTCCTTGCTCAAGCCTTTACGAAATGGAAGACAACAAAGTTGTTGTAACCGCCGCCAATGATTGCAAAGGTATGGAATTTGACAGTGTAATTGTCCTAGGGAAAAAGCCAACAACATTTGAGCAAAAAAAAGCCTTGCACATAGCCTGCACCCGTGCCCTCCACAACCTTTTCATCATCAGCCTAAACTAAGATTTAAACCTTCAAGCTTCTAGGAATGTAAATCAATACTTTATTAGCTTAATATAACAAAGAAAAATGGCTGTGATTTTCACAAGCCATTTTCTTAATAAAAACCGCTCCAAAAATTTCTTGGAGTGAGATTTTATATTTTTATTCTATTTCTACCTTTACAATTGAATTATTATATTCTTCCAAGCAATTATCAAGAATTTTTTCAGCCTCTGAATCAATGTAGCCAATAGAAATTACACCATTTCCATCAATATCAATATTTAATCGCATGATGCAATTAGATTGGAATATATTGTAAACTTCTTTATATGCATATTTTGTATCTATCAAATTAATTATATTTTTGTTATAAAAACCGTCTGATATTTCTCTGAGTAAAAACGCTCTTTAAATTCTTCAAATTTAACATTTTTAAAACGATTTTGACTCTCTAATAAAAACATATTTTCAATTTGTTCATCAGAAAATACTATATTTTGAAAGATAATGCTTTCCACTTTTTGATACCCTATTTTACCCTGATTTGTATTGATAATTTTAAAACTTGTATCCACATTGTAATTAGGTAGCCAGCCATCATAATCACAATACCAGTCATTTACATTATATACAAAATATTTTTCCATAAATCTAGTTAATAACAGGCTTAAAAAGCCATTTGGAGTAATTGTGTTTTTAACAGGTTTGATTGTATAAAAATCTTTATATTTTTTCTTTTCTAATAAACACTTATACATTAAAGCTCCTTAATTAAACCAAGCCTAGAATGACTGAAGTTTGTCACTGCTTGCAAAGTATATTCCATAGTTTCCATTGGTGTCAAATTAATTTTTAATACCGGAAATGTAATAAAAATTGCCCTAAATTTCTTTAGGGCGATAGAATTTTATTTTATATTTTTATTGTAATTTTTTACATATTCATCTATGAAATTTTCCAAAGTATTGTCATAAGTGGTGCAAAGTATAGATTTTGATCCATCAGGGAAAATTTCAAAAGTTAAAATGCTATTTTTTGTAAATAAAACTAGAAGTTCTTTTTTATTATTTAAACCTTTTGGAATAATAAAATCTTTATCTAAAACAAAAACTTTATAATATTCTTCAATTATATGTAAATCCTTATAACTGTTGAAACTAATTCCATTTGAAGAAACATTGTCGTCAAGATATGCCTTAGTTAGTATTTCATCATTTGGACACTTTTGTGTCAATGGAAATTTTAATTTTTTAATATAAAATTCATCTTGATTTTCGTTATCAGTATTAAAATCTTCATTTAAATTATAAATTGCATATTTGTTATCTAAAGCAGTCAGTAGTGGCAAAAAGAAGCTACTTGGTATAAAGTTGTCATTTGAACTCAAAACAAAATTATTTTTTGCTATTTTCTTCTTTGATATTTTCACTATCACATTAAAACCATCCTTTCCAAAATTTAAAGATTTCCAAATGTTTTCCGAAAGCTCTAAAATATTCACCTTGAAATCCAGCCTTATTTATCCACCATGTGTTTTTCTGAATATGAATTCCATGTGTGCTATGTGCAGGATGAATTTCAATTGAATTAATAATATGGGTAAAATTATTTTGGTATCTTATACCAAGATATCCATTAATTCTTCCTTTATATGTAATGCCATCTATTCTCCCAATATTAAGAATTTTGTTTGTTGCTAAAAACTTTACACTTTCAAATGCAACATATGTAGCTGCCATAATTGCTGCATCGCCCCAGACGCCTCCCATATAACTTCCAAGACCATAAGCCCCATCTGAATCATATGCATTATACATGTCAAACCAATATAGTTGCGGTATCATAAAATGCAAGTTAGAGTATGTCATATTCCACAGAGAACCTAAAGGGTCTGCAAATATAGAATTTATTGTATCAAGAGGGTGTGTGATTGCATTCCAAAAAAGCGAGTTAGTAAATCCATTCCAAACACCTCTAAACCAATTGCCAATGTCTTCCCAAATTGATTGTCCTGTGCTATCTGTAAACATAACGGGATTGTTGGCACAATATGAATAAAGGTTGAGTCCGTTTATTGTGTTTGGGTCAAGATAGGATATGTCGTCCATGTTAATGAATCTGCCGGTTTCTGGGTCATAGTAACGGCTTTGAAGATAGTAGAGCCCAGTTTCCATGTCAAAGTAATAACCTCTGTAACGGAATGGGTTGATGTTTCCAATAAAGTTTGGATCAACATTTTCAGTTCCGTTAGGGCTAAGAACTTTGTGATTGCCCCATGCATCGT
This sequence comes from Clostridia bacterium, assembly GCA_041670165.1. Classification (GTDB taxonomy): domain Bacteria; phylum Bacillota; class Clostridia; order Christensenellales; family UBA1242; genus JBAXZR01. Next base: position 13,233 of record JBAXZR010000019.1, read on the forward strand.
AAACATACTCTGCTTGCAATGTTCCACTTGCATCATAGATTTGAGTGATGTCCCCTTGCAAGGAGTATATCCTATCATAATTCTACAAGTCAAATGTTTGTGCATAAACACTTAACTATAAACAAAAAGCCCGCTCCAAGTTTCCTTGAAGCGGGGCCCAATAATATTGTTACTTCTGTCTTTTTAAGATCGTGTTGTCGCAAAGCAAAAATAAAAATCGGAATTTTCCTTATGTTATGAATGTACAATTTCCTTTACCGATGCTACGATATGTTCATAATCGTATCTATCAGTTGAAAATCCAATTATTGAACCATCGTTTCCATCAGCACCGTTCACAAGCATCCAAAATACAAGCTTTCCTTGATTGTCAAAACATTGCATATCAAGTTCATTATCATATTTATAAGCTAAATCAATAAACTCGCCTAACATTTTTCCTATAAAACTCACCGTGACTTGATAATAATATTGTGGTTTTCCAAATAAAACGACTCTTTTCTTTTTAATTAAACTATCTATTTTAATTGTTTCAATGTGTTTGATTTCGGCAATGAATTTTTCGTCCTCCTCGTCACAAAAAACGCATCTAATATTCAATTCACTCGGTTCAAATAATTTTGTTATAAAGTGAATTTTTCTCCGTTCTTCATCAATCAGCCGAAACAAAGCATGATCAATATGAAACCCTGCGGTTCTGTCTTTACGATTTCGTTGTACATGCAAATTTCTCATATAAATTAGGCCTCCTTATAAGCCACCCAGTAAACCAGCTAATGCGACTCCAATCGGTAAATGAGCTGAACCAAACATAGCTAAATGCATATGAAGTCCCCATTGCGCTCCAATATCAAGTCTTGCGAATTTACCTAATTTAGCAAGTGTTCCACCAGCTTTATACCAAGGATTTAGTGGATTGAAAATATTTTTATCAGGTGAAAGCACTTTCAAACCTAATTTGCCAATTGCTATGCCTCCATTTTTTCCTGTCTGAGCACCTAAATTTGCTGCAAGTCTAAATCCTCCACCGATGATCTGAGCTCCACCAGCAAATATTCCGCCCCACATAAACCCACTTGCAAGATTATCACCAAAGTTATCAAAAAATCCGTTGCCTGTGGAAACCGAGATTAATCCACCAACGCCGACACTGAGCGCACTACTTATTCCAACCTGTGTTAATGAAGATAGTAATGCACTTCCAAATGCCGCCCACCAGCCCGTTCCAGTTCCTGCTGTAAATGCAGTAACTACTGCACCGCCAATAATGAGAGCAGTCCCAACAGCAAGTTCTGTCAAATGATTTTTAAACCAATTGCCAATGTCTTCCCAAATTGATTGCCCTGTGCTATCTGTAAACATAACGGGGTTGTTGGCACAGTAGGAGTAGAGATTAAGTCCGTTTATTGTGTTTGGGTCAAGATAGGAGGTGTCATCCATATTAATGAATCTGCCGGTTTCTGGGTCATAATACCTTGACATCAAGTAATACAATTTTGTCTCATTGTCCCAGTAATATGAACGATATCTAAATGGGTTTAAGTTGCCTATGTGACTTTCATATCCAGATATTACTCCAGTTGTACTGTCGTAAATTACTGAGCTATCTGAGAGTATACATTGGTGATTGCCCCATGCATCATAAACATACTCGGCTTGCAATGTTCCGCTTGTATCATAGACTTGCCACTTACTAGCATAGTAATCATAACCTATAGTTTCTATTAATGTCAAATTTTATAGTTATTATTAAACTATATGCAAATTGTTTCAAACACTAGATTTTTTCTCGAACTTAAAAAAAACAGCTATAGGTTTTAATCCAATAACTGTTTAATTAAAATTCATATTATTTTTTATTTTCTCTATTTTTTACTAATTTTAATAAATCAGAAAAAATTTCGTTTCCTGTTTTTATTTCTAAATTGTTGCCAAGTTCTTGTGCTCTTGTTATTGACTCATCAATAATTTTTATTATTTGTTTTTTTGAGAAATAAAACACATTAATTGCTCTTTGCTTTTTATCTTTACAATCAAAGACAATATACGGCATTGGAGTAAAAATCCATTTTGCTGGTTTGTTTAATGAATTATTAGTCGTTATAATCATAAATATATTTTTAATTTCTAAATATGGTACATGCGTTTCATATTGTATTTTATTATCTTTATTTCCCCAGTGATCAGGTACAAATATTTCATTTTTATCTAAAATTATTTTGTTTCGAGCAAAACGAATAAATGTGTATCCCATGAACATGACAGTAAATAATCCAGCAAGCATTCCAATCCAATCATCAGTATTTGCGTTGTTAATTTTGGAGAAAAAGAACTCAAATACAACATACATGCCTGCCGCTACGAAAGCAAGAAATAATAAGATTACTACATACAATATGATTGAAACTTGAAAAAATATTTTTCTTTTCATTTTTACTCCTACTCCAAATAGCATGATTAATCACCCCATGTACTGCCTGGAAGTTTATAATGATTGTATGTATTTATTAGTACATCTGCAATAACATTAAACACGCTATAAGCAGCCTCATAAGTGACCATTTTGCCAAATGTTCTCAAAGTTATTTTTCTAACCGTTCCATTATAAAACTTTGTGCTGATTTGTCTTGCTACTTGGCTTATACTTCCTCTTCCAGTAAATCCTGGAACTTTTAGTATGCTTGTTAATTTAGCAGTGGCTGCTGAAACTATTCCAGTTAACAATGATGACACAAGTATTTCGCTAAAACTATGGCTTTTCCCTTCCCATGTATTTTGTAATCCCATTCCAATTCCTTGAGATAATGCACCTGTCACAAAGGCTGAGCCCACAATTCCTAGACCTGGAATGGCAAATGCCAATGCTCCACCTATTGCCCCGCCAAATGCTGAACCAACTAGCATTGCCCATGACCAATTCCATTCGCCTGTAGTAAAATACGATAGCACTTCACTTGTTGCATAAACGCCTGCTCCTACCACTGTCCCTATTAAAGCAGCAATTCCTAATCCAATCAAAATGGATATAAGTTCATGCCCAGATGGATCGCAAGACATAATTGGATTATTTCTGCAATATGCATATAGATTTAATCCGTTAATGTTTTCAGGGTCAACATAATTAATGTCGTCCATGTTGATGAATCTGCCGGTTTCTGGGTCATAGTATCTTGACATAAGATAGTAGAGTCCAGTTTCCGTGTCAAAGTAATAACCTCTGTAACGGAATGGGTTGATGTTTCCAATAAAATTTGGATAAACATTTTCTGTTCCGTTAGGGTTAAGAACCTTGTGATTGCCCCATGCATCGTATACATACTCGGCTTGTAGTATTCTTCTTTTGTTGGGTCATTGCGAGCATATTAAGTATATTCTATGGTACTATTCGTGTCAAATTTTTGAACAAAATTTATGATAAGAAATTGCTAAAAAATTGACGACTTTAAATAATTTTAATTAAAAATTCCTAATTTTACAGCCTTTTTTAAAATTATAGTTTTGTTTTGCGGACAAGACCTGTCCACATGAAACAAGCACGGAAGAAGTCGCCGATGTAGGTTAGGAGAGCGAGGCTAAGTAGCTTTTTGACAAGTTTAAGTTCGTTTGAGTCAAAGTCGGTATATTTTTTCATAAGGGCGATTGCTCTTTTGCTTGCATCTTTTTCAATTGGGATTGTTGCAAGACGAACAAACAAGCAAATTAAAAATATGGCAAGTCCACTCATGGAAATTCCTGCTCCAATCCAAATTGTGCTATCAATTGTTAGCATGTAAATTATTCCAATTATAATGAGTGGCAAAATAAAGGGTGAAAACAAAACTGAAAAAGCACGCATTCTTATGAAGTTTTCAAAAGTTTTTGGAGCTTCTTTTTGTTGAAGTGCGTGTCCAAGTTCATGAGCCGCCACTCCAAGAGCCACACTTGAAGCATTGAAAGCTGTTGTTGAAGAAAGCATAATGATTTTTTGAGCAGGATTGTAAGCATCATTCAAAATGCCTGCGTTCTGCACAATTTTCACTTCTCTGTTAAGTTCGTTTTTAACAACCATTTGTGTAAACTCAGTTGCAGTTATGAAGCCAACTGAAGATTGTTCTTGATAATCAAAAAATGCATTAAAAAATTTGTCGCCACCATAACTTGCAAGGCTGACAATAACAAGTAAAACCAAGACCACAATTGCTAGAATAATAAAAATATCCATAGGCTTAGTGTAACACATTAACAATTTTTCTTACAAATGTTCTATGGGGTTTGATTTTGTTTATGAAGCAAAAATGCTTGGTTTTGTGAAAATTGTTTTTATTTCTTAAAACAAAAGCAAAAATGCTTAAGCAATTGTAAAAAAGATATATTATAAAAATAATTTTGGACAACATTTTTTAAATCAATGTTTGCCGTGTAGAATATTTTGACTTTTATCAAAGTTTTGCTTAAATTAATCGACAAATTCATTCTAAAAGACATAGCGGGGCAAGTATAATAACTTGTGAAGAAAAAGTTTGATTTTGGAAAACTATTTTATGGAATTGGAAATCTTGCATATGGCACAGTTTCACAAACAGAAGAAAATTTTGTGATGTTTTTTGGCACAACTGTTCTTGGGCTTTCTGGAGTTTTGATGGGAATTATTGTGGCAATTTCTGTTTTTTGGGACGCTATTTCTGATCCGATTGTGGGGCGAATTTCAGATTCAACAAACAATATGGTTTTTGGCAAAAGACATGGATACATTTTGTTTGCAACAGTTGGTATGGCTGTTACCAATTTATTTTTGTGGCAAATTTCTCCTGAGTGGAGTGTTGCTAGCAAAGCAATTGTTCTTTTTTTAATGATTATGTTACTTGAAACCTTCAACACATTTTTTGCAAGTCCCCACGGGGCATTAGGTGTTGAAATTTCAACTTCAACGCACGACCGAACAAAAATTATGAGTATAAAAACAGTATTTTTTCTTTTTGGAATGCTTATGCCAAGCTTTTTGCTTCTTGCATTTTCAAGCAGTGTTGAAGGGCAAATTTCTTCATCACAACTTGTTAAAATGGGCTATGCAACAAGCATTATTTGTTTTGTTTTTGGACTTGTTTGTTTTTTTGGAACGCTGAAATATATCAAAAAAAATCCTTATGTCATTTCTCGCAAACAAGTGGCAAAAAAGAGTTCTGTGTTAGCTTCTTTTTTTTCCGCTTTTTATTCAAGGGAAAAACGAGCCGTTATCTTAGGCTATTCAACAAGTTTACTTTCAACAGCTTTTTTATCAGCAAGCGGACTTCATATGTTCACATTTTCTTTTCACTTTTCAGGTGCTCAAATTTCTTCGCTTATGCTTGTGATGTTTGTGACTGCAATTTTGTCTCAACCTTTTTGGATTAAGCAATCAAAATTGACTTCAAAAATTAGGGCAATTATGTCGGCTACAAGGATTGCAATAATTGGCTCATTACTTCTTGCTCTTGTGTATGTTTTTTCTCGTGATATAGGGGTTCTTACTTTTACTTTTTCAATCGTGGCTTTGTGCGTTTGCGGATTTGGGATTGGTGCTCTCTTTTCCTTGCCAATATCAATGTATAGTGATATTATTGTTGCAGAGCGTGGTGAACAAACCAGCTGTGCAACGCAGCTTGGATTTTTGAACCTTGCTAACAAATTTTCAAATGCTTTTGGGCTTTTGTTTGTCGGTGTGCTTTTGGACTTAGTGAAATTTAATTCCAAAATGCCAGTTCAAACATTGGAAGTTCAAAACAACTTAGCATTCATTGTGATTGCTGGAGTTGTTGCAAGCCTTGTTGTTAGCATTTGGCTATATAGAACAGCTTCGCCAAAAAAAAGCTTTTTAGCAAAATTTTTTAAAACTTTCAGAAGGGGTAAATTGAATGAAGTCCAAACCAATTGAAGCAACAAATTTTATTGAAGAAATCATAAATAAAGACATTCTTGAGGGCAGAAATGAGCTTTCAGAATGCGTTCAAACTCGTCACCCACCAGAACCAAGTGGCTATTTGCATATTGGACATGCCCGCAACATTTACTTAAACTATGGCACTGCCCTTAAGTATGACGGAATTTGCAACTTACGCTTTGATGACACAAATCCATCAAAGGAAAGTCAAGAATTTGTTGATGCAATCATTGCAGATGTAAAGTGGCTTGGATACTGTCCAAAGAACATTTTTTTTGCGACTGATTATTTTCAAAAAAACTACGAGTATTGCGTGAAACTTTTAAAAGAAGGAAAGGCATATGTTGATGACCTTTCTCCTGATGAACTTACTGCATATCGTGGCACTCTCACTGAAGCTGGCAAAAATAGCCCATTTCGAGAAAGAACTATTGAGGAAAATCTTGACCTTTTTGACAGAATGAAAAATGGCGAATTTGAAGCAGGTTCAAGGTGCGTTAGAGCCAAAATTGACATGGCTTCACCAAACATAAACATGCGTGATCCAGTTATTTACCGCATTCAATATGGCAATCACCAAAGAATTGGTAAAAAATGGAACATTTATCCAACCTATGATTTTTCTCACCCTATGGACGATGCCATGGAAGGTGTTACTCATTCAATGTGCGGACTTGATTTTGAAGATCACCGCCCATTATATGATTGGGTTGTTGAATCTTGCGGTTTTGTTAACAAACCCCGTCAAATAGAAAGCTCACTTATGCTTATAAAAGGTGTTATTCTTGGCAAAAGAAACATAAAAAGGCTTGTTGAAAAAGGTGTTGTAAGTGGTTGGGACGATCCAAGACTTTTCACACTCAGAGCTTTGAAACGCCGTGGTGTTATGCCAGAAGCAATTCTTAATTTTGTTAAAGCCTGTAGCATTGGAAAGGCAAACTCTCTTATTGAACGCTCATTCCTTGAGCATTTTATCAGAGAAAATCTAAATCAAATTTCTCGCCGAGTTATGGCAGTTCTTGACCCAGTTGAACTTGAGCTTACAAACCTTGATAAAGCTGAAGAAATTGAACTTGATGATTATCCACAAAATGAAACAACAACAAAGAGAAATCTTACTTTTGAAAAATGTTTATTTGTTGACAGAGATGACTTCATTGACCACACTGACCCCAAATTTTATAGATTGCAAGTTGGTGGAGAAGTTAGGCTTAAAGGTGCGTATATTGTTAAATGCACGGGCTTTGACCGTGACGCTAGTGGACAAGTTTCCAAAATTTATGCCGAAGTTGAATTTGACACAAAGAGTGGCAGCGGTTCAACCAAAAAAGTTAAAGGAACAATTCATTGGCTTCCTTCAAGTGAAAGTAAAAAATGCACAATTAATATTTATGAAAACTTGATTGATGAAAACTTTGACGGTAAAATTGTTGAAACAACTGATTTTGACAGCCAAAT
>JBAXZR010000020.1:0-17471 GCA_041670165.1 Clostridia bacterium
CAAGTTCTGTCAATGTTTGTGTTTCCAAGATTTGTTCCATTGAAAGCATCATAAGATTGTCCGCTAAGTTCAAAAGAAAGAGATCTTTCATCAGAATTGTTTACAATTGTAAGAGTAATCACAATCGGTTTTGTTTCATCAGCAAATTCCATTGCTGAACCAATTGCCCATGTTCCAAGCTTTCCTTCAGGGTCACCCGCCAAGGTTGAAACTGGTCCATAGTTAGCAAATGTTTCAGCCTTTGCTCCTGTAACAGTTCCAGTAACTGTTGACAAAACATGGATAGATGTGAAATCTACCGTGTTTGTTACTGGAAGAGTTTGAGTTGATGCTGCCCAAACGGCAAACCCCATAACAACAAGTGCAAGACACATGCTCATGACAGTCGAAGCAATTTTTAAACGAAACTTCATGATTCCCTCCTAAAACATACAAGATCTTAAATTATAATCAGTTTTTAAACCGATTTTAGAATTTTTTTAAATTAAATATGATAATATTTTATCTAAATAATTTAAAACAATACAAGTAATTAAAAAACAATTTAACAAAATAAATTTGTTTATTTAACATTTATATACCATAATCATTTTTAAAGCAAACAAAATTCAACATTTTTATACAGGTTATTACTTTTTTTAAAAACTATAATTATAAATATTTTTTTACCTTTCATTGTTAGCTTAAATATATAAAGTATTTTTTTATTAATATCACATAAAAAGACACAAATTTATGTAAAAAAGTTATAAAGTTATAAACAAAAATATAAATTTATAAAGTTTCATAGAAAGAATTTAAGCAAAAAATTTAAAGGCTTATTTCTATATTATTAAACAGTTAAATTTATATAGCAAATTTCATAAAAATAAATTAATATTTCTCAAATTACAATAAATATAAAAGAAAACTTTTTAAAAATAGCTCTCAAAATTTAAGAGCTATCTTTAATTATCATAAATTAATTAGTAAGTTATTTTCTGTGATTGAATTGACAGACTAACATTTTTATGCATTTGTTGATGTCGATTTTTTAATTTTTCAATTAGACTTTAATAAACTTTTTGTAGTTAACTCCACCAATGTCTACAACAACTGGTGCATTGAAGTTTGCTGTGTCAGTTACATATGAACCAATTGTTTCAATTGAATCCAAAATGAAAAGCTCGCTTCCCGTCACCATATAATTAATCAAATATTCACAAGCTGAACTACTAGTTAATTCACTAGCAATAGTTGAAGAATCAATAGTTACATTTATAAGACTCGCACAATCATAGAATGCACTCGTCATTAAACTTGTAACACTACTTGGAATTGAAATACTTGCGAGTGCTGAACAACCATAGAATGCACAAATCTCAATGCTTGTAACATTGCTTGAAATGTTAACATTTGTAAGGCTTGTACAACCAGAAAAAGCAGTATTCGCTACAACACTATTTTGAATAGTTGCACTTGTGAGTCCTGTGCAATTACTAAATACTCGATATCCAATACTTGTAACACTACTTGGAATTGTAACACTTATGAGAGAAATACAACCATTAAATGCATCATCTCCAATAGTTGTAACACTGCTTGGGATTGTAACACCTAAAATCCCTGTGCAACCAGAAAATGCATTTTGACTAATTGTTGTTAAACTGTTTGAAATAGTGATTTCTGTAAGTCCTGTGCAACCAGAAAATATACTCATACCAATAGTTGTTACACTGTTTGGAATTATGACGCTTGTAAGTCCTATACAATCAGAAAAAACACTGCTTTCTATTGTTATTACACTATTTGGAATTGTGACGCTTGTAAGTCCTGTGCAACTATCAAATGCTTGAGATTTGATAGTCGTTACGCTGTTTGGAATGACAAAGTTTGTAAGCCCTGTGCAACCATAAAATGCCAAAATCCCAATTGTTATTATGCTACTGTCTGAAGTAGCAATGCTTGTGATTCCTGTGCAGTTCATAAAAGCAGAATCACCAATACTCGTTACACTATTTGGAATTGTGACACTTGTTAATCCTGTACAACCAGAAAAAGCACTTACTCCAATGTTAGTCACATTACTTGGAATTTCTATACCCAACAAATTTACGAAACTAGCAAAAGCATTTCCTGCAATTCCTTTTGTATCAGATAACAAAGTAATTGAAGTGCTTTCTGGCATAATTCCTTTGTACTTATACGCAACTTTTCCTGCATAAACTAATCCATCTGGTTGGTTAATATACCAAGAAGTATTATCAAAAGCAGTACTACCAATACTTACTAAGCTATCTGGAATAGTAATGCTTGCGAGTGCTGTACAACCGCTAAACACACCAGTGCCAATACTTGTTACACTGCTTGGTATAATAATACTTGTAAATCCTGTGCAACCGTAAAATGCAGAAGAATCAATATATGTTACACCATTTGGAATTGTGATATTTGTGAGTCCTGTACAATTTCTAAATGTACTCATCAAGATAGTTGTTACATTGCTTGGAATTTCAATGCTTGTTAATCCAGAACAACCATAAAATGCATATGTTCCAATGCTTGTTACACTGCTTGGAATTGTAATATTAGTGAGTGAAGAACAAGACCTTGTTGCATAGTTACCAATTGCAGTGACACCTTTTGAAATAACAAAAGTTTTTAATGAAGTTGGAACAGTGCCTCCAGCAGAATATGATGTTCCGCCGAAATAATATCTAAGATAACTGTTTGTAGCCATGTTATATGGTGAAGAAAGGGGGGCTTCAAGACTTGTGATCCCTGTGCAACCAACCAATGCTCTACCTATTGTTGTCACACTAACTGGAATTTTCATGCTTGTTATTCCTGTGCAACTAGAAAAAGCATCTGCTGGAATTGTAGATACAATTTTTCCATTATATTCAGTAGGAATTTCAATTGCACCAGTTGGCAATTCTGATATATTTTTTTCAACAGAATATTCAGAATCATCATTAATGAGTGTGAAAGTCATATTTGTTGGATTATCAAATTTGGCATAAAGTGTTGTTGCTCCTGAATATGGAAGCTCAATTTGTTGAGTGTAAGATGCATCTTCATAAAGTCCATAATATGCTGGCTCGCCTTCAACAATCATTTCTGGAAGATTTTCTTCTGTCAAAGTTATTCCTTCACCAAGTGTCAATATTTTTGTTTCTGGATTAAATGAAAAACTTTCTGTTGTTTCACCAACATTTCTTAGTGTCATTGAAAAACTGTTATTAAAACCTGTGACACTTTTTCCATTATCTGAAATGTCAAGTGTCATAACGATTGTGGCTGTTTTAAGTGATTCAATACTAATTGCTCCACTTGTGTAAGTTGCATTTGTAACAGGTGTCGCATTGTTAATCGAATAAACGCAAGTTCTGTCAATGTTTGTGTCGCCAAGATTTGTGCCGTTGAAAGCTTCATAAGCTTGTCCGCTAAGTTCAAAAGAAAGGGCTCTTTCATCAGAATTGTTTACAATTGTAAGAGTAACCACAACTGGCTCTGTTTCATTGGCAAATTCAAGTGCTGAACCAATTGCCCATGTTTCAAGTTTTCCTTCCTCGTCACCAGCCAAGGTCGAAACTGGACCGTAGTTTGTGAATGTTCCTTCTTCTGCACCCGTTACTGTTCCCGAAACTGTTGACAAAACATGAATAGATGTGAAATCTACTGTGTTTGTAACAGGCAAGGTTTGAGTTGATGCTGCCCAAACAGCAAAACCCATAACGGCAAGTGCAAGGCACATACTCATGACGGTTGAAGCAATCTTAAATCTAATATTCATATTTTTTCCTTCTTTAATTTTTTTAGGTAAATTTAGCAAACAAATGCTTGACCAAATTTTGCTATTTATTTTGTTATGTGCTAATTTCACATAATTATTTTTTTATGTGAATTTTTTACCTAAATTGCTAAATTTTTCCTATTTTCATTGTTTTTTACATAAAATTATTTTTTGATTTTAGTACCACGAAATGAAAATGTCAAACAAAAATACAAAATACGACATAAATTTTGATTGTATCTTATTATATTAAAATCCAAAATTCGACATATTTAAAAATATTTACCAAACAAAAATCCCATATAATAACCGAATTTTATATGGGATTTTTAAAATACATATTTTTTTAATAATAATTTAGTTATTAAACTTTAACGAACTTTTTGTAGTTAACTCCATCAATTTCAACAACAACTGGTGCATTGAAGTTTGCCAAATCAGTTACATAAGAGCCAATTGTTTCAATTGAGTCCAAAATGTAAAGTTCACTACCTGTTGTGAAATTGTTTAATAAACTTCCATAATCCGTTGTATTTGTAAATCCACTAGCGATAGTTGATGAGTCTATAATAATGTTTGATAAATTCATGCAGTCAGAAAAAGCTTCTGATGCAATTGAAGCTACATTGCTTGGAATTGTTATATTAGTGAGTCCTGTGCAACCAATAAATGCACCGCTCTCAATGTTGGTTACACTACTTGGAATTAAAATGTTAGTAAGATTTGAACAATTATAAAATGCACCACCTGCAATTCCTTTTGTATCGGATAATATTGTTATTGAAGTGCTGGCAGGCATTATTCCTTTATATTTATAAGCCACTTTTCCAGCATACACCAATCCATCTGGTTGGCTATTATACCATGAAGTATTATTAAACGCAGAAGAGCCAATACTCGTTACACTATCTGGAATTGTTATATTTGTAAGTCCTGTGCAATAATTAAACAATCCATCATTAATTTTTTCAACACTATTTGGAATTATTATACTTGTAAATCCAGAACAACCAAAAAATGCATTTTTCCCGATACTTGTTACACTATCTGGAATCGTTATGTTTGAAAGTCCTGTACAACCAGAAAATGCACCATTTCCAATATTCGTCACATTGCTTGGAATTATGATACTATTGAGATTTGAGCAATAATTAAAAGCATTATCTGCAATTCCTTTTGTATCAGACAACAAGGTTATTGTTGCTCCCACTGACATTGTTCCTTTATAACCATACACAACCTTTCCAGCATAAACTAACCCGTCTGGTTGATTAAAAAGCCATTGTGTATTTGTAAAAGCTTCAGAGCCAATACTTGTTACATTACTTGGAATTATTATAGTTGTGAGACCCGAACAACCATTAAATGCATCATTTCCAATACTTGTAACATTTTCTGGAATTGTTATAGTTGTGAGACCCGAACAACCATAAAATGATCCAATTCCAATACTTTGTATACTATTTGGAATTGTAATATTTATAAGACTTGAACAATTTTCAAAAATACCATTTCCCAAATTTGTAAGTCCTTCTGAAAAAACTACATTTTCAAGTTGACTACAACTAGAAAAAGCTTGTTCACCAATATATGTTACATAATCTGGAATCGTAATGCTTGTAAGATTTGAACATTCACTAAACACTTTACTTTCAATTTTTGTTACACTATTTGGAATTATTAAACCAGTTAAGTTTACACAACCAGCAAACAAACCTTCATTAATAGTTCCTACAACATTTGAAATTGTAATACTTGTAAGATTTGTACATTCACAAAATGCATAATCTCCAATGTTAGTTACACTATTTGGAATAGTTACACTTGTAAAACTTGAGCAACTTGAAAACGCGTCATTTCCAATACTTATAACACCATTTGGAATTGTTATAGAGGAAAGCCCTGAACACTCAGCAAAAGCACAAGCACTAATATAAGTCACATTATCTGGAATTGTGATAGTGGCAATTGACGTACATCTCCAAAACAAACCTTCGCTAATAGTCGAAATATTATTTGAAATATTTACAATTACTAAACTTGAACAATTAGAAAATGCAGAAGCCCCAATATTTGTTACACTATTAGGAATTGTGATACCAGTTAGATTAGTGCAATCTTGAAAAACTTGATTTCCAATAGTTATCAGATTTGATGATAAAGTTATACTAGTCAACCCACTACAAGAATTAAACGCACTTTCAACAATATTTGTTACACTATTTGGAATTACTAAGTTTGTTAAACCAGAACAACCCATAAATGCTTGTTTTTCAATCGTTGACAAAATTGATGGAGAAGAAAAGTTTAATATAGTTAATCCCGTGCAACCAGAAAATGCACTTTCACTAATAATTGTCACTTTGTTTGGAATATTTATGTTTGTTATATTGGCACAATTAAAAAATGATTGATTTCCAATTGCTTCCAAATTAGATGAAATTGTTACATTATTTAAACTTGAGCAACCAGAAAATGCACTTTCTTCAATATCAGTTACGGTATTTGGAATAATTATATCTGTTAATTCCATATTACCCAAAAAAGCACCACTTGAAATTGTTGTAACATTTTTTGAATTATATTTATCTGGAATTTCAACAGATCCAGTTACACAATTTGATGGATCTTGTGCAACTGAGTATTCATCTTCTGCAATAAGATTAAAAATTAAATTTGTTGGATTACCTAATTTGACATAAAGAGTTGTTACTCCTGAATATGGAAGCTCAATTTTTTGAGTATAGTATTCATCTTCATAAAGTCCATAAAAGGCTGGTTCACTTTCAACAATCATTTCTGGAATATTTTCTTCTGTCAAAGTGATTCCTTCGCCAAGTGTTAATGTTTTTGCCACAGGATTAAATGAAAAACTTTCTATTGTTTCATCAACATTTCTAAGTGTTGTTGTTAAGCTGTTATTGAAAGCTGTAACACTTTTTCCATTGTCAGAAATGTCAAGTGTGATTACTATTGTAGCGGTTTTGAGTGCTTCAACATTAATTGCTCCACTTGTGTATGTTGAATTTGTAATTGGAGTCGCATTGTTTATTGAATAAACACAAGTTCTATCAATGTTTGTATCACCAAGATTTGTTCCGTTGAAACCTGCGTAAGCTTGTCCACTAAGTTCAAATGAAAGTGATCTTTCATCAGAATTGTTTACAATGGTAAGAGTAATTACAATTGGCTCTGTTTCATCAGCAAATTCCATTGCTGAGCCAATTGCCCATGTTCCAAGTTTACCTTCATCGTCGCCCGCAAGGGTTGAAACTGGACCATAATTAGCAAATGTTTCTGCCTTTGCTCCTGTAACATTTCCAGTAACTGTTGACAAAACATGAATAGATGTGAAATCTACCGTGTTAACCACTGGAAGAGTTTGAGTTGAAGCAGCCCAAACAGCAAAGCCCATAACCACAAGTGCAAGGCACATACTCATAATGGTAGAAGCAATTTTAAAACTAATTTTCATCATTTTCTCCTTGGTTTATATTGGTTAAAAACTTGAAACTTAAGAAAAATTATAATCAATATTCAAACTAACCTAAATAATAAAATATTAAACTCAATTATAATAAATTTCAGGAATATTTTACCAAAAATACTTAAATTTTATGCAACTAATTTATATTTATATAATTGCATTAATCTATTTTTTAATCTTAATACTATTGTTTTTGTATGTCAACCAAAAAAATAAATACAATTCGCTGTTTTTATTAAAAAAATAATAAACCAAAAAATTAAATATTAAACTTTAACGAACTTTTTGTAGTTAACTCCTTCAATTTCAACAACAACTGGTGCGTGGAAGTTCGATGTGTTGATTACATAAGCACCAATTGTGCTTATTGAATCCAAAATGAAAAGTTCCTTAGAAGAGGATAGTGCTAAGATATATCCACAAGCTACTTGATCAATTAAATTTTGAGCAATAGTTGCTGAATCAATAACAACTATATCATGAGCTACATAAAATGCCTCTTTTCCAATAGAAATTACATTTTTAGTAATTTTTAAATTTTTAAGATTATTACTATCAGCAAACGCATAAGCATTAATTGTTGTTAAAGAATCTGGAAAAATTACACTTGCTAAGTTTGAGCAATTACCAAAAGCCCAATTTCCAATGCTTAAAACACCTTCTGGGATTATTATGCTAGAAAGCTCAGAGCATTTTAAAAAAGATTGATTTCCTATATTTGTTACACTGTTTGGAATTGTGACACTTGTAAGTGAAGTGCAACTGTTAAATGCACTGTCACCAATACTTGTTGTGCCATTAGAAATGTTTACTGTCTTCAAAGAAGTTGGAACACTATATCCCGAATTGTATGAGGTTCCACCAAAATAAAATCTTAAATAGCTATTGTTACTAGTGCTATAAACAGGTTTGAAAGGTGCAGTTAATGTTTCTAATGCCGAGCAGTAAAATAATACATTTGTTCCAACCGTTGAAACACTATTTGGAATTATGATACTTGTAAGTCCTGAACAAAGCTCAAATGCTGAAGCACCAATACTTGTAACACCACTTGGAATTGCGACACTTGTAAGCCCTATGCAATTACTAAACGCACTTTCACCAATACTTAATAAACCACTTTCAATTGTGACATTTGTGAGCAATGTGCAATTCTTGAAAGAAAAATTTCCAATACTTGTCACATTGCTAGGAATTGTGAAATTTGTAAGCCCTGTGCAATTTTCGAAAGAAGAGTTTTCAATACTTGTCACACCACTTGGAATTATGATATTTGTAAGCCCTGTGCAACCATAAAATGTTGAGCCACCTATACTTGTTAAACTTGTTGGAAGAGTGATGTTTGTAAGCCCTGCACAGCCATAAAAAGCATGTTCAATAGCAACAGTGCCATCAGAAATATTAACTATTTTCAATGAAGAAGGAATTTCTTGTTCATCTCCTTCAGTAGCTTGAAAGTAATATTTTAAATGACTATTTGTTACACGATTAAATGGAGAAGTAAATGGTGCTGTTAATGTTTCAAGCGATGAACAACCTTGCAAAAGGCTTCCTCCAAGTATTGTAACTGTGTTTGGAATTGCAAAACAAGTTAGTCCTGTACAAATAGCAAAAGCTGCATCGCCAATGCTTGTTACACTATCAGGAATTGTGAAACTTGTAAGCCCTGTGCAACTATAAAATGCTGCCATTCCTAATTTTGTTATTGTTGTGGGCAATTTTACTTCAATAAGTGAATTTGCCAGCATAAAAGCCATTTCAGCAATTTCTGAAACAGGTTTTCCATTATATAAGGCTGGAATTTCAAGAATAGTTGCAGTTGTTGTTGCAACTGGCATTCCACCCATTTCTTCACTTATTACAGATTGTGATTTTACTGAATATTCAGTTTCAGCTTCATTCAAAGTAAATTCCAAAAGGTCATCAGCAGGATTGCCAAATTTTGCATAGATTGTTGTTATAGGTCCTGAATAAGGAAGCTCAATTTTGTTTGTGTATTGCGAGTCAAAATATAATCCATAAAGAGCTGGGCTATTTTCAACTGACATGGCAGGAATATTTTGATAAGTGATTGGCTCACTTGTTATGAATTCAATTTGCTCTCCACTTCCAGTGTTAAAAGTAAATCCTTCGCCAACATTTCTAAGTGTCGCACTGAAGCTATTGTTAAAAGCAGTTACGCTTTTTCCATTGTCAGAAATGTCAAGAGTCATAACAATTGTGGCTGTTTTAAGTGCTTCAATATTGATAGTTCCACTTGTGTAAGTTGCATTTGTAACAGGAGTCGCATTATTAATTGAATAAACACATGTTCTGTCAATGTTTGTGTCACCAAGATTTGTTCCGTTGAAACCTGCGTAAGCTTGTCCACTAAGTTCAAATGAAAGTGATCTTTCATCAGAATTGTTTACAATGGTAAGAGTAATCACAATTGGCTCTGTTTCATCAGCAAATTCCATTGCTGAACCAATTGCCCATGTTCCAAGTTTGCCTTCCTCGTCGCCCGCAAGGGTTGAAACTGGTCCATAGTTAGCAAATGTTTCTGCCTTTGCTCCTGCAACAGTTCCAGTAACTGTTGACAAAACATGAATAGATGTGAAATTTACCGTGTTTGTAACAGACAAAGTTTGAGTTGAAGCAGCCCAAACAGCAAAGCCCATAATCACGAATGCAAGGCACATGCTCATAGCAGTTGAAATAATCTTAAATTTAATCTTCATAATTTCCTTTATTATATTTTAGGTATAATGATTTATCAAAATAGCCCAAGATTTTTTGCCATTTCATTTTTTTGTTAAATACAAAACAAACTAATTAAATTAATTATGAAATGCTTAAAAAATACGATTGAAATTATTTTTAAATTTATACAAAAATACATTTTATTTTAGGTCCACGAAATGTATATGTCAAACAAAATTCAATATTCGACAAAAATTTTTTTTTAGAAATTATTCTTTTTCACATAAAAAAACATCTCTAATATTTTTAAAGATGTTTTTTGAAATTTTAATTTAAAATTTACTCTATACTGCAAAATACACTTTTAGTGATAGCTATTTAATGGTTTTAGTTTTTGAAATAAATTGTCAAAGATAAATTATTCAAATAGTTTTTTAATATGCTCATTTGCCGTGATTTGAACTTGAGTTCTGCTCATAGGTCCTGTGATTAAGAAGCATTGTCCAACACCAGCCGTAACAATGGTATTTTGCTCTTCTTCGTTGATTTCTCCAGCCTTTCGATAAAGTTCAACAAGGTCACTAATATCATTTGGTGCAAGTGAAAATATAAGGGAATATTGACAAGCATTAATAACGGCTGAAGATTGTCTTTGAATTTCAGGCGAACCAACAAAATCTTTGATGTTCTGTGTGATAACAATAAGCATTCCAGAATACTTTCTGATACGCTTTGCCATTTGTGCCATGAAGTCAAGAGCAATTGGAAAATTTGGGTTAATGAAAACATGGGCTTCATCAACGGCAACAATAATCTTTCTGTTTAAATGGAATCGTTCGTTGAAATCTTTGTTCTTAATAATTTCATTGTCAAGATATTTAAAAATTAAAAGCATTTGTCCATTTGCAACAATTTGGTTGCGGTTAGCTAAAAGTGAACGGAAAGAGAAAGTAATGAAATTTTCTTTAGTTTCAATGGTAGTTGGTCCATTCCAAAGATTGGAGTTTCTTCCGCCAGATGCAAATTTTTGTATATAAGTTTTGATAATGACATAATTTCTTCTGATAAATTCATCTTTTTCAGTTTCAACCTTATCACAACAAACCTTGTAAAGATCATCAAAAATTGGGAAATCTTCTGGTTTAAGTTTAGAAAGTTCAGTGTTTTTTTCAATGCCTTTTGATTTGTAAGTTTCAACAATAAGTGAATTCAATGTTTCAAAAGCATCACTGCTAATACCTTCCAAAACTGTTTTAAAAAACTGTTCGAGGAATTGAAGGTGAATTGAGTATGAGTCATCAGCTCCACCTTCATCAGCTTCCAAAGTTGTCATAATATGGAAAGGGTTAATGATACCCATTGCTGAAGAACCAACATCAATCATTTTACCTTTCAAATTTTTTGAAAGTACTGAATATTCATCTTCAGGGTCAAGAATAAAGATTTTGATGGCATCAGCTGAAAAATTTGTTAGTAGTGTCTTAGTTGCATAAGATTTTCCTGAACCTGACTTTCCAATAACCATCATGTTGCTGTTAACTCTTTCACGATCTCTTTTGAAAAAGTCAACAAAAACTGGGTATTCATTGTAACCAAGATAAAAGCCCTTTTCATCTTGCAATGCTCCAGAAATAAATGGGAACACAGCCGCAAGTGAAGTTGTTGGAATTCCACGCTTTGATTCTTTCAAATTATCTCTCATAGAAAGACCACTTGAAATGAAAGCATCAACTTGACGACCAAAAAGTTCAGAAAATTTAAAACCTTCTTGCTTAAGAATTGCACGAACTTCTTTTCTTGCCGTATCTTCACAAGTGATAAAAGTGTTAACTTCATAAAGTTGTTGATTGGCATTTTTCAAACTAATAAGAAGCTCTTTAAGTGTGTTTAAGTGTGTTTGATATTCAATTTGTCTTGAAGATTTTGCACTGTAAAAAAATTTTGTTTCAAGTTCAACAATTGCTTTATCAATGCTTTTTTCTGCGACTTGCCTTGGAATTGGATTAAATTTCATACTAACTCTTGTTCTGTCTAGCATAAAAATTCTAAAACCCCAAGCATTCAAAACTGACATAGGATAGTCAGTAATAACAAATTGTCTATATGGTTTTTGATCAATAAGAACAGTTCCAGCACGGAACTTAATTTCTTCTGGCATTGCCCATTCACCATATTGACTCATAGTTATGCTTTCAAGTTCTCGTTCATCAAATTCTTTTCCATAATTTGCTTTCAAAAATACAGCCAAGTCTTTTCCTGTAAGTTTTTTTGAATACAAAGGAGTTGCGGCATTGGCAAGAGTGGTAATGATTCCATCAACAGTGCTTTCAAGAATTTCTTTATCTTTGTCCATAATGACAAAATAGAAATAATCTTTATAGATTTTTTCTTTTCTATTCATAAATTCAATTGCGGAAACTCTTCCTTCAAAAACTCCAGCACGAGATTCAATTTCCTTATGACTCATTTCACCTTCATATTCAAGTTCCATAAGGGAATCATATTTTTTATCTTCATTATAAACAAAACTATCCATAATCATAGCTTTGTTTATTTTTACAATGTTTGCAACTTGATCATTACTAATTCTTCTTAATGCATTAGAAAATGCATCAATAACCATGTTTTGTTTGTTTTCATTCAAAAGAAAAAATTCAATTGGTTGAAGTTCAATAACTTGAGCAAAGTACTCACCATAACTAACAAATCTATCTTGAACAATAGATTCAAAAGGAATAATTTCTTTAACTTTCTTAAAATTCTTTTTTTCATTTTTACTAAATTTTTTTGGAAGTGCAAAAAATCTAAACAAGTACATAATTGATGAATAAACCCTAACCCCTTCGTCCATAGGGAAAAACAAAGATACCATAATGGATACCCATGCAATTCCAACCCAAAGGCTATATCTAAAATTTGCTGTAAACAATGCAAGTGCAATTGCAGCAGCAATCATTCCAACAATAATGTCCGACAAAGTAACATTTTTGAAGAATTCCATTTTAATTTTGGTTTTTCTTGGAATAATTCTCATATCAAAAGAACCTCACTAATCTTTAGTATAACCTAAATTGAATTTTTTGACAAATAATTAGCCAAATATCTACTTTTTGTTAAAAAGTTTGTTTGTTAAATAAATAAAAAGTCTAACAGGTGCAATTCTTTGCATAAAAAACAAAAATTTATAAAGTCCACTTATAATCACCATGGGTTTAAGGTGTTTTTTTGATGCCAAATTAACAATTCTTTGAGCAACGAACTGAGCTGGCATTCTTTTGTCTTGCCTTTGGTCAATGAACTCAGCAGATTTCTTAATTCTGTCACCATATCTTTCGTTGGTTTCAAAAAGTTTTATACGATTTTTTGTGAACGGTGTTTTTATATCACCAGGACAAACCGCACAGCACTGAATGCCACTTTCAGATAGTTCCATTCTTTCACCAAATGTAAGAACATTAACCGCAGATTTGCTTGCACAATACATTGCTCTGTATGGCAAAGCAAACAAAGCACATGCACTTGAAATATTTATAATTTTTGAGCCTTTTTTCATGTACGGCACAACTGCTTGATAACAATTTAAAACACCCCAAAAATTGACATCAAAAACTTTTTTTGCTGCATCAGTGTCCATGAGTTCAAGTGCACCAGAAATTCCAACTCCAGCATTTGCAATCATCACATCAATGCTTCCACTTGTTTCATAAACTTTTTTGAATGCTGAAAAAACTTGTTCTTTGTCTGTTACATCGCACGCAATAAAATTTTCAAAGTGCGTTTCTCCTTCAGTTCTTGAAAGAATCCAAACAACATTTCCATCATCAATAAATCTTTTAGCAATTTCTTCTCCAAGCCCGCTTGATCCACCCGTCACAACAATAACCTTGTTACTTAATTTCATTAAATTCCCCTTTTTTGTGTTATTTTTCATTATTTAATTGTTTACCTTGGAAACATCATTTTTTTGTTTCGAATTTTCTCAATTTTTGTTTATAATTTGTTTTCATTTTTGTTTCTTATCATTTCGTATTTCTGTTTTAATTCAGTATTTTGTTTATAAATTTTGTTTATTTTATGTTTTATTATTTCGCTTTATCATTTTCAATTTTTTTCAATTTTTGTTTCTTCATTTCGTTTATTTTTTGTTTCTTATTTCGTTTATTTTTTGTTTCTTATTTCGTTTATCTTTTCGTTTATTTTTTCATTTTTTTGACTCGATGTTTTGTTTTAATTTTGATGTTTTATTTTTTTTATTTTATTTTGTCCCTTAAAACAAATTACTCAAACCTTTCACGAATTTATTCACAATCCATCATCATAATATAAATGCAATTGACATAAAAAGCAAGAAAAAGGAGCATTCATTAAAAGCCCCTTTAAATTTTTTAGTCCTTTTGCTGTTTCTTTCAATTGCTTAAATAAATTTGCCAAAAATAACAGTTTTATTTTATTATATAAATCATTTTTAAATAATTTTAACAAAACAACAATGAGACATTTTTAAATTTTTATTACCTTATAACAAATCTTTAATAATAATTACCAAGCAGAATATTCATTAGTAACTTTTGTCCATTTTGTATAACCTGTTCTATCTGTTGTTACTGGCTCAAAATATCTATAATGATATTCACTATTTCCGCTTTCATCAACAAAAGTGTTGCATTGGTGGCTTGATTCATCATTATTACATTGATCGCACCATCCGTCACCAATTTCATCAACATAACTATGGTCTGTTATATGACTTGATTCATCTTGTCCGCACTCTGTACAAGTTCCATCACCTAAATCATTAAAGCTATGATGAGCAAATTCATCTTGTCCGCAAATATCGCAATAGCCATCTGGAGAATCATAATATTCATGATGAGCACTTTCATCTTGTCCGCAATTATCGCACATGCCATCAGGCACGCTAAATTCAAATTCCTGAAACAATTCACTACCCAAATTTAATGATAATGAATCGAGAAAATAAACTGTTTGGATATCTGAAATAAATGAATCAAAACTTGTACCAGTAACTGAAGTCAAATCAACATCTAAAAATAAATTTTCAACTCCGTTTAAATAGAAGCCATTTGAAATAGAAATTTCTTGAATTGAATTTGGAATATGAAGTTCAGTAATACTACATTCTAAAGAAACATTTTGCATGTGGACTGCGTAACTACTATCTGAAACTATTTCCACCCACCAAGCATGATATGAAACACCAAAAGCATCTTCACAAATTTTAATTGTTGTATCAGGTATGTAAAAAATACCTGATTTTCCAAATGGATAAGAAATTAATTCAGTTCCATCTTTACTAAACACAACTCCATCAACTGATTTGTAAATTGAATTATTTGCATCAACATTATATGAGGTAACTCTTTGGCTTTTTGCTTGATAATTTATTATATTAACATCTTTACTAATATTAATTTCTCCTTGCCAATTTAAAGGACAAAAAATTAATTCTGTTTCATTTTTGTTATACAAAATTCCATCAATGTCTTTATAATAATCATTTTCTTCATCAACTACTATTTGATTTAAATTAATGCATTCTACAAATGCTCCTGTTCCCAAACTTGACAAGTTTCTTGGAATATTAATACTTTCTAAAGCCAAACATTGACTAAAAGCTCCATCTCCAATAGATGTAACACTTTCAGGAATTGTAATATTTGCTAATGTTAAGCAAAATGAAAAAGCTCCAGTAGCTATTTGGGTTAAACCACTTGGAAAATTAATAGAAGTTAATTTTCGACAATATTTGAACGCACCATTTTCAATTATTAGATTACTTGTTGACATTGTAACAGAAACAAGTTCAACACAACTATTAAAAGCATCTTCACCAATACATTCGACACTACTTGGTATTGTGATATATTTTAAATATTTATTGCGGAGAAAACAGTTGCTATTAATTGCAATTGTTCCCGATTCAATTGTTACACTTTGAGATATTCCTTTCATTCGATAGGCAATTTTTCCAGCATAGACAACTCCAGTTCCTTTATTGTTAAACCATTCGGTATTAGCAAATGCATTATCTCCAATTGAAAAATTACTATTTGGAAATGTTATACTATTAAGGTTTGTGCAATAATTAAAAGCTGATTCATCAATTTTTATAATACTTTCTGGAATAGTTATATTTGTAATTTTACTGCAACCACTAAACGCTTCAGTTTTGATAGTTGTTAAGTTATTAGGAATAGTAATATTTGTGAGTTCAGAACAACTATAAAATACTTTATTTTCGATAGTTGTCAAACCAACAGGTAATGTTATACTTGTGAGTCCATCACAATTTCTAAATGCCTCTTTTCCAATATCTGTTACACTGTCTGGAATTGTTAAACCTGTGAGTTTTAAGCAATTCCAAAATGAATCTTCTCCAATACTAGTTACACCATCTGGAATTGTTATACTTGTCAAGTTTAAACAATTAAAAAAAGTAAAAAATTGAATTTTTGTAATTTTGTTTGGAATTGTTAAGGTAGTTAATCCTGTGCAACCAGAAAAAGCAGCGCTCCCAATAAATACTACATCATTTGGAATTAAAATATTAATTAATTTATCACAATTATAAAATGCTTCACTTGCAATTCCTTTTGTGTCTGCAAGCAATGTTATCGAAAGGTTATCAATCATTGTTCCTTTAAAATTATAAACTACTTTTCCAGCATAAACCAACCCATCTGATTGATTATCATACCAAGCTGTGCTAACAAACGCATTATAGCCAATGTTAAAAATGCTATCTGGAATTGAAATATTTGTAAGCTCTGTACAACCAGAAAAAGCATATGATGGAACAGTTGATACAGTTTTTCCATTATATCTTTCTGGAATTTCAAGAGAACCAGTTGGCAAGTTTGATGAGTTTTTTGAAACTGAATAAGCTGTGTCAGAACTAATTGAAGTAAATGTTAAATTTGTTGGATTGGCAAATTTTGCATAAAGAATGTTAGCCCCAGAATATGGAAGTTGAATTTTTTGAGTGTAATCTTGATCTTGATAAAGACCGTAATATGCAGGTTCACCTTCAACAACCATTTCTGGAAGATTTTCTTCTGTGAGTGGTTCTTCTGTGTTAAGAGTTATAGTTTTTGTTGTTGGACTGAACGAAAAATTTTCTGTTGATTCACCAACATTTCTAAGTGTAGCTGAAAAGCCGTTGTTAAAAGCTGTTACACTTTTTCCATTATCAGAAATTTCAAGAGTCATAATGATTGTAGCGGTTTTTAAAGCTTCAACATTGATAGCTCCACTTGTATATGTCGCATTTGTAATAGGAGTCGCATTGTTTATTGAATAAACACATGTTCTGTCAATGTTTGTGTCGCCAAGATTTGTTCCGTTGAAAGCTGAATAAGCTTGTCCACTAAGTTCAAAAGAAAGTGATCGTTCGTCTGAGTTGTTTACAATGGTAAGTGTAATTACAATTGGCTCTGTTTCATCAGCAAATTCCATTGCTGAGCCAATTGCCCATGTTCCAAGTTTGCCTTCCTCGTCGCCCGCAAG
>JBAXZR010000021.1:0-15406 GCA_041670165.1 Clostridia bacterium
ATAGAATTATTGCAAAAGAAATTTTAATATCTTATGAATATCTAAAGAAATACTTAGATGAATTAAAGTTCTGATTCTTTGAGTAATAATAAAGAAATGGCTTTAAACATGAAATTAAATTATAAGAAAAATATAACATAAAATTTCAATAAACTCTTAGACATGTTAATTTGCAAAAACCAAATCATTTTCTAATCTTAGTTTTTAATTAATGAATTTTCACTAATTAATCATTATATAATATTATATTGACTTGCCAAAAATTTAATATATAATACTTAACATATAAAAGGAAAAATTATGAATAACAATAATGAAAACAACCAAAACAGTAAACCAATACCCTACTCTTTGTTTAGAATAATTGGCGGAATATCCTTAATCATAGGATTTTGCCTTCTTCTTTCAATGATATTAGGTACTGAAAGTTTTCTTTCAGGTGGCGTTAGTATGACTTCAATTTCAATTCGTGGCTTCCTTTGGTTTATTTTCTCTGGTTTAGGTATGGTTTTACTTTCAATTGGGTTTCGTCCAATAATTGCTAAATACTCAATTAAAAGTGCCAAATACATTCAAAAGGAAAACTCTAGTGATCTTAGAGATTTGTCTTCAGATGCTGCAGATATTCATTCTGACGCAATCAAAAAAACAGTAAAATCAATTAAAAGTGGACTTTCTGAAGAAGAAAAGATTTATTGTTCAAATTGTGGAAAAGAAAACAAAAAGTCAGCAAATTTTTGTAATAATTGCGGTGAAAATTTAAAGCAATAATGCAAAATAGATTCCTAAAATAAAAAAGTTAATAAGAAAAGATAAATTAGAAATATAGAATTAATTTTAAATACAAATATAACAAAAATGCTAAAAAAAGACTTAACTTGTTGTTTAGGTCTTTTTTTTTAAAAAACAAATAAAATTTTTTGAAACTATCGTTATTATTTTCTAATAATAACAGATTTAAACCACTGTTCTTGGAACTCCGTAAGAGCTAAAATTTGTTCATCGGTATAATTTCTACCTTTTGCCATTACAACAAGCTTGTCGTCATTGTCATTTGTTCTATGAATAATAGCAATTACTTCGCCTTCAAATGATTCCAAAGGTTTATGTTCTCCAAGCACATAAGCGTCAAGCTCTTCGCCATCACCCGATGTTGTTCCTGCAAGAAAACCGTAATTAACTTCGTAAACAAACCCATGTTTGGGGTGCTTTGTTCCTAGTGGCCTATCCATTGTAACAGTAACTATTTTTCCTAAAAAATTCTCGTTCATTTTTAATATCCTCTAGTTAGATATTATCACTAAAAACAAAAAGGGTCAAAAATATTTAAATAATTATGTGCTATAGTTTTTGTTGCTTTTGTTTTTTGTATTGAAATTAGTCTTCTTTTGTTATACAATAAAATTATCTTAAGGAGAAACCATGACAGACTTAATTAAAGAAGCTGAAGCACTTATTTTTGATGGTGATGGCACTCTATATGACACTCTTGATATGTGGGACACAATTGATTACAGATTAATTAATGCAATTGGTGGAAATGCTAACAATAGTATTGTTGGAAAAGATAGAGATGAATTTTTACACAATAACAATACTGGTGATGTGTTTATGAATTATGCTAATTTTTTAAGGATTAAGTACAATTCAAGTTTTATGACTGAACAAATTAACTCAATGCGTAACACCATTGCAATGGATTACTTAAAAAATGTCGAGTTTAAACCATATGCTTTGGAATTTTTGATTAAATCGAAACAAGAAGGAAAGCATTTGTGTTTAGCCACTCTTAGTAGCAAATGGGTTATTGACATTTATTCAAAGGAAAATGGAAAACTAAACTCAAAATTTCCAATTGAAAAATTGTTTGATGTGATTTTAACTAAAGAAGATGTAACACTTAAAAAACCTGATCCACAAATATACAATTTAGCTTCAAAATTGTTAAATGTACCAAAAAATAAATGTGTTATTTTTGAAGACAGTTTAACAGGAGTTCAAGCAGGTAAAAGCTCTGGAATCTCAGTCGTAAATGTTTTTGACAAACACACTTCAGGGGAAGATCTTGCAAAAATTCAAGAGATGACTAATATCAAAATTAAAGATTGGAAATCATTACTTTTTTCACATGATAAAGAACAGTAGAATTATTTATAATTAATACTTACCAAATAATAAACAAAACTTCTATGGTTGAACAAAAAATTGTAGGAGTTTTTTTGTTGCAAATTGGTTATGAATTTTTAGAAAAAACACAAATGTGATTTATTAAAATTTAAAAAATCAAAATAATTATGAAATGAACACAGTTTTTAGATGATTTAATAAAAAACTACCACTTATAAAAACAATTTAGATTAAATTTATAAATCATGTTATTTAATAAATATGATAATTATTTTCAACAAATTAATACCAAAAACATTTTTATGTGTTATGCTAAAGTATTAATAAAAAACTTAATTGTAAATTACAACACAATTTATTATATTTATTATAGAATTTTCATATAAATAATGGCATTTATATTTATGCCTACAATTTACTATGCATTAAAAGCACAAAAAAATAATTTAACTTGCTAATAAATTTCAAAAAATTGGCAAATAATTATCAGTAATTTTCTAAGGAGAATAAAAATGAAATGGAATATAGTAGCTGACTCAAGCTGTGATTTGCTTGAAATTGAAAATTTGTCTAAAGATGCAGAATACAACATTGTGCCACTAAAAATAATAATTGGGGAAAAAGAATTCGTTGATGACAAATCATTAGATATGAATTGTTTTTATCATGAATTAGAAACAACTAAACAAAAATCAAGTTCTTCTTGCCCTAGTGTTTATGAATGGGAACAAGAATTTTTGAAAGCTGAAAACAGCATTGCAATCACAATTTCAAGCGGAATGTCAGGAAGTTATGAAAGCGCGATTATTGCTAAAAAAACAGTGCTTGAGAAATTTCCAGATAAAAAAATTTTTATTTTAGATTCACTATCAGCAGGAGTTGAACTGGTTTTGATTGTAAAAAAGATTAACGAGCTTATTTCAAATGGTTCAAGCTTTTCTGAAATACAAGAAAAAATTGTTCAATATAGTAAAGAAACAAATTTGCTTTGTGTAATTTCTTGCTTTGACAACTTTGTGAACAATGGAAGATTAAACAAAATTGTTGGTGCTTTGTTATCAAAATTAAAAATGTGTGCAGTGGGCAAAGCTGATGAAAAAGGAAAACTTAAAATTGTTAGCAAGGTTTTTGGAATTAATAAAGGGCTTAGCAACATCATAAGCCATATGCAAGAAAAAGGATATAACGGAAAAGAAGTGGCTATTGGACACTATTCAAATCTTGAAGGAGCAATTGGTTTGAAAGATAAAATTGTTAATATTTGGAAAAATGCAGTTGTTTCAATTTTGCCAATGAGAGCCTTGTGTAGCTATTATGCTGAAAAAAAAGGAATTTTAATTGCATATTGTGTTTAGCCTTTTTGCATTGAATTCAATTTTTAAAATTAATCATAGGTTTAAAAAAAAACTTATGATTTTTTTGAATAGATAACTTTAATTAAAAATCAATGAAAAATATAGTAATTTTTTATTTTTCAAAATTTAATATCAAATAGGCATATTAATTTGACTAAAAATTATTAAAAGTGTACATTCATTATGTAGACTTTAATAAATAAATTTTTACACCGATTAAAATCTTCACGGAGGAAAAATATGGACAAATCAAATTCTGTTTTTTTTATGGATAGTGATGAAGAATTATGGTATACAATAGCTGATGAACTTGGCTTAAATGTTATTAGTATGCCTTATGTTATGAATGATGAAGTTATTGACTATTGGCTTGGCAAAGATTTTGATGATAAAGATTTTTTTAATAAAATTCGTAAAGGTTCAATGCCAACAACATGTGCTTTAAATCCTGATCAGTATGTTTCTTACTTTGAACCTTTTTTTAAAAACGGAAAAGATATTTTGTATGTTCATTTTTCAAATAAACTTTCAGGAACTTTAAAATATATGGAAATCGCCTTGCAAGATCTTTATAAAAAGTACCCTGAAAGAAAACTTGTTACAATTGACACAAAAAACATTTCAGTTGGTGCTGGAATGATGGTTGAAGACTTAGCAAAAATGTTTAATGATGGAATTTGCGTTGAAGAAATTGTTAAATTTGCTGATGAACATAGAAACAATTATTCAGAAATGTTTACAGTAAACGATTTAAACCATTTAAAACGAGGTGGAAGACTTTCAGCCGTTCAAGCTTTTATTGGTGGCATGCTTGATATTAAACCTATCATAAGAATAACTGAAGAAGGCGAACTTAAAAAAATCATGCAAGTTAGCGGAAGAAAAAAAGCAATTTCTTCAATGTTAAATTTGTATCAAGAAAATGCAGTAATAGATGACAAACACCCTGTCTATGTTCTTCACGCAGATTGTGAAAAGGAAGCATTAAGCTTCAAAGAACAATTACTCTTTTTGCACCCAAATTTGAGAATTGTTATTCAAGCAATTGGACCAACAGTAGGTGCTCATTGCGGACCTGACACATTGGGCAT
Organism: Clostridia bacterium; assembly: GCA_041670165.1. GTDB lineage: Bacteria > Bacillota > Clostridia > Christensenellales > UBA1242 > JBAXZR01. The sequence continues at coordinate 4,574 of JBAXZR010000021.1, forward strand.
TGCATATTACGCAACCCATAGATAGAAATATACTGGGGTAGCACCAAAAAAATATGCGGACACGCAAAACTAAAAGTTTTACTAACCGCTATTTTTTGGTTCTCCTCTTTAGCTCCTTCTCCGAATAAGGGGTTCGTTCAAAAAAGTTACGGCTGAACTAAATTCAGCCTATTTTTTTGCACTCCAAATTAAATTTTTGAGGTTGCTTGAATCCTGCAAAAAATAAAAGAAAAAATGATTAGAACAAATTTGGGGCAACTTTTTAGTACTGCTTGTGTTATGAGCTTTAAATTATATATCAAATAGCAAAGTTTATAAATTCACTTATATTCTTAGTATGGAATAAAAAGTTTTATAATTAGATTTTTAATTTATTCTTGTAAAACTCATGGTATCTATTTGCGATATCTTCCCACTTAATATACAAAGTTTTGTATGCGTTTTCACCAACTTCATACAAAACTTTTTTGTTTGCCATGATTTCTTTAATTCGCTGTGCAATTTCTTCTTTTGAGTTTTTGCACAAAAAGCCATTGGAGTTGTCGCTAATGTCTGACGAAGAAAACTCATCTTTGAGCATCAATGTTGGAACTTTCATTGCCGCCGCCTCCCGTTTCACAATTCCATCTGTGTCATAAGTGCTTGGAAACAAAAATAAATCTGCTAATGTATAATAAGCACAAAGCTCTTTTGGATCAACTGTCCTTTCTGCAACAAAAACATTGTCTTCAAGATTAAATTTTTTAATAAGCCGTTTCATTTTTTCTTCTTCAGGTCCAAAACCTACAAATATCATTCTGAAATCATCTTCATATTGTTTGTAAATATTGAGAGCTTCAATAATTTTATTCACACCTTTGCCACTAATAAATCTTCCAACAAACAAAAAAACCTCTGTTGAATGTTCAATATTATAATTTTTCTTCAATTTTTCAACTAACCTGATATTTTCCCATTCAAAACAAAAATCCGTTCCATTTGGAATGATTTCACTTTTACCTTTGTAGCCAAGTTTTCTTATGTAGGAATCCATTTTGTTGTTTAATGAAAAAACACCACTACATTTGTTAAGCAAAACAATTATGACTCGCACAAAAATGTTAACTAGAAAATTTAGTTTAAGACTTTGTTTGAGATCTGGTTTAAACTTGCTGTGAACAACGCAAAAACAAGGAATTTTGTTTTTCAGTGCATATGACAAAGCAAAATGACAGAGCGGAAAAACACTGTTTATTTGAATGATATCAAAGTTTTCTTCAGAAAAATGATTTTGAAATGCTTTATCCGTGTTTGGTTTTGACATTCTGTAATTTTGAACATTTGCTTTTGTATGTTTGCATGTTAAAACCTTGTACGGCAAACTTTTGTAAAAATTTATATTCTCTTCATTCTTTTCATAGTCTGGGACAACCACAACAACATCAAATAACTTGCATAGACATTTTGCCATTGAATCAACAGCCTTTGTTACACCGTCAAAAATTGGATAAAAAGAGTCATTAACCAACGCAATTTTCAATTTTTTCTTTTCCATCTTTGTTTATCTCCGTTAATTCAATAATTTTTTTACCTTTTAAAGCTCTTTCAAAATTAAAATCCATAATAAGTTTTTTTGTAATATCGTAAATTTTTGACACTAAATCATCTAATTCATAACAAGCCGTGTCAAAAACTGGTTCTCCAACAATCATGACAAATTTCATTTTCCCGAATTTCCTTGGAATGTACCAAAATGCAATTGGTAGAATGGGTGCATTTTGTTCTTTTGCAATTTTGAAAGCACCTTTTTTAAATGTATCGATATAAGTTCTATATTTTCCAAGATTACCTTCAGGGGCAACCGCAACAATCTTTTTGTCTTTAACCACTTTTTTCATATCCAACAAAAAGTACGGCAACAATCTTAAATTTTTTGGGAGCGGAACTGTTTTTAAACTTGAAAAAATAAAATTCAAAATTTTTCCCTTAAAGTTTATCTCTAAGGTTGGGAAATAGGCACTACGAGGAAAAATTGAACTTGCCAGCATAAATCCGTCCAAAGGAACTGAATGATTAAATGTTAAAACAGCACCTTTTCCTTTAATTTTTTTAAAGTTCATTTTGTTAATCACTCTTAATGGATACAAAATTTTAAAGGGCAAAAACAATGCAACATAAAAAATTCCAACAAGAAAAAAGGAATAGAGAGAAAAAATTATATTCTTTTTGTAGAACACATAATTTTTGTCCAATTTTATTCCATTTAAAACTTTTTTACTTTTTATATTTAACATATTTTAATTATTTTCATTTTCAGAAAAAAAATTACTTGTTTTAAACAAAAAAGAAGCCAAACTTGGCTTCTCTCTTTAAAAATCACATATTATTAAGATCTGATGTAAGTTTTTTGTTTATTTGTTTATATTTTTCAGGTACATCTGTCCAAATTTCTTCAATTGTTCTATCCATTGCATTTCCAAGAGTTTCGGAAATGTTTTTAATTGGCGGATGCAAACAAACATTGCCATTTGATCGAATCAAAAAATGTTTGCCCTTTAACCACTTGAAAACCTTTATATTTCTGTTTCCTTTATCATAATTTTTTAAAAGTCTTTTGGCTTGCAATGAACCTATTAAACCAACAAGATTTTTTGCTCTTCCAATAGGCAAAATTGGAATCAGAACAATTTCATTTATATTAAAGTCCTTTAATTGATCAAAAATTTTGTAAAGATTCTTTACATTGTTTTTAAACAATGGGATTTTGATTTGAGTAAAAATTTTTGCATCAGTCAAAAGCTTGATGGTTTTTAAAAATGTTTCAGTGTTACTTGCCTTTGATTTTGTGTTAGCATGCCAACTTCTGTTAAGACCATAATATGACATTCGTACTTTTTTAAAATATTTTTTAATCAATTTAATATTGTGTTCATTAATTAGTGAACCATTTGTGTCTAATGTTAAAAATGTTTTTCTAAGTTTGATTTGTTTTAGCAAAGTAAAAAGTTCTTTGTATAGAAGAGGTTCTCCACCAGTTATTGTAATTCCTTGAATTCCACTTTTTGTTATGTTGTTAAAAATTTTAATCCAACTCTCAACTTTTAACTCATAATCATTTTTGTTCGCAAAGCAATGCAAACAGCGAAAATTACATTTGTCCGTAATTTCAACTATAACTCTGCTAGGTTTTGTGATTTTCGGTTCAGTTGTTAAGTCTTTGATATTTGTTTCCCTCCTAAAAATTATTTTAGAAGTTGGCAATTGCTAATATAACATAAAAACCCGAAATAATCAAATCACAGCAGTTTAGTCATATTTCAAATAACTAGAACTCATTTTTTTCAATAAAAAAGAGCTTGCTCAAATTGTTGTTTGCACAAGCTCTCAAATTAAGCCAATCTATCTAAACCAATTAAAATTCTGCAACTTGTTCAACAGGTGTTTGTTCAAGTGATTTTTCTTCAGCTTTCATTTCATAAAATGTTAATGTATCAACTGGTGCCATATAATAAGTGTCTTGATTCTTAAAGAATGCAATCATAACATTAGCTTGTTGAATTCCACCAAAATAATAACTTACTCGAAATGTAGGATTTTTTATATTAATCGAAGGAATCAGTATCACACCATCTTGTTCCAAATATTTTCCATCTGATGAAAAAATAAGTTGATTATTTTTGTATATATCCCAATAATATTTTTCGTCATCAAAATGAATTTTGTTAACAGTTGTGTCTATGGCATCACTATAGGTATAAGAAAACTTGTATTTTTCAGCATCACTTTTTGAGATATCTTGAGTTATTCTATTAACTGATGTTAAATAATTCGTCATAGTATCAACAACATATTTATAAAATTCGCTGTCATAATTTTTAATATTTTCAAGAATGATTTTAAGTTTTTCTTCATTAACTGTGCCATCTTCATTTATATGGCTTATATTATACATCGCTTGAAATTTACGATAATCCTCAGGGCTTACTTTATTTAGAGTTTTTTGAAGTTCAGAACTTTGAATAAGTGTGTTTCCATAATAGATTTTTTCATCATCCATATAAACATCTTTTAAACCAAAAGCATGTGCAAGTTCATGAAGATAAATATAGTATTTTTCATCAACATTGCTAACTTGCAAATCATTTTCAATTCTAATTATACTTTTTTTAATAAAAGTAGGATTAAAAATAAAGGTCTGAGTTTTATTTTCGCCATTAACATAGCTGGGTTCAAGATCCGCAAGTTCATATTTAATTGTTGTGTCGCCCTTTATAACCGATATATTATATTGATTTTCAGAGATATAATCAAACTTGTATTTATCATTGATATTTTTAAACAAATCCTCAAAATAATTTAATGATTTTTTAATTAAACCAACATCTTCTTCATTGAATCCCTTTTCAATATAAACATGAATTGGATCTTTATCATTATGTTTCAGTCTAAAATAGTCTGATACATTGTAATTGTATTCCCCTTCAGCACCAAAAAGCTCTGCATCAGAATCAACTAGTTCAACTTTTTTGTAATTTGGTCCTTGTGTTTCATTACTAACACTAATCAAATTAACAGTGTAAGCACTTGTGAACACAATTGTACTAACCGCTACTGAGTAAAAAAATGTTTTCAAGAGCTTTTTAAATTTGCCCATTCACAACCTCTTCTTTTGTTAGCAATAGTTTATCATCAAAGTTATTTCTAGTCAATACTAGCATTTTTTTCATTGTATTTTTTAATTACAAAAATCTAAATTAAAAATTAAGTTCATTATAATAATTAGCAAAAAAAATTTGTTTTCTGATATAATGTAAAAAACAGGAGATATGATGAACTTACCAAATAAGTTATTAACAGAAATAGAGCACGAATGTGAAAAAATTAATCATGCCAAACTTGTTAGCTATGCCCAAAATTTAAGTTTGAGATATAGAACTGAAAGCGGACACAGCAAAAGGCTTTTGACAAACAAAGATGAAGCATTGGCTTATGCAATTTCCAGAATGCCCGCAACATATGGATCAGTTTTTTCCGCACTAGAGAAAACACTTAGTTTATTAAATGTTTTTCCATGTTCACTTATTGATGCTGGAGCAGGAACAGGAACTGCAACTTTTGCTTCCGACAATTTGTTGAATCTTAAAGAAATTACTTGTCTTGAAAGAGAAGAATCAATGATTCAAATTGGACAAAAATTGCTTAGTGGCAATCTAAAAAGTTTGGCAAGTCCCAATTGGATTAAATTTGATTTTTTGAAAGACGAAATTAAACAAAAAGCAGAACTTGTCATTGTTTCCTATGTTTTAAATGAACTTTCAAGCCAAGACAGAATAATGGCTTTAGACAAATTATGGAACTCAACAACAAGTATTTTATTAATTGTTGATTCTGGAACTCCAACAGCTTTTCAAAATTTAAAAGAAACAAGAAAATATTTGCTAAATAAGGGTGCATATTTAATTGCTCCATGCTCGCACACAAATGACTGTCCATTAGGGGCAAATGACTGGTGTCATTTTTCTTGCAGAATTCAAAGAACAAAACTTCACAAAATATTAAAAGGCGGAGAAGCACCTTTTGAAGATGAAGCTTTTACCTATTTAGCATTTTCGAAAACCCCAGCAAAAATGACAGAAAAAAGAGTTTTAAGACACCCTCAAATCAAACCAAAAGTAATTACTTTTAGTGTTTGTACTAGTCAAGGTATTAAACAACTAACATATTCAAAAAAAGATGGTGAAGCATACAAATTAGCTAAAAAAGTTTCAATTGGAGATGAACTATAAAAACTAAAATGAATTTTCTTTTTGAGTATGAATAAATTTATATAGAAATTTTTTTACCATTTCCATATTTAAACCACCACTGAAAATGTTGGTCTTTATAAGTTTTTTTAAATCAAGTGTATGTGAAAAATCAAAAGTTTCGTCGTCCAAAACAACATAGTTTTCTTTGTTATCTTTATTTTTTAAATAACTTAAAATTTCCATACCTCTGTTAAATGGATTAATTGTTCTTGGAGTTTTGGATATGTGTCCAGAAAACTTTAACCCATTTTCTAATAGCTTGTTTTTAATTTTTTCTAAATCATGTCGCCAAGATGAAGAAATGACAACATTAACTTCAAATCTTTTCTGAAGATATTCAATTAAATAGTTTAAAGCCAACATTGAACTTGGATTGAATTTACTTATTGCTCCGCCCTTTTTAAAAACTTTGTGGGCAATTCTTTCTTTAAGCCAAGCCCAATCCCACAAAACTCCATCAATATCCAAAAATATATAAAATTTTTCTTTCATAAACAATTATATTATCACTTTTAAAATTTATTTAAAGTTTTTTTCTCAAATTAAATTGAATACAAGTTTTGCCTGCAACCTTAAATTTATTTAAGTAAATTGTATCATAGTTTAATATTGATTTAAACTAAAATTATTTATTAATTATTGCTTAGCAAGAAGATTGTACAAAAGCAAACAAAAATCTTATACAAAACATTTTTTGTAATTAGCATTTTAATTTTAATAAAAATATAATTTTTTATTCAATTCTCGTTTTAAAATAAAATGTATAAATCTAGTATTTTTTTATACCGCAATTTTAGTGAAAGTTAAAAATCTATTTTTTCAATATCTTCAACAATTTTTTCTGCAAGAAATTTTTGTCCCTTAAGATTTGGGTGAACCCCGTCAATGCAATAATAGTCAAGATAATCCCTTTTCATTAAAAACTTGCTCCTAATGTCTAAGAGTGGACAATTATGTTTAATTGCACATTTAATTATTTCATTGTTAAACAATTCTTGGTGACGACTTATGTTGGTTACATCATTGTTTAAAAAAGCCATAATTTTTTCTGGATTAGCTATCTTTGAAATCATATTTTCCATATATCTATTTGAATCAATTGGTACTAAGGTGCACAAAAAAACTTCAACATTGTTGTTTTTAAGTTTTAATACTGTTTTTTCAATTGTTTCAGCAAATTCTGATATGCTTGTTTTTGAACAATGATTTTGTTCTGGACTCTTTTCCACTTCTTTCCAATTGTAATCCGAATCATTTCCTCCAACGCACATAAACACCACATTTTTGTTACTAATATTAAATGAAGAAATGTATTTTTCAATTTCTTGTCTTTCAACAATTCTTATTAATGTTTGTCCATAAGCGGATTTGTTGTTGATTTTTATATTATAAAAACTTTCTAAAATATTAACAGTACAGTTTTCTGCAATTTGAATTTTGTCATCTAGATAAACAATTCCTTTTGGAATTGAATCTCCAAAAATTGTTATATTTATGTTGTTTATTTCTCTTATTTTCATTTTTCCTCCAATTAAATTTACAGGCTATTGTATTAAATTTTAATCAAAATTTTCTCTATTAAAAAGTTTTTTACTATATTGCTGATTTACCAAAAGTAGAATTCGAATTTTTGGCTCTACTCACAGTAGAATAACTGTTGGACAAAATATTTTTTTGTGGCAAAATATGATTTATGGATAAATTGAATAATATCATTGGAAAAAATCTTGTTAAATTGCGAATTAATGCAAATTTAACACAACTTCAAATCGCCGAAAAATTAAACTACTCTGACAAATCTGTTTCCAAATGGGAACGAGGAGAATCTGCTCCCGACATATCAGTGCTTAAAACATTAGCAGATTTTTATTGTGTAAAAGTTGACGATATATTAAAAGACGAACCTAATTTGACGCAATCAACCAACACAAAAGACAAGTTGCATTTTTTAATTGGCTTGTCATCAGGCATTTTAGTTTGGTTACTAGCAACAGTTTGCTTTACTATATTTTTTAATATTCCAGTTTTAAAAAGTTCAGCATGGTACAATTTCATCGTTGCAATACCATTATTTTTTACAGTTATAATGATTTTTAATATTATTTGGGGAAAAAGATTGTATTCAGCAATCTATTGTTCATGTATGATTTGGACAATTTCAATATCTCTAGATATTCTTCTCCCTTTCTCAACAACATGGCTTGTTTATATCATTGCAATACCATTGCAAATTTTGACCATACTTTGGTTTTTTTTAAGCAAAATGAAAAGCAAAAAATAATTATTAATAATTTTTTAACCATTAAAAGTACATAATAGTTTAAAATTAAATGAAAAATGTTAGAGAACAAAAGTCTATTAAATTAAAAAAATTAAGATGAAAAAATATTATTGATTTATTTTACAAAATGATTTGTGTTTCACAATTTTATTGAGTACACTTTGCTAATAATTTGTAACAAAATAATTAACATTTTTAGTCAAAAAAAATTGACATTTGCTTGAAAAGGTGATATATTTTTTTAAAAAATGTACAGACATGTTTTTTTTGTGTGAGAATTTAGGAAAAGGAGGTAGTTTTAAATGAAAAAAATATTAACAATTAGTTTATTTTTGTTTCTCGCATTGTTCACAACAATGGAAACAACTACCGCTTTTGCCTACTGGCAATACAACACTGGAAACGAAAGCGTTTCAGAAAATTCCATAATTCAAATTGGAGATTTTAGCTTCAATGAAAACAATAGCGGTTGTCATTGTATTGCAACAGTTATCATAAATGATGCTTTCCGTATTAAGTATATGACTTTGAAAGAAGATGGAACTTATGATTGGAAAAGAAACCAATATAATGATATTATTAATGCCGATGAAATCAGAGCATTAACTCCAGTTGGAACAATTGTACAAAGTGATGATTGCTATGAAATCATTTCAACTTACAACCTTATTGACCACGGAATTCCAAGCTATAACAGAAAATCATGTTGGGCTTACATTCCAATTCACATTGATTATGTTTCTGGTTGGTCATACCCAGAAAACAGAGTGGTAAGAGCATCAGATGGACAATATTTTAAAGCAAGATTTTACACTTCTGCCGATCCATTACAAAGTCAAACAGGTTGGGACAAAATTGAGCCAGTAAATGATGATGATTTTGATTTTTATCCAAACACAACAACTCCAAATTATGCATATCCAAAAATGAATCAAATTCAAAGAGCTTACAATTGGGATTTTAAAACAACATATTTAACTAATGATATTGTTTTGTTTAATGGAATAGAATACATTGCACTTTGCGAATCAATGAACCAAAAACCAATAAACAAACGATGGGCATGGCAAGAACTATAAAATTTGAGAATTAACATATGATTTTTATTAAAGAAGAGAGTTTTACTCTCTTCTTTTTAGTCCTAAAATTATATATATTTTGATTGTTCACGGAAGACCACCAAAATATAACCGTTCAAAATTTTTACGCAAACAAATTATATTGAATTAATTATGTTTAATTTTAAGAATATGATAAAATATATACATGAAAAAACAAGAAATTATTTTGTTGGTAGGTTTGCCTTCTTCAGGAAAAACCACATATTGCAAAAGTTTTGATGATAAAACATACAAAATTATTCACATAGATGAAATTAGAGGAACTGTTCAGGAAGATGAAAAATCAACTGACAAGCCTTTTATTATTATGGAAAATCAAGCCAAAATATTTTTGCAACAAGGTTATTCTGTGGTTATTGATGCAACTAACTGCAAAATGATTTACAGGGAAAAAACCTTTAATTTTTTGGATAAAAATCATGAATACTACAGAGCAAATTCATTATCTAGCTACTGACAATAGTGAAATTAACAAGCGAAATCTTTTTCGTGGAAGATCAGAAAATGATGAGATATTAAAATACATACAGAACAGTTTTGACATACCAACATTAAGAGAACCAATAGATGAACTATGTGTTGTTAAAAATAGTGCAATTCAAATTAGAACAAAGAAAACTGAACTTATTGACAAAATTAAGAAATTTTTAACCATTAAAAACTTAAATTTTGAAAACGATAATGTTTCTGCTGTGGTGATTTTTGGAAGCACTGTAAGTGGATTACGCAACAAAAATTCTGATATTGACTTGCAAATTATCACAAAATCCCCAAATTGTATTCGATCTTCATGCATTTTTGAAAACTCAAACATTGAATATTTCATAAATTCAAAAGAAAATATTTTGGACAAACAAAAACAATTCTCAAAATCAAACTATAGTTTGTTTAAATCAGTGTGTTTCAATCCACTTGTCATTTTTGATAAGAGCAATATTATCACAGAAATACAAAACGAACTAAGCAAGATAAACTTTGAGAAATTGGAGCAAAATAAACTTTTTGAATTATGCGTAATAATTTACAATAGATTAAAAGATTTGGAAATGGTTAAACCAGAAGAGTTTAATTTGTTATATTATTTAACTCTAAACAAAATTATAAATCTTTGTAGCTATCTTACTGAAAGTGCAATTTTGCCAGAAGGCAGGCTTACAGAATATTTACAAAATGATAAATTGAGCAATTTTAAAAACTTAGATATCAATTACTCTAAAGAAATTAAAACAATGATTCTTAAATGTTTAAGCATTGAAAACAATCAGAATGCCCAACAAAATCTATTAGATTTGTTTAACCTATGTATAAAAGATTTCAATTTTGACTTAGACACCTATGAAATAAATTTTTAAAATTTCTAATTTTTTAGTTATGTTTCAGTTGTTTTAAAAATTGATGAATCTTTTTGTTTTAAAATAGTTTTTTAAAAAAAATAATTTGTTTAAAATAAAAAGATACCTTGTTCTTGATGAAAACAGAAAAAATTAAACAGATTTATTACTAAGTATATATTTATTCTTGCAAAAAAAGTGATTTTATGTTACTTTAAATCTCGTTGGAGAGATGGTTGAGTGGTCTAAGGCACACGCTTGGAAAGCGTGCGGAGTGAAAGCTCCCGCAGGTTCAAATCCTGTTCTCTCCGCCA
>JBAXZR010000022.1:0-14930 GCA_041670165.1 Clostridia bacterium
AGACCAAATTGAAATATCTTTTTTTTGTGGCTTGGAAAAATATTGTATTTTATATGATAACAATTATGAAACAGAAACAAAAGTTGACTTTTGTAATGGTGAAGCCAATGCGGTTTGCTCTCTTGTTTCTCACTTGCAACTTTGCTGTCCAAAATCAATATATATGTTCGAAACGAATTAGAATAAAAGTGATTGGTAAACAATTTAAAGCAAAATTCATAATAATTCTATTCTATATCATAAAAAGTGGTTTTAATATAATTAAAAATATTGAAATTTGTTTAAAGTTTGATTTTGTATAAAAGTTTGACAAAAAAAATTGAATACACTATAATTAATTTAGAGTATGCGGAGGAATTATGGAAAAGAAAAGTGTTGAAGAGAAAAGAGAAAATCCCATAAAATCCAAAGAGCAAGCAATTGAAACAATGAATGAATCACTTGTTGCTTTTTCTAAAACTCTAAAAAAAGATGTTTACAACAAATGGAATGAATTTGTTTTTGAAAAGAAATCTCAAGAAAAACAAGCATTCGAATCTGAAGTTCTTGAAATTTTTAACGAACTAGGAAATGCAAGTGTTTTGGAACAAAAGTTTAATGTTGTTGCTGACAAATATAGAAGATGTCTTGAATCATTTAGGCAAGATTGTGAAATTGAACTTGAGTATATTAGTGAAGAAATTTTTCAAAAGAATTTAGACAATTTGAAAAATTCAATTGATTTTATGAGAACAATCAATCTCACTCAAACTGAAAAAGCAGTTGTTGCTCATTCAATCAAAGTTTTTGAAAGAAATGTTACTCTCAAAAAATTCAGGGTTGCTGTCAGCAAATATGTTAAACAAGAAGAAGTTAGAATTTCTGATATACAAAAATATTTCTTCAAAAGAAGATTGTTTGATACAATCTATGATGAAGTTAAAGCTCACCCTTGCATAGAAAATTTTGATGCAGCCATGATTGAAATTATGAGTTACAATTCAAGGTCATATGTGGCTCAAAAGTTTTTGAGTGGAATGAAGAAAAAACTTAATAAACTTGTTTACACTGCTCGTGATAATGCCATTGAAAAAACTGCTCTTGAACAAGTTGAAAGAGTTTATGTAATTGGTGATTCAATTTTAGACGATAAGGGTAAAACTCTCACTGAAACCTATGCAACCATTTTGAAAAGATCAAAGAGAAAAGAAAAGGCTCTTAAAAAAGCACTTGCTAAAAAAAATCAACTTGAAAAAGAAAGAGAAGAAAAAATTGCGGGTGGAAAAGAAGAATAACAAAAAAGAGGTCATCGCCTCTTTTTTTAAACTAAAAATTTAAAAACAATATATAAAATTGATTAAAATTTAATTTACAAAAATTAGTTGGAAGATTTTGTTAAATTATGTTACACTAAGCTAAGTTTGGGGGAATAATGAATAATCTAATTATGTTTGAGATTGGAAAAGTTTTATCTCAAAAAAAATTTGATGCAAGCTTGCAGGCAAAACAAAATGAAAAAAAAGCCTTGCAAGTTTCTGGTGTTGAAGAATTTGATGACAGAAGAAAAGAACTTATTTTGGAAATTGCAAATGCTCGTTTTGAAGGAAAAGATACTATTGAATTAAGAAAAGAGCTTGAACGAATAATTAAAAACGAAAATTCTTTACTTAAAAAAATCAATTTGACTGTTGGTGATTTTGAACCAAAAGTTATTTGTGAAAAATGTGCCGACACTGGCTATGTTGGAACAAAGATTTGTTCATGTGCAAAAAAAATTGCAAGTAAACTTTTGCTTGAAAAAAGTGGATTCAAAAAAACTCTCTCAAAATTTTCTGACAACAAGCCAATTGAAGGCAATGAACAAATTTATAAAAAAATGCAAGAATGGACCGAAAATGATTTGTCAAAAAATAAAATCATTTTGTTTGTTGGTGGCACTGGAACGGGAAAATCATATTTGATGGAATGTATGGCCGAAGCATTGATTAATAGGGGAAATTTTGTTTTTTTCACAACCGCTTTTAATTTGGTTCAAACTTGTCTAAAATATCACACTGCTTTTAACGAAAACAAAAACGGACTTCTTGATAGTTTTTTGGATAGTGATGTGTTGTTTATTGATGACCTTGGAACAGAACCAATGTTAAAAAATGTTACAATTGAATATTTGTTGATGATTCTTAATGAAAGATTGTCTAGAAATTTGAGAACAGTTATTTCAACAAATCTTCTTCAAGAACAAATTGAACAGAAATATGATGAAAGAGTATTTTCAAGAATTTTTGACAAAAGAAATGGAATTGCAATCAAATTTGAAGGCAAGGATTTGCGAATTACAAAAGCTGACAAAAAAGTAAAATTGTAAAAAAAATATAATAATTCTTGAAATTTTTCACATTTTTTTCAAAAAAACATAAATAAATGCAGAAAATTTGATGAAACAATAAACAAATTGACTCATATGTTTTGGTTTGTATTTAATTGTTATAAAAATTACATTAATTATTGATACATGATAAAAAAGAAAATTTTAAACAAACAATTTAAAAATAATTAATAAGCCAATTAAGAAAATAGGATATTAAAACCAACGAAAATTAATGATTAAGAAAAAAGAATATTAAAACCAATGAAAAACATAAAAGAAAAATATGAAAATCAAATAAAAATATAAAGAAGAATATTAAAACAAAACGATATTAACAAAAACAAAATTAAAAGAAGAATAATATGCGAATTTGCAATCTTGCGAGCGGAAGCAAGGGAAACATGACTTATGTTGAAGTTGGCTCAACTAAATTTTTAGTGGATATTGGTCTTTCATGCAAAGAAGCAGAAAAAAGACTCGCTATGCTTGGAGTCAATCCAAAAGACATTGACGGAATTTTGATTTCGCATGAGCATGGGGATCATATAAGAGGGCTAGAAACTTTTGCATGTAAGTATGGAACAAAAGTTTTTGCAAATTCTATAACTTGGGAAGGTCTTGCACCAAAAGTTCCAAAACTTTCAATCAAACAACAAAATGATTTTTTTGATGATCCTTTTAGCGAAAAAGAAATGCTTGTTTTGCCATTTCAAGTTTCACATGACACAAAATGTTGCAACGGCTTCTCTTTTATTGACAACAAAAGAAAAGCAAGCATAGCTACTGATCTTGGAATTGCAACTGAAAACAATTTGAAAAGTCTTAGTGAAAGTTCAATTATATTTCTTGAAGCAAACCACAATGTGGATCTTTTAAAAAGCAATGTTAGATATCCTGCTTCTCTCAAAAAAAGAATACTGGGAAACAAAGGGCATCTTTCCAATGAAGCTAGCGGAGAAGTTGCCGTTAGGGCGGTTCGTGATGGAGCAAAATGTATTGTTCTTAGCCATTTAAGTGAAGAGAACAACAATCCAAAACTTGCTTTTGACAGTGTAACAAATGTTTTGACTAAATCTGGTATTGGTCCTGAAGATGTTAAGGTTGCTTATGCCATGCAAGACAGACCAACTTCAATATTTTTACTTAAATAAAAAAAATATTGAAATTTATTTTTGAAAAGAAAAATAGTTGCAATAAAATTAATTTCTAAAAAATATAATTAAAATGACAAAATACATTAAAAGTGGGTGAAAATGAAAAAACTTGTATACAAACCTTTTGATTCATCAATGGCATTTTTGGGTTCAATTGTTGTTCAACAAATTTTGGCAATTGTTTTTGTGATTGCTTCAACAATCATTATTGGATTTACTGAAGGTTCAATGGACGCATTTTGGGAAACAGAATTTGCCACAATTCTCACTGTTTTAATTGCTCAGTTTTCTTTTTTAATTGTTTTTTTCATTATTAATGCAACAAAAAATTATGACTTTTTGAAAGCTCCAAGAATCAAAAAAAATATCAGTTTGATAAACATTGCTCTTTGTGTTGTCATTGCTTTTGTTGCTGTTTTTGGTTTTTCGAATCTTGTTGGCTATTTTGATTTGTTTCTTGAATATATATCATACCCTTTGATTAATGAAACTCCGCTTCCACTTGATGGTGCTTTTTGGCTTGCTGTTAATCTTGTTTTGCTGGCAGTTCTTCCTGCAATTTGTGAAGAACTTATTTTTAGGGGTGTTGTTTTAAATGGATTCAGAAAACTTGGAAATGGCAAAGCAATCATTTTTTCTGCATTATTTTTCACACTCATGCATGGCAACATTCAACAAACAGTTTTTCAATTTATACTTGGAATAATTCTTGCCTTTGTTGTTATTAAAACAGGAAACTTGATTTATTCAATGATTATTCACTTTTTTAATAATTCAATCGTTATTGTTTGGCAATATTTTAGTGAGTCTTCTGGTGAAATTTCAGCAAATTGGGGAAATTTTTTGATTGCTTTGCTAATTGCTATTGTTGCAAGCTTGTCTATTTATCTTTTGATTAAAGTTCTTAAAAAAGAAAATATTGCAAAAACTAAAGACAAATTTGTTTTGAATGACAAAACTGGAAATTTGGAACTTGAAAGTGAAGTTAACAATGATGAAGCAGTTGGAATAAACTTTGATAATGGAAACATCAATGTTGTAAGTTTTAAAAGCGAAAAAGCTTTATATAATGAAATTGAAGAAAACTCGTTTAAGGCTGAAAAAATGAATCAATCGTCGCTAATTATTTTTTCAATAGCCGTTGGTTTGTCATCATTGTTTTGGCTTGTTGATTTGCTTACAAAAGTGTTCTATAGAAAATGATTGACTTTTGTTATTTAAAAATGTAGTCTGTTTCAGTTTTTGCTCTGAGTATGAAAAAAATAGTAAAAAAATGGCAAAAATGAATTTTTTTCATAATATAGAATATGAAGCAAAAACTTGAATTTTTTTGCCGAAAAATAACTTTTTTTGTTATATTTAAAAATAATTGAGTAAGAAAGTTGTATTTTCATTTGTTCTTTTGTATGATATAAAGGTGACTGAATTTTTAGTAAGTCTGATTAACTTAAAAATTTTAGAGGAGAAAAATGACAAGAAAATCCAATGTATTTATTGTTTCACTTATTTGGCTGATATTGGCATCTTGCTTCATTTTTTTAAGAATTGTTGGCAATCTTGGTTGGCTAAATTGGTTAGGAGTTTATCAAGATTTTGCTGCATCTTTTGTTGTGCAAATTCTTATTATGTTTTCACTTAGCATAATTTTGTTTTCAATTTTTAAAAAACAAGGCGTCAAAAAAACTTTTGCAGATTTCTCATTTAAAAAAATTGGTTTCAAAGCAATTTTAATTTCAATTTTGATTGGAGTTATTGTTTTCATCTTAAACATTTTTGTTTCAAACTTTTTTTCTTTCGTATTAAACTTGTTAGGATACGAGCCTTTAAGATCTTCAACATCAACAGAAACGGCAATACCTCTTGTAACATTTTTGTTAACCGTTTTAACTGGTTGTATTTTCCCTGCTGTTTGTGAAGAAGTTTCTCATCGTGGTCTTTTGGTTAAAGGGTTTGAAAGTCTTGGAGTCAAAAAAATCATCATTCTTTCTGGACTTTTCTTTGGTTTTATGCATTTTGACATAACAAAATTTGGTTATGCGTTTGCCATTGGTTGTTTACTTGCTTATGTGACACTTCTTTCAAGAAGCATTTTCCCTGCAATGATTATTCATTTTATGAACAATTTTATTGTTGATTACATTGCTTTCTCAAAAAGTAATGGGCTTCCTTTTGGAACTGGATTTGAAAATGTTTTAAGTTCTGTTGGAAGTGCTGATTTGTTCTCTTCGTTCCTTGGAATAATTTTGCTTGTTTGCGGACTTGGAATTTTGCTTTTTATTTTACTTGCGGCATTGTTTAAAAACACTTCTCTTTTTGAACTTAAAAAAGTTTCTGAAGATCTAGCAATGAAAGAACTTAGAAAAAGCTTTTTGCAAGAAACTGGAATTGCTGTTCGGGAAGAAAAATTGAAAGAAGAAACCATTGCACTTGAAAAAGAAGTTTTGCTTGACGGTAAAATTAAAAGTGTTGTTATCAACATTCCGCTAAAATTGCTTGGAATTAAACTTAAACAAACTGAAAAAATTTCGGGGACAGGTCTTGTGCTTTTACTTTCTTGTATTTTTCTTGGTTCAATTGTTACATTAATGACATTTTTCTTTTCTTTCATTTGATTTAACTTTGGGGAAAAGGGGATAAATATGCTTTCAGTGAATGTTGTTGTTGTTGGAAATTTAAAAGAAAAGTTTTGGAGAGAAGCTTGTGATGAGTTTTCAAAAAGACTTTGTAGATTTTGTAAATTAAAAATTACTGAAATTTCAGAATCAACATTTTCTGGAATAAATCAAACTCTATCGGCTGAAGCCAAAAACATTTTGCCAAAACTTTGCGGGTATGTTTTTGTGTTGGCACTTGAAGGCAAAATGCTAACAAGCATGGAACTTTCTGAAAAGATGGACAAGCTTGCTCTTGGTGGAGTGAGTGAAATCACATTTGTGATTGGTTCTTCAAATGGACTTGATTCATCAGTTTTGGCAAAAGCTGACTTTCTTTTATGCTTTTCTAAATTTACTTTTCCACACCAACTTATGAGAGTGATTTTGCTTGAACAAATTTATCGAGCATTTACAATTTCAGCAAAAATGCCATACCACAAATAATATTTTCATAAATAATAGACTTTTTAGATTTCTCTTAAAAAATTAGCAGGTTATAAATAAATGAAATTGTTAAAAAATTTTTACAAAAAATGATATAATCAATAGATAAAAAATATAGTGGATTTGATAAATAACATTTCAATGTTTAACTGAAAGAAGAATTTTTCTAAAAAATAATAATCACAATTGAGGAAAATATGAACAAAACTGATAAAAATTTTATGAACGAAGCTTTGAAAGAAGCAAAGAAAGCAATGAAGAATGAAGAAGTGCCAATTGGTGCTGTTGTTGTTAAAAATGGAAAAGTGATTGCTCGAAGCTTCAATAATAGAGAAGAAAAACAAAACGCAGTCAATCATGCTGAGCTTTTGGCAATTTCAAAAGCTTGCAAAAAAGAAAAAAGTTGGAGACTTGATAATGCCACACTTTATGTAACTCTTGAACCATGTTTAATGTGTGCAGGGGCTGCACTTAATGCAAGAATTTCCAAAGTTGTTTTTGGGGCTTACGACAACACATCATCGCTAAGAAATTTGGTTACTGGTTGCGATGAAAAAATTGAAAAATATGAAATATCTTCACTAAACCATAAAACCTTTTTTGTTCATGATGAAAATGATGAAAGTTGTAAGCAACTATTACAAGATTTTTTTGCAGATAAAAGAAAAAAGATTTAGATAATTTAAGCGATAGTTATTTAATTATTCAAGTTATTTTAAGCCAAATTTTAATAATCCATTTTTCTTTGTTGTTAGTAATATTTTTACAATGTTAAAAAAATTACGCATGGATTTGTGTTTGTTTATGCTTTTGTTGTTTTTGCTCTTTCTTAATGGTTATGTTAGTTTGGCATGGCTTTATAAAATTAGCTATTATTTTTGACTCGTTTATTGTGGTATGTTTTCTTTGCACAATTTTTTGTTTTGTTTGTTAATTTGTGCTGTTCTTTCAATTGCAAAAGTGCCACTTGGAAGCTCTTTTGTGATTGTTGAGCCTGCGGCAGTGAAACAATTGTCGCCAATTTTTAAAGGTGCAATCAAATTGCAGTTTGAACCAATGAAACAATTGTTTCCAACACTGGTTTTATGTTTGTTTGTTCCGTCATAATTGCAAAACACAACTCCGCAACCTATGTTTGTGTTTTCGCCAATGCTAGCATCTCCAACATAAGAAAGGTGAGGAACTTTGCTTCCTAAGCCAACTGTGCTTTTTTTGATTTCAACAAATGCTCCAACTTTTGCGTTGTCGCATACAACTGTTTCTGGTCTAAGATGAGAAAAAGGACCAACGATTGCACCTTTTCCAATGATAGAGTCTGAAATTATGCAATAAGGCAAAATTTGTGCTTCATTTTGTATGACGGTTTTTCCACTAATAACACAGCCAACTCCAATGCTGGCTAGTGGTGAAATTTTGACATCTTTTGTTATATAAATGCCTTTTTCTAACCATTTTTTTTTATAATTATTATTCATTAAAATATTTATTCTTCATTTATAAATATGTTTACAAAAAAAATAAAAACAAGTAATAAACATCTTATTAAATTTTTAAGGAAATAAGCCAAATAAAACAAAAAAAGTAACAGAATATAATATGTTTTAGGATATGAAACAATCAAATAAAGAAATAGAAATATAAAAAATATTATATCTTTTAAAAGAAATAAATAAGTGAAAACGCATTTTGATTTTGAATGAAGATTATATTTAGTTTTTAAAAAAAATGTAATTCATAAAAATGAAGCAATTTGCTTCACTAATTTTAGGTAAATATTTACGACCTTACATGCTTTGAGTTACAAAATTATTCTTCAGTTTTTCCTTTGCAAACAATGTTTGAGTTTGCTTCAATTTTTTCATTTGATATTAGACTATGACATATATGGCAATTTTCTTTGATAATGCTATTTTCAATGAAATTTCCATTTTCAAGTATTGTTCCTTTGCAAATTAAACTTTTTCCACGGATTGTGTTGTTTGCGTGAATCTGTACTCCACTTTCAACCATTGTTTCAGCATCAATAAATGTGCTTGCTGGGTCAAAAATTACAACCCCAGAATTCATCAAATGGTCAAGTACTCTCATTTTAAGAATGTTTATTACATTTGGAATTTGAGCACAAGAATTAATTGTGTAAAATTCTTCATCATTAAAAGATTGTGAAATTGTTGAAGCAATTCCACTTGCAGTTTTTGCCCATTCTGTGTTGAAAACATAACCACGAACAAGTCTAAGAACATTCATATCTCTTGTTGAAGCATATGTAACAATTTCAGAAACTGTTTTGCTTGTTATCAATGGTGTGTCAGAAAAGAGGACAAGTGTGTACTTTGCTGAACCAAGAAAAGGGTGTATTAGAGAAAGAATGTCAGCTTCTGGTGAGCAAGTTGTTGTTTGAACTTTTCCCGGTGCTGAAAAAGCCACCCATTCCCACATTTTTTTGCCAAGAAGAGAGATTTCATATGGCTTCAAAAAATTGCCAAATGAAGTGCTTCTGACTTGAAGAACAATTGTGTCAACTGATTCTGGGTCAACAACATGAACGCATTTTGCAATTGTTATTGGTGAAGATTCCCTTTGAATTAAGGGTTCAAAAAATGATTTTTCCATACTTTCATTTTAGTCATGTTGTTTTGATTTGTCAAGAAAAGTCTAAAAATGAGTTTTTTATAATTATAATATTTTTGAATAGGTTACTTAAAATATATAAATATGTAAATATAAAATACATATATAAGAAAAGTTCAGTTGAAAAAAAACGACTTAATGTTAAAAAATTTTGTAAGTTTGACAATAAGAAATTTTTGTTGTAACATTCTAGTGAATTTGTGAGGAAAAATGTTTTTAGTTGTCGGACTTGGAAATCCCGGAAAAGAATATGAAGGGACAAACCATAACACGGGATTTTATGCAATTTCTAAGCTTGCTGAAAAGCTTGGAACAAATTTTTCTAAAAAAATGTGCAAGGCAATTGTGGCTGAACATTTTTTTGGCAAAAACAAAGTTCTTCTTGCAATGCCACAAACATTCATGAATCTTAGTGGAGAAAGTGTTTTGCAGTTTGTTCAAAAATTCAAAATTCCACTTAAAAATGTTGTGATTATTTCTGATGATATTGATTTGGAAGCAGGTAAATTTAGATTTCGTGAAACTGGAAGCGCAGGAACTCATAACGGACTTAGAAACATTATTGCTTGTCTTGGTTCTGGCGATTTTAAGCGTATTCGTATTGGAATTGGAAAAGGTTTTGAAGGGCAAGACTTAGCAGACTTTGTGCTTTCAAAAGTTTCTAAAGAAAACAAACCATTAATCGAAAAAGCAACTCTTGAAGCATTAGACAAAATTATGGAAATTATTTCTGACCCTTGTGGGGAATGATATGAACGAAATAAATGAACTTTTGCTTTCGCCAAATGTTAAAAAATTTATGTCGTGTTCGAGTCAAAAAAAAGCTCAAACAGTTTTTGGTTTGTCAGAAGGTGAAATTGGTGTACTTTTGTCTTTATGTGAAGGCAAAACAATTTTGGTTTCATCAAGTGAGCAAAGTCTAACACTTTTGTCTAAACAGCTTCTTTCATTAAACAAAGAGTGCTTTTTTTTGCCACTTGTTCAAGAACAACCATTATATTCTTATGCTGGTAGCGAAAGCGCTTCACTGGCAATAAAAGCTTTGTATAATTTCTACAAAAGTAATGACGGGGTTTTGCTTGTTAATGCAATTAATGCTTTGCAAACCTTTCCTAGCATGGAAACAATTTCTTCAAGTGTAACAAAATTTGAAGTTAACAAAACTTACAAATTAAATTTGATTTCAAAACTTCTTGTTTCGATTGGTTATGACCGAACTCAAAAAGTGTCATCTTGCGGTGAGTTTTCTCTTCGTGGCGACATTTTGGACATTTGGCTAGACGGAAACGAAAACATTACAAGAATTGATTTTTTTGGTGAACAAATTGAAAGCATAAAAGAAATTGAACTTAGCTCTCAAACAGTAATAAAAAAACTTGATTCTTTGTTGGTTTTGCCAAGAACGACATTTTTGGTTTCTGATGAGGAAGCACCACTAGTTCTTGAAAAACTTGAAGCAGCTTTTATGGCAGGCTTGAGAAAAGAGAAGAACACCACTTTTCTTGCTCCAACAATTGATGAAATCAGGCAAGGGCTCATTGACGGCAAACGGGGACAAAATCTTGCGTTTGCAAGTGTTTTTGCTTCTTTCAAAACACTTTTTGAACTTTTTCCAAAAGAAAACATTGTGGTTTGTGAACCTAAACAAATACTAGAAAAAACAAATGAGTTTTATAAGGGTTTTATTGAAAGCCTTGCATCTTTTATTTCTGCTGGAACTCTTCTTCCTGAACACAAGAATTTTTTTGTTTCACCTTTAGAAGCTTTTGATTTTGGCAATAATCGTTCAAGAATTTCTTTTCAATCACTTCTTTCTTCTTCTCAACTTTTTGCTTCTGATCAAGTCCTTAAATTCTTAATTAATGGTAGACAAAAATATATTGGTAAGAGAGATCTTCTAATTAACGATATTGTAAGTTTTGTAAAAACCGGGAAAAAGGTTGTTTTGTTTGCTGGAAGTCGTGGCAATGCTTCATTTTTGAAAAGTGATTTGGAGTTTTCAAAGCTTTCTAATAATGACAAAATTGTTGTTTGTGAACAAAATCTTCCAATTAGTGCTCTTTTTTCTAGTGAAAACATTGTTTTTATTGGAACAGATGACATGTTTGGAGCTGTTAATACAATAGCCACCAAAACAAGCAAAAGTTCCGCTTTCTTTTTGCCAAAAGTCGGCGACTTTGTTGTTCATTCAACACATGGTATTGGAAAATGTGTTGGGCTTGAACGACTTAAATTTGCTGAATTTGAAAAAGATTACATTGTTCTTGAATATTTGAACGGGGACAAACTATATGTTCCAAGTGAACAAGCAAACACAATTTCAGCTTTTAGGGGTGGAGAGAGTTCGCCAAAATTAAACAAACTTGGCGGAACGGATTTTTACAAGAGCAAACAAAAGGTTCGTGCCAGTGTAAAAGCAATGGCAATTGACCTTTTGAAACTTTATAGTGAAAGGGAAAAACGAAAAGGTATTGTTTATCCAAAAGACTCATGGATGCAAAAAGAATTTGAAGAAAGCTTTGAATTTGAAGAAACCGCCGATCAACTTCTTGCTGTTGAAGCAATAAAAAAAGATATGGAAAGCGATAAGGCTATGGACAGGCTGATTTGTGGCGATGTTGGATTTGGCAAAACTGAAGTTGCAATCAGAGCAATTTTTAAAGCCGTTTCATTTGGAAAACAAGTGGCTTTTTTGTGTCCAACAACAATTCTTGCTGAACAACATTATTTGACTTGTCAAAATCGTTTCTCGCCTTTTGGACTTCGAGTAAAAGTTCTTTCAAGGTTTAGAAGCTCAAAAGAACAAAAACAAATTTTGCAAGATCTTAAGGAACACAAAATTGACATTTTGATTGGAACTCATAGACTTCTTAGCAAAGATGTTGTTTTTGAAGATTTGGGGCTTTTGGTTCTTGACGAAGAGCAACGATTTGGTGTTGCTCACAAAGAGCAAATTAAAGAAGTAAAAAAGAATGTGGATACAATTGCAATGAGTGCAACTCCAATTCCAAGAACTTTGCACATGGCACTGTCTGGAATTAGAGATATTTCCATCATTGAAACACCGCCAAGATCTAGACTTCCAATTTTGACAACCGTAACTGAATATAATGAATCCATTTTGGCATATTCATGTGGGAAAGAACTTGAACGAGGTGGTCAAGTTTTGATTGTTGTCAATCGCATTGCAAAAATTGATGTTTTTGCTTCAAAGGTTAGAGAAATTTTGCCTGAAGCAAAAGTTGCAGTTGCTCATGGGCAAATGGCTTCAAATGAACTTGAAGACACAATGTTGAAACTTGCTCATAAAGAACTTGACATTTTGGTTGCAACAACCCTGATTGAAAATGGAATTGATCTTCCAAAAGCAAATACACTTTTTGTTATTGATGCGGAAAATTTGGGACTTTCTCAACTGTATCAACTTAGGGGAAGAGTGGGTAGAAGTGACCGCCAAGCCTATGCATACTTAACCTTTGACGGACGAAAAGAGCTTTCTGATGAGGCTCACAAACGACTTAGTGCAATTGGAGAATTTACTGAACTTGGTAGTGGATTTAAAATTGCAATGCGTGATTTGGAAATTCGTGGCGCAGGTGAAGTGCTTGGAAGCCAACAACATGGACATATGGAAAAAGTTGGATATGACATGTATTGCAAAATTTTAGCTGAAGTAACAAGCGAACTTAAGGGCGAAAAAGCAGAAGAACTTAAAGAAATTGTTATGGAAATCAATGCTGATGCGTTTTTGCCTCAGAATTATGTTTCTGGCAGTGAAGAACGAATTGCAATCTTCTCAAAAATTTCTATTTGCTCTTCTTCTGAAGATGAAAAGCTTTTGATTAAAGGGCTTGTTGAAATGTTTGGAGAAGTTCCAAAACCGCTTAAAAATTTGATTTCTATTGCAAGACTTAAAAACAATGCTCAAAAAATTGGCGTGAAAAAAGTTAAGATTTCTGCTGATACTAGTGAACTTGTGTTCCATTCTGGCGAAAATAAACACGCAACAGCCATTTTGTCAGCTGTTCAAAAACACTTTTCCACTTGCCATCTTTTGGGTGGTGAAAATATGGTTATTGCGTTTAATCAAAAAAATGGTTCAGTTCAAGAAAAAATGGATTTTTTAATAAAGTTTTGTGGTTCTTGTCTTGTGTCATGATTTGGCCTTGGCTCTCAAAAAAAAATTTGCCAACAAAAAAAGTTTAAATTGGTTGATTTTGTGCGTTCTTTAGTGTATACTCCAAAAGATATTGGGAGAAACTTGAAAAGTGAAGAATAAAATTATTGCTCTTATTTTGTGTTTGTTTAGCTTCGTAGCCATTTTTTCTGGTTGCGATCTTGTTACTTTAAATACTGCAAAGCTTCTTTCAGCAACTGTTGCTGAAGTTAAAATTGATAATGAAACAATCGTCGTTACAAGAGAAAAACTTTTAACTGGTTATTCAAGCTATGGTGCTGACCTTGTTGAAGAAAAGAATATGACTGTTGAAGAAGCTGTTAAAGAAACTCTTGATCAGCTTATTAATCGTGAAATTATGATTTATCAAGCAAAAAAAATAGTTACTCTTTCTGAGGCTCAATTGCAAAAAACTTGGAAAGATACCTATTCTTCTTTGAATAACAACTTAAAGGAATTTGAAGGTGAAGTTAAATCTGAAGAAGACATTGTTTTGCCAGAAAATCCTGATGAAGAAGAAACAACACTTACTGTTTATACTCCTTTTGAAAAAGTTGTTGAACTAGTTAATAATAATGGCACTTATTCTCTTAACAAAATTGAAGAAGATGAAGAAGTACTTACTGTTGATCCAAATTTTGTTTCTGGAGTTAACGGATTTGTTCAAATTAAAACAACCGAAACTCTTGGCAACAAGGCGATGAAAAAATACCTTTCACAACTTAAAACTTTGGATAAAGCAAAAAATCTCTCAATTGATGATGTTTCACTTTGGACTAGAGAAGTTGAAAGAATTCACAAAAATACTGAAGAAAATTTATATTTAACAGAGTTCGAAAAAATTTATGAATCTCAGTTTAATATTACTCTTGACGATGTTGTTGGAAAATATATTTCTCTTGTTAGACAAGATTATTTAAATTACAAAAATGCTTCAACATATGACTCATATTATTCAGCTGCAAAAAGCTCAATCAACACAGTTTATTATCACCCTGTAAATGAATTTTTTAAAGTAAGCCATATTTTGATTAAATATAGTGACGCACAAAAAAACATTGTTGATAATGCAAAAACAAGATATGAAGCAGGATATATTTCATATGCTGAATATCAAGCAATTCTTAATAATATAACAACTGCAATTCGTGCAACAGAAAAAGATGCTGAAGGAAAAACAACTTCAAGCACTCCACTTGCTTCAGAAGTTCTTACAAGCCTTCAAACTGCACTTTCAAATGCTACAACTTATGAAGAAAAGACTTCAGTTTTCAATAGTTTCATCTATAAGTATAACCAAGACGATGGAATCATGAATGCTGAAAAACCATATGTTGTTGGACTTACTCAATCAGACATGGTTGAAGCTTTCACTGAAGAGAGTAGAACTCTTAACACAGCTAATGTTAAGGGTGCAATAAGTGGGCTTGTTACAACTGAATATGGTGTTCACATAATTATGTATCTTGGAAAAGTTGAAAATTTTGTAACAATTTCTGATATTAGTTCTTTCAATGCTAATA
>JBAXZR010000023.1:0-14394 GCA_041670165.1 Clostridia bacterium
AAAACTTCTCTAATTTCAATCATATATTTTTTCCTTTTAGTAAATTAAATTTTGATTATTACAAAAACACAACTAAGTATTTTATGTAACATACATTTTATCACTTTCACAAAATTAATCAATCAATTCATAAATAAATTTTTTTTAGTTGTTTTGAAAAGCAAACAAAGGGTAAATCCAAAATTTAGGAAACTAGAATTCTTAATTAAAAAGAGAAGACTGCAAAATCTTCTCTTTTGAAAACAATAATTTTCAAATAATTGCTTGATTTTTTTATCATAAATGATAAGAATATAATTAGGAGAAATATATGAGTACAACATGGATCATTATTTTGGGAATTTCAATAACATTTATTGCAAATACACTTGGTTGTTCACTAGTCTATGTATTCAAAAAAAAGATTAATCCAAAAATTAATTCTTGTGTCTTAGGATTTGCAAGTGGAATAATGATTTCCGCTTCAGTTTTTGGATTAATCATGCCCGCAATTGAACAATCAAAAGGCATAGGCGATTGGTTCTTTTTGCCAGCTTCAATTGGACTTTTGATGGGTTGCTTGTTGTTTGAATTAATTGACAAATTTGTTCCACATATTCACAAAGCTGACATGAATGAAGAAGGACCAAAAAACAAACTTTCCAAATCAATGAAATTGTTTTTTGCAGTATTAATTCACAATATTCCTGAAGGACTTGCGGTTGGAATTGTTTTTGGAAATGCCATTGCGTCAGGTCAAATGAGTGCTTACATTTCAGCACTTGGAATTTCAATTGGAGTTGCAATACAAAATTTTCCTGAAGGTATTGCAGTAAGTATGCCAATAAAACAAGAAACAGGAAACAACAATAAAGCATTTTTTTTAGGAACAGTAAGCGGTATTGTTGAACCAATATTTGCAATTATTGCATTATTAATTTCAACAAAAATTCACAACTTGATGCCGTGGCTACTTGCCATTGCTGCAGGAGCTATGATATTTGTTACAATTGAAGATTTGATTCCAGATGCAAAACTTTCTTCAAAATCTCACATTGGTTCATGGTCATTCATAATTGGTTTTGTTGTTATGATGATACTAGATATTGCCTTAGCATAATGAAAGCTATTACCAATATAACAAAAAAAAATTAATAACTTAATTAACACAACAAAAAATAGTTTAGTTGATTGTTAAAAAATCTAATTTCTCATTTGTTATGACATATTCAATTAATTCACGGGCGACTTCTTTAATTCACTTGTTTTTCTAAGATTTAAAAATATTTTTTATCTTTGCTATATTTATTATTTAAAATCTTTATTAAAAAACAAAGGCTTGCACCTTTGTTTTATTTTAAGTTTATTAAAATAGTTTTTTTACAATTTAGTATATTCATAACAACAATATGTGTTGTAAATAAGATAAACAGGCTCTGAAAAGTTACTTAGGTTAGAAACATATGAACCGATACTGTCTTTTATCCAATCAAGAATATATAACTTACTATCTGTTAAGAAATTATATAAAAGTCTTCCTTCTGATTCTGGCGTTGTTAATCTTGCAGCAACAGTTACCGATTTAAGAAAAACAGTTTTTAAAACATGACAATTCATAAACACATTATCCCCAAGAGTGGTAACAGAAGATGGGATAGTGATACTTGCAAGCTTCGAACAGCCTGAAAATGCTTGATATCCCAAAGATACGAGATTTTCAGATAATGTAATAGAAGTAAGACCTAGACAACTTTCAAAACAAGCGTTGCCAATGCTTGTTACAGAGTTTGGAATGGTAAATTCAGTTAGTGATGTGCAAGTCATAAATGCACTAGTTTTGATGCTTGTAACATTACTTGGAATAGTGATATTAGAAATCTTTTGGCAAGATTGAAAAGTATAATCGTTAATTGTACTTATACCTGTTGGAATGTTGACATTGATAAGACCAGAACAAACACCGAATGCTGACACACCTAAATAAGTAACTGTGTTTGGAACAATAACTGTAACAAGCCTTGAACAGTATTGAAAAGCACAATCTCCAATATAGGTAATTTCATTTGGTATTGTAAACTCTGTATCTGTTCTTGAAGCCAAAAACTTTAATAAAGAAGTTCCCGCATAGTTATACAAAATGTTGTCAACGACTTTAAAATTTGTATTTTCCTCATCAACAACAATTGAGTCTATTGAGTAAGCACCCTTGAAAACCTGTGCTCCAAAACTTGCAAGATTTTTTGGAATGTTGAATGTATCAAGACCCGCGCATGAACTAAAAATCATGTTACCAAAACTAATCAAACTATCAGGAAATGTTATGCTGTCAACTTTTATAAAATTATAAAAGGCATTGTCAGCAATGGCTGTAACACCGTCAGCAATGATTACATTAAACAAAGTAGAAGGAATTGTTCCCCCGCTTAAATAAGACCAGCCACCAAAATAATATCTTAAATAACTATTAGTGTTTGCTATGTAGCTGTTTTTTAATGGAGCTGACAAAGTGTTCAGAGTCGAGCAACCAGTCAGAACATTTGTGCCAACAGTTGTAACTGAATATGGAATCGTTATTTTTGTAAGTGCTGTTGAATTACGAAAAGCATCATTAGGAAGTGTTGTAACACTTTTCCAATTATATTTTTCTGGAATATCAACTTCTCCGCTTAGTAATCCATTTTGACAAACAGAATATTCTTCGCCATTTGCAATAGCAGTAAAAATTAAATTTTCAGGATTTCCAAATTTAGCATAAATTGCTGTTGTTCCAGAATATGGAAACTCAATTTTGTTTGTAAATGTTTCATCAGTGTACAAGCCATAGAATGCTGGTTGTCCTTCAATTGAAAGTTCTGGTAAATTTTCTTCAGTAAGTGGCTCAGTTGTTGAAAAACTTTCAATTTCTCCGTCGCCAGTTACAAATGAATATCCTTCAAAAGGTTGCATATTTCTTAGTGTCAAAGAAAAACTGTTATCGAAAGAATTAACACTCTTGCCATTATCGCTTATGTCAAGTGTCATAACAATTGTTGCAGTCTTTAATGATTCAACTTCAATAGTTCCACTTACATAAGTTTCGTTTGTGATTGGAGTTAGATTATTAATTGAATAAACGCAAGTTCTGTCAATATTTGAATTTCCAAGATTTGTTCCATTAAAAGCTGAATAAACTTGGTTGCTAAGTTCAAAGCTGAGTGATCGTTCATCAGAATTGTTTACAATTGTGAGAGTTATTGTTATGGATTGTGTTTCATCTACAAATTCCATGGCTGAGCCAATTGCCCATGTTCCAAGCTTGCCTTCTGAGTCGCCCGCCAAAGTTGAAATTGGACCATAGTTTGCAAAGGTTTCCGCCTTTGCTCCTGTAACAGTTCCCGTAACTGTTGACAAAACATGGATAGAAGTGAAATCAATAGTGTTCGACACAGGAAGGCTCTGAGTTGAAGCAGCCCAAACTGCAAAACCCATAACCATAACTGCAAGGCACATGCTTACAACTGTTGATACAATCTTGAACCTTGTTTTTGTCATTATTTCTCCTATGCAAACTTATTTTACTTAAAAATTCATAAATAATGTATTTAAATTTATATTAGCATTAAATATTTTCTATATTTCAAACGCAATAATTGTCAAAGACATTTTTAGACAATGTAAGTACTAATAAAAAACAATTTTTTTCGACATGTTTAATCTATTTTAGGTCTATTAAAAAAATATGTCAAGCAAAATACTTTACTTTTTAAAATTTATAGTCCACAAAAACTATCGTTTAAATATTGATTACAAAATTTTGGAAGAAACAATTTGTAAATTAATTCGATATTAAACGAACAGTAAAAATTTGTGTGAAAAAAAATTGAATTTACATATATGTTTATGAAAAAGAATTTTTAAAATATTTTTTAGCTTTTATTAATTTTTAAATTAATAAAAATAAAGGAGCTGTTATGTGTGGAATTTTTGGATATGTCGGCAAAAAAAATTGTGTGCCATTTTTGATTGAAGGGCTTAAAAAACTTGAATATCGTGGCTATGACTCGGCAGGAATTGCCGTTTTAAACGACAAAGAAAAAATTGAAATGATCAAGAAAGAGGGACGAATTTCAACTCTTGAAAAAAATTTGGGAACTATAAACGGTCGTTGTGGTATTGGACACACAAGATGGGCAACTCATGGCAAACCATCAGACGAGAACTCCCACCCTCATCAAAGCGGAAAATTTGTTTTGGTTCACAATGGAATAATTGAGAACTATCTTGATTTAAAAATTGAACTAGTAAATAGTGGTGTGAAATTCATTTCACAAACCGATTCAGAAGTAATTGCACATCTATGCAACAGAGAATACAAAGGTAATATGCTCGAAACAATATCAAAAATCACAAAACTTCTGAAAGGTTCTTACGCCTTAGCAATTATTTGTGAAGATTATCCGAACACAATTTTTGTAACCAAAAAAGACAATCCCCTTATAATTGGAATTGGCGATAAAGAAAATTATGTGTCAAGTGATGTTTTAGCAATAGCTTCTCACACAAATGAAGCTTTTATTCTTAATGACTTTGAAATTGCAATAGTTACAAATGATTCCATCTCAATTTTTGATAAAAATTTAAAAAAGTTTAAAAAAAATCATTCAAAGATTAATGTTTCTAACAATGACTGTGGCATGGGACAAAATGAAAGTTATATGCTTAAAGAAATTAAAGAAATTCCGAAAGCTCTTAAAAAAACTTTTGACTATTACTTAACAAAAGAATTTGACAAGAATTTGTTAAAAATTCTTAAAAAAATGAGCTCTATAAATATTGTTGCGTGTGGCACAGCTTATCATGCAGGAATTTGCGGAAAATATGTTGTTGAAGAACTATGTAGAATTCCTGTTTCTGTTAATATTGCAAGCGAATTCAGATATAGTAGTCCAATCATAGACAAAAAATCTCTTACAATTGCAATAAGTCAAAGCGGAGAAACGGCCGACACTCTTGCCGCCTTGAAACTTGCCAAAGCAAGCGGTTCAAAAACAATCGCAATAACCAATGTTCCCACAAGCTCAATCACACAAATAGCTGATTTTGTTCTTCCCATGCTTGCTGGTCCTGAAATTGCTGTTGCTGCAACCAAAAGTTACAACACTCAACTTGCAGTGTTATATATGCTTGCACTAAAAATTAGAGAACTAAGAAAAAAAATTAAATTGGATAAGTATATACAATGCATAAAAGAAATTCCTTTGCTTGCAGAAAACATGATTAAAAAGGCATCAATATTAAATGAACTTGCTGGCAAAGTTTCAAATGTTCAAAATGTATTTTTTCTTGGAAGAAATCTTGATTATGCAGTTGCACTTGAAGGCTCACTCAAACTTAAAGAGATTTCATACATTCATAGCGAAGGCTACCCTGCTGGGGAACTTAAACATGGAACTCTTGCTCTGATAGAAAAAAATATATTTGTAATCGTTCTTATCACACAAAAAAAATTAATTGAAAAATCATTAAATGCTTTGCACGAAGTTAAGGCAAGAGAAGCAAATATACTTTTAATCACAGGATTTGAAGAATTAAAGGAAAATAGCGGTGCTGATAATATGATACTAATTCCAAAAACTTTGGATTTATTTATGCCAATTCTATCGGTTATTCCACTGCAAATTTTCGCTTATTACATGGCTCGTGCAAAAGGAAATGACCCAGACAAACCAAGGAATCTTGCAAAATCTGTAACTGTGGAATAAAAGAATATATTCAAATGTAATTGAAATGAAATATTTTGTTTTTAGAGTTTCAAATAAATATATAGTTCAATTATATCCGTTTATATTAATTCGCGGATAACCATTCTTATATTTTTGTTAAATTTTTACATATTTTTTATATGACAAACCACCAATTTGAACAACTTCACTATAGGTGTAAGCAGAACCGTTTGTAATGTAGCTATTGATTGAGTTTATTGAATCTAGTATATACAAACTATTTCCTGTTTTTAAATAACCAAGTAGCACTCCACAAGCAGTAGTTGATGACAAATTGTTCGCTATGGAGGCAGAATCGACAATCACAGTTTTTAAATTTCCACATTCTTGAAAGGCAGTTGTACCAATATTTGTTATGCCACTTGGAATTTTAATTGATGGCAAATTTGTACAACCATAAAAATTGCTGTAATCAATGAGAGTTATATTGTTTGAAAGAGTAACACTTGAGAGATTTGTGCAATTACGGAAATTTGTGTCTTTCATGCTTGTAACAGAGTTTGGAATGACAATTGTGGAAAGTTTTGTGCAATTTATAAAAGTGCTAAAACCAATGGTTGTAACACTGTTTGGAATGGTTACATTTGGTAATTTTGAGCATCCATAAAACATGGAACTTCCAAGAGTAGTTAAATTGTTTGAAAGAGTAACACTAGTCAAATTTGTATCGAGAAAAAAAATACCATTTCCAACTGTTGTTACACTGTCTGGCATAACAAAACTTGACAAATCTGTACAACCATAAAATGAAAATAATCCCAGCATTGTAACAGTATTTGGAACAATTACACTCGAAAGTTCAGTGCAATTTTTAAACGCGTTAGCTCCGAGCATTGTTACATCTTTCCAATTATATTTGCTAGGAATTTCAAGAGCACCAGTAGACATATTATTTATGTCAGTGGCAACTGAATATTCTGTGTCATTGTTGATAAGTGTAAAAATTAAAGTTGCAGGAGCTTCAGCAAATTTTGCATAAACTGTTGTGCTTCCAGAATATGGAAATTGAATTTCTTGAGTATATTCTTGGTCAGAATAAAGCCCATAAAAAGCAGGCTGTCCTTCAACAATCATTTCAGGAAGATTTTCTTCAGTTAAAGGTTCTTCAGTGTTTAAGGTAAGCACTCCGCTAAGAGGATTAAACGAAAAATTTTCTGTTCCACCAGCAACATTTCTAAGAGTTGTGGAAAAAGCATTATTGAAAGCATTCACACTTTTGCCGTTATCAGAAATATCAAGAGTGAAAACAATTGTTGCAGTCTTTAATGGTTCAACATTAATCGCTCCACTTGTATAAGTTGCGTCAACTATTGGTGTCACATTATTAATTGAATATTTGCAAGTTCTATCAATGTTTGTGTCGCCAAGGTTTGTGCCGTTAAAAGCACCATAAGACTCACCGCTAAGCTCAAAAGAAAGTGACCTTTCATCAGAATCATTTACAATCGTTAATGTAATAATTATTAATTCTGTTTCGTTATTGAATTCCATGGCTGAGCCAATTGCCCATGTCCCAAGTTTCCCTTCAGGGTCACCAGCAAGTGTTGAAACAGGACCATAATTTGTGAATGTGTCTGCTTTTGCTCCCGTAACAGTTCCAGTAACAGTTGACAAAACATGAATAGATGTGAAATCTACTGTGTTAACTACTGGAAGAGTTTGTGTTGAAGCCGCCCAAACAGCGAAACCCATAACAGCAAGTGCAAGGCACATGCTAATAAGAGTTGTAACAATTTTTGTTTTCACCATACACTTCCACTCCTTAATGCTAAAACATATTCTAATCAATTTTTTTTAAAATATAGTCAATTTATATAAATATCTATTATTATTAAATTTAATCCCTATTTATAAAAAATAGTTTATTTAATTAATCAAAGGCACATATGTGCAATTTTAAACATAATATTTTAGCAATTTATGGCTTTATATATATCCTAGATGAATAAAATGACCAGCTTCGCTTGCCGTTTTGTATGTAGTTACACTCTTTGT
Organism: Clostridia bacterium; assembly: GCA_041670165.1. Lineage (GTDB taxonomy): Bacteria > Bacillota > Clostridia > Christensenellales > UBA1242 > JBAXZR01. Next base: position 7,737 of record JBAXZR010000023.1, read on the forward strand.
ATCTTCCACATATATTTTCAACATAAACATATATGCTCCAGCAGTTGTAAAATTTCTAAAAATATACATGTTCATTTATATGTAATGTTACAAATATAAAAATAAATGTCAAGTAAAAATGTAAAATCATGTCGTAAAATTGTTCGTAATATTAATTTCAATTGAGTTTTATTGTGCCTTGTGATATATTTTAACAATAAATAATTTGGAGAAATTATGATTGATTTACATTGTCACAGCACGGCTTCAGATGGAGAAAACAACGCAATTACTCTATTAAAAATGGCAGAAAAAAAGAAACTAGATGTTTTTGCTCTCACCGACCATGATGATTGCACAACAACCAAATTTGTTATGGAACAAGCAAAAAAACTTTTTTCTGGAATTTTTGTTTCTGGAATTGAACTTACAACTTCCTGTCTTAAACAAGGGATTGAATTACTTTGTTATGGCTTTGACCCAACTAGGCTTGAAAGTGAGTTAAAAAAAGTCAATCACCCAACCTATTGGAGTGCATTCAAAAAACAATTTATTATGTTGCTTGAAGCCATGGACAGAGCAAAAGCAATTCTTTCTAATGAAGTTAGAAATTTTGCAAATTTACCTGTTGAAGATATTAAAAAACTTAATGCAAAAAAACTTGTTTTAAAAGATTTTTTATCACATGAAGAAAATTTTCATTTAATTGATGACATAAGCAATTTTAAAAGTTTTTCTAATTTTTATCGCAAAGAATTCACAAATCCTAGAAGCAAATTTTTTGCAGATTCTGGAGCAATTTTTGCTTCACCTGAAAAAATTTATGAAATTGTTCATGCGTGTGGCGGACTTGTTTTTCTTGCACATGATTTCAATTATGGAGAACAAGCCATTCCAGTATTAAATGAATTAACAGAAAAACACCTAATTGATGGAATTGAATGTATGCACAAAAATTTTACAAAAGAAAATCAAGATTATTTATTTGAATACGCCCGTAAACATAATTTATTCACAAGTGGCGGAAGTGATTTTCACAGAGAATCATCATCTCCTTTTGCAAAGGCAAGCCTTAATCAAGAAATTCCAACTTCTCTAATTAAGCCTTGGATTGACAAAATTACTGGGGTAGCACCAAAAAAATAACACTGACACGCAAAACAATTGTTTTGCTAACAGCTATTTTTTCGGTTCCCCTCTGGAAATCCTTCTCCTCTTAAGGTGTTCGCTGAAAAAAAATCTTGCTAAAACTAAATTTTGGCATAATTTTTTTTGCTCCAATTTGTTAAGAGATTGTTATTATAAATAAAATATTTTAATAAAACTGCTATAAATTCGTGCAGATTTTTTGAACTCCTTATTTTTAAAAACAATTATTTTCTACTAATCGTTTGTTAATATTAATAAACATTTTATAAAGATTATTTTAATGATTATTTTATAAGATTTAAATATTATCAAATAAATGTCATTTAAAAAATTGAAATTTTTCTAAAAGATACTCTTTACAAATAAAATATAAATTTGAAATGACTTTTTGCTAAATATTTGATAACATACAAAGGTAATTCAAAAAATTAGGAGTCAAAATATGATTTATGATATGATTATTGTTGGTGGTGGTCCTGCAGGATTAACCGCAGCCATATATGGAGCAAGAGCAGGAAAAAAAGTTTTAGTTTTGGAAAGGCTTGTAATTGGTGGACAAATTGCACCAATAAACAAACTAGAAAATTACCCAGGACTTATGAATATAAGCGGATTTGAGCTAGCCATGAAAATGCATGAACAAGCAACTTTTCTTGGCGCGGAAACTGTATATGCAGATGTGCTCTCTTTTTCATTATTAGAAAAAATTAAAAAATTAACAACAACGGAAGGAACATTTGAAGCCAAAGCAATCATATTATGTCTAGGAGCAAGCAGCAAACAATTAAATATCAGCAATGAGAAAAAATTTATTGGCAAAGGCATTTCTTATTGTGCAACTTGCGACGGCAACTTTTTTAAAAACAAAGCAGTTGCAGTTGTGGGTGGTGGAAACACTTCACTTGATGATGTTCTATATCTTTCTGATCTTGCAAGCAAGGTTTACCTTATACATAGAAGACAAACTTTCAGAGCAGACGGCCTTGTTGTTGAAAAAGTTAAAGCATTAAGTGCAAAAGGAAAAATTGAATTTTGTCTTGACAGCGAAATCTCTGCAATTAATGGCGAAAACAATCTTGAAAAAATTGAAATTAAAAACAAAATAACAGGCGTTAAACGAGAAATTGCAGTTGAAGGACTTTTTGTTGCAGTTGGTCGTAAACCCGACACTGATCTTCTCAATGGAATTATTGCTCTTGATGAAAATCAATACATAATAACAGGTGAAAAAATGCAGACAAATATTTCTGGCGTTTTTGCAGCTGGAGATGTTGTAAAAAAACATGTTCGCCAAATTGTAACTGCGTGTAGCGAAGGTGCAATTGCTGCAACAAGTGCAAATGACTACATACTTGAAAATTTTTGAAGGTGAAATTTGTTCAAAAAACTATTTGGCACAGATGGTATTCGAGGGCTTTATCCAGAAGAAATTGATTCTTCTCTTGCGTATGCAGTGGGTATGGCAGTGGCAACCACCTTTTCTTTGTTTCCTGAAAAAACAAATATTGTAATTGGCAAAGACACTCGTGAATCATGCCTGGAACTAGAAAAAGCACTTTCTGATGGAATAACAAGTATGGGCATGAATGCAACCATGATTGGAATTGTTCCAAGCGGTTGCATTTCATATTTAACAGAGCGAAAAGATTTTGCAGCAGGAGTAATGATTTCAGCATCACACAGCAAAAGTGATTACAATGGCATAAAAATTTTCGCCGCAAATGGCTTCAAAATTAGTGATGAACTAGAATCAAAAATTGAACAACTTGTAAGCATAAGTAGCACTCTTATCAAAACAACTGAGTTTGGAGAAAAAATTGTTGACAGCAAAGCATCAGACGACTACGAAAAATTCATAAGACAAAATTTGCCACAAAAAATATCTTTAAAAATAGCAATAGACTGTGCAAATGGTGCTTCATCACAACTAGCAAAAAAAATATTTTCAGGAAACAATTTTTCTTTTGTTTTCTGTGAACCAAACGGCAAAAACATAAATGAAAAATGTGGCGCAACAAATGTTTTTTCTTTATCTGAATTTGTTGTTAAAAACAATTTTGATTTGGGGCTTGCCTTTGATGGCGATGCAGATCGATTATTTGCTGTTGATGAAAAAGGAAATATCATTGATGGTGACATGCTCATCTTTGCACTAGCTTGTTGGTTGAAAGAAAAAAACTTGCTTGCAAAAAACACAGTTGCCACAACCATTCTTTCAAATTGTGCTCTACCCTATTTCTTAAATAAAAATTCAATCAGTTGTTTGCAAGCCGAAGTTGGCGACAAAGCAGTTGTTAACAAAATGTTAAAAGAAAATCTATGTTTTGGCGGAGAGCAAAGTGGTCATATTGTCTTTCTGGACAAAATGAAAACTGGCGATGGATTGTTCTCAGCATCAATGGTTATAAAAATGATTGAAGAAAAAAAACAGCCCGCAAGTGTGATACTTGGTCAACTAAAACGATTCCCGCAAATACAAATAAATGTTCCTGTTAATAAAAATAATAAGTCATTAATATTAAAATCCGAAAAATTGGCACAAAAAATTTTGGAAGTAGAAAATGAACTTTGTGGAAACGGAAGAGTTCTTATAAGAGCAAGCGGAACAGAAAATGTAATTAGAGTTTTGGTTGAGGGAGAAAATGACAAAGAAATTAAAAAGCTTGCTGAAGTTCTTGCTGATTTGGTAAAACAAATATCAGAAGAAATTTAATATTTATAAAAATTTTTCGAAACCAAATAACATGAAAAAAATACATTTTAAAATATAATTAAAATCTAAAAGCAAATTTATTTTAAGGAAAAATTTAATGATGAAAAAAATATATTTATAAAAGCAAATAAAGCAAATTTTAACATTATTATTAAATGAAAATTAACAAAAAAAATGCCCTGCTTTGGGCATTTTTAAAATACTATTCTGGTTTATCAAAGAAAATAAACATATTTGCCATTTGAGTTGAACATTGAATAAGTTCCAAAATGTTTTCGGGAAGTTTTTCAACTGAGCTTACAGGACAAATAATTTCACCACCACGCATTTTTAATGAGTATGCTTTAATAAGAGAAGATATACATTTTTTAACATCACTAGCAGAAAGTTCATAAAGTTTATTCATGTATTTAATCGTGCTTTTGTTGTCAGATAAAAACATTTCATCTTTATCTTGAATAAGCAAAATTTCTAGTGGAGTTGCATCAAAAAATGAAGCTCCACTTTTAATAATTATTTGATTATCACTAATTTTTTGTGTCGTGAACATTTTTGAAAGATCTATATCTTGAAGCATCATAAACTCCTTTATTTCTTTTCATTTTATCACAAGTTTTATTTTTTGCAAAACAAAATTAGTGTTATTTTAACAGTTTTACTATGCAAAACAAAGTTAAAATGATATTATATTGAAACAAAGGGAGATTCACATATGAGCATGTGCGGAATATCAACTCAAGAAATCGCAATAATTAGTATCATTATTGTTTCAGTGCTAATTTTGTTGTTTATTGTTTCTTTGAGCAAAAGTATTAGTACAGAAAAAAAATCAATAGATGGAAAAACAAAAACTTTTAATGTTGAAGAAGCAAATATCAAAATTAAAGAGAAATTTTTGTTTCAAAAAGAAATAAAAGTTCTTGATATATTTGTCAAAAACTTTTCCACAAAGTATCTAATTGTCCCAAAAGTTGCCCTAAAAAATTTCATTGCACCAAAATCTTCGAAAATATTTTTCAATTCAATTTCTGGAAAAATAGTTGATTTTGTATTTTTTGACAAAATCAATCTAAATCCAGTGTTAGTAGTTGACATTTTTGACAACACTATGGGTGATGAATCAATTAAGGAAATTGATAAAGACCTTGTTACTGCCCTGAAAGTAGTTTCACTTCCATTAATTTCAATTCAAATCAAAGATGATATTCTTGAAAAAGACATTTTGCCAGAAATTACATCAATTTTAGAGCCTGCCGTAAAAAGCATTAACGGAGAAATCAAAACTGTAGAAGATCTCAAAATAATTTAACAAACATAACAAAAGATTTCATGTGTAAAAGCCTAAGAAGAAAACATTTTTCCTTTTTTCAAAATCAAAATAAAAAAAATCCATATCAAATTGATTTTTAAAACTTTAAATAAACAAACTTGAAAAAAACTTAATTATTTTAAAAATGTAAGAAATTAAGTGAAATTAAAAAAACAAATAGCTTAAAACTACTTGTTTTTTTTGAAATGGCACAGTTAACAAGTGCCTTTATTGATTAAATTTGGTTGTGCGTTTGCTTCGTTAAAATCACAAATGTAGCCACCTAACAAAATTGCTCCTACAAAGTTTTCTCATGGCACAAATATAGATCCGTTTAATGTTGCTGCCTTCCAGCCCTCACATGGTTCACGGTTACATTTTGCACAAGACTTTGTAATCAACACAAGTTTGATAGTTTCTTGCAAAAACAATCGTATCTCAATCAAACATTCAGCCTTGCATAAAGCGGATTTCAAGTTCAGAGAACCGCTAACTCCCCGCCTAGCACAACCATTTACATTATATGCATTTATTTGTAAAAATCAAGTAAATTATATATATAAAACAAAAAACTTAATTTTGTTTTGAAAAGTTAAATTTTTGTGCTAATATATTTTTTTAAGGAGGCAACATTGAAACCTAATTCAAAAAGATTCATTGAAGCATTCAATCAAATTGATTATAGCCTTAGGACTCATTACAATATAAAAAGAAGTTTAAGCTTTTCTGATATGGTTAGAAAAAGTACTTCTTTCAGCTCAATAATAAGAAAATTTGAAGAAGATTTAATAGATTATAGTAGATTAAGAAATGCAATCATTCACAATTCAAATGATGAAATCACAATAGCCGAACCACATGATGAAGTAACAGATAAAATCGAAAGAATTGCAAAAATAATTTCCACACCTCCAACAGTTCTTGACACAGTTTGCAAAAAAGGTGTTCTCGCTGTAGATTACAATGTGAAAGTTATTGAAGTAATTAAATTAATTGCCAAATCTGGCTTTTCCAACATTCCCGTTTATAAAAATAGTTGTTTAATTGGTGTTGCAAATGGTCAAAAAATTCTAAATGAACTTGGAATAGCACTTGAACAAAAAAATGACTTAACTAATTTTATAACATCAAAAACCATTGAAGAAATTATAAAACCAACTGAATTTCAATCATATTATGCGTTAGCTGATGCAAAGCTCACAATTGAAGAAGCATTAAATATGTTCTATTCCAACAGAAAGTTGCTTGTTATTTTGGTTTCAAGAACAGGAGACATGCAAGAGCCAACAATTGGAATTGTAACCGCTTCCGACATTATGGACATGAACACAATTTTGGATTCATATTAAATACTGGGGATTACTGGGGTGACACCAAAAAAATCTAGCGGGTACGCAAAAGTACTGGGGTAGCACCAAAAAAAATAACGCTGACACGCAAAATTAACATTTTGCTAACAGCTATTTTTTCGGTTCTCCTCTGGAGCTCTCTTCTCCTATTAAGGGGTT
>JBAXZR010000024.1:0-10923 GCA_041670165.1 Clostridia bacterium
CATAAATTTGAAGCCCAAAGAGTTGGTTTGTCTTGCAAAGTTATTTCTTCTTTGTTACAAATGTGGCTTTCTGTACAAAACAAAACAGTTTTTTTTGGCAAAGAAAGATTTGTGTCAGAAAAAATGACAACACTTTGACTTTTCTCAACCATTGTTTGAAAAGACTTCTCAATTGCTGAAAATGTTTTAAAAAAATCTAGGTGATCAGCTTCAATGTTTAAAACAACCAAAGTTGATGGAGAAAGGGCATGAAAATTGTTTTTATATTCACAGGCTTCTGTAACAAAAATCTTATTGTCACCTATTAAAAAATTTGAGTTATAATTTCTCATCACTCCACCAACATGAACTGTTGGTTTCTTGCCAGCATCAGTAAGAATATGAGCAATCATTGAAGTTGTTGTCGTTTTGCCATGCGAACCACAAATTGCAATGCAATTTTCAAAATCTTTGGATATGCTTGCAAGCATTTGTGCTCTTGTCAAAATTAGCAATCCCTTTTCTTTGGCATATGCGAGTTCAGGGTTGCTTTCACCTATTGCAGAATTGTACACAACAACATCTGCATTTTCAATATTGCTTGCTTTGTGGTCAAAAAATATATGTATATCATGAGTTTGTAGCATTGCTGTTTCATCATTTTCTTCAAGATTTGAGCCTTGAACTTTGAAACCTTTTTTAGAAAGCATAACAGCAAGAGCACTCATTGAAATGCCACCGATTCCAATGAAGTGAAATAACATATTACTATTCATAATGTCATGATATGACTTACTGTTTTTTTAGGTGAATAAATTTGTTTCAATTACAAAGTAAAATTTTTTGTTTTTTGCTTTAAAAAAAATTAAATAAAAATTGTAAATAATTAAAATTTAATTGCTAAGCAACATTTCAAAAAACTAATGATTTAAAAGTGATAGAAAAAGTTGTGAAAAGATTGGATTTGGTTGTCAAATTAAATTTTGACAATTGTTAATAAAAAACCTCAATACAAATTAAATTGAACATAACAAATCAGCAAATATAAAAGAAAAATATTTTTGTTATTTTTAAACTTGTAACATACAAAAAAAAGAAAAGCAAAATGCTTTTCTGTTTCCTTATAAAAGATTATCTTTTGTTTATTTGCTTTCTTTTGGTTCTTCTGTAGCTTTGATTTCTTCTTTTCCTTCAGCAATACTTTTTTGTTCTTTTTCATATGCTGCAAGAATAGCCGTACGCAAAGACTCACGAGTTTCAGTGTTCAATGGGTGAACAATGTCTTTGAATTCGCCCTCAGGAGTTTTTCTGCTTGGCATTGCCAGAAACAAGCCTTCTCTCCCTTCAATAATTTTGATGTCATGAATCACAAAACACTCGTCTATTGTGATTGAGGCAACTGCTTTCAGTTTTGTGTCCTCTTTTTTGACTTGACGAATTCTGATATCTGTAATATTCAAGCCTTTTTACCTTCCTTTTGAAACCAATAATCGTGGTTCACATATTTGCCTTCTTCTTTTAGGCTGAAATTATTATAAAACATATAAAAAAAATTAGCAAACAAAAAAGCACTTTTTTTGTTCAAAATTCGAATTTTGTAAAAAAATCAGTCGTTTTTCTAATAATTTTAACTATTTTTCAATTTTTTAAGGTTAATTATGTAAATAAATTAATGATTATTGTTAAATTTGCATGCATTTTATTTCTTTGTTTGTAAACTTATAAACTTTTATAGTTTAAGAAAATGTCGGTTTTTAATGGTTTTAATCATAAAAGACAATGTCAACAAATTTACTAATCATTTTTCTTTGTGAGTGTTTTCATTGTTGCCTTAAAACTTTTGTTATGTTAAAATGATGAAAGAGGCAAAAATGAAAGAAATGGCAATTTTTAATTTGAAAGAAAACATGCCAGCAGCAGATGATGCTGTAAAAATTTTGGAATTAGAACTAGAAAATTTTTCCAAAGCTGGAGTTAAGGTTGTTAAAGTTGTTCATGGATATGGTTCTCATGGCTCTGGTGGTTTGATTTTCTACAGAATTAAAGAATACTTTTTCCAAGCAAAGCAAAAAAATTTAATTAAAGATGTTTTTTTTGGAAATGATTGGAACATTGCCAATGAAAAGGTTTTTGAACTTTGTTTAAGAGTTCCTGATTGTGCTGGTGATGAAGATCTAAAATTTTGTAATCCCGGTATATCTGTTATTGTTTTGAAATAATAGGAGAAAAAATGGTTGAAATATTAGCTCCAGCTGGAGATAAAGAAGGCTTTTTGGCAGCTATTCATAATGGTGCAAATGCAATTTACTTAGGCATGAAAAGTTTTAATGCTCGTGGAAATGCTGCAACAAATTTTACTCTTGATGAACTTGCCACACTTGTTCCTTACGCACATATGTTTGATGTCAAAGTCTATTTAACGGTTAACACACTTGTTAAAGAAGACGAAATTGATGATGTTTTAAAAATTATTTATGATGGAACAAATGTTGGGATTGATGCTTTCATTATGCAAGACATTGGCATGGTGGGACTTGTGCACAAAATTTTCCCTTCAATTGAAATTCATGCTTCAACTCAAATGGGAATTCATAATGTGCTTGGAGCTTTGGTTGCACAAAAAATTGGAATTAAGAGAGTTGTTTTGTCAAGAGAAACTACTCTTGAAGAAATTATTAAAATTAAAAAAGAAACTTCACTTGAACTTGAATTTTTTGTTCAAGGGGCTCTTTGCGTTGCGTTTTCTGGAAATTGCAAACTTTCACATTGTCTAACGGGAAAAAGTGCAAACAGAGGTGAATGTGCTCAACCATGTAGACACTTTTACAAAGCCCAAAAAGATGGTCGAATCCTTGATGAAGGATATCTTTTGTCAGCCAAAGATATATGTTTGACTCACCGATTAAAAGAACTTGCAAATGCTGGAATTTGCTCATTCAAAATTGAGGGAAGGGCAAGGCGACCTGCCTATATTGCTGAAGCAACAAGAATTTACTCAGAAATTGTTAACGACAATTTTGTTACAAAAGAAAAACATGTTGAAGATTTGAAACAAGCTTTTAACCGTGGCGATTTCTGTGAAGCTTATCTTGATGGCACTGCTTGCAAAACTAGTGAGAAAAAATTTATCTATAAATATGTTCCATCAAACATTGGTGTTCATGTTGGAAAAGTTATTATGTTTTCGCAAGGCAAAAAATTTAATGTTGTTAGAATATCTTCAATTTTGCCTCTTTCAAAAGGTGATGGACTAAAATTTTTAAGAAATGGAGTTGAAGTTTGCTCAATTGGTGTTTTTGATATTAAGCAAACTCGTGCTGATGAGTTTTCTTTAACCACCACAAATGTTGTGAAAGAAAATGATGAAGTGAGAATCATTACTCAGTTTAACAAAGAAAAGGAAGCAATCAGCAGAAGAAAAAAACTCGGTGTGGTTGGATTTTTTGTTGCAAATCCAAATGAAAAACCAAAACTTACTGTTGAATATAAAGATTTGAGTGTAACAGTTGAAGGTGATGAAATTGTTGAAAATGCAATTAATCAAGCAGTAGATGAAGAACAAATCAGAAGTCAACTTTGCAAAACTGGTGGAGAAATTTTTGAATTTTTGTCAGTCGATGTGAGTGCCAGCAACATTTTTTTAAGAATTATGGAAATTAATTCAATGAGAAGAAAAGCCTTAAGCAATCTTACAAATCTCATTATTAAAGACTACAAAAATCGATTTAACAAAAATATTGGCATCTATGCTTTTTGTGGAAATGAAATCAATAAATTTCGAAGCATGGAAGATCACAAGCAAAATGTGATGGTTTGCCTTTCTAACGAAAATCAACTTTCAAATGAACTTGTTAAAAAAAGTGATTACATAGCTTTCAATCCGCCAATATTTAGCATTGACACTGTGAAAAGTTTTGTTGAAAAAGTAAAAACATTTGATAATAGCAAAATTTCATATTTGTTTTTGCCGTCATTTGCATCTTCAAAAGACACAACTTTGATTGAAGAAATTTTGAATGGTGTCAGCGGACTTGGACTTGTTATAAATAATCTTTATGGTCTTGGCTACATGCTTTCTGGCAGATCAATTATTGCTGGTCCAAACATGAACATCTTTAATTCTCAATCAATCAATTTCCTTCAACAGTTTGGAGTTGTTTGCAATGTTGTTTCAACTGAACTTAGTGATGGTGATTGCAAAAAACTTAATGGTATGTCTGTTATGGAGTGCTATTACTTTGCGTTTGGAAGAGAAAATTTGATGACAATTTGTCATTGTCCTGTGCAGAATATGACTTCTTGCACTTGCTCTAATTGTGCTTATCAAGGAAGCTACGAACTTGTGCATGAAAGTGGTGAAATCTTCAATGTTTCAAGAACAAAACTTGTTAATTGCACCTTTGCAATCTCAAAAAACAAAAAAATGGCTTCTTCGCTTTTAAATTCAGAAGTAAACATATTTTTAGACTTCACTGGCATGGAACTTGTGGTTGTGAACGCAGTAATAAACAAAATATCTACAACTTAAATTTTTTGTCTGAGAAAATACAAATTGTTTTAAACAAGTAATTCTACAACAAAATTTTTTTTCGTTCATATTATATAATTAATCGGCAAAATAGGACAAAAGTGTTCTATTTTGTTTTTGATATAATATCATTTATTAGAAGAGGTAACTAAAAATGTTTTTAAAAAAAACAGTTGTTTTATCGGGTAAGGGACAAAATAAAGAGAAGGCAGTTTTGACGCTTGAAAAAAGCGAAGATGAATACAAAGGAACTGTTAAATTATACAATTTTTCTTCTAATCCAGAGGGTATTCTTACTCTTGGTTTTTTGCCAGAAAATGGAAAAGTAACAAAATGTGGTTTAACTCCAAAAGGTTCAATGTTATACAATTTTAATATTTTGGAAAATATTTCATTAAATTCATTTTCTTGTGCTCTTATTCAAATTGAAAAGGGAAAAGCAGTTCCAATTTTGGTTGGATCATATAATGAATCTATGACGCAAACAGTGGAAAATAGGCTTGCTTTTTCTTCTGAACTTTTGCAAGAAAAATCAAATATTCGAAATGTTGAAACTGCTCTTGATGAAAATGAAATTTATCTAGAAAATCAAGAAGAAATTGACAAAGAAATTGATGAAGAAATTAAAAAAACTGATGTTTGTTTTTCTTGTACAAATTGTCCATACCGAAAGGCATTTTATGATGCGGAAAACAATAAGGTGGCTAGCCCATGCGAAAAAAAACCAGTGGCTATTAAGTTTGAAGACAAAAGCTTTAATTCAGAAATTAAAAAAAACGAACAATCAAAGATGCTTACAACTGAAAATTTGACGGGAAAAAGCAAAGAAAATTCTTTAAACAATACCCTAAATAATGCATTAAAATTTGAAGTACCAAAAGAAGAAAAGGATTTTTATCAACAAATTCAAGAAGAGCTTGAAGAACTGTTTGAAACATATCCAAGAGAAGAACTTCTTGAAAAAATTGTACCTTTTAGCAAATGGGTGCGTGTTGGGCTTGACAATGAAGATGAACATTATGTTGTTGGAACAATTAACGAAAATGATAAACTTAAATATGTTTGTTACGGAATCCCTGGGATATATTCAGGCAAGCCACCAAAACAAATTGAAAAATTTGCTCAATGGCTTCCAGTTGATGTGGCAAAACCAAACGAATTTGGCTATTGGATGACTTATCAAGAAGCTTCTTCAGGGGAAAGCATAAGAATAATCATTTAACAAAATTAAAAAAAATTGAAAGTGCAAAGTTTTCTTTTTGAAATTAAAAAATTAATAATTAATTAGTCCAAGTATTCTCTTTTGAAATTATAATAAAAAAAATCGCATTTAAGCGACTTTGGCTGTTGAAGATTTGTTTAAAGTTCAACAGTTTTTTATTTTTAATCTAAAAATTTTTTTCAACATTTTGAATGATACATTTGGTTTTTCATTAATTTTTTGATGAGGAACTAAACAAGATTTAATTTTTTCTTTTAAATTTGTTTTTTCATATTCTGAAGCAACGAAGCTGTTTTCATCTTTTATTCTTTTTTCAATGAACATTTCGTGCCCTTTTCTTGTTTCATCAATTTTTGTTTCTGATTGAACTGCTTTGTCAAATTCAAAAAGTGAATTTTCTATTGGTACGAATTTTATTGATTCAATAAATTTTTTAATTATTTTATTTTGAACAGGATCGTTTGTTTTGTAACACAAAAGATTTTTTGTAAGCAAGCTAGAAAAGAAAGGTTGGTTTTCTTTGACAATTGAAAACCCAGAAATGAGTCTGCTTATCCAGCATGGTAAAAAAGAATAATATTTGTAACAATAAACTTGTTTGCCATTTATTTCTTCAAGTGGTGTTCTTGATACAATATAATTTTTTTTGGCAAAATCTTTTTTGGGGTAAAAACATTTTTTTGTAATTAGTGGAGTTTTTTGCATGTCGAAGTTGTCAAGTTCCAAAATTGCTTTGTTTATATCGTCGTTATTAATTATTGCATTATATGCAATAATTTGTTCATCGTGGCAAGCAAAGATTTTGTGATTAATATTCATTTTTTTCTCCTATAAAAAATATACATTAGAAATTATATGATTTTTTAAAGTAATATGATATGAATAAAAGCACTAATTTTGTCAATTCCTTTCATTTTTTTTGAATTCTAAAAAGAGTTGTTTTTGAGAATAAAAAATGATACTTCTAAAAAAATAAATTCTGAATTAAATAAAAAACATAACATAAGATAATCTTCTACAAAATGAATGGAATTATAGAAATAAAATGATTTATATATTATTATATGTGATAAATAAGAAACGAAATGGTTTAAAAATATAAGAAAAACAAAAAAAAGATAATGAAAATTTGAAAAACTTGTTTAAATTGATAATGTTGTTAAAAAAACAGCATTCGCTGTTTTTTTAATATTATAAATTTATTGTGTTTTCAATTTCACTGTTGCTAATCAGTTTTTCTTTAATACCATTTTTTATTCCATTTTCTTTTCGTCTTGACATTTTATATTTGCTTTCATCTTTAATCTTTTTGTCATAAGCCATAAAATACGCCTTGATACCCTTGTAGAATTTCATATATTCTTCCATTTCTTTGTTGAAATCATCTAAAGATATGATTTTGTCTTGCGGTAAAATGTTAATGGTTTTCATTGTGTCAGAAAAAACTTTTGATTCAAATTCATTCAGTGGTTTATATGTCAAAAGTTTCCTTAAATAATGTGTTGAATCAAATGATATCATTGACTCTTTATTACAAAGGTCATTTAAAATGACACTTAATTGACTTGGATTATATTCGTAATATGTATATTCAGTGATTTCATTTTCTTCAAAATCATGTCCTGAATAAAAAAAGCCTTTTCTACCTGTAACAGATTTTGAAACAACGCAAATCTTTTTTCCATAATCTGGCGTGAGATATGCTGCACATGCTTTGATGAGTGGAGTTTTCTTCATTTCAAATTCATTCAAATCATTGCATGCCTTTGTCAGTATGTCTGTGTCTAATTCAAAAAGGTATTCTTTGATTTCATTTTTATTTTTGGTGTACATGTTTTGTGTAAGTTTCATTTTTTTCTCCAAGCTTCTAATTTGTTTTATGATATCATATATAAATCATAAATACAATATAAAAACCTTATAAGATTTAATTATTGTATGAAATTTTGAGAAAATTTGAGTTTAAAATTTTTTAAATCAATTTATTAAATAAATAATATTTAAAAAATCTACATATTTAATAATTAATTTTTAAAAAAGCACCTATACAGGTGCAATTTATTTTTGGTGATCCCAAGGAGATTCGGACTCCTGAACCCGCCGTGAAAGGGCGGTGTCTTAACCGCTGGACGATGGGACCATATGGTAGCGGCAGAGGGATTCGAACTTTCGACCTTTCGGGTATGAACCGAACGCTCTAGCCAACTGAGCTATGCCGCCATAATGGTTGCGGGGGTGGGATTTGAACCACACGACCTTCGGGTTATGAGCCCGACGAGCTACCGCTACTCCACCCCGCGATATTACTTTTCCAAAAGCCTAATCATATTATATTAAGAATTAATAGTTGTCAACACTTTTTTTTAAAAAAAAGATTAATTATTGCCAAAATTAATGTGGTTTGATTAATTTTGCCATTATTTTTAACTTTTTTTATTATAATTAATATTTTGTATCACCAAAAATGTATTGACTATTGAAAGAATTGTCTTTTTGTGATAAACTTTATTGATATAAAAGTTTAAGGGGTAACTATGCAACAAAGAAAGGACATTAAACTTAATAATCAATGGGACCTTACTAAATTTTGTAAAGATGACGAAACTTGGGAAAAAAATCTTGAGAAAGTCCAAAAGCTTATAAACAAGATTCCTTATTTTGAAGGAAAGCTTGGCAACAAAGATAAGCTAATGGATTACTATGACCTTGAGTATGAAATTTCTAAACTAATTTCTCCATTACTATTGTATGTTGGAAACAAACACAATGAAGATTTGGAAAATTCAAAATATAATGAAATGTCAGGAAAAATTGATGATGTTTGTAACAAATATTCTGTTGCAAATTCATTTTTCAATTCTGAAATGTTGTTTTCAAAAAAATGTGGAGAAAAATATCTTAAAAATCTTTTGATTGATGAAGATTTTGATGGTTACAAGAAATCTCATCAGGAACTTATTGACAACATTCCACACACTCTTACTCGTGATGAAGAAAAAATTGTTGCTAGACTAAACAGCATGTTTGGTGAATTTGAAAACATTTATGATGCTGCAAGTGGCGTTGATTTAAAATTTAATGATGCTTTGGATTCCAGAGGAAATTCACATGAAATCACAATTGCATCATATTTTGATTTTTTAGAAAGCCCTGATAGAGAGCTTAGAAAAAATGCTTATTTATCTTATTCTGAAGGAATAACTCGACTTGAAAACACACTTTCAGCAAACTATATTGCAAGTGTTAGAAAAGATTGGGCTATAGCAGAATTATCCAAATATAATAGCTGTCTTTCAGCTTCAGTTGATGATTTGGAAATAAGTCAAAAGACTTATGACAATCTTATTGAAAATGTGAACAGAAATATTGATATAAACAAAAGTTATCTTCAATTGAGAAAAAAAATGATGGGCCTAGAAAAAATGGAAGTCTATGATAAATTTGTGCCTATTGCAAAATATCCTAAACAAAAAATAACCTTTGAAGAGGCTTTTGAAATGGTTAAAGAAGCGCTTGGTTATCTTGGGAAAAATTACACAAACATTTTGGATAGAGCTAGAATGGAAAGGTGGATGGATGTTTATCCAACCAAAAACAAAATGAGTGGTGCATATGATTGGGGTTGTTATGGATTTACTCCAGCAGTCCTTTTGAACTTCACTGGAAATATTTCTGACACTTTGACGATTGCACATGAACTTGGACATGCAGTAAACAATGTTTTAACTTACAAAAAGCAACCTGAATCTTTGGCTGAAGTTCAACAATTTCTTGCAGAAATTGCAAGCACAACAAATGAAGTTTTGATGCTTAAATATTTGATTAATAATGCAAAAACTCCAGAAGAAAAAATCAACTATTTGAATCAATACTGCTCATTATTTAATGGGACTCTTTTTAGTCAAACAAGGCTTTCTGAATTTGAAGATTTTGCTCATAAGCTTGTTGAAAAAGGAAAACCAATTTCAAAAGATATTTTAAATAAAGAATTTAGCAGACTTGATCGTAAATATAGTGGCGATGAATCAATCAAAAAGGAAGAATCAAATAATAAATGGATTGATATTGGACATTTCTTCAGACCATATTATGTTTTTCAATATGCAACAGGAATCACTTCAGCTGTGTGTTTGGCTAGCAAAATTGTTAACAAAAAACCTGATGCTGTAAAAAATTATAAAAACTTTTTAAGCAGTGGATATTCAAAAAAACCTAATGAGATTTTGAAAGAAGCAGGTGTTGACCTTGAAAGTAATGAACCATACAATTATGCATTTGCTGAATATAAATGGGCAATCAAAACACTTGAAAAGGTTTTTGAAGAAAACAAAGAAAATATAAATTTAACGACAAAAATTTCTGTTAAAAAGCGTTTGGTTGCACAGATAAAGCAGAACAAGAATATAAATAATGTTGTTATTATGAAACCAAAAAAAAAAATTAAAAAAACAAAAAAAGTAATACACAAAGAAGAACTTGGCTTGTAAAAAAGAAAAAACTAACCAAAAACAAACAGGTTAGTTTTTTTAGTCTTAAGCAAAATTTGTTACAAATGAAAAGCAATTTATAGTTAGTAAAATTGCATGCTCAAAAAGCTTCATAAAATAAATTTTGTGTTTTGATTATTAAGTAAAAATTCTAAGTTTATTGTTAAAAATTTTGAATTGTTATATTTTTTTTGTTACTATGTTGTGGTAAATAATTATTCAAAGAATATTTTACGAAATTTACAAAAAAAGTATTTTTAATTGCTTCCTTAAACTTGTTTGTTTTGACTTTAGCACAAAAATATGATATTTTTCAGTATAAATATTAATTTATAAATTTAAAAGGGGGTTCACTTAATGGACCTTGAAGAACAATTAAAAAAAGCAGAAAAAATTTTGAAAGATAATTGCAGTGATATTTCTCAAAAAAAGACTTATGAAGCCCTTTCAATTTTGAAGCAAAACAAACTTGATGATGAAAGTATGATAGCAACACTTTTATTTTTGCCATACGCACACAACCATATAAGCTTTGAAGAAGTTGGTGTAAGTTTTGGTGCAGAAATGCAAGAAATGCTTTCTTCACTAGAAAAATTTCACCGCATCAACACTTCAAACTATTCTGAATCAGAAAGCCTTAGAAAAATGTTTTTTGCAATTTCTAAAGATGTTCGTGTGATTTTGGTTAGGCTTGCTCATGTGCTTGC
>JBAXZR010000025.1:0-10651 GCA_041670165.1 Clostridia bacterium
GAAAAAATATATATTTGTAAACCAGAATTAAATCCCCAAATTAATGGCATTCAAAGCGATGTTGTGAGAAGTGTTTATATTGATAGGTTAAATAGTGATGATATTGTTAAATTTTATGAAAAATTTTCTAAAAATGCTCTGTATACTTCAGATGAAAAACTTTTAAAAATTGGAAAGTTTGTTGCTGGACAAGATGTTGATGGAGTTCAATTAGTTAGATTTACTCATTTAAGTTCAGGAATGCCTATTCTTAGAGTTGATTATGTTGTAACAAGCAAAGATTCTCCAAAAAACAAAACCATAAAAACAAATAAAAATAGAAATGAAGAACATGAAATGTAGGTTTGTGCGATAAATATTATGTTTAAAATATACTAACTTAGAAACTTTTGTTTAAATGTCGGATTTGTTTGACATTTTAATTTTAATGTGCTAATATACTGTTATTGGAAAATAAACTAAGTTTTGAATCTGTATTCACCTTTGTATAGTGACCCTTTCAAGCTATTTAAGTTAATATCCAAAATCCTATCAAAGGAGAACTCAAAATGGAAGACAAAACACTTGTTTGCAAGGATTGTCATGCAGAATTCGTTTTCACAGCAGGTGAACAAGAATTCTACAAAGAAAAAGGCTTTGAAAATGAGCCACAACGTTGCCCAGCTTGCCGTCGTGCAAGAAAACAACAAAGAAACGGCTAAAATCTAACCGATTTCAGAAAGGGCCACAGTTTGACTGTGGTCTTTTTTTTTGCAAAAATTTGTGTTTCAAATCACTTTTAAAATTTTGAAAACAATCAAAAATTGATTATATAAAAATCAAATTTTAATTAAGTATTATATTTTTATAATAACTTTAAAACCAGCAAAAAATCGAAACAGTTTTTTAATGAAAAAAGTCTGTGATTGATTTTATAGATTATAGGGTTTATAATAATTTTATAAACAAATATATTAAAAAATAAGGAGCGATTGGAAGAGTTATGACGGAATCTTTGGGTGAAAAAAGTTCAGAAATTCTTTCAATTATTGAAGGTAAAGAAACAGAAAGAATTGGTGCTATTGTAAACGATTTTTTAAATGAAACACCAGAGAATTTGGCTAAATATGATGTTAATATCAAATCGATTTCGTTAGCGGTAAACATTTTTGTATCATTAGAAAACCAAAATTTTGAATTTTTTCAAAAATTATTTAAACAGTTTCAATATTTAAATTTTGATGCAAGAAAAAATTTTGTTTGTGAACAAGTTGTTAAAGAAGCATTTTTTGAGTGTTTAAAAAGAGAGAAAAATAATTTAACAACTGAGCAAGTTGAAAAATTGTTTAATTTTAACTGTGAAAAAGTGGTTCTTCCGTTTGACATTTCAAAAAGATCTACATTGTATCTAATGCCATTTATCAAAAAATTTTCTGAAGAAAAAATATTGAAACTTATTGATTCTCAATCAATTTCAAAAATAGCGATTTTGACTAATTTGGAAAAGGTAAGCTTTAAACTTTTGTTTAAGATTGCTACAAATCCAAAAATAAATTTTGGAGAAAAATTGTATTTTTATTCTTCAGTTCACGGAAATTTACCAAAGCTTTCACAAGAAAAAGTTGACAATTTATTACAAAATGATTTTATAAATAAAGAAGTTATTAATTCATTGTTATGCTCAACTGTTTTTTCTTCAAAAATAGCAAAAAAATTGTATTTGAATGAGCAAGCTGTTGATAGTAAGATAATTTTGCTTTCAAACAAATCACTTCCATCAGATTTTAGAACCGTTGAATTTGTCAAAATGTTTTCAGAACCACAATTCCAAAAATTATCAGAAAATGAAATCAAAATACTTTGTGCAAGCTTTTTAATTTTTTTATCTCAAAAGTGGAATGTTAGAACACCAGAATTGTTGATTGACAACAGTCCTGCATCTTTTGGAAGTTGGAATGGTGCAACAAGTGAAAAAAATGAAGTGTCAGTTTCAAAAAAATCAGTTTGTCCTTTTGGTGAAATCAGTTTAAATTTTGAAAATAGGTTATACAGATCAAGGTTGTGTGGTGGCAATGTATTTGCTCAAGGACTTTTTCACGAATTTAGACATTGTTTGCAAACAAATTTGCAACAAGAAGTTTTGCCAGTTTCTAATGAGCAAAAAATTTATTCTTCCGCTCTTGAGGCAAGCTGTTTTGCTGCAACAAATTCTGCTCAATTTATGGTTGCAATATGGTTTCCATTCAAAACTGATGGAAAAAGTGTTGAAAGTGTTTCAAAAGAATTTGTTACACCACAAAAAGAAAAGCATTTGGAAAAATTAACCGGCATTGAAAAAGAAATATTTTGTGATATTTCTAACAAAATAACATATTTTTCAAAAAATAATTCTGCATATTTTGCAGATTTCGATAACACAGTTGAGAAAATAACTGATATAATAAAAAACAAGTTAACAGTTAAAGAAAAAAACAATTTAAAATTTATGCATTCTGTTGATGATCCATATTATTATTCTTTAGTTGAAAGAGATGCAAGAAAATTTGCTATTAGAAATTTAGATGAATTTGCTAGACTCGCCTTTGAAAATAAATTTCAAGCATATGAATTTAAACAAGCTAGCCAAATTGAAATGCAAGAAGAATACAAAAACTTGTCGTATGCGTACAATGTTAGCTTGCCACTTATGAAAATTTGTGTCGCTCATTTTGGAAAAACTTTGCTTTGTAATGTAAAAAATGAAAAAGAGTGTAAAGATGCTATTCAAAAAATTGAAAGAGCAAATTTATATCTTGAAAAACTAGAAAAATTTGAAAATAGAGCAAAAAAGAGTCCAACCACTGTAGGAGAATTAAATGAAAGATATCAAAACAACTTCTAATGAAATTAAAAAAGATCAAATGCCAGATTTTGAAGCATTTGACAAAGAAATGCTTCTTCTTTATGACACTGATGCTGATGTTGAAAAACGCTTAGAAATTTTTTCTAAGCAAAACATGAGCAAAGATCTTTTGCTAAACCTTCTTTTGAGCGAAGGGAATGAAAAGGATTTTGATTTTAAAGCCCAAGCAGTTGCAATCTATTTTGTGAAAGGATTAAAGCTTTCCGCTGATGATTTAATTTACATACTAAAAGAAGATGAAATAATTATTCCTTTTGAGCTTAAAAAACGAATTTTGATTCTTGCAAGCTCGCACCTAACAAAATTTGAAAAAGATTATTTGTCAGCATATGTTTCAGAACAATTTGTTAATCAAGATAAGAAAAACATTGAAGAAAATAATAATGAAAACTAATTTCTTTTTATGTAATTTTAATTTTTTATTATTAAAAAAAAATTGAATCTTATATTATTTTTTTAAAAAAATTAATTTTGTGTATAATAAAAAAGCTAAATTATTTTTGTTTAATGTGCTAACAATTTAGAAACATTAATGAAAACTTTTCATATTTTATAAAAAAAGGCACAAATAAGTGCCTTTTTTAATTTTGTTAAATATTTTGTTCTAGTGCTTTTTTTGCTTGTGATTTTTGTTTTGTATTAAGTTCTTTTGTGATTTTTTTGTTGTTTTCCATATTGAATGTAAATTTTGCAGCCTTGTCATAATTTACTTGAATTTTTTGACTTACAAGTTTTTGATCGGCTATTTTTTTGTTTGCTTCATCAACAGCTTGCTTTTCTTTATTCAATTTTTCAAGGTCTTTAGTTTCTAGCTTTGTTTCTTTTTTTCCAATAGCATCTTTTGCTACATTAAGAATTTCAATATCTTTTGTGAGTTGTACTGAATTAAGTGAAATGTCATTGATTGCTTTTCCAGAGTCTAAAAGTTGAATTTTAGTTTTTTCTGATAATGCTTCAAGGCTATTTAAACTGTTTGTCAATTTTTTGAAAGGTTTGCCCTGTGCTTTGTTCTGTTCAATTTCTTCTTTTAGTTTATCAATGTCAATTCCCATTTTAATTAAGTCTGTTCCAAGTTTTTCTTTCAAAACTTTCTTGCTTTCAACCGCTTTGTTATTTGCATCAAGAGTTGCAATGTTTTTAGCAATTTGAGCTTCAATTGGTGCTTGTTCAACTTTGATTGCATCAATTTTTTCTTGAACTAATTTGTTTTTTGCTTCATCATATTCTTTCGTTGCCTTGTTGCCAAGTTCTTTTAAATCTTCAACGATTTTGTTGCTTGCATCAATTTCAGCTTGTTTTGGAGCTAATGCTTTTATTGCTGAAATCAGATTGTTTTTTGTTACTGGTGGAAGTTTTTTCATATTTTCAGAAAGTTCAAGTAAGTTTGAAAGAGAAATTCTATTAAAATATTTTTTCTGATTTGTTACGCTCATGTTCTTTACTGCAACGATTTTATTTGCAAGTATTGTTTTTTTACTAAATCCAAGATTTTCCATGTTGCCAATTTGAATAAATAATGCTGGATTCTTTTTTGAAGCATTAATAATTGTTTTAGCGATAAATTTTTCTTTAATATTTTTGTTTAAAGAAATATCTTTGTTGTTGATGCTTAGTTTTTTTTCTTTAATTATTTGAGTAAGAAGTTCAATATATTTTGAAGGATCACTTTTGGCTTGAACAATCTTTCTTGATGTTGCATTCACAAATGCTTGAAACATGGTTTTTGTTACTGGATTAGGAGTGTATTGAATGTCTTTTGGTTCATTCATAATTGCGCGATAGATTATGTTTTCACTTCTTAATTTAGCTGGTATTGAGCTTAATGAAATTCCAGTGTCAATTGCTTTTTCAACAATTTGTTTTTTGCCTTTGATTTCCATAAGTCTAGATGTTGTTGCTGAGAAAAATGTGTTTAAAGATTCCAACGAAATATCTTTCTTGTTTACAGAATCAATCACTGAATTGAAAATTTCAGAACCAAAATTTGTTTTTCTTCCAAACAGTCCACCATTTTTTACAAGATGTTCTGAAAGAGATTTTATGTTATTGAAAGCTTGTTTTTCATCTTTAAGCATGCTTATTGCAGAATCAGAAATGATTTTGATTCGATCTTCACTTGCCATTTTGTTAAGTTTTTTGTTTGGTATATCAAAAATGTTAGTAGGATCTTTTTTTATAAGGTCTTCTAATATTACAAATTTTTGATTAACGGAAAGAGCTCTAACAGAATCTTGGTTTGAAACAATTTGCTCAATCACATTTCCTTCAATGTTGAAGAGTTTGTTTAAACTTAAATGTTCAGCCAAATATGGCATTTCTTTAAGCACTTCTTCAAGTGTTTTGTCTGGCAATTGTTGAAGCTCTTTAATTTGTTTTCTTGAAAGATTGTTGACATTGAAATAATCAATCAATTCTTCAGATGTATTTTGTGGATCAAATTTGTATTTTGCCATAATTTTCTCCTTTACTCTTCATCATCATTGTAATCTGGCAAATCGTCAGAATCAATATCTGAAATTGGCTCATCTTCATTGTATGTTGAAACAATTTTTTCTTTTTTAATTCTTGCTAGATGTGGCTTTATTGCTTTTTGTTTTTCTCGGCTTAAATCTTCAAGCACGAAAGGAGCATTAATAAACAAATATTTAACACATTCGTATGAAAGTTCATCATCGTCAAACAAATAAACAATTCCTTCATCAATTGAAAGAGCTTTAAGTTTGATTTCATCAGTTCTATGTGATTTTGGAATTTTTCTGTAATCTTCAACAGCATTTTCAAGAAGTGCCATGTAGGCATCTAATGACATTTGACGAGGAAGAAGAAGCGTATAAAGACTGGAATCTTCTTTCAAAAGTTTTGAAAGGAAAGTGTTATCTTCATAATTGTCAATCTCAAGGGCTTGAATAAGTTCAGGCTTTTTCCAAGCTGATTGGACAGAATCTTCAATTGAACCAACAAAATTGTTCATTAATTATCCTCCTAAAATTAACAATAATTTAACACAAAAATGCCACAAAGTCAATATAAGAAAGAATAATGGGATTTATTGAAAAATTAATTTTTAAAAAAAATATTCTATAAAATGAGTTTGTTAAGAAAATGATAAGAAATTTCTATGTAAAAGATTAAGTTGATTTGTTTGTGATTAGAAAAAACACAAAAAAACTCTATGTTAGGGTGGCATAGAGATGAAAAAATTTATGCAAAAAATAACGAAATGTTCTTAAATTACCATGAATGAGTCAAAACATTTCTGTTTAATGGGTCAATTCAAAAACTTTTTTAATTAAAAAATAAATGTAATTTTCCTTGCTTTTTGATTTATTACTATGACTGAGCCAAAATGTTTCCATTTGATGGGTCAATAACACAAGAAAATATTTCACCACTTTCGCTTAGTAAGACAAAATACCAAAAATGACTAGTTAAAAGTGGTGAATCATTTGAAAGTATTTGGAGATGACATTCAAGATTTTTTGAGTTTATATCAAATATTTTTGTTCCAGCAAAGATTTTTTTGAATCCCTTTTTGTTTTCAATTTGTTTGGTTGCAATTTTCAAGGCTTCATCAGAATTAATAATCCAAGAAGTTGAAACATTATTTAAAGTTATTTCTGTGTCTGGAATTCCTGAAACAGTGAAAGAAAGAATTATTGGTGTTTCACTATCCACCTTTTTTTCTATATCAAAATAATACGCATTTTCATAAGGGCTTTTTTCCATTGTCCCAGAAATTTCTTCTTCACCAACTTTTAAAACAAAATCAAATGTTAAGACAGTTGTTGCTAAAGAAAATTTTGTTTTAATTATGCCAAATTCCACCATATCTTCTTTTGCACCATCTTGTTCATATGGTTCTTCTCTTACTCCACTTGTGAAGGAAGCAAAAGTTTTTTCTGCTTCACCTTCAAAGTAAATTGTTCGTTCATCACTTAAAATTTCTTTTATCAAATCAAAATTATTCTGACAAAAATAACCTAATGTCAAAACAATAGCTATTAATCCTAGCGTCGCTAGGCACTTAAGAATATTTTTTAAAGATTTGTTCATGATTACCTCTGTATACTATTTTATAAATAATATTCGCAAGGCGAGTTAAACATTCGCAAAACGATAACAAAAAGCATAACTTCAAAAAATGCTTAGCATTGACTTTTTGAAGAAAAAATGATATATTGTGAACACAAAAAAGCCTTTGGAGGAAAAATGAAAAGAAGACTTGTTTATTTGGTGCTTTTTATTGCAATACTATTTGTAGGCTTAACTTCATATTATTTTGCTCGCAACATTGAAACTGTTGCACTTACAATTGCTGAAAATGGTGTTGTTCAACTTAATGTTGGAGAGGAATATTCTCTTCCATTTATTCATGAAAACCCAAACAAGAACACAATAGTAAGTGTTAATATTGCTGACACTGAACTTGTAACTTATGATGAAACAACAAAGGTTTTCACTGCAAATTTAATTAAAGGTGGAACAACAATTGTTACAATTTCAACAACAAATACAAAACTGCCAACATACAGTTTCACAGTTAGAGTTGGTAATGGAAGTGTTCAAAATCCTTTCTTCGTTAAAACTGCCGTTCAACTTGCAAAAATCGGAAATGATTTAAGTTGGACTGTTAACTGTTCATATCTTGTTGACTGCGACATTGATCTTTCTGTTATTGAAGGAAATTGGAAGCCAATTGGAACTGAAGCTGCTCCTTTCACTGGACTTTTTGATGGAAATTTTAAAACAATTTCTAATTTAAAAATTGTTGATGGAACACATGATTATGCAGGTCTCTTTGGTGTTGTTTCTGAAAGTGCAACAATTGAATATGTAAAAATCAAAGACACAAACATCACTGGAACTTTCACTGCTGTAGGGACTCTTGTTGGACTTAGCAAAGGTGCAGTCATTTCTAAGAATGAGGTTTGGAACGAACTTGCAACTGTTTCAATTACTAACAACAATGGAATTGTTGGTGGAGTTGTTGGAAAAGCAGTTTTCAATGAAGATATCAAACCAAGCATTTCAACTTGTTCAGCAAAAGAAATGATTTTGAATGGAGAAACTGTTGGCGGAATTGTTGGATTTGGAATTGCCACGGTTGTTAATGACTGTTTCACCTCAAACTGCTCACTTAGTAGTAGCACTTTGGAAACGGCATGTATTGGTGGAATTGCTGGCGAACTTCAAAATGCATTAAACTCAAAAGGTTATCAAAGAAATTCAGTTGTAAAAAACACATATTCAACTTCTTTTACAAATGTAACTGAAAACTTTTTTGGTGGTATTATTGGCAAAACCATTATTTCATCAACATTTATTAATGGAAATTATTATCTTTCAAACAAAGGTTTTTCTTTTCCAGTTGGAAGTGGAATTGTTGAAGCTGAAAGGGCAAAAGCACTTACTTCTGAAGAAATGCAAACTGAGACAAACTTTGTTACTTTTGAAGGAAACGATGTACCTGCAACCGAGACAGAAATTGTTTCTTGGGACTTTGAAAACATTTGGGTTCTAACAGAAGTGTTTCCAACACTAAATTATGAATCCGATGCAACAAAACCAAGAGTGTTTGAACAAGGCGACACCATTATGACTTTGTCTGATCTTCAAAGTATTTCAGAATATCCTACAGGTGATTTTGTTCTTGGTGCTGACATTATTGTTAATGATTGGACTCCAATTAATTATTTCAATGGTTCACTTGACGGAAAAACTTTTAAACTTAAAACAATTAATTTAAAAGAATATTTAAATGCAAGTTCACTTTTTGTTGTTCTTGGTCGAAATGCCCTTATCACAAATCTTACTCTTGAAGGAGTAACAGTTTCGGAAGGTTTTAACAAGGCAGTTGTTGCATACTACAACCAAGGAACAATTTCCAATGTTACAATTAGCGATTTGGTTATTACAAATTCAACCGAAGTTGATTCTTTAGGTGGAGTTGCAGTTTACAACTCTGGCAAGATAATGAATTGCGACATTGTTGTTGGTGAAGCTGTTAACACATTCACTCTTTCTAATGTAGGGGTTGTCGGAGGAATTGTTGCAACAAATTATGGTTTTGTTTCTGATAGCACAATTTCAGCCCAAATAGTAATAAATAATCCAAATTATAATCTTACTTATGGCGGAATTGTCGCTGATCAAGACAATGATTCTGCAGTGATTTCTAACTGTGGTTTTGTAAGCGGAAAAATTGAAACCAATTCAAACCATATTGTTATTGGCGGCGGAGTCGTTGGATACAATTATTCAGGAAAAATTACAAAATCGTTCATCTTTGCTTTGAACACCTGTGAAACAGCTAATGTTGAATCATATAACGGTGGAATTGTTGGTGTTATAAGTGGTGGAGAGCTTTCGGATTCGTATGCTTATGGAAATGTAAGTGGATATAATGTAGGCGGAATTGTTGGAAAAGCTAATCAATCTTTCACAAGCAGTTACTTTAATGGTGAAGCCACTGGTGTTATTGTTGGTGGACTTGCTTCAAGAATTCAAGGTGAAAATGTTTCAGTAACAAATTCATATGCTGTTGGTTCAGTTGTTGGAAAAAATGCTTCAAGTATTGTGGCTGGATATGCTTCATACATTGAAAATTATTCTGTTGTTGAACATTGCTTTGTTTCGGTTTCAATTGGTGGCTATGGTGATAAGTGGCAAGAAACAAAATCAGCTATTGGACTTGTTAGCAATCCAGTTTGGAACAACACTGCAGGATTTGTTAGAAATAGCATTTTCAATGAATCACTAAGCGCTTCAGCTCAAGATCAGACAAGATTCTTCTTGTGGCCTCCATTCAAAAGAGAAGGCACAAATATAATTGAAAACACAAAAACAAGTGTTTGTCGTGGAGAGTCTGGAAATTTTTCAAATTTCACAGATTCTGCGGGATTTGATTTGAGTGTTTGGAGATTTGTTGAAGGAAATTTCCCTGAACTTAAAACTTGTGATTTTGGCGAAATTATTCAGCCATCACAAATTGTTGAAGAAGAATAAATTAAAATATTGTTTAAAAAGAGCAACTAAATTTTAGTTGCTCTTTTAAATTGTATAGTTTAATAAAATATTTATATTTTTCAAATTAAAATTTTTATATAAGTTGTTATTAAAATTTATACAAATTTTTATTTAAGTTATATATGAAATCTAATAAATAAAAGGTAATCTTTATTATCTAAAGATTTTTTAAAAATATATTTTTATATAAATATGCTGAAATTTGTAAATTTATTTGACATTTTCTTTAAGTAATTTTAATATTAAAAGGTAAATTAATACTTTCATTTAGATTTTATAAAATGAAAATTGAAAAAATGAATGTATTTATATTATATAATTTTAGGGTAAAATGACTCTAAGTTTATTAAAATTAGTTATATATTTTTCTTATTTTAAGTTAGTTTGAATATTGATTTGTCTTTTTTTAAGTAACAAAAAGAAAAACTAGGAGAATTTTTATGAAAATTCGTTTCAAAATTGTTTCAACTGTCATGAGCATGTGCCTTGCACTTGTTGTTATGGGCTTTGCTGTTTGGGCAGCATCAACTCAAACTCTTCCAGTGGTTAACACGGTAGATTTCACATCTATCCATGTTTTGTCGACAGTTACTGGAAATGTTACAGGAGCAAAGGCAGAAACATTTGCTAATTATGGTCCAGTTTCAACCCTTGCGGGCGACGAGGAAGGCAAACTTGGAACATGGGCAATTGGCTCAGCAATGGAATTTGCTGATGAAACAGAGCCAATTGTAATTACACTTA
>JBAXZR010000026.1:0-9546 GCA_041670165.1 Clostridia bacterium
ATTCAATTTTTTTATAAATGTTTTCCTTTTTGTGGACTTCTTAATATCCTTATTAAAATTTAATTAAATTTAATAATTTAGTTATTGCATATAGAATGTTTTTTACATTTTTATAATGACAACCATCAACAATATTATTTCTATTTTTCTTTAATATTAGCACTATTTACGATTATTGATCGCTAAGTTGAATTTTTACATAACCATAATTGTGTCCGCAAACTGGGCAATTTTTCCATGCTGACTTTCCAGTTTCTTCATGTCCACA
Organism: Clostridia bacterium; assembly: GCA_041670165.1. Taxonomy (GTDB): domain Bacteria; phylum Bacillota; class Clostridia; order Christensenellales; family UBA1242; genus JBAXZR01. Next base: position 269 of record JBAXZR010000026.1, read on the forward strand.
ATTCATGCATTTCCACTTTATTGGCTCATCAGATTTTGTGAGTTTGTTCTTTGAACATTTTTCTCCTAGTTCATTGGTTAGCATATAATGGCAATTTTCAATTTCAGCAATATCCAAAAATGCTTTTTCAACTTCTGGAAATCCTTCATCTTTTGCAATTCGTGCAAAAGAAGGATAAATGTTGTTTGATTCGGAATATTCATTTTTGCTAGAAATTTTTAGATCATCAGCAATTTCTGCCCTATAAAAAGGATATCCAGCTTCAATTTGAACATTAAAATTTTCTTCATTTTCCAAATTTACTAAAAGATCTCTAAAAATTCTTGCATGGGCCATTTCATTTGTTGCAATTGTTTTTAAAATTTTTGAAAGATAATCCAAATTATTTAGTCTGCATTGTTCAGCTAAAAATTGGTATCTTGCTCCTGCTTGGCATTCGCCAGCAAAAGACCTTGCTAAATTTGTTCTTGTTTGACTTGATGCGAAATCCATATTTTCACTCCTTTTCTAATTTTGACTTATTAAGCACAAAATTTTCAAATTTATTTTGCCCAAAACTTAAAAAAACATTCATTTGCTTTTCTTTTTTAAAAAATGTAATATAATACATAATAATATTTAATTAATCTAAAGATAAAATCTTAAATATATTTCAATCATTAAGGAGTAAACAATGGGAATTTTAATCGACCGCTACAGCTGTGATGTTAAAACATGGGATGTTTTTTCTGTTGGCTCTTTTGCAAGAATACTTGATGTACAAAGATTTTTGTCCACATATGTTCTTGAGTTTCAAGAATCAAGCATGGAAACAAGAACTTTTTATGATTCTCCAAATGCACTTCTTGAAAAAGCAGGCATTTCAATTTGCAAAGTAATTGGCAAAGATTATTCTTATGTAAAAATTGAAAAAGAGAATTACCTTCCAACCCAAAGTAAAATCAGAATTGAAGCCGACAAAACTTTCATTCAAGAAATAAAACCGAAAGATTATTTAACCGATCACAACATTGAACTCTCTAGAGGCATTGCATTGATGTTTTCAACAAACTTGCCTATTGACCTTGACCATGTAATCAAAGTTTTAATTCCAAAAATTCAAGCAACTGTTAAAAGAAGAATATACAAAATCTTTTCTGGAAATGGTTTCAAAGCTGAAATGAGATTTGAGGATATACTTTTTAAAAACAATGACACAAGAAAATCAGCCACAGCTCTTATGCTCAAAATTGAACTTAAATCTCCTGCAACATTTAGGGAACAGTTTGCTGACTTATGCTTGAAATTTGAAAAGTATTGCAAAGAGATTGCCGAAAACAATCAAAGCAAGTTTCAAGTTGCAAAGCGATTAACGAAATAACTGGGGTGGAACCCAAAAAAAATACGCGGGTACACAAAACAAAATGTTTTGCTAACTCGCTATTTTTATCGGTTTCCCTCCCACCTCCCCTTCCTATTAAGGGGTTCGCTAGAAAAATATCTTGCCCAAACTAAATTTGGGCATTTTTTTCCTGCTCCATTTTTATATTGGAATTAGCACAAAATTTACTATTTTTTAATATCCTAAACTTTTTCTCTTCTTGAATTACTTGATTTAATTAGTATTTTGGTTATAAAAAAAGATTGCTCAAAAAGCAATCTTTTTTTATGATAGAAGAGATAATTATGCGTTGAAGATATCCTTGAAGCTTTTTCCAACTTTGAAAGCTGGAGCTTTGCTAGCTGCAATATTAATTTTTGCTTTTGTTGCTGGATTAATACCAACTCTAGCAGCTTTTGATTTGAGTTCAAATGATCCAAATCCAACGAGAGCTATTTTTTCTCCCGCTTTAAGAGCATCAACAACTGTGCCAACAAATGCTTCGTAGCATGCGTCTGCATCCTTTTGTGAAATGCCTGCCTTTTCAGCGTAAGCTTTAATGAATTGTCCTTTGTTCATATAATTCTCCTTCTTATTTAATTTGCATTATGAACTTAATGCTCTTTCATTATATCATTTATTTTAACAAACGCAAACAAAAACAAATAAATTTATTTACAAATTGCCCATATATTGCCGTATTCAACACAAAAATAGGATATATTTACATTAAATTTGGCAATTTTTCAATTTTGCTCTAGTTAAGTTGTGCTTTGACACTAAGTTTGTTGCCTATAATAATTAAAAATCAAGATACATACTAAAACAAATTTATGTGTAAACTTAACTGTTTTTTACCTTAAGATTTCTTTTTTTTAAGTTTTCTTTTTCTTGCAACACGATAAAGTTCATTTAATGGCAAAATGAGAACTGAAAGCACAATCACAAACAACCATTGATTTGCAAAAAGTGGTACGAGTTTAAAAATTTGACCAAGTGGGGTGAAAATTAGGGCAAGAACTGAAACAACATCAACTAGTACAGCCCATATTATTAATTTGTTTTTGAAAGGATTGCTTGCAAATGGACAACCATAAGTTCTTACACTGAACATGTGCAAAATTTGAATTATATTTAAAGAATAGAAAACCATTGTTGATGCCACTTGTGGAGAAGAAATAATAAGTCCAACAATGAAAACAGATAAAATTAGAAATGTTTGAAACAAACCTTGAATAATAATTCCTGAACCAACCCCACCATAAAACAAATTTTTGTTGGCAAGGCGTGGTTTTTCATTCATTAGATTACTTTCTGGAGCTTCTACTCCAAGAGCAATTGCAGGCAAACTATCTGTGAGAAGATTTATAAACAAAATTTGAAGTGGTAACAAAAGTAAATATTCTGGGAAAATCAAAGTAGCAATGAACAAACTGAATATTTCAGCAAAGTTTGTTGTAAACAAATATTTAATTGCTTTTTGAATGTTGCGATAAATTTTTCTGCCTTCCTCAATTGCCACAACTATAGTTGCAAAATTGTCATCAGTAACAACAATATCCGCCGCCTCTTTGGTGATGTCAGTGCCAGTTATACCCATTCCCACACCAATACTAGCTGCTTTGATTGAAGGAGCATCATTAACCCCATCACCTGTCATAACAACAGTTTTTCCAAGAGTTTTAAAAGCTTTAACAATTAAAACTTTGTGATTTGGTGAAACTCTTGCAAAAACTCTTATATCTTTGATTTTTTGAATAAATTCTTCTTCTGAGAGCTTGTCTAGTTCTTCACCAGTGATAACTTCTTCTTCTTTTGTTGCAATGCCCACTTCTTTTGCAATTGCAAAAGCCGTGTGCCTGTGATCTCCAGTAATCATTATTGCACGCATTCCTGCTCGAACACATTTTTTAACAGCTTCAGCAACTTCTTTTCTTGGAGGGTCAATCATTCCTGAGAGTCCAACAAAAGTCAATTCTTTTTCTTCTGGTTCTAAAAGTTCTCCAAAAAGTTCTTTTGTTGCATAAGCAAGCACTCTGAGTGCTCTTGAAGCAAATTCATTATTTGTTTTTTTAATTTCCATAATGTGCTCTTCTGTCAACGGTACAACAGTTCCATTAATAAGTATTTGAGAACATCGTTTCAAAACTTCATCAACTCCACCTTTTGTATATTGAATATATTTTTCATTATCAAAATTCAGCGTTGTCATAAGTTTGCGATTTGATTCAAATGGAATTTCACCAACTCGCTTGTTGGTTTTGTCTAATGACGATTTTAAGAAGCCCTGCAAGTCAGCAAATTCAACAAGTGCTGTTTCTGTTGGATCGCCAACATATCCTTTCTTTGTTTTTTCACTGTCATTACAAAGACACATTGTTTTAAGAAGCACTTCAAAATCTGGAGTGCGTTCAAAAACATCTTTTTTTGTAACCATTGAAACAAAAATTTCTTTAACGGTCATGACATTTTCTGTAAGTGTTCCAGTTTTATCTGAACAAATAACATCACAGCAACCAAGAGTTTCAACTGCATGCAATTTTTTTACAATAGCTTTTTTCTTTGCAAGCCTTGTTACCCCTAACGACATAATTATGGTGATAACAGCGGGCAAGCTTTCAGGAATTGCCGCAACACTTATGGCAACAGCTGTCATAAGAGCATCAATAATGTGTGAATTTGGTCTTAAAACTTCAATAACAAAAATCAGGGCAGCAATGAACAGAACAATATATGTAATTATTTTTCCAACAGATTCAATGCTTTTTTCTAGTGGTGTTCTTTCATCAGTTTCATTTTGTACCATTGTTGCAATTTTTCCAATTTGAGTATTGTTTCCACAAGCAGTAACAATACCTTCTCCTCTACCATACGAAACAACAGTTCCACAAAAAGCCTGATTTACTTTTTCACCAATACCAGCTTGCTCATTTGGAATTTTTTTGTAGTTTTTTGAAACAGGAACACTTTCACCAGTAAGGGCTGATTCGTTCATCATTAGACTGTGTGATTGAATAAGAACAATATCTGCACAAAGCACCATTCCTGATTCCAAAATCATTGTGTCGCCAACAACAACATCTTCACTTTTGATTCTGACAACTTCTCCGCTTCTACGAACAAGTGCAGTGCTTCCAGAAAGTTTTTTTAAACTTTCAATACTTGCAATTGCTTTATTTTCCTGAATAAAACCAAAAAACGCATTAAAAAGCACAATCGCAAAAATAACAACTCCATCAATAACTTCACTATTAGATTTTTCAAGAAGCCCAAGAGTGATTGAAACTCCAGCACTAATAATTAAGATAATCACCATAATGTTTCCAAATTGAAACAAAAATCTTACAAGTGCAGAAATCTTTTTTTTGCCTTGAATGACATTTTTTCCATCTCTAACAAGTCTATAAGTGGCTTCTTCAAAAGAAAGCCCATTTTGATAGGCATCTAAACTCGGCTCAACATCTTCTTTTCTTTCTTCCATAGCTCTTCCTTTAATGTAAACAAATAATCAATAATAGTATTAACAAATATTTAAGTTTAATATATGAAATATATATTGACATTCATAAACTAAATTGTCAAACAACCTTGAAATAAAATACCCTACTTGTATTAAAATTCGTATTTAAAATTATAAAAGTTTTAACTAATACTTTTTTTATTTTAATTGTTTTCAAAATTGTTATTTAATCAACAATCACTTCACAAAGTACAAAAAGCATTTAATTTACATAATATGTTAATAGAAATCCTTGTTTTTACATAGCAATTTTTTTGCTATGTTAAGATTAAGGAGATAATATTATGTGTAATTGTTGTAATAAATGTAGTTGTTGCATTATCCCCGGTCCACAAGGTCCAGTTGGTCCAGTAGGTCCGCAAGGTCCAACTGGCGCTACGGGTGCAACTGGAGCTACTGGTGCAACTGGTGCAACTGGAGCCACAGGGCCTGCTGGTCCACAAGGTCCGCAAGGTGCAACTGGTCCACAAGGTTCAACTGGCCCTGCAGGTCCTGCTTTTAACACCTTTGGAAGTTTTTTCAATCCAAATGCACAAAACTTAACCACAGGAACACCTGTTGCTTTAACCAATGTAATAACAGCAAGCGGGCTTTTCCTTTTAGCCAACAGCATTGTGATTCCAGCGACTGGAAGTTATGAAATTAACTATGGAGTTAACACAGTTCCAACTGCCGTGGCTGGAAACAATATATATCTAGCAGTAAACGGAGTTTTAGTGAGCGGAACAGAAAGAGCTGTAAGCAATTCCGCAGGTACTTCTTCAAGCACAATACTGAGTTTGACTTCTGGCAATGTTTTGACTCTTATGCCCACAGCAGCTGGAGTCCCTGTTTCAACAATAGCAGCACCAACCGCTCACCTAAGCATAAATCGAATAGCTTAAAAAACTAGTAACTTGTTAAAAATCAATGGCAAATTCGATTGAAATTTGTTGATAGTTTTATTTATCAAAAATTTAGTTAAATTAATAATGAAAAGTTTTTATCGAAATAAAATTTTAAAAAACATATCTTTTGTTTGTGATATTCATTTTTTCTAAGCACAAATAATTAAACTATTAAAAATTTTGCATTAATTCAATTTTAAAAAAACTTGCTATTTTAAGTAAGCAAGTTTAGATTTTATACGAGTGATTGCATTGTCAATTGACTTTGATGAAGTTTTAAGCTCAGATGCAATTTGAAGTTGACTTTTTCCTTGAAGATATTTTGCTAATACTTTTTTTTCTAAATCAGAAAGAAGTTTTTCAATTTCCAAAATAACTTCTTTCATTCTTTCATCAGATAAAATGATATCTTGTGGAGAAGGTTCAGGGGAAGGAATAATATAAAAATATGATTCATCATCACCAGAATGTTCTTCTGAAGAAGAAAACACACTTACCCCACCTTCCATATTTATTGAAAGTCCACTGTTAAGCGGTCTGTTTTTGAGATTTGAATATTGTTTAACTGCATTAACAACTTGTCTTGTTATACAAAGTGTTGCGAATGTTTTGAAGCTTGCGTTTTTTGTGGTATCAAAAGCCATAAGAGCTTTATAAAGCCCAACCATACCTTCTTGAATTATATCTTCTTTTTCACCGCCAAGCAAAAAATATCTTCGACAAACTTTTGCCACAAGAGCTTTGTATGTGCCAAAAAATTCTTCTAAAGCTTTTTCATCACCTTTTTGTGCAAGCAAAATTAATTCGTCCATTTTTTCCTTTTTATCACTATATATTACCATGTTTTAAGCATAAAAACAAGGTTCATTGAAAAAAGGCAAATTTGTGTTGCCTTTGAAATTCTTAGTTGTTTTTGTTATTTATTTTTGATAAAGAAGAAATCTTTTTTTCTTTAATCTTTTCTTTTGCAATTAATTTTCTTTGAGCCAACTTTTGTTTTGACAACTTTTGTCTTTCTTTTTTCTTTTCTTTTTGCAATTCTTGTCTTTTTGCCATTTTTTCTTTAGCCTTTGCTTTTCTTTCGGCAATTTTTTGCTTTGCTATAATGCTCATTTCTTGTCTTTTTGCTTTCTTTTCATCTTTAATTTTTTGTTTAAGTTCAAAATTTTCTTTATTTTGTTCAATTAGCCTTAAATAATCCTTGTATGCTTTTGCAACTGCCTTGTCCCAAGATACATAAAGGTCATTGTATGCTCCATCAGAAACCTTTTTATAATAACTAGGATTAGAAAATATCTCTATGATTTTTTCAGAATATTTCATTGGATCGTTGTCAGAAAAAAATCCATTAACATCTTCAGTTGCTGTGGCTGAAGTTGCTGAACCTCTTAAAAACAGAGTTGGAGTTTTTTGTGAAGCTGCTTCAATTTGAACAAGAGAACTGGAATCATATAGCGAAGGAAACAAAAACAAATCTGCCAAGCGATAATATTTAGTTATTTGTGCTCTGTCGGTAACCTTGCCAACAAAAATCACTTCTTTTTCTAATCCAAGTTTCAAGGCGTAATTTTTGATTTCTTCTTCATCTTGACCTGAACCAACAAACAACATTTTAAAAAGAAAGCCACTTTTTTTAAGAAAGGCAAGAGATTCAAGAGTAAACATTAAATTTTTAATTTTATTAATTCTTCCAACAAACAAAAACACTTTTTCATTTTTTTGTATGTTGTGTTTTTCTCTAAGTTCATTAATCACATTTTCATCTTCGATAAAAGAAATGTCAGTTCCATTATTTTGTACTTTAGGAAGATTTTTTGCTCCATACTCCAAAAATATATTTGCAACTTCACTGTTTACAGCCCAACACTCAGTGCACGCATTAAAAACTTTCATGATGCCATTAAGGAGCGATGAAGTAATCAATTTTGATTTTGTTGCAGTGTAAAAATCTTGTTTAAATTGACTATGCATTGTACCAATGCAAGGAATTTTGAATTTTTTTGCATATGCAACACCTTCTTTTCCAAGAGAAAAAGGCGAGTGAATATGAACTATGTCAAGGTTTGAGTTTTTAAGTGCTTTTTTAAATTCATAATCAAAACTTGGCACTGGCAAATCATAATCAATTCCAGTAAATTTAATCATTTTGCATCTTACAACTTTGTATGGCAAAGAACTGTCGTCAAAATTTTTATCTCTTCCAAACGGTGCAAAAACAGTTACATCAGAAAATGTTGACAACCTTCTTGCATAATTATCAACAACCATGATTACACCATCAACCATTGGAAAAAAAGTGTCAATAAACAAACCAATTTTCAATCTTTTTTCTTCCATAGAAAATCTCCTACTTTTGTTGCAATAATTTTTTTTTAAAATATGATTTAATTTTTTATTTTATTAACTATATCATTTCTAATTTTTTCCTGCAATATATTTCTTGTGAAACTTCAATTAAACAAAAAAAATACAAATTTTTTTCTATTTAGAATAGCATGATTTACATTCCATATTCCACAAAAATTTGACATCAAAATTTGGTTTAAAAATATATTTTATGTTATAATACTTATAATATTATTAGGAGAAAATATGGTTTTGAAATTAGTTAATGCTTCAAAAACTTACAAGATTGGCAAAACTGGATTTGAAGCTTTGAAAAACATTAATCTAACCTTTCAAAGTGGTGAATTTGTTAGTATTCTTGGCGCTAGTGGAAGTGGAAAAACCACATTGTTAAACATGATAGGTGGGCTTGACAGGCTTTCAAGTGGTTCAATTGTTATTGACGGCAAAAACACTTCATTTTTTAAAGATAAAGACTATGACGCATATCGCAACAATAGTGTTGGATTTGTTTTTCAAAACTACAATCTTATTCCACACATAACTGTTTCAAAAAATGTTGAACTTGGACAAGCTCTTTGTGGAGTAGGCGTGAGTAAACGCAAAAAAAAACGCAGAAGAAAAGCTCATAAAAATGGGAATTGAAGACCAAAAATCAAAGCTTCCCACTCTTCTTTCTGGTGGGCAAAAACAAAGGGTGGCAATTGCTCGTGCACTTGCAAACAATCCACAAATTATACTAGCTGATGAACCAACTGGCGCTCTTGACTCAAAAACAAGTGAACAAATCATGAATATTCTTAGTGAAATTTCCAAAACCAAACTTGTGATTATGGTTACGCATAATTCTGAAATTGCAAACAAATATTCAACAAGAATAATTAAACTAAAAGATGGCGAAGTTTTTTCTGACACAAAACCACTAGAAATTGAAAACATTGAGAACACATATACAGCAAAAAAAACATCGATGAGTCTTTGGCAAGCACTTAGGCTTTCTTTTTCAAATCTCTTAACCAAAAAAGGAAGAACCTTTTTAACAAGTTTTGCTTCATCAATTGGAATTATTGGCATTGGGCTTGTTATGGCATTGTCTAATGGACTTAACGCACAAATAAACAAATTTGAAAAAAACATTTTAACTGAAATTCCAATAGAAATTTCA
>JBAXZR010000027.1:0-8932 GCA_041670165.1 Clostridia bacterium
CAAAAGAAAATATCTATATTTCAACTTAAAATTTCAAATATAATTTTTGAAGTGATTAAAAAAGCTAGTTTCAACTAGCTTTTTTAGGTTTAATACAAGCAATTTTTTGGAGTACGGGAGAAGATTTGCACATCTCTTATGTTGCTTACGCCAGTTGCGTACATAAGAAATCTTTCAAGTCCAAGTCCAAACCCACTATGAACAACCCCACCAAATTTTCTTAGGTTAATATACCACCAATAATCCTCTTCTTTAAGTTTGAAAGTTTTGATTTTTTCAAGTAGAACATCAAGCCTTTCTTCTCTTTGGCTTCCGCCAACCATTTCACCAACCCCAGGGACAAGCAAATCGCAAGCTGCAACTGTTTTGCCATCATCATTTTTTCTCATGTAGAATGCTTTAATTTCAGTTGGATAATCTGTTACAAAAATTGGTTTGTTAAAGACTTTTTCACAAAGATATCTTTCGTGTTCGCTTTGCAAATCACAGCCCCAAAATGCCTTAAACTCAAATTTTTCATTGTTTTGTTCAAGAATTTTTACAGCTTCTGTATACGAAATTCTGCCAAAATCACTATCAACAACCGCTTTAAGTTTTTCTATTAAGCCATTTTCAACAAACTTGTTCAAAAACTCAAGTTCATCTGAGCATTTAACAAAGAGATGATTAATTAAATATTTAACCATTTCTTCAATCAAATCCATATTGTCTTTTAGATCGTTAAATGCAACTTCTGGCTCAATCATCCAAAACTCACTTGCATGCCTTGCTGTGTTTGAATTTTCTGATCTGAAAGTTGGTCCAAAAGTGTAGATTTTTCCAAAAGCAAGGGCAAGGGCTTCACCTTCGAGTTGTCCTGTTGGTGTCAAAAACACAGGTTTTCCAAAAAAATCATTTTCTGGTGTAAAGGTGCTAACCTTAGTTTTGTCATAAACATTGTGTGTTGTAATTCTAAAAACATCACTTCCGCCTTCACAATCTGCGGCAGTTATGATTGGAGTTTGTGTATAAACAAATCCTTTGCCATTAAAAAAGCTGTGAATAGCAAAGCTTACTTCACTTCTAATTCTAAAAACGGCGTTAAAAAGGTTTGTTCTTGGTCTAAGATATGCTTGTTCTCTTAAATATTCAGTTGTATGTCTTTTCTTTTGAAGCGGATAAGTTTCGTCAGTTGCACATTGAATTTCAACATAGCTAGCCTCAATTTCAAAAGGTTGAGGATTTGCTGGTGTCAAAACAACTTTTCCTTTAACAACAACACTGCTTCCTGCATTCATTTTGCAAACTTCATCATAGTTTGCAATTTTTTCTAGGTGCAAAACAACTTGAGCACCTTTAAAACTTGTTCCATCATTAAGATCCATAAATGCAAAGTTTTTCATGTCTCTCACACTTCTAACCCAACCGCCAAGTGTGATTTCTTTGTTAGCAAACTTACTAAGTGAAGAATATATTTCCTTCAAGTCAACTTTTTTCATCTTATACAAAAGCTCCTATTTTTTAAATATTCTTTATTTATGAATTACCTTTATAACTATTTTGAAAACAATTATTTTATCAATTATTTAAAATAATAATAATTTATAATGTATTTTGCAATTTTAAGGATTGATTCTTGTTGGTCCACGGAAAATAAATTCAGCTTCTTTGAGTGATGGAAGCCCAAGAAGTAACATTGTTAATCTGTCAAGTCCAAGTCCAAAACCACCATGTGGAGGACAACCATATTTAAAGAATTCCAAATAGAACTCAACATCTTTGCCAAGCCCTTTTTCTTTTGCTTGTGCTTTAAGCTGTTCATATCTATGCTCTCTTTGAGCTCCAGTTGTGATTTCAACTCCACGCCAAATAAGATCATATCCTTGCAACACTCCATCTTTTCTCATGTGATAAAATGCTCGTTTGTCTTTTGGGTAGTCTGTTACAAACAAAAATTCACTGCCAAAAACTTCTTGACTAAGCTTGAAAGAAAGTTTTTCAGCATCAGTTGTAAGGTCATTTTTTTCTTTTTCTGGCACTGTGTAGCCATATCTTTTTTCAAGTTCATCATACAAATCTTTGAGTTTGATGATCGGAAAAGGTTTGTCAGGAACAACAAGTTCTTTGCCAAAGACATTCATAAGTTCATTTCCAAACTTATTTTTAACTTTTGAAAGAGCATAGACAAGAAGTTCTTCTTCAAGTTTCATAACATCATAAAAGCTGTCAATGTAACTTAGTTCAAGGTCAAAACCTGTAAATTCGGTTGAATGCCTTGAAGTGAATGAACTTTCAGCTCTAAAAACTGGACCAACTTCAAAAATTCTTTCAAAACCAGATGCCATTGCCATTTGTTTATAAAATTGTGGACTTTGACTTAGGTATGCTTTTGTATCAAAATATTTAACTTCAAAAACTTCACTTCCGCTTTCACTGGCTGCCCCAATAAGTTTTGGACTGTGGATTTCAGTGAAATCTTTTTGACTCAAAAATTCTCTCATTGCTCTCGTAAGTTCACTTTGAATTTGAAAAACCAAAGAATTTTTTTCACTTCTAAGGTCAAGCCACCTAAAATTTAAGCGTTGATCAATTAAACTTGTTTCATCAATTGGTGAAGCTTCTGCAACACTTTCAACCGTTATTTCTGTTGGAATAAATTCAACTCCGCCTGCTTTAACAAAATCGTTTTTAACCTTGTTTCCCACAACACTAAGCACTGAGCCAGCAATAACACCAGTTAGTTTGTTGGCAAGAGTTTCTTGTTTAGCTTTGTCAACAGACACTTGAATTTTGCCACTCTTATCTCTAAGCATAATAAAAATCATATATTTTGTGTTTCTTATTGTATCAATAAAACCAGCTATTTTTGTTTCTTTGTTTTCTTCAATTTTTGAAATTTGTTGTCTAATCATAAAAGCTCCTTTAATAAAGGCATTATAACACAATAAAACAAAAAAATTAAGCGAAAAATTGGCAAAAATGATATAATTATTTTTTTTCAACCTAACAAATTCTAATCTTAATAATTTCTTTTAAATTTATAAAAAAATATTAAAACAAATAATTTATTTTACTTAAGAAACCTATAAAAATCTTGCAACAAAATATATAATTTTACTTAAGAAACCTATAAAAAACTTTCAACAAAAAATGTTTAATTTTTAACACTTAAATCCAATTTTTAAATTATTAAAATCATTCATCTAAAATAAAAATCATAAATTTGTAATTGTTCAATTTTTAAAAAAAATGAGAAACATCTCATTTTTTTAAAATCTATTAATTTTTTGAAATAATTTGTCCATCTTTGGTGTCTTTAACTGCAAATCCAAGTGAAGCAATACTGTCACGGAGTTCATCACTTTTACGATAGTCTTTATTTTTTCTTGCTTGTTCTCTTTCGCAAACTAATTCTTCAACTTCTTTTGGCAAAACAATTTTTTCTTCTTTTCCTAAATCTAGTCCAAGAACCCTGTCAAGCTTAACAAGAAGTTCAAAAATGTCATTGCTTGGCTCACTTTTTACAATTTCCCAAACAATGCCAAGAGCAAGTGGAAAATTTAAGTCATCATTGATTGCATTCAAAAAGTCTTTTTCAAATTTCTCAAGTTTTTCTTTGCTAACTTTGTTAGGTTGCCCTTTGTGAAGCATAGTTGAAGCTTTAAGTTTTGCAAGTGACACTTTTGCAGCAGTAAGAGAATCCCATGTGAAATTTATTGGTTTGCGATAGCTTGCTGAAAAATTGAAAAATCTGAAATCAAGTGGTGAATATCCTTTTTTATCAAGGTCATCAAGAGTGAAAAGATTTCCAAGGCTTTTGCTCATTTTTCCGCCATCAATTTGCAAAAACGCAACATGTCCCCAAAGTGAAACAACTTGTTTTCCCCAATAGCAATTGTTTTGAGCAATTTCATTTTCATGGTGAACAGGGAGGTGGTCTATACCGCCTGTATGAACATTTATATGGTCGCCAAGGTATTTTTTGCCCATTGCACTGCATTCAATATGCCAACCGGGATAACCCATGCCCCATGGACTTTGCCACTGCATAATATGTTCTTTTGGTGCTTTTATCCAAAGAGCAAAATCGGCTGGGTGACGCTTTTCTTCATCAACCTCAATTCTTGCTCCTGCTTGTTTGTCTTCAAGAGAAATTCTTGAAAGTGCTCCATATTCAGGAAATGATTCAACAGAAAAATATATTCCATCTTTTGTTTCGTAAGCATGCCCTTTTTTAAGTAGAACTTCAACAAACTCAATCATTTCAGCAATATGATCAGTGGCTTTTGCAACAATTGAAGGCATGTCAATATTGAGCTTATGAATGTCTTCTTCAAATTTTTCTTGATAAAATTTTGCAATTTCCCAAGGAGTTTTGTTTTCCCTTTTTGAAGCAACAAGCATTTTATCGTCGCCTAAGTCAGCATCACTCGTCAAATGTCCAACATCGGTGATATTTATCACCCCAAGTACTTTTAGCCCGTTAAATTTGATTGTACGCCTAATTTGGTCCATAAAAAGATAGGCTCTCATGTTACCTATATGTGGAAAATAGTACACAGTAGGTCCGCAAGAATACATTTTTACAACACCGTTGTCTGATGAAACTTCTTCTTTTTGTCTTGAAAGTGAATTGTAAAGTGAAAGCATAATCTTCTCCTATTTTCTCTCTTTTGTGTTTAATTTTTTTTAACAAGTCATTTATGTCATTTTTTTTTACACTTGAGTAGTCTAACAAAATGTTATCAAACAATTTTTAAAACTTTTAGTAATAACCATAATGTTTAAATTTGTTATTGCTTATTTTAAGTTATTTTTTAATCATAGTCAATCCAAAAATTTCTTTTTTGTAAAAGATAAAAAAGTTCTTTAGTAACAATATAATATTATTGACACATTGCTTGTTTCAAAAAATAATAATTGATTTCAATTTGTTACAATTTAATTTTTTAGTTATATCTTTGACTGTTTTTTTTGAAAGTAATATAGTTTTGATGTACTAATTTATATGATATGTTGTTTCTAAAAATCATAAAAAACATTAAATTGGTTCACTTTTAATTTGTTTTTTGTTTTTTCTTTTTTTTATAAAACAAAAGAAAGTTTATAAACGCACTAAAAACGGCAAGCAAAACAAGTGTGAGCCAAGGCATTGATGGTGCAAGCCCAATAAGGAGCATGAGTGGAAATCCAAAGATCACTGCAACTGCACTTCCAGAAACAAGATCAGTGCTTGCTGGAGTTTCAAAATTTGGATCAACGACTCTTAACAGTGCAATGCCAGTGCTGGCAGTTCCTGTGAGATTGCCATATAAACACATAAAAGATTCAACCCAGTAATCAGGAAATTGTTTTTTACAAACAAATTGAAGATAGAAAAATGTTGAAATTGCTCCCACTCCGCAAACAATTAACAAAACCCACCAAGTTGAAGATAGCAAAACGGGATCAATAAGGGCAATTGAAGCAATAATCATAAAATCAAAAACTGATCCACTAATTCTGTTAAGAATGTAATTGTTACAATATTCTCTTTTTGCAATTCCCTTTTTCTTAAGAACAACAAAAACTTTCTTAAATAACATGGCTATAAGTGTTCCAAAAATAAAGTTGAACCCCCATAAAAGTGGTCTAACAGTTTTAACGCCAAATGTTCCCAAAATATTTGAAGAGATAAACAAATTGTCAAAGCCCCACATAAAAAGAAAAGAAAGCATAAACACAAGCATAACAATGCCAATTTGAAGCGTAAATTTGTCCACAGCTTCCGAAAGTGGAACTTCATCAGATGGATTAATATTTTCACTCGCACTTAAATCAGATTTTTCTGTTCTAAGAATTAAACCTTTTTTCTTGATACGGAAATTTATCCAAATAACACAAACCAAACATGCCACAACAAAGCCAAGTGATGCTATTGACAAGCCAAAGCTTTGTCCACCAACAAAGCCGTTTTGAGTTTCAAAAATTGTTCCAAAATTGTTTGCTTGGCCAGGTCCTTGTCCAAAACCAAGTGGAAGCAAAATGCCCGCCGCTTGAAAGAGTGAAGGCATAATAATGAGTCCAACAAAAGTTGTTATAGCAAGCCCAACAACGCCTTGTAAAAGATATGTTCCAACAATTGTGAGTCCCGCTTTGTAAGAAGAACCTTTTTTCGATTTTTCAGTTCCGTAACTTCTTTTAAGTGCAAGTGCAATAAAACCAATGTTAAGAGCATGGTATGTTATTGCGTTCAAAACTTGTATATCTATAAAATTTAAGAGTCCACCGACTCTTAATCCAAGAGCAATAAATCCACCAATAACAGCTGTTGGTAAAAAGGATTTTCTTAAAAAGCCAATTTTTCTTCTTAAAATATTAGAAAAAAGAAGAATCAAACAAATTGTTCCAAATTGAATTGTCAAATCCCAAATATTATAGTTCCAAAACTCCACCTATATCGACTCCTTTTTTCTTTTTTCTTAAATAGAAATATGCCATGTATTTCAAATGATTTGTTCTTTTGTTACCTTTAATTTGAAAATTTTGTCCGTTAATATAAAATATCAACTTGTTTCTTCCTTGAATTGCCATTTGAAAAATGTCGTCCAGCATAAACTCTTCTTTTTTTAAGGAATTACCCACAACAATTTTGTCTTCAAAAAGACTAAGTGTTGCATTTTTTATTAGTATTGTTTTTCTTTTTGCTCTTTGATTAAGCACAAGCTTTTCATTTTCATCACAAAAAATTTTTCCAACAACAGTTTTTGTCAACAATTCTTCTATGAGTGAAATTTGAAATTTGTGCCACTCTTTAAGAGTTTTAAAACATTTTTTACCCTTTATTAGTATAAGATTCAATCTTTCGCCATATTCCACAATCATTCCACAACTATTACATTCAAGTAGTTTTCCTTGGCTAACAAGTGTGTTCAAACTTTTACAACTAGGGCAAGCAAACAAAAACCTTTCCAAATATTCAGCTCTTAATGAACTTTTATAATTAGAAAGCACTTCATCACAATGATGAGGAAAAGATATTCCATCAACAATTTTTTTCTGAAGTTCATCATTTGTTAAAATTTCGGCTTCAGCTTTGTTTATAACTGAAACAATTTCGCCTTTGCATTTGCCTTTTCTTATGTGGTTTGCCCACCTAGGGTCAACTCCATAAAGTCCATGAGTTTTAAAAATCAAAATATCACATTTCATAATCTTGGCAAGCCTTGAAATTTGTGAACCAACGCAAGCTTCTTCACCACTGTAAGAAGTGTTGCCAGAAGCAAAAATTCCAACATTGCCACCTTGCTTTGAAATTTCCAAACAATCTTTGACTGTTTGCAAATCTGAAGCACCTTTGTTTTTTGCAATTGGCGAAACCAAAAATTTCATAAGTCGGCTTAATAGTGGCGTTGCGAAAATGTCATCGCTTGCAACGAAGTAAACTGCTCCTCTAACACAAAGAGAAACAAAAAAACAATCAAGCAAAGACACATGTCCACCAAGAATCAAAAAAGGTGGTTTAACTCCAAATCTTTTTTGCATTTTTTTTGTGAAAACCTTACCCCTAAATCCATACTTAAGAAAAAAGAACACTCTAAACAAAGGTCTTAACAATGCAAATACAACTTTGTGTCTAAACTTAACACTCATAAGAAAAGCCCTTATTTTTATTTAAGTAATCATCTTTCATATTTTTAAGTTAAGTTTGCTCAAAAAACATAATAATTAACCACTTCGATAAAAAGTTGTATTTTTTTCTAAAAAAAGACAAGTTTTCATGTTTGTACACAATGGTAAACAATTTATACTTTTTTATAAAAGTTTTCAATTGTTTCTTAAGAGGAGTTTTCATGAATAAATCAGTTAAAAATTTGCTTTTTGTACTCAAATACTTTTTATTTTTTATCCTTTTTTATATCCTTAATCGTGCAAGTATAAATGACATCGTTTATCCTTTTGCTTTTGGAACACTTTTTGCTCTTGTTTGGTGCAATCAAAAGCCAATTATTTTAGCTCCGCTCTATCTTGGAGCTTCGCTTTTAGCTTTTCCAACTGAGCACAATCTTATCTGCTCAATTGCAACAGTTTTTGTTTGCTTGGTTGCATATGGATTACACTATAAATTTCAAAAAAAATTGTCACCAACCTTGCTTGGTTTTTATGCACTAATGAGTCAAGCTCCATTTTTGTATATGGAAATTTCATCTGGAGCTTCAATTGTGCTGAGTGGAATCACCGTTATTGGTGGAACACTTTTTATGTTTGCTCTAATTAAAATTTTTGAAGCAGCACTTGTTAAAGGTCTTAATTATAAACTAAGTTTAAATGAAATTGTGAGTGCAGGAATTTTAATTGCTGGAATTTCTTCTGGGCTTAGCGGAATAACTTTTTGGGATTTTAACTATGCCAAAATGTTAGGCGCGTCGCTTATTCCACTCTCTTCAATTGTTCTTGGGGCAGGTGGAGTTTACTTTGTAAGTTCAGCTTATGGAATTGGAACATTTTTACAGAGTGGCGATCCAACTCTTATGGCAGTTTTAACAATATGGGCACTTGCAACAAGCACCCTAAAATCAAACAAACGAGTTGCCTTGAGCCTTGCAATTCTCTCAACCGATGCTTTGTTTTTAATTGCAATGCAAGGTTTTGACATGATGACAATCATGCTTCTTGTCCCTTCTCTTGTTGGCTGTGCTATTCTTTGCTTTTTGCCAAGAAAACTTGTTGCTCTTTTGCAAAGCACATTTGTTTCAGCTTCAGACAAACTTTCAATGCGTAACATTGTGAACAGAAGCAGAGAAACACTTTTTAGAAGACTTAACGATTTAAGCAGTGTGTTTAAAGAAATGGATAATGTGTTCAAAAAACTTGTCCGTGGCGGACTAACAGCTCAGCAAGCAAAAGAAATGCTAACCAATGAAATTAAACTAAAAGTTTGTGCTGATTGTTCCGAAAAAAATAGATGCCATCG
>JBAXZR010000028.1:0-8480 GCA_041670165.1 Clostridia bacterium
CCAAAAATAATATTAAAAATGATAGAAATAACCAAAATTGATAAAACAAAATCGCATGCCAAATTAATATTATGCGATTTTTGTTTTAACTTTTGAGCCAAATTTTGTTAAAATATTGAACCTTACAAATCTTTTTTGTTGATTTGTTAACTTGTATATGTTATACTTAAAGCTGTTATAAGCTGAGAATCTTTAAAAATTGATCACGAAAAAATCCTTTTACTTTATTTTTTAAGACAAAAATTTGAAGCAAGAGCTATTAATTTGTAATTTTGTAGTTCAGAAAAGAAATCGTACTCGCTTAATAAAAAGGATAACCCTATGACTAACGAAAAAATCAGAAATGTCGCTATTATTGCCCATGTTGATCATGGCAAAACATCTCTTGTAAACGAAATGTTGAAGCAAGGTGGAATCTATCGTGAAAACCAAGTTGTTGGTGATCGTGTTATGGATAGCAATGCCATTGAAAAAGAGCGTGGAATTACAATTTTAGCAAAAAACGCTTCTTGCTATTATAAAGATATAAAAATTAATGTTGTTGACACTCCGGGACATGCTGACTTCGGTGGAGAAGTTGAAAGAGTTCTAAAAATGGTTGACGGCGTTCTTTTGGTTGTTGACGCGTTTGAAGGTCCAATGCCTCAAACTCGTTTTGTGCTTGAAAAAGCTCTTGCACAAGGACTTAAAGTTGTTATTGTAATCAACAAAATTGATCGTCCAGATGCAAGATTGAATGATGTTGGAGATGAAGTTTTGATGCTTCTTCTTGAACTTGATGCAACAAGTGAACAATTAAATTCACCAATTGTATATTGTTCAGCTCGTCAAGGTGTTGCTTCAATGTCCCCTTCAAAAGTTGGAGAGAACCTTATTCCTCTTTTTGAAGCAATCGTAAATCATATCGATCCTCCAAAAGGTGATGAAAAAGGACCTCTTCAAATGCTTGTTTCATCAGCTGAACAAAATGATTTCGTTGGAAAACTTGCAATTGGAAAAGTTACTCGTGGATCAATGGCTGTTGGACAAAGTATTGTTGCAAAAAACTTTTTTGATGACGCAAATATTCGTGGAAGAATTGCAAAAATATTTGAATTTGATGGACTTAAACGAGCTCCAGTTGAATCAGCACAAATCGGAGATATTGTTTGTGTTGCAGGAATTGATGAAATCAAAATTGGTGACACAATTTGTGATGCTTCATGCGTTGAAGCCGTTCCTTTTGTAAAAATTAGTGAACCAAGTGTTGAAATGACATTCATGGTTAATGATAGCCCATTTGCTGGAAAAGAAAAACCAACAACAAGCCGTGTTCTTCGTGAAAGACTCTATAAAGAAGCAATCAAAGATTTGAGCCTTCGTGTTCAAGATGGTGAAACAACAGAAAGCTTCCGTATTTGCGGTCGTGGAGAAATGCACCTTTCAATTCTTATTGAAAACATGAGAAGAGATGGTTATGAATTCCAAGTAAGCATGCCAAAAGTTATGTACAAAGAAATCAATGGCAAAAAATGTGAACCTATTGAAAGACTTGTTCTTGATGTTCCTGAAGCTTCTGTTGGAACAGTAATGAGCAAAATGGGACAACGCAAAGCAGACCTTTTGCAAATGACACCTCACGGTTCTCGTATGAGAATGGAATTCCTTATTCCATCTCGTGGACTTTTTGGATTTAAGAGCGACTTTTTAACTGACACTCGTGGTGAAGGAATTATTTCAAGTGTATTCCATGATTATGAACCATATAAGGGCGACATTGAACGCAGAACTGTTGGAAGCTTAATTGCTTTTGAAACAGGCGAATCTGTTGCGTATGGATTGTTCAATGCTCAAGAAAGAGGTGAACTTATCATTGGAGCGGGAGTTCCAGTTTATGGTGGAATGATTATTGGAAAAAATCCTAAGAATGAAGACCTTGTTGTTAATGTTTGCAAAAAGAAACAGCTTTCTAACATGAGAAGTTCATCTTCTGATGAATCTCTTCATCTTACTCCAATCAAACCTTTAACTCTTGAAGAAGGAATTGAATTTATTGCTGATGATGAACTTATGGAAGTTACACCAAAATGCATTAGAATAAGAAAAAAGATTTTGGATCATGCTCAGCGTATGCGTCAAAGAGCAAAGAATTAAGGCTTCGCTTTTTTGCGAATTACTTCGTCAACTTTCAAATCGCCCAAAACAGTCATGTACTTTGTGTACATTCCTGCTCTGGCGTTTTTTGTTTCCTTGTAATTCATCAAAAAATCAAAGCCTAAAATTTGTTAATTAGGTGGTAGAATATAAAATGTAATCTTAGGCATAAACAAACTTTAAAATTAATTTTATAAAAATTGCAGTTTTTAAGTAAAAAATGATATTATTTTGATATTTTTTTTGAATTTTCATTAAAAAATGATTTAATTTTTCTTTAAAAGTGCAAATTGATTTTATAAACAATTCAAATTTTTGTTAGAAAAAAATTTCTAACAGGAGTGAAATTATTTTATATTTATAAAAAATAAATTTTATTATAAGTTTGCTGAAAGAAGTTCAATTTGACTTTAAAGCAAAAATTTAATATAATCATGGAACTCCAAGGAGAATTAAAAGAGAAAATGAAAGCAAAACAAAGAGCAGAATATAAAAGTAATTTAAAAAGAGTTTTAATTTATTTATTAATTCTTTTTCCGATTATCATAATATTTTCTTTTATCTTTTCAGCCATTGGCATAAAATCTTCTCCATTGATTATTTTTATGGATATTATCATTGGTGGAGCTCTATGCTTTCTTTTTGAAATTTTTTATGTTAAGATGAAAGATAAGAAAGAAACTGAAAACAAAATTAAACCCAAAAAATTTGACCCTTATGCTGACTAATTAATTTAATAATAAAAGAGGAAACATCATGGTGGAAAGCCCTAACAAACAAGCTAAATTTTTGCCACATAACATTGAAGCGGAGCAGGCTTTGCTTGGCTCTTTGTTTATTGACCAAGATGCTCTAATTTCAGCTGTTCACAATTTGCAAGGTGCGGATTTTTATTCTGATTCAAACCGTGATATTTTTGAAATTATTGTTGACTTGAATTCCCACAACAAATCAGTAGATTTAATAACAATTTCCGATGCACTAGAAAAGGCACAAAAACTTGATACTGTTGGCGGACTTGAATATATAACAATGCTCACAAATGTTGTTCCTTCTGCAGCTTCATTTAAACATTACCTTGAAATTGTTAAAAGGGATTCAGTTCTTCGCAAGCTCATTAAAAGCGGACAAAATATTATTGAAAATTCTTTTGAAAGCTCAGACAAAAATGATGCTTTATCGTTTGCTGAAAAAGAAATTTTTGCACTTGCTCAAAATGAAGAAGAAACAAGCCTTGAACCAATCAATCCATCTTTAAAATGTGTGTTAGACAAATTTAATTTGCTTCAAAAAGACCAAAATGCTTTCAGAGGTTTGCCAACAGGGTTTGCCGATTTTGACACAATAACAAACGGACTTCAAAAAAGTGATCTAATTTTGCTTGCTGCTCGTCCCGGTGTGGGAAAAACAAGTTTTGCAATGAATATTGCTTGCAATGCTGCAATTAACAACAAATCTCGTGTTGCAATTTTTTCACTTGAAATGCCAAGAACTCAACTTTCTCAAAGAGCTCTTTGCTCTGTTGCTTGTGTAAGTATGGAAAGAGCACTTAAAGGGCAAATGAATGAAGAAGAATGGATTGCAATTCTTTCTGCAAACAAATCACTTGCTGACGCAAACATCTTTATTGATGACTCAAGCTTAAACACTCCAATTGATATTTTGTCAAAATGTAGAAGACTTAAACGAGAAAGTGGACTTGATTTGGTGTTAATTGATTATCTTCAACTTATGACTTCAGGAAATTCAAAAAATGTTGACAATCGTCAACAAGAAATTTCAGAGATAACCCGTTACCTTAAAATTGCAGCTCGTGAACTTGATGTTCCAATTCTTGTGCTTTCACAACTTTCTCGTGCGGTTGAAACCAGAAAAGATCATAGACCGGTTTTGTCTGACCTTCGTGAAAGTGGATCAATTGAGCAAGATGCCGACATTGTTTTGTTTATTTACAAAGCCGACATGTATAATGATGTTGTTAATGAAGATGAACCAGGGGTTTGTGAAATTATTGTTGCCAAACATAGAAATGGACCTCAAGGCACATTCAAGCTTAGATGGGTTGGTGAATATACAACATTTATTGGTTTGAAAGATCAGATAAAAAGAAATCCAACAAAGCAAATTGCAAACAATGACTCGGTTGCACCAATAGCAGAAGGTGCAATGTTCAAGGAAGATGAACCACCTTTTGAAATTTCTGATGAAACAAATATTTTTTAAAAATGATATATCGCTTATGCGATATATTTTTAATCAAATCAACAATAAAAATTCTTTCCTTGATTTCCTTGTGTGAAATGTGCTAAAATATTTGTATATTTTTAGGAGAAAGAAATGGGATCTTCAACTACTATTGGACAAAAGATTAAAAAATTCTTAGTGGCACTTGTGATTCTTGTGCCAATTATTGCAGTTGCATTATGGTTTTTGTTTCCAGAACCAGATTTGAAGTTTGTTACTGAAGCTTCTTCAAACATACTTTTGCAACAAGAAAACACTCCAGCAAACAGTGTTTTACAAAAAACAAAAAGTATAATTCTTTCTCATGGAAGTTTGGAAGGTGTCAATGCTGACACAATCACAAACCTTAACTATCTAGCAACAATCACTCAAGAAGGGCTTGAATCATTGAGCTTTATACACAAAAATTCTCTCTTCCTAATTAAAACAGAAAATGTTAAAGACCTTGTTAAGCAAGCAAAACTTGCAAAAGATTTGCTTGATAGCAACATTGAAATTTGTGCTAACTATTTAAAAAACAATTTTGAACCTCATTTGCAAAGTACGGGTGTTACTGGTGCAACTGTAAATGATTATTTTGTTACATATAATAAAATTTTTTCTGATTATGCTGTTGCGGAAGCAAAATTTAACAAGGCAGCTCTTGAAGTTCTTAAAGATGCTGGAACAAGAACTGTTGAACTTAACACACTTTCAGTTGCGGCTTACAAAATTAAAGTTGAATGGGAACTCCTTTGCGTTAATGAACTTAACAAAACCATTCCAAATGAAAACATTTCAACCATTTATAATAATTTAATTGCCTACAACAGTCAATCATATTTTGGAAGCAATTATTCCATTGGTTTCCGTGACGAAATTTTATCAAACAATGTCAGTGCTTTTTCTAACAGAAACGACTTGATTGGTGCACTTACTGCTTTTTCAACACCCGCTCAATCAGCTTTTCTTGACACTTTAGAAGCCACTGACAAAACTGCTATGCAACAATATTTTGTTGACATTATGGCACTTGATATTGAAGAATAAGGAGAATGGAATGAAAAAAATATTTGCATTATGTTTAACACTTATTTGTCCATTTTTGGTGCTTGCAGGTTGTGAAGAAGAGATTGGAAATTACTGGTCAGACACATATACGAAACTATCAGAGATGATTGTTGTTTCTGTGGAAGTAACTGCAAATGAACAAGCGATTGCAAAAGTTGTTTCAAAAGATTATGAAATAACCTTTGCTGGAAATGCTTCTTTCACTGATGCTTGCACAAATAACGATAGTTATAAAGAACTTGCTATATATCAAAATTTGCTAAAAACAAATTTGAGATTTATTAATGAATATTTAGCTGAACTAGACTTCACACCAACACTTGTTCCAGAAGATGGGAAAAAGACAGCACAAAAAGAATTTGCCAAATTCAATGACAAAATTGATGTTTTCAAAGCAAAAGTTAGTGAATTTTTAATTGCAAAACAACAATATGAACAAATTATTTCAAGAACTGATTTTAATGTTTTAAACAACAGTAGCACTCAATTTTTAAAAGAATTCAAAAAATCTTACGCAAAAATTATTAGTGAAGCAAAAGAATTTAATAATAGTTTTATTTCTTTGTTTGTTGGAAAATATATAGCGAAACCTGCTTATGTTAACTCAACTGGAACAATCACTCCTTCAATGCTAAGAATAATTAACATTCTTTCACAAAAAGTAGTTGCAGAAAGCATGACAGATTTTATTATTGCAAAAAACGAAGGTAACAACATTTCAAGTCAATTCGAAAATTCAAAAAATGTATTTTCTTCTTCACTTGAAATTTCAACAAGTTCTGAAATTTTAAACAATATGGCACAAACCGAAGGCATCAAAACTAGATACAATTCTTTAGTAAATGTCTTAAACAGTGTTGTTAACGAAAAAAATTGTATAATTGAAATGCTGGAAAATTTTGATATTAATGGAGCAATTGAAGAAAGCTCGCAAGGCAAAACAGAAGCAGAATCTGTTAATGTTTTAAAATTAAACACAATGATAGATTATTTTACAGAAAGTTTATATGTGTTAATCACAAATTCATTTATTATTGTTTAGGGGAAAAAATGAGTAAAAAATTAGCTGAATTATTGTTTCCTAATGTCAAGACAACATTAGAAGATTTAGAAAAAAAATTTCCACAAAGAAACTTGCCACAGACGGCAGTTGTAACAAGATTTGCACCAAGTCCAACGGGTAAGGATTTGCACCTTGGACACCTTTTTAATTGCTTGGTTGCAAGCAGAATTGCAAAAGCTTCAAATGGTGTGTATTTTTTAAGAATTGAAGATACTGACAAAAAAAGAGAAATTGCTGGAAGTGTTGAGGCAATTCTCAAAACTCTCAAGCATTATGGAATATCTTTCACTGAAGGTAGAAGTTTTGGTGGAAAAGATTTTGGTAATTATGGTCCATATCTTCAAAGTGAAAGGGCTGAAATATATCAAACAGTTGCAAAGCACCTTGTTGAAATTGACAAGGCTTATCCATGTTTTTGCAGTGAAGAAGAAATTGAAAACATAAGAATCAAACAAACTGAGCTTAAATGTCCAAATCTTGGGTATTACGGCGAATATGCAAAGTGTAGCAGTTTAACTTATGAAGAAATTGAAGAAAAAATTAAACGGGGAGAAAAATTTGTTCTTCGCTTTCGTTCTCCAGCCAAAGCAGGCGACAGAATAACATATCATGATGCAATAAAAGGTGAAATCACACTTGATGCGAACATCAATGATGCTGTAATTTTGAAATCTGATGGAATTCCACCATACAATTTTGCACATGTTTGTGATGATCATTTTATGAGAACAAATCTTGTTATTCGTGGTGAAGAATATTCGGGAACTCCAACAAGCGAACACATTCAAATATTCAATGCTTGCGGATATCAAGTTCCACAATATGCCCATAATCCACATATTCAAAAATTAGACAATGGAAAAAGACGAAAAATTTCAAAAAGTAAAGATCCAGAAGCGAGTGTTTCGTTTTACACAAGAGACGGTTATCCCGTTCAAGCTGTTGTTGAATATCTTCTAAATCTTGCAAATTCAAATTTTGAATCATGGAGAAATGCTAATCCTAACGAAGATAATCGAGAATTTCAAATTGATATAAACAAGCTTAGCAACAGTGGTTCACTTTTTGACCTTATGAAGCTAAATGATGTCAGCAAAACAATTATTGCTTCATTTACTGCTGAAAAAATTTATGAACTAACAAACGAATGGGCAAAAGTTTTTGCTCCTGAATTTTCAGCACTTTTAGAAAAAAACAAAGAATATTCAATCAAAATGTTTTCAATTGATCGTGGCAATGTTAAACCAAGAAAAGATATTGCAAAATGGAACGATGTTCCAGTGCTTTATGATTACTTCTTTGATGAAAAGTTTTTTGATATCAAAGCATTTGATTTTGGAAACTTTGAGAAAGAAGATATCACAAAAATTCTTAATAATTATGCAAGTATATACGATGAAAATGATTCAAAAGATGAATGGTTTTCAAAAATTAAATCAATTTGTCCTGAATATGGCTTTTCTTCAGATGTTAAAGAGTTTAAAGCAAACCCAACATTGTTTAAAGGACATGTTGGCGACATAAGCTCATTTATCAGAGTTGCACTAACTGGCAGAAAAAACACTCCTGATTTATATGAAATTGCAAGATTATTAAAAAAAGAAAACTTGAAAACAAGAATTGAACACGCACTTTCAGTTTTGAATAAATAAATTAAAAATAATATTTTAATTTTAAAACATTATATAATAAAATCAGAAAATAAATTGTTTCAAAATCCATTTAAAAAAGTAAATAAAATAATTATTTACTTTTTTTAATTAAATTAATGATTAAATTTAAAATTAAATTAATAAATAATTAATCTATAAAAAAATATTATGCTAAAAGAAAACCTTGAAAATATTATGTCTAATACTAATTATAATAAATTATTAAACTATAAATATTATGATGCTTAAACAAAAACTTAAAAGCACTTAAATATTGATATTTTGTTAATGAATAATTAATCTATTAAAAGGGTGAAATGACTAAATAAATCCTTTCA
>JBAXZR010000029.1:0-7992 GCA_041670165.1 Clostridia bacterium
CGGGTCAGAACTTACCTGACAAGGAATTTCGCTACCTTAGGACCGTTATAGTTACGGCCGCCGTTCACTGGGGCTTAAGTTCAAAGCTTCGCTTGCGCTAACCTCTTTCCTTGACCTTCCAGCACCGGGCAGGCGTCAGCCCCTATACTTCAGCTTACGCTTTAGCAGAGACCTGTGTTTTTGTTAAACAGTCGCTTGGGCCTATTCACTGCGGCCCGTGTTGCCACGGGCACCCCTTATCCCGAAGTTACGGGGTCAATTTGCCGAGTTCCTTAACAATGGTTATCCCGATCGTCTTATGATTTTCTCATCGTCTACCTGTGTCGGTTTGCGGTACGGGCACCTAACATCTATCTAGCAGCTTTTCTCGCCAGCGTGAATTCATATACTTCGTTACTAATTTCACTCCCCATCATCACCCAGAGTTATGCTCTAATCGTACTTTACAAATTAGACTCCTCATGATTTGGCCGCAGAAAATCCATCTCCGCGGATATACTATCCTTCTGTGTCACTGCATCGATTCTTAATCGACGTTCGGTGGTACTGGAATATCTACCAGTTGGTCATCACTTACGGCTTTCGCCCTCTGCTTAGATCCCGACTCACCCTGGGAGGACGAACCTTCCCCAGGAAACCTTAGACTTTCGACGGTGTGGATTCTCGCCACACTCTCGCTACTCATGCCGGCATTCTCTCTTGTTTGCAGTCCACCACTCCTTTCGGTATGGCTTCAGCCCGCAAACATTGCTCCTCTACCGATGTACTAAAAGTACATCCCTAAACTTCGGTGACAGATTTTAGCCCCGGTTATCTTCGGCGCATTATTACTCGACCAGTGAGCTATTACGCACTCTTTGAACGAATGGCTGCTTCTAAGCCAACGTCCTGGTTGTTTTAGCGATAACACATCCTTTAACACTTAATCTGTACTTTGGGACCTTAGTTGTAGATCTCGGCTTTTTCCGTTTTGACTGTGAAACTTATCTCACACAGTCTGACTCCCTGTAATCAATTGGCTGGTATTCGAAGTTTGATAAGGTTTGGTAACCTGTGAAGGTCCCTAGCCCATTCAGTGCTCTACCCCCAGCAATCTATAAAACAGAGGCTAGCCCTAAAGCTATTTCGAGGAGAACCAGCTATATCTAGATTCGATTGGAATTTCTCCCCTATCCACAAATCATCCCCGACTATTTCAACAGGCGTGAGTTCGGACCTCCACGGTGTGTTACCACCGTTTCATCCTGTTCATGGATAGATCATCTAGTTTCGGGTCTACATTATGCAACTATCGCCCTATTCGGACTCGCTTTCGCTTCGGCTCCGTGACTTAATCACTTAACCTCGCTGCACCACGTAACTCGCCGGCCCGTTCTACAAAAAGTACGAGATCGCACGCTTAATCGTGCTCTCTCCGTTTGTAAACATACGGTTTCAGGTTCTTTTTCACTCCCCTCCCGGGGTTCTTTTCACCGTTCCCTCACGGTACTATTCGCTATCGGTCACTAGGTCGTATTTAGCCTTACGGGATGGTCCCCGCGCATTCACACCGGATTTCTCGTGTCCTGTGTTACTCTGGATACCCACATGTCTTAGTCAGTTTCGGATACGGGACTATTACCCTGTTTCGTCTGGCTTTCCAGCCATGTTCTCCTACCGACCTTGAATCAATTATTGGGTCCAAACCCCAAAGGTATTACTACCTTTGGTTTAGGCTCATGCAATTTCGCTCGCCACTACTTTCGCAATCATTAATTTATTTTCTTTTCCTTCAGGTACTTGGATGTTTCGGTTCCCTGAGTTCCCTTCATTACAATATTTTATTTTTGTAATGATACTGGAAGATTAATTCCAGTGTGTTTCCACATTCGGATATCCACGGATCATAGCTCATTTGCAGCTCCCCGAGGCTTTTCGCAGCTTATCACGTCCTTCATCGGCGCCTAGTGCCAAGGCATTCACCATATGCTCTTTGTAGCTTAATCAAAGGCAGTTTAACCTGCCTAGATCTCAATCTAAAAGATTGATATTAGTTTTTATTTTTAGCATTCGTTATGAGATTAATACTAAGGTTTTAATATTAATCCGTCAATTTTTTCATTGTTAACTCAGCGTAATTATTTATACAGTAAATTGAAGACTTTCGTCTTCTCTTAAATTGAAAATACATATTACACTTTACTTAATTATATTTTTGATATTTTACTCGTTAATGTCTTGAATGTTTCATCTTGTTACCAAAGCCGAAGCTTCTTTCAACAAACAAATGATATTGTTTGTGTTTTAACAAAATAACTTTTCAATCCATCCAAACCCTGCTCGTCTCAATTAAGAGATTAACAGAATTTGATTTATTATGCAGTTGTCAATGTGCTGTGTAGGAGCAACAGCTCCTTTGCAATCGCCTCTCGGTGAAAGCTTGAATATACTATCATGACCCCCTAAAAATGTCAACAATATTTTCCAATCTTTCTATCACTTTTTCATCTTTTTACCCAAAATTCTTCCAAAATGTCTTTTTGAGTTCCAACAACCCGCCGTGTGTTTGCGTTTTTTCTATATTTTTGTCAAATTTAATTTTTAAAATTTTTCTATAAATTCTTCCAAAATATTTTATAAGTCTGTTTTTTTCATCATAAATTTTGTTTGACATTATTAAAAATTAAAAATTTAAGATGGAAAAAACTCTCATAAGTGAAATTTTACTTTTTCTTTAATTCAAATTTTAAACATGAAATATAATAATAGAAGCTCAAATAATTAGTTTTGGTTCTTTTCTTCTCCAAATTCAAATATTAAAAACTTATACAATAGAAAGAATACACTCTTATTAATCAAAAAAACATTCTACTATATATAAGTAATGTTTAAATTACTCACAAATTAGCCTTCTTATATATTAATAGATATAAACAAACTCAAATTCCAAAAAAAACACAATCAATTTATATAAATGTAGGAATACTCTATATATAATAGAAGGCATTCAATTCTCTTGTTTATATAAATATCTAAAATTACCTTTTTTCTTTCTCTTCATTTTCTATACTTTGATAGAATCTCTGCTCTCACGCTCGAATAATTTTTAAATTACTCACACATTAGCCTTCTTATATATAACAATAGATATAAACAAACTCAAATTTTTCTTCTGTTCTCACTCTCTAATGATGAATTTGCATTTATTGAAAAAAAGACAAAATCTCATTTGAAGAGATGAAAACATATATTTTTATCTGCTATTAATTATAGGTTTTACCAAGTAAGTTTGAAAACACTAAAAATTGACAATAATATACTATTGAAACCCATAAGGTGGTAGATATGAGAGAAACAGGAATGAGCATTTTGGAAGTTAAGCAATTGTTGGAAACATTAAAAGGCAAACCTATTGAATTAAGTGTTAATCGTGGAAGAAACAAGGTTGACACATTTTTGGCAACAATAGAAATTCTTTATCCTTCAGTTTTTACAATATCAAGTTCAAACTCAAAATCAAAAACAGAAACTTTTTCTTACTCTGATATACTTTGTTCAAAAGTTAAACTTCCTGCTTCCAACAATTAATTAGATTACTGAGGTAGCACCAAAAAAAATACGCAGATACGCAAACTAAGTTTGCGTGCCTGCAATTTTTTTTGGTGTCACCCCAGTATTAATAAAAAAACACCAATTTAATAATGGTGTTTTTCTGCTTTATTTATTATTATTAGCAAACTTAATTTTTCACACAAGGGGCGCTTTAGTCAAGCCAGATAGAAAAAAATTAAGTTATTTTATTATGTAAGCACTTCTTCGTCAAGATACATTCATGGCAAGTGCCAAATATAAGCATTTTTGTTTTGAGCTGATTTCAAGCCCAAATTTATACTTTTGTGAATAAATTTCAATTAATAATTTCACTAAGGTATAATCTTTTAAATTGTTTAAGCACCTTCAATCAACATTTTGTCAGCAACAAGTGCAATAAACTCTCCATTAGTTGGTTTTTCATTACTAGAATAAACTTTCAAATTGAAAAGTGTGTTTATATTCTCAATTTTTCCACGATTCCAAGCAACTTCAATTGCATGACGAATTGCCCTTTCAACTTTACTTGCACTTGTTCCAAAGTGTTCAGCAATGCTTGGATACAAGCGTTTTGTGATGCTGTTGATAATTTCTGGGCTGTCAATAGCAAGTTTAATTGCTTCACGCAAAAATTGATAACCTTTTATATGTGCTGGAATTCCAACAGTAATAAATATATTTGAAATTTTTTCTTCAAGTTGTCTGTTTGCTCTTGGAAGTGCAAATACACCACTTTTAAGTGCTAGTCCTGTGAGCATTCTTTCGTCTTTAGACTGTCTAGTGATTATATCATTAACTCTTTCACAAAGCACAGGAACTGAAATTGGTTTAACCATGAAATAGTCAACACCTTCAGACAAAGCCTTTGACACAAATCCATCTTGTGAAAGCGAACTTACAACAACCATGTAAGGTCTTTTTGCAACTTTTCCACTATTTTTGATTGCATCAATAAGTGCTAGCCCATCAATTGATGGCAACATCAAATCAAAAACCAGAACATCAACCTGATTTTTTTCTAAGAAAGCTAGGCATTCTGCTCCATCTCCACTTTCACCGACAACATTGAGATTTGAGTTTTTTGCAAGATGATGAGTCATCTCCGCACGAAGAATTGTGTTTGGTTCACACACAAAAAGAGTTTTTGAACCGAACTGATTTGTTTCCATAATTTTTTAACCTCCTAAATCATTTTAAAAACTTGGAACAGAGCTATACTATCATATAAAAAGGTCATAACAAAGCGATAACAAAGCAAAAAATAACGAAACGGAAAACTTTGCTTGTAATTTTGTATAATAATGTCGAAACCCGTTTACTTTTCGTGTTTTCAAGCATTTAATATGTTTATTTGCCCTTTCAAAAAGATTTTTGCCAAGAAGTTAAGAATTTAAACATAAACAAAAATATAATTAAGATTATTGTGATTTTTAAGGCTAAATTGCAATTAATAGTAAGTGTAAAAATATATCAAAACAATTTTCACTGATTTCAAAAAAACTATGATAAAAAAATTTATTAAAACCCCAAACTTTCTTTTAATGCGTATGTTTTTATATTGTTGTTTTGTCAAAATAACAAAATTTGTTATTTTTGAATATTATTGGCAAAGAAAATCAAGAAAATACTAGACAAATTTTTTGTGTTGTGATAATGTGCTAAAGTAATAATAAATATTCTATTGGGAGCAATTAAAATGGCAAAAAACATTAATTTGAAAAACCTTATTAGATGCCCTAGATGCGAACTTAACTACATTCAAAAAAAAGATAAGTTTTGTGAAATTTGCAAACAAGAAATGAAAGCAATTTCTGCTGGTCAAGCTGAGGGTGTGGACGAACTTGAACTTTGTCCAATCTGTCGTACAAATCTGATTTCACCTGACCAAATTATGTGTGCTACTTGTGCCAAGGACAAAAAATACAAAGATTTAGATGACATGGATCTTATCAAAGATGACTGGGACGAATATGCAAAACATGATGAAGACGAACGGGAGTCAGATGAAGAAGAGGACGAAATCGAAGATGATTCAGTTCATATTCATGAAGTTGATGACGACCTTTTGGACACATCAATAATACCTATTGCTGACGATGATGATATTGATGAAGAACTTCCTGATGATGATCTTCCTGATGATGAACTTGTAGATGATATTGATGAAGAGGAAGAAGAAGATTTGGAAGATGATGAACTCGAAGATGATATTGACGATGAATTTGAAGATGACATTGACGAAGAAGTAGATGAAGACGACATTGATGAAGATGACGAAAGTAACAACAAAAAAGAATCAAAGAAAAAGAAAAAATAATTATATTAAGCAATTAAGAATATTAAAAAGGCAACCAAAAGTTGCCTTTTTATTTTAATTACAATAAGTCGTAATAATTATTTTTTTTAAACACAATATCTTATTTTTATTTCCATAAAATTTTAATTAATGCCTAAAACATATTATGTATTTTTTTTATAAGACACAAGATTTGTTATTTTTTAAGACGCAAAATCTTTAATTTAACTAAAAGACACAATGCTTAAATTGTTTATTCATTTACAATTTTTAAATTTTTGATTTTGATAATGCTTTATAGAGTTTCTTGATTATGCATTCCTTAACCAAAGCTTGTAACCTCCAATATCTGAAGACCCTTGCAAAGTAAAATTCGTTGTCAAGTAAGAACCTGCAGGGCTTGGGCTTAGGCTGTCAAGGAAATATACTCTAGTAGCATAATTGTAAAGATTTCCATAGCTACTAGCTTCAGCAATATCACTAACAACATTTTTGGATTGAACTAATAAAGTTGCAATGTTTATTGAATTGTTAAAAGCATTTGCTCCAATTGTTGTTATTGATGCTGGAATAGTGAAACTTGTTAAACCACTGCAAGAAGAGAATGCGTTTGCTCCAATGCTAGTTGTTGTTTCTGGCAAAGTAACAACAGGAAGAGAAGAACAACTTGCAAAAGCACTATTCCCAATGTTTGTTATTCCGTTTATGAATACAACACTTGTAAGTGCAGTGCAACCACTTAGCACATAATCACTAATTATTGTTATATTTTTTGGAAAAGTTAAACATTCAAGAGTACTACAGTCTTTAAATGCAAAAGAATTGATTGTTAACACACTACTAGGTATATAAATTGAAACAAGGCTTGAGCAATCTTCAAAAGATGATGTTCCCAAAATTGTTGTTTTTTCAGTGAGCACAATAGTTGTTAAATTTAAGAAACCTTTGAAAGCATCAGTAGATATTTTTGTCATTAAATTTCCATTAATTTTTGTTGGAAGAATAATTGCTGTCAAGCTTGTCAAACCTGATTTAGCACCAATAAAGCCATCTGAACTAAAAACTAATGCTTCAGAATAGAACAAAACCTTTGAACTTTCCCAGCCTTTTGCTTCAAGTTTAATGCGATTGCTTGCAAAAGTTCCAAACAAATCTGGAACATAAATATTTTGCAAATTTGTTGCGTTTATATTATTTGTGAAATTTGGAAGCCCCGCATCTGTCGACAAAAGGTTTGCATAACAATTTGGTTCTTCAAAGAGAACCGCAACTAAACTGCTTGAAATGGCAAAATTAATTGTGCCAATCAAATTGTAGTCTGTAACAATAAATGATTTAACGACGCAACCATTTATTTCTGCTGGAACAGTAATATTTGAAGAAAGTTGAGTATCATTTCTTGTTTTAAGAGTGTAATTGTTATTGTCATAATAGAAATTTTTGTTTTCATAACTACTATAAAGTGTTGGATAGATTATTGAATCATCTTCAAGAACCCAAACAGTGCTAAAGTTCCAACCATCTTCATTTTCCACTATATAACTAGATTTTTGTTTCATGTTTGCTGAACTTAATCCTGTTGCCCAAGTAACTTCACCAACAAGTGCGCTACCCACTGGAAGCAAACCTGTTGAAGCAAGGAAGAACGATTGAGCAGTTTCATTGTCCGCAAGCTCTTCACTTGCAAACATAAGTCCACCACGACCAGAAATTCCGCCAATTTTAACTTTTGCAGGAGTATCTCCTCTGTCCATTGTGTTTGTGTTGTTAAGAGTTCCAGCATTATAGGTTTGACAAATAAACACTTTTCCACAGTTCAATGTTGTTTCTCCAACAATACCGCCAATTCCTCCATATGCTGAATTGGAAGTGTAACCTTCAATTTTGATTGCGCCAGTATTATAAGACATTTCAATGCTCATTAAGGCAGGTGTTTCTGTCTTTTCTGAATTAATTTGTCCAACAATTCCACCTGCTGCCAAATCTTGACCGTTAACCAAAGTTTTCGCAGTAATATTTCCTGTATTATTGCATTTGTAAACTTTGGTTAAAAGTGAATTTGTTAAATTTGTGCCATCTGATGTGACAACATCACCTGTTAAATTGTTCGTATTATTTATTTCTGA
>JBAXZR010000030.1:0-7098 GCA_041670165.1 Clostridia bacterium
AAAACAAGAGCAATCACAGCAAAAAATGTAACACCAAGCTTTTGAATGATTTTTTGAAAAGACATTTTTCCTCCAATCCTTCTTGTTTTTACTTTATTATGCTTCATTTTATCATAAAAAAAACATGCAAGCAACATTTTTTAACAAGTTTCGCCTGACTAAGAAAAATAATATAATATAAAAAAGAACTTAAAACAAATTCAAGTTCTTCAAAAGCAATCAATTCTTTATAAATTGTAATTAAAATGTGTTTTGTGCCGTAATTAATCAAAGAAAAATTGTTATAAAGTTTTTTCAGGAATAACAATTCCTTCATTCTTAATTTTTTCAATTATGGCTTTTTGCTCATTTTTTTCTCTTGTAAGAATTTCATTTTTATTGACAAACAAAGTTAAATTTATCCAATCATTCATTTTTTGTCCAGTAATTTTTTCAAAAACTTTATCACAAGCATTGCTAAACATTTCATTGTATGATTTTAAATTTGATTTTGTTTTTTTAACAAAAGGAACTTCAATTTCAATTAAATCTTTACCAAATTTTTCTGAAACCACCTTAATCATTTGTTTTGCAATCCACTCGCCTTGTAAATCAGAAAGCTGTTTGTCTGTGAATTCAATGTTTTGTCCTTCAGAAGTTTGAACAATGCTTTGAGCCAAACTTTCCAAAAGTTTGTGCCTTGTGTCAACTATAACTGAATTAGTTTGCAAATCTTTCAAATTTTTAACAGGATCATAGCTTGAATTTTGTGTTTTGTTAATTACACTTTGATAAGCATTGAAATACCAACCAGTGTTACCAGCCCAAAATTCATCTTTTGTGTTGTCAACCGATTCATCGATTCTTTTTGATAATTCACGAATTAAATCCATTTTTTTGATTTTTAATATGCTTTTTTCTTCTTTAGGTTTATCTTCATCTTTGTTCTTGTCTTTATCTTCTTTGTCAAAATTCTCATCTTTGTTCTTGTCTTTATCTTCTTTGTCAAAATTTTCATCTTTGTTCTTGTCTTTATTTTTGTTCTCTTCTTTGTCAATATCTTTGTCTTCATCTTTAAAATTCTCAAGAACATTTTTAAATTTTAATTTTCCAAACATAACTTGTTCAAGATTAGTAATTTTTTCAGCAAATTTATAGCCCATTTTTTCACTATTATCAATAAGATTTTGAGTTGTAAGACCTTGTCTATGCATCATATATTTTGTAACTTCAATGGTTTCTTCACGAATTTTTTTAAGAGCCAAATTGCTTTCAGCTCCTTTTATGCTTGAAAGAGTTTGAGCAATTTGCACCTTTAAAGATTTCTCTATTTGCTCGTTAATTTTGATATCTCCATAATACATGGCTCTTGAAACATAAAGAGTTGACAAAAGCTGAGTTGCGGACATAATTTTTCTATCAATATCGTAGCTTATAAAATGAGCACCTTTATGATTGAAAAATATTTCTGTCAAATTTTTGGCAAATGCATTTACAACATTCAAGAGTTTTTCGTTGTTGCCAATTCTGTAATATGCACCATTGGAAAGCATAAAACTGTTATCTAAATAAATTTTGTTTGTTATTGAGTGTAAATCAAGTTTTTTCACAGAAAAATCTTTTCCTTTTTCTGCAGCTCTTTTTGCTCTTCTTAAAATAAAATTGTATCTAATTTTTTTAAGAAACCCAACAAATTTGTTTTCTTTATAAGAAATCACACCGCTAATATCTTTGCTATCAATAATTTTAACTTTGTAAGATTTAGCAAGATTAGAAATAATATTTTTATAATTTGGACAATCTGTTTCAACTTTTGCACCAATATCTGCTGCTCTAACCATGTGTCCCAAAAAATTATTGTTTATTGGTGTTTGTAATGCAACAAAATTTGATTGTTTTTCTGGAGCTTTTGATTCATCAAAAGTCAGCTCACTTTGGAGAGCCGAAACCAAATCGCTTGGAACGATATCATTTTTTTCATTGCTTTGACCGAGTAAATAAAAAATATCTTCACCATTTTTAAAGTAATTTTGATAGTACTCAAAAAAAGGATTATTTGTTTCTTTCAGCCACAAAGCAAATTTTTTGTTATAAGCAGCCATGTTTAGTTCTCCTTAATTTTTTAACATTATAGCATATAGATATTTCAAAATCAATGTTTGATTTAAGTATTGGTAACACCAAAAAAATTACGGCTGAACTAAATTCAATTATTTTTTTGAACTCCATATTTTTGAAAATAAAAAAAATATTTTGTAAGTATCCAAAAAACATTATTCACACATTTTTAGAGCCACTTATTCGATTGCCTTGCCTTTATTGTTAGTTAATGTTAAAATATTTACATGCTAATTGATTCACACGCACATTTAAATGATGAAGCTTTTTTGAATAATGTTAAAGAAGCTATAGACAATGCAAAAAACAACGGAATTTTTGCTGTTGTTTGTGCAAGTTACGATTATCCTTCAAGCGAGCGTTCTGTTCTTCTTTCAAAAGAGCATGAAGAAATTTTTGCCACAGTTGGAATTCACCCAGAAAATGCAATGGAATTTAATGATGAAATCAAAGAAAAACTAATGATTTTATCTAAAGAAAAAAAAGTTGTTGCATGGGGCGAAATTGGGCTTGACTATCATTATGATATAAATCAAAAAGATATTCAAAAAAAAGTTTTTATTAAGCAAATTGAACTAGCAAACAAAGCCAATTTACCCATAATCGTACACATGAGAGATGCAACAAAAGACACTCTTGACATTTTGCAGACAAACAAAAAATTACTTATTAATGGTGGTGTTATTCATTGTTTTTCAGGGTCTATTGAAACCGCGCAAGAATTTATTAAACTCGGCTTTTTAATTTCTTTTGCAGGTCCTTTAACATACAAAAACTCATCTCAAGCAAGGGAAGTGGCATTAAAAATTCCGTTAGACAAAATTTTGGTGGAAACGGATTCCCCATATTTGTCCCCTGTTCCATTAAGAGGTCAAATCAACACACCTGCAAATGTTAAATATGTTGCACTTGAATTAGCCAAAATAAAGAACATAAGTTTAAGCGAAGTTGAAGAGCAAACAACTTTAAATGTTAAAAAGCTTTTTAAAATTGAATAATAATAAATTTAAAAAATATTATTTTTTTAAGAATTTTCAATTAATTATTTTGTTTTGCGTTATTACTCAATAGGTCGTATAAAATTCTATTAAAATTTATAATAATTAATCCATAATCTAGATTAAATAGTCCATTTTGAATCAATTAATAATTGTCTCACAATCAATCATTCAATAAATCAATTTTTAATCCAATAATTTTTATAAACCAATCAAATAATAGTCAATCAAAAGCAAGGAGAACTAAGTGCAAAACAAAAAGACTAATGAGTCAATTAAGGACAATTCGTTTCGTTTCAACAAACAGTTTGGACAAAATTTCATTTCTGACGGAAACTTACTTTCTGCAATCGTTTCTGATGCAGGAGTAACAGAGATAGACAATGTTTTGGAAATTGGAGCGGGAGCCGGTGCACTTACGCAAAAGCTTTCTGAAAAAGCAAAAAAAGTTGTCTCTTTTGAAATTGATAACAATCTTAAACCAATTCTTTCAGAAACTCTTGCTGGGTGCAACAATGTTGAATTGATTTTTGAAAATGCACTTGAAACAAGCATGGAAAAAATAGAAAAATTGTTTAATGGAGAAAAATTTAAAGTTGTTGCAAATTTGCCATATTACATAACAACACCACTTATTTTTAAATTTCTTGAAGAAACAGACAAAGTTTCATCAATAACAGTTATGGTGCAAAAAGAAGTCGCGGAAAGACTTGCTTCAAAACCGTCTACTGATGAATATGGAACAATAACCCCATTATGCAACTATCATGCAATCGTTTCTATAAAAAGAAATGTAGGCAGACAAATGTTTAGACCTGTGCCAAATGTTGATAGTGCAATTGTTCATTTTCAAATTGATAGAACTCGATTTGATTGCTTAAATTATGAAAATTTAAAAAAGATTGTTCACTCAGCTTTTTCCATGCGAAGAAAAACACTTTTGAACAATCTTAACTCGGCAGGTTTTAACAAAGAAAAAGTTGAAAAAATTCTTGCTTCTCTTTCACTTTCACCATCAATTCGTGGTGAAGCACTTACAACTGCACAATTCATTGAATTATCAAATCTTCTAAAATAAAATAATATAGCTCTTAGTATTTTAATAATTATTTAACATTTCTTAACTTGAAATGTTATTATTTTATTTAATCTTTTAATTTTAATTATCTATTAAGCAATTTTATTAAAATAGAAAAACAAAAATATTAAAACAATAATATTTAAAACAATAACATCTTTTGCTTAATTTTGTGGTTTTTTTAATCATCTTAATCAAAAAAAACAAGTTACAAAAGATTTTTTTTGTTGTTTTTTAGCTCTCGAAAAAGTCGTTCTTTGTGTTTTTGAATTTCAGATTTTGTTTCTTTAACAAAAGGTGTGTCTGGTCTACTCATAACAAAATATCTAAGTTCATCAAGCGCATGGTCATCTTTTTTGATTGGATTGTCCCCATTTCCCCACCAATATGACTTAATTTCTCTAATTAAATTAACGCATGTTTTAAAGATAAAAAGTCTAGCTTTTCCATTTGCGTTTTTAAGATATGATTTAACTCTTTGAATGCCAGAAAACAAATCTTTGTTCACTCTTGTGCTTGCAAGAATTCCATTGTCATAAAAAAGTTCTGTAACACTTTTTTCACTTGCAAGAGTGTGTTGATCGGCAGCACTATCAATCAAACATTCAATCATGCCATTTGAAGAACAATGCCAACCCAACCTATTACAAATTGCTTTGATTTGCGAGGCATGATAAGCAACAGGCTTGCCCTTTTCAAAATGTTCAGCAATAACGAATATATTTGAGTCATAATCAACTGCATACCAATGAGCTGAAAGTGGATTGTTTAATCCAGGGTCAATTGAAATTGAACTGTACCATTCCTTTGGGACATCAAACGGCTCAATCACATGAATTTGCGAATCAAATTCACTGTATACAAGCCCACCATTTGCAATGAATTTTCCTTCTTTTCTGCTTTCAAGTTCTTCTTCACTCATACTATTTTTAAGAGATTCAATTTCTGATGAATTCAAAAACGGATTATCTTCCCAACTCATGTGTTCATGCCAAACTTCAGGGTCATCAAACTTGTTTAAATATATTACATCATACACCCAAGTAAGTCCTTTTAATGGAGTCATTGTGCCAAAAATTTCACCGCACTTATCCAAAACACGCATTCTACATTCAGTATAAATATCATAAGGTGGTTCTTCATCAAACCAAACATAATCAAGGCTTGTGCCTTGAAATTTTTCTCTTCCTTGATCGCAAGTTTTGAAACCAATTTTTGAAATTTCACCTTGAACTGTCTTAACCAAAATGTAATCAATCACACCGCTCTCAGGAAAACCCTTTTTCCCTGTTAACATGACGACTTCTTGAATCCATTGAGGATTGAGATAGTGAAGAATTTTGTTTTGTGCAACATCTCTTTGAACTTGTTGCGAAAGAGAAACAACCCAAATTGAGCAAGAACTTTTGTTACTTTTGAATGGGTGAATGCCTCGAGCAAACCAAACAACTTCAACTGCACCACATTCAGTTTTTCCACTTCTGTTTCCACCAAAAACCCATCTATTGCGTTTTGTGCATTTGTGAAATTCAAGTTGCTTGCAATGAATAATTTCACCACTATTGTATCTTTTCAAATGATTATTTTTTTCTCGCCTCATGATTTCTGCAAGAATTTCAACAAGTCTTTCTCTTTTCATTTATTCCTTTTCCAATCATTAAATATTGCATATTTATGCAAACCAATCAGCACATAAATTCAAATTTTCCAATAATTCTCAACAATTCGACAAAATATTTTTCGTATAAATATTTATGAATAGTTATAATTATACCAGTGAAAAAAGTATTATGCCTTTTAATCTTGATTGTGGGTTTGGCTTTTTCTCTCTTTGTCAAAGACCAAATTTTTTGCTCGCCTATCAAAGACTGCATTGTGTATGCATCTGATGAGTCAAATCCTTATGCTCGCATAACCAATGCTAGCACATTCTTTTATTCAAGCCCAAATTCTCTTGAAGCTTCAAAAATGTTTTTGTTGCCAGAAACATATTTTGTTGAACTTCTTGCCGATGCTGTTGACGGCTACTACCAAGCAAAATACCTTGAAATTCAAGGTTATGTTTTAAAATCTGATATAAAATGTGTTGCCAAAGTGCCAGCAACTCCTTTCGTTACAGATGCAAGTTTCAGAGTTTTTGCTCAAAATGGTTTGAACATTCGCTCAACTCCAAAAGAGAGCGAAGGAATTTCTAACAAACTTGGAACAGTCGCATTTATGGAAAATAACATTCAATTTTATGGAACAATTGAGGGTGAAGAAGCAGTTCCTTTCAGAGGAAGCACTTGGGTGTTTTGCAAATATTCTTCTCCCACAGGTTCTGAAATTTTTGGCTATTTATATGCTGGTTTTTGTGATATGTTCACACCAATTCCAAAAAATTTGGAAGTGGCAGAATATGTTGAAAACCCAACATTTAGAACATCAATTTCAGAGTCTGAAACAAGTGGAGAAATTTTTGGACAAATGTCAGCTCAGCAACAAATTGTTTTGCTTGTCTTGCTAAGCATACCTGCAATTTTTGTAATATGGCTTTTGTTTAAACCATCGCAGTTAGCAACTGGAAAAATTAAGCGAAGTGCAAAAACAAAAAGTAGATTAGATTATTTTGAACTTGATTGAAATTTGCTCATAAAACAATGAAATTTTGGTGGTTTATTTGTATTTTGATATTATTAGTTTTTAAAATTAAGTAGAAAAGAAAATTTTCACATCAAAGGGAAACCACTGCCAATTTCAAGGCTAAAGGCAAAAAAATCAAATTTCAATTTTTTACACTATTTTATTTTTTTTGAATTTAGTTTATCTATATTAAAGTTCAAATTGTCTATCTTGTTTTTTTGAAAGAACATTAATTATAGAAAAAGGTGCTTTTGAATTTTTTGCATTAGTATCAGTTTCAATCCATTTGTATGTATTAAGAAT
>JBAXZR010000031.1:0-6576 GCA_041670165.1 Clostridia bacterium
AAGATTAAATATACCGGAAGCCTTAAAAGTAAAAGAAAGGATTGATTCAAAAGGTGGCATTGTTTGAAAAATATTACAATACCTAATAGCGTTACAAGTATAGAAAATTATGCGTTTGATAATTGTAGCAGTTTAATAAATTTTGTAATTCCTGATAGCATTATAAGGATAGGATATAATGCATTTGTTGGTTGCAGTGGTTTGACAAGTATAACAATACCTAATAGCGTTACAAGTATAGGAATGTCTGCATTTGCTGGTTGCAGTGGTTTGACAAGTATAACAATACCTAATAGCGTTACAAAAATAGGAATGTCTGCATTTGATGATTGTAGTGGTTTGACAAGTATAACATTTGCTGGTAATAATAATGTTTACCATTCTAATGGTAATTGCTTAATTCAAACAGCAGATAAAATATTAATATTAGGTTGCAAAAATAGCATTATACCTACTGACGGCAGCGTTACAAGTATAGGATATCAGGCATTTGGTGGTTGTAGTGGTTTGACAAGTATAACAATACCTAATAGCGTTACAAGTATAGGAATTTCTGCATTTGGTGGTTGTAGTGGTTTGACAAGCATAACAATACCTAATAGCGTAACAAGTATAAGAATGTCTGCATTTGGTGGTTGTAGTGGTTTGACAAATGTGACAATAGGAAATAGTGTTACAAGTATAGAATGTTATGCGTTTAATGGTTGCAGTGCTTTGTCAAGTGTGACATTTACAAATACAACAGGATGGTATGTGACAAAAACTGAAAATGCAGACGGTGGTACATATATTAGGGTTGGAAATCCACAAACGAATACTTATTATTTAGTATCAGAATATTATTTATATTATTGGTATCGAAAATAACAATTTTAATAGTTATAGAATTTTTAAATAAAAGAAAAAATTAAATGGAATTGTAGTATTTTGATCCATATTATACCTGACTTTTTTAATATATTTTTAATAATTTTTATTTTCGCAATAGATATGATAGTCTTTTTGAATAAACAACTTATTTTTTTCATATCGCTGTTATTATATCATAAATATTTTCAAATGTTATTTGGATTAATATATTATTTCTTATAGACAATGCAAAAATTGTTTAATTACTATAGTCAAGATTTACTTGTTTAATAAAAATATTTAATAATCCTAAAAACAAATAAACTTTTACTTTCTAATTTGTTTCATTTATGTAGACATTAAAGACGAAATATCATAAAATTTTATTTTAGGAGTTAAAATGGAACTTAGAATTGCAGAAAAGAGTGATTTGCCACAATTAAAAATTGTGTTTAATGATATTGTTGAAAATATGCATAAAAATGGCATAACAATTTGGGACGAATTTTATCCGTATGAAGAATTTGATAATGACATTGAAAATAGAAACCTATATTTGATTGTTAGTGGAGAAGAGATAGCCGCCGCCTTTGGCATTTTCGACACTGCTGACGGGCAAACTAGCTTTGAGTGGAAAGATAAAAACGCAAAGGCAGTATATCTAGGTCGTGTCGGTGTTGCTGTCAATTATTTAAGGCAAGGTGTCGGCAGTATGTTATTAGATTATGCTTCGGAACTAGCAAAACAAAAAAACGCAAATTTTACGGTTGCTGGTTGTTGACTCAAATAAGCCTGCCATAAAATTTTATCTTAAAAATGGCTTCACGCAAGTCGGTGGAGTAAATAAAGAATATATTGAACAACTTGATATAAGTCTTACTGAATTTGGTTTTGAAATTGAAGTTTAAATTGTTATTTGGTTCAAAGGTTATTTTTTGAAAAATCTCATTTACATATATAAAATTTATTCATTATTCGCAAATAAGATCAAAGTATATAATACAATTAGTCATATAAATTAAAATTTTTAAAATTATATTTTTCATCAAATTTAAATTTTTTATCGGTTAATTCATTTCTTTGATTTAAATAATTTTCAAATTCTTTAGCAATTATAATATTTTTAGTTCCTTGATATTCAAACCTTGGATCTTGTTCATAATTATTATAACTTTTATATAAGATATAATTTATTAAATCTTTATTACTTATAGATTCTTCGTATTCATAAGGACTTATCAATTTGGGTACTGTTATCTTTACATCCTTTCCGCCATAATAATAAAGAATTATTTCTTGTTTCCAATAAAAGCCATTAATGTCTTTAAAAAGAAGGTAAAATACATTATTTACGCATTGTCCATAAAAATTTATAATTAGGTATGTTGATTTCTCTGTTTTTAGTCCTGTATTAATTATTTTAGTAAAATTAACATACCCTTTTTTTATGTCATTCTCCCTAGAATAGACATTGTCTAAAAGTATTGTATTTTTAACATCTTGAATGTTTAACACAATTTCATCAATATTTGTTTTCCCTATATTAGAAATTTTAATATTTATTCTTTCACGCAAATTAGAAATAATATTTTTTTTGAACACAGATCTAAAGTCTTGTTCTGTAACTATATATTTAATAATTGGTACAAAGTCAACTTCCGTGTTTATTGACTGGATAGTTTCAACTTTTACGACTTCAAGTTCAGGTCTATTAGAAATTATCTTTAATATATTTTCTTTTCGAAGTTTTTCTCTTTCAACTGATTCTTTTCTCCATCCATCAATTAAAGTCGTTTTTACGCCAATATAAGTAAATAATCCACCGACTAATCCACCTAAAATAGCTGAAACAATGGTTATCCATTGATCTATAGATAAATTCATGATCCAAACTCCTTGTATTTTTTATTATATCAAAATGTTTTATTAATGTTAATTAAATTATACAAAGTTTGATCCATTGAAAAT
The DNA here is from genome assembly GCA_041670165.1 of Clostridia bacterium. Lineage (GTDB taxonomy): Bacteria > Bacillota > Clostridia > Christensenellales > UBA1242 > JBAXZR01. The sequence goes on from JBAXZR010000031.1 coordinate 2,818, forward strand.
TGACTTTCTGATAATTATAATTTTCAAAACTTTAGCCGTACATTTTGAAAAGAACCCAGTTCACGAAGCGCTTTGGCAAGATTTTGTTGAGAAAGGCAATTGTTTTATATTGGATTCCAACAACTTTGCTTTGTGGGGGGCGTTTCTTTTGTGAAACAGAAAAAATTACTTTGGCTACTGAAAGTGCAGGCATTCCGCCTTGTTCATCTTTTTCCATGCGTGCAACACTTTTGGCTACACGGGCTGAATATCTTCCGTTTTCTTCTTGAGATTTAACTCTACTTCCTGTGAAACCTGTTTTTGTGTCCCCCGGCAGAACAGTTGTTACTTGGATGCCAAATGGTTTAAGTTCCATTCTTAAGCAATCTGAAAACATTTCAATTGCTGATTTGCTTGCTGAATAAAAACATTGAAAAGCTATTGGGAGTCTGCTTGCAACACTTCCAAGATTTATGATTTTTGAACCCTTTTTCAGGTACGGAAGAAATGCTTTTGTAACCAAAAAAGTTCCAAAGAAATTTATGTCAAATAGTTTTTTAGCTTCGGAAAGTGGTGTGTTCTCAATTGAGCCAGAAATTCCCATTCCTGCATTGTTTACAAGAATATCAATTTGGCTAGTTTGTGTCATTATGGTGCTGACTGCACTAGCCACACTTTCTTCATCAGAAACATCGCAAGGCACATGAACCATTCCTTCAAGAGAGAAAGGCTTTCGTGAAAGTCCAAAAACTTTGTAGCCTTTGCTTATGAAAAGCTTTGTCGTTTCCAGTCCAATTCCGCTTGAACAACCTGTTATAACTACGGATAATTTATTATAATCTTTTTTCACTTAAACCACCCCTTTCTTATGTTAATTTTTTGTTTGTCATAATAAAATAATTAAATATAAATTTAGGAAAATTATAAATTAAAAATCTTAATTCTATTTAATAAACCTTTGTATAATGGTTATTTAATCCAACTTGGAGAAATTTCAAGACTAACTTCGTTAAGGTATGCAAGTGGACTAGACGGTTCAAATTCAAACACAATTTTGTGAGCACAAAGAAGTTGAGTTTTTGTTTTAAACTTTTTGTTGTCTTCGTTTTTGCCATACTTTCCGTCGCCGATAAGTGGATATCCTGCATAGGCAAGATGTGCTCTGATTTGGTGAGTTTTGCCGTTTGTAAGCTCAATTTCCAAAACGCTTGTGTTGGCTGTTTTTTTAAGAACTTTTACTTTTGTTACAATTTTTAATGCACCTTGAACTGGAGAATTAAAAATTTTAACATTGCTTTCTTCTTCATTTTTAACAAGGAAGCCTTTAAGAATCATGTCTTTGGGAACAACTCCAACAACTTCAGCAAGATAAAACTTTTTGAGTCCAACACCAGTTTTAAATGCGTTTGTGATTTCCATGTTTGCCATTTGATTTTTTGAAAAGATTACAAGCCCTTCAGTGTTGCGATCAATTCTGTGGCAAGCAGAAATTGACATTTGTTTTTCGCTTGAAATTCTGTCTTGCAATGAATTTTCTCCGTCGCAAACTTCAATTCCTTTTTTCTTGTTTACAACCATAATGTTTTCATCTTCGTAAACAACCTCATAGTGAGCAATTGGTTTTGAAGCTTCATCAGGAAGATATATTTCAATGTTGTCGCCAGCAAAAACAAGCAAATTTTCACTTACTCTGTTGCCGTTAACTTTTATATCTTTTTTTCTGAGTGCTTTTGAAGCAGATGCAAAGCTGATTTCTTCCACTTCGGCAGGAAGAATTGTTAGCAACTTGCCATTTTTGTTTGCCGTGATTTCAAATTTTTTCATTTTCATTTTCCTTTATGTTTATTTTTTTAAGTGCCTTAATTGCGTCTTCCCAAACATAGCCACAAATCTTTTCTGATTTAAATTCTAGCCTTAGTTTGTCATCATTGTAATAAAAATCCAAAATGTTTTTATGATTAACTGTTAATCCTACAATTGTATTATAGTCAAAAACAAGTGTCATATCTTTGCTTTGAAGTTCATATCCCTTGTTTGTTAACCTAAGTGTTCCAACCATAATTTTTCCAAGTTTTCTTGCTCTTCGTTTTCCATTGAAAAATGAAACATTTTTTCGCACGAGCAGCACTTCGCCGTCTTGAAGATTTTTTACTTTTCTTTGCATTTCTGAAAACTGAAAATCATTCCAAGAAATTGTGTTGTCATACTCAGCTTTTTTGCCTTGTTCTTCACTGAAAAAACCAAACTTGTCATACTTAACTTTGTAACCACATTTTGAGCAAACAAACTCATCATCTTTGCTTTCCATTGTTTCAAAACTTTTGCATTGCGGACAAGCATACAAAAACCATTCAAGTCTTTCAGCAAGTTTTTTGCCATTAAATGGAGTTTTTTCTTTTCTATTCCATTCGGCTTCATTGTGTTGTAAAATTTTTGTTAATTCAGCATGAATATCTTCAGCGGTCATTGTTTCAATTTGCTCACTTGAAAGAGCAAATTTGTAAAACACATCAACTTTTCCCTTTCTGAAGTGCTTTGCCCAACGGGGAAATGACAAACTTTCACCTTTTGTAACTGCAATCACAACAGGGATTTTAAGTTTTTTAACGAGCTTGCTTGTTGCAAATAAAAGCGGCTGCGTTTCTCCTTGCCAAGTCCTTCCACCTTCAGGATAAACACCAATAACATCGCCAGAAGCTTTGTGTCTAAAAATTTCTCTTACAGTTTCCGTGTCGCTCATAAACTTTGATTTTGGAATTGCACCAAGAATTTTCATTGCAAAGCCAATTATTCTAAAGCGAAAATATTCATCATTTGCAACATAATTCACATGGTCTTTACAGCCCATTCCCATGATGAATGGATCTAGAAACGAAGTGTGATTGCCAAACAAAAAATATGGTGGCTCAGTTAGTTTACTTTTTTCATCATAATAAAAATGAATATTATATTTTTTAGGGAGAATTTTTCTTAGGATTGCACGAGCAAAAATTCCAAAGCGATATTTTTTAAGTCTTTTTATAATTGGCTTTTCTGGTGAAAGATTGCTTGCAAAGTTTTCTTGACTTTCAATCAGCAAGTCAGCCTTGGGGTTTGATGAAAGCATTTTCATTTTTTCTCCCTTTACTTTGAAAATTTTTAAATCTTGGACTTTGTCAATATCTTTTGCTTCGTTTAAACAAAATAAGAATGTTTTTAAACTTTTACTGATTAAACAATATTATTAACAAATTGCTTCAATGTTTTAAAAATTTCATCATTGACTAGCCATGTATAAAAAGATTATTTTGAAGATTTTAGGTCAATAACCTCATTAAACACCAAATTTTCCTTTGTTGAAAGCACACTGTCCACACAGAAATAACCCTTTCTTAAGAATTGATATCGTTCATCAAGATTAAAATCAACATTTTTTTCAACAAGAGCATTCGTGATGATTTTGTGAGAATTTGTGTTAATTTGGCTGTCAAAATCAGTTGTTTCAACAATTTTGCCATCAAAGTTTTCATCAATCAAATTTTCATAAATATTAATTGTGCATTTTCTACTTTCACTTGCTGGAAGCCAATGGATTGTTCCCTTAACTTTTTTGGTTGAACCACTACCACTCTTTGTGTCAAATTCAACTTCAGCATAAATTTTGGAAACTTGTCCACTAGCGTCACGGTCAAAGCCCGTGCATTTAACAATATACGCACCTTTAAGTCTGACTTCTCCACCAACTTGCAATCTATAAAATTTTGGATCATTGAAGTCAATGAAGTCATCTCTGTCAACAAA
>JBAXZR010000032.1:0-6437 GCA_041670165.1 Clostridia bacterium
ACTGTATAATTTTTATGTCAATTATAATTTTAAATAAAATTCTTTTTTTTAAAAAATAAATTAAATTAGAACGACATTAATAGACATTTTTTATATAAACAAAAATTATTAGTCTAAAAAAAACTGTACAATTTTCAGTACAGTTTTTATAATTTACTTATTGGCATTTATATAAACTTGATATTTTTAATATCTTATAATTTTTTTGAAATAATGCAATTTCAATAGATTTTTATCTTGCAAATTATTAATAACATCTTTCATATTTGGCAAAAATTACAAAAGTTTAATAAACCTCTTCTTCATTTGGTGAATGGATTTCTTCTTTTTCAGGGATATCAGTTATCAGACATTCTGTTGTAAGAAGAGTTGAAGCAACACTAGATGCATTTTGCAAAGCACATCTAGTAACCATTGTTGGGTCAATTATTCCTTCCTTAACCATATCAACATATTCATTTTTTAGTGCATCAAATCCAAAGTTAATTTCGCCTGCTTTTGCGAGAATTGTTGCAACAACAACACCGCCATCAATTCCGCTGTTATATGCAATTTGTCTAATTGGTTCTTCAATTGCCTTTAAAACAATTAATGCACCTGTTTTTTCATCGCCAAAAAGAGATTTTATAAGTTCTTTCAAGGCTGGAATTGTTTTTAACAATGCAGTTCCACCCCCTGGTACAACACCTTCAATGGAAGCAGCTTTTGTTGCTGCAATGGCATCTTCAATTCTGAGTTTCTTCTCTTTCATTTCAACTTCAGTAGCTGCCCCAACATGAATAACAGCAACACCGCCAGAAAGCTTTGAAAGTCTTTCAGCAAATTTTTCTTTTTCATAATCATTTGTTGACGCATTAAGTTGAGTTTTTATGCTACTAACTCTCGAAGCAATTTTTTCAGAATCTCCCTTTCCTTCAATAATTGTTGTTGAGTCTTTGTCAACTCTTAAGCTTCTGCAAGAGCCAAGGTCAGTAAAAGTTGCATCTTTAAGTAACACACCAGTTTCATCAGAGAAAATTGTTGCACCTGTCAAAATTGCAATATCTTCCATCATTGCTTTTCTGCGATCGCCAAAACCTGGGGAACGCACTGCAACGCAAGAAAAAGTTCCTCTGAGTTTGTTCAAAACAAGTGTTGCAAGAGCTTCACCTTCAATGTCTTCAGCAATTATCAAAAGTTTTTGTCCACTTTTCATCACTTGTTCAAGAAGTGGCACAAGTTCAGTTATTGAAGAAATTTTTTTGTCTACAAGAAGAATAAGTGGATAATCTAGTTCAGCAATCATCTTTTCTGTGTTTGTGCACATGTATGCACTCAGGTATCCTCTGTCAAACTGCATACCTTCAACAACTGAAAGTTCGGTTTTCATTGTTTTGCTTTCTTCAGCAGTGATGACGCCATCTTTCCCAACTTTTTCAAAAGCCTTAGCAATAAGTTCTCCAACTTTTGGATCGCCAGCAGAAACTGATGCAATTTGAGAAATAGCTTTGCTACTTTCAATAGGTTTAGAAATTTTTAAAAGTTCACCAACAACACATTCAGTTGCTTTTTCAATTCCACCTTTCAAAATGATTGGATTTGCTCCAGCAGCAAAATTTTTAATTCCCTCACGAATTATTGCTTGAGCAAGAACAGCTGCTGTGGTTGTTCCATCACCTGCAACATCATTTGTTTTTACACTTACTTCTTTAATGAGTTCAGCACCCATATTTTCAAAAGGATCTTTTAAACTGATTTCTTTTGCAATTGTAACGCCATCATTAGTAATAAGTGGAACACCATATTTTTTGTCAAGAACAACATTTCTTCCCTTTGGTCCAAGTGTTATTTTAACTGTGTTTGCAAGAATATTAACACCTTTTTCAAGTGCTCTTCTTGCTTCATCACCATATTTAATTTGTTTTGCCATTTTTCCTCCGAATATATTAAATGATTAAAAAATCCTTATTATCTCAAAATTCCAAGAAGTTCAGTTTGGCGAATAAGAATCAAAATTTCGCCATCAATTTTAAACTCACTTCCTGCATATTTTGAATAAATAACAGTGTCCCCCACATTAACTTGCATAGGAATTTTGTCCCCGTCCAAGTTTATTCCACTTCCAATTGCAATAACCTTGCCCATTTGTGGTTTTTCTTGAGCAGAATTAGGAAGCAAAATGCCTCCTTTAGTTTTTTCATTTTCAGCAATTGGGCTTACAACCACCCTATCAAATAAAGGTTCTAATTTCATTTACCCTCCAATAACAGACCATTTTTTATGTAAATTATTTTTTGCTTGTTAAAAGCATATCACAAATCTTGTTTACTTTGCAACGATATATGACATTAAAAAATAAATGGTGAAAAGTTAATATATTTATTTATAATTAATTAAATATCAAAATTAAGACATTGCAAAACTCCTAAGAAACAATCCAAATTTAAAAATAATAAACCAATCAATAAATCTTTTAACGCATCGTTTCAATGTAAGCAAAATTCAAATTTATGTTTTTGTTTTTCAACTTTATTATTCTTTTTTATTTTTCAATTAATTAACCAAAAATACTGTTGATTATTTCAATAATCCTGCTTTTGTAAACAACCTTGTCACAGCTTGGATTGTTTTGCACAAAGCAAAGTGGTGGATAGACAACACACCACCAATTATCTCCTTTTGCTTCTCCAAGTTCAAGAATTAATGCATCATAAATTCCACTTTCAAGCGTTAAATCTTGATAACTTCTTGTAGGAAAACTTTCAGTCCTTAAAAAAGCTTTTGCCTTGTAACTAAAACCATATGCAATAAGTGTTTTATTTGCCACTTCTTCAATTAAACTTAAATTGTTTTTAACAGTTTTTTCTGCTTCTTCTTTTGTTTCACAATAGGCAAGAAAGCCAACCATTGCATCAACAATTTTATCTTTTATTGCATATTTAACACTTTGATCTTCACTTAAGTTTGAATTGGCACGAATGTGAATTCTAAGATATTCATCATTTGAAGAACCACCTGCAACATCTCCAAAAGTAAACATGCAAAGAATTGCAATCAGACAAGCAATAGCACCAAAAACATATCTCATATATTCGCTCCTTGTTACAAAATCAATTTTTGCCTTGAACAGCTAAATTCAATCTTAAATTTTGCCTATCTTTGTCGAAAATTTGAATTTAATATTATTGTAATATTGAATAACTATTTCAATTTTTTTTTGCTTTTTAGCATTGTTGCTAAAAAAAATCTCGTTATTATGTTTGTCTTTTACAAAATGATTTTACATTTTTGCAATATAATAATTCCATTTCAAATCGTTTGACCCAAAAAGAAAAATCAAATATAATCATAGCGAAACAAGGAGATAAAAATGAATAATCAAAAAGAAGTCGGCGAACTTGGTGAAATGGAATGCGTGAAAAACCTTAATGGGCAAGGACCTTCTCCAATTCCACAAGAGGGCGAATGGACAACTCTAAAAAACAGCGATCAAATTTCTGGTTTTTCTCATGGTGTTGGTGGTTGTGCGCCTCAACAAGGAGCATGTAAACTTACACTCAATGTTAAAAATGGAATTATTAAAGAAGCACTTGTTGAAACAATTGGTTGCAGTGGTATGACTCATTCTGCAGCAATGGCAGCTGAAATTTTACCAGGAAAAACACTTATTGAAGCATTAAACACAGACTTGGTTTGTGACGCAATCAATGTTGCAATGAAAAATTTGTTTCTTCAATTGGTTTACGGTCGTAGCCAGTCAGCTTTTTCAGAGGGTGGACTTATGATTGGCTCAGGGCTTGAAGACCTTGGCAAATATAAAACAAGTCAAATTGGCACTGTTTACTCAAGTGAAAGCAAAGGCACAAGATATCTTAGCCTTGCCGAAGGAATGATTAGAAAAATTGCTCTTGATGAAAATGACGAAATTATTGGTTATGAATTTGTTAAATCTCCTGCCCTTATCGAAGCTCTTGAAAAGGGAGCAAGCGGACCAGAAGCACTAGAAAGTTGCACAAAACAATATGGTCGTTTTAAAGAGGGCAAAAAATTTATTGATCCAAGGCATGAGTAAAAGGAGAAAAATTAATGGAAAAATTCGAATTTGGTCCAAGACAAGAAGGCATCTCAATATGCATGAAAAAACATGGTTTTTCTTCATTTAGTGAGTGCATTGAAACATGCCAAGGCTTAGGTTTAGACATAGGAAAAATGGTTAGAGACATTCAACCAATCGCCTTTGAAAATGCTGTTCAAGCTTTCACTTTAGGTTCTGCAATTGCAATAAAAAACAACCTTACAAATCCAAATGACATAGCCAATGCTCTTGGCGAAGGCTTGCAAGCTTTTTGTATCAAAGGCTCAGTTGCAGATCAACGACAAATTGGTGTTGGACACGGCAGACTTGCTTCAATGCTACTTGATGAAAAAAATACTTGCTTTTGCTTTTTGGCAGGACATGAAAGTTTTGCAGCTGCTGAAGGAGCATTGGGAATTGCAAACAGTGCAAACAAAATTCGCAAAACTCCACTAAAGGTAATACTTAATGGACTTGGCAAAGATGCAGCCTATATTATTGCAAGAATAAATGGTTTCACATATGTCAAGACAAACTTTGACCAAAAAGAAAATAAACTTAACATTCTTGAAACAAAAGCTTTTTCAAATGACAAAAAAGCAAGTGTACTTGTTTACGGAGCTTATGATGTTTCAGAAGGTGTTGCAATTATGGAACATGAAAAAGTCAACATTTCAATCACAGGCAATTCCACAAACCCAGTGAGATTTCAACACCCAGTTGCAGGAATTTTCAAAAAAGTTCAAACCGAAAAAGGGATTCCATATTTTTCAGTTGCAAGTGGCGGCGGAACTGGTAGAACACTCCACCCAGATAATGTTGCAGCAGGTCCAGCAAGCTATGGACTAACTGACACAATGGGAAGAATGCACTCAGATGCACAATTTGCAGGAAGTTCAAGTGTTCCAGCACATGTTGAAATGATGGGATTTATTGGAATGGGAAACAATCCCCTTGTAGGTGCTTGCGTTTCAATAACAGTTTCTCTTGCATTAGCAATTAAAAATCATAAATGATATTGGGGTGACACCAAAAAAATAAAAATATAAATTCATTTTTAAAATATCTAAAAATTTTGCTTTCACTTAAAACATGGAGTTCAAAAAAACAGGCTGAATTTAGTTCAGCCGTTGAGTTTTTTTAAACGAACACTTTTTAAGGAAAGGGAGGTGGGAGGGAAACCAAAAAAAATAGCAAGTTAGCAAAGCAAGGCTTTGCGTACCTGCTTATTTTTTTTGGTGTCACCCCAACATTTTAATATAGCAACGGCGACGCTTGTGTTGTTCAAATTTTTCAAATTCGTCCCATTGTTGCATAACTTTTGTGTTGTCTTCAAGATTCAAGTTTGTTTCACAATATTCAATTTTTTTGTCAATACATCGTTGTTGCATTTCTCTTAAAACAACCGAATTAACACCTTTGCTTTGATATTCAGGGATAACACCAATCAAGCCAAGGTCAACAATTTTAGGTTTTTTAACAAATTTTAAAATGTTCAAAATACTCTTTGGAGTAAGCTTTCCTCTGCATTTAATTAAAGGCTCTGAAAGTGATGGGATTGCAAAACCAAATGCAATAGGTTCATTTTTTTCATTAAGAACTGTAATAATAAAATCAGCTGAAATAAAAAGGTTAAATTGATCAATAATAGATTTTCTCATTTTATCATTAAACGGAACTGTGCCATGAAGTGGTGCATATGCTTCATCAATTATTCTAAAAATATCTTTAGCATATTTTTTTAAGTATTTTCTTTTGCTACTTTCTACTGCAAGATGAAGTTTGTATCTTTTCAAAACAAGTTTACTAACTCTTTCAAGTCTTTCACTAACCTTTTCAGGAGTGTATAGTTTAAACTCAAGCCAGTCAATTTCCTTTTTGTATCCACATTTTTCCATTAAAACAGGATAGTAATCATAGTTGTATTGTTCTTCATATGTACACACTTCATCAAAGCCTTCAATAAGCATGCCCTCACGGTCAAGATCATTGAATCCAAGCGGTCCGTGAACCTTTTCCATTCCCTTACTTTTTGCCCAATTTTCAACTGCACCAAAAAGAGCTTTTGCCACTTCAAGATTGTTTATCGCGTCAAATCTTGAAAATCTTGCCTTTTTCTCCCCAGTTTTTTTGTTTGATAATTTTTGTATTATTCCTGCAATTCTTCCAACAACTTTGTCATTATCGAGTGCAAGAAAATATATCATTTCACAATCTTCCCATGAAGCATTTTTTTTGCCAAAAATTGCCATTTCGTCCATATTTAAAGCAGGAACAAAGAATTTTGAGCCAGTGTATAACTTATTAGGAAATTGAACGAATTTTTTTTGATCTTTTTTTGTTAAAACTTCTCTAATTTCAATCATATATTTTTTCCTTTTAG
>JBAXZR010000033.1:0-4774 GCA_041670165.1 Clostridia bacterium
ATTAAAAATTATTTCTTCGGCCAAAACTTTGCTTTCTTTGTTTTTTGCAATTTGAATTAGATTGTTCTTTGCAATTTTTCTTAATAAAAATTTATCCATCGGTTTATTATATAAAAATATTTTGAAAAACCATATTTTTCACCTCTTTCCATGATGGCATGTATAACTGAAGAAGTTGGTGAAGTGGCTAGGGTTATGAACCATATGTATGGAGATAAAAAAAGAAAAGAAACAGAAAGCATTAAACAATTAACAGAAGAATTGGGCGATTTGTTTTTTGCAATAGTTTGTCTTGCCAATGCCAATAATATTGATTTAGATGAAGCAATGGATATGAATTTTGAAAAAATTAATACAAGAGATATTAATCGTTGGAAACATAAAGAAACAAACTAAATTTTGTTTGGTCATTTCCATTTGAATTCATAAAAATTTTCTAACCATTATTTATATTTAAAAAAATATAATTTTCAGATTATAATTTTTTTTGTGCAAAGAAAATTTAATAATTTATAGTTTAAAATTTTTTCTATTTGTCTAAGAAAATTAGAAAAACAAAAAGTTATTGTTAAAGGTTAAAGATAAAAAAATAATAGCTTCTCAAAAACTTTGTGTCAAAGTGTTAACTAATTGTTTTAACATGCTATTTAACATTTTTCATGTACAACTAATTTGTCTAGTATTGCAAATTGGTTAAAAATTTGTTATATTAAAAGAAAAAAGGTGTTAGGCATGAATGTTTTTAATAAATTCTTTAAAAGAAAAAACATACAACTACAAAATAATATGTTATCAAACTTAAAAAGCTTAAACAAACATACTTATAGCTCTCAAGAAGAGTTGGAAAATGCAGCCACTTTTTTACCGATTGAACTCATTTCAAAAGACATTTTCCATGGCAGAAAAAACTTGGATATTATAAAAAAATATAGAGCATCAATTAAACAATCCGACTTGGCGATAATTTTGGGTTCAAATGTTGACTATGGTCAAAATAATTGTCGCATAACAGATGGAAATTTCTCCCCAATTTCTGCATCAATTTGGTCTAGCACGATTGTTAGAGAAGGTAATGCAATTTTGAAACAAAATGGCACATGTGCCACTGCTGATCAAGGTTCTCGTTTCATATCTTCATGTCCTGCGTCTTTGTTTTCATCAATTTCAAGCATAGTTCCTCAATCAGTTAGGGGCAACGATAAAATTTTGAGATTTTCTGATGGAACATATCCAAAAACTGTTGTAGATGTGGAAAAAGCAAAAGAGCTTTCTGATGAATATGAGCTTTATGAAACGCAACAAAATACTTCTCTTAAACCAACTGGAAGAGGATATACATTTGACACTTTCAAACCTTCTGATTCAACAAATGATTTTTTGCCAAGACGCTATAAAGAGTATGAACTAAATGGAGAAAGATTTATACAAGTTTTCGCAGATCCTTGTTTTAAACAAAGCACCCTTTCAAATGGACAAAAAATTTGGCGAGGAAATCTTGTATGGGTCAAAGTTGAACCAAGATTTTTGATGCTAGAGGAAAAGCCAATTGATGGAAAGTTTGTTGCACTTCCTGAAGTTGCTCAGTTTTCTGGAGTACAGTTTGACATGATAAATAATGAATATGAGTTATCATCAATTAAGATTTTTAATGAATTACGATATGCTGTTGAATGTACAGAAAGTCAACAATGTCCCAAAGAATATATTTTAAGTGACAATTATACTAGAATTTGTTCCAACGCATTTTATGGGCTTAAGGGACTTGAGAGAGTTGTTGTTCCATCAAGTTGTAAATTTTTTGGAAAAAATGCTTTCTTTAATCCAGAAATTCGCAGTATTGGTCTTAAAACAATAAATAAAGTTGTTGACTTTTATGTTCCTGAAAATTATGTTGTTACAAATGTTGATTCTGGTAATGATGGGCTTTTTATTTTAGTTAATTGCACTGAAAACAAAAAAAAAGCTCAAGTTTATTATGTAAAAGAAAGTGGAGAAATTATTTCAATTAAAAACTTGAATGTTGATTATATCGATAATCTATTTAATCACAAAAAAATTGGTTTGTTGTTTGACTGGAACACTGCAAAAAATAATTTTTTTTCTAATAATGTTAAAGATCAACTATTTTTTCCAAAAGAATATATTATGGACGCTATAGATAATACGCCTGAAATGATTCAAAAATATTATTCAACAAAATCAACTGGCATCATGTTATTAGAAAAAAATGAATGGTTTAAAAATATGTACTTTGATGCTCAAGTTGTTATGGTTAAGCTATTCATTTCACTTGGTGGTTTTGAACCAAATACGGGACATCAAAAACAAGTTCTTGATTTCTTAAATAAATTTGAAGAAAATATTTCTAGTGAATACGATTTTTCAAATAAAATTATGGAAATATTTGGAAATCTTCCTTTAGGTTTACAACACATACAAGAGAAAAAAATTGAATATGCAAGAAATCCTAATAATGAAATTGTTATGGAAAATGGATTTCCAAAAGTTTTGAGTGAAAAAACAGTTTCATATCACAAACAAATTCTTAAATTTTTTGAAAATAACTATAAGTGTTTTGACTTTTTGGACATAGCAAGTACTTTGGTTAAACATTATCCAAAAATTTTGAAATTTTACAAAAATCAACTTGAAAAATTTAATCCAGAAAGACACAATGAATGTGATGGAGTTAAATATAAAGAATTAAAGGGAAATGGATTAAATTCTGAAATTGTTTTGGAATACATGGAAGATGAAAAATATCTTTATGAAAATCCTGAGTTGAAACCAATTATTAGCAATTTGGATAAATCAATTTTTATAAATCAATTTACCATTGATGGTTTTGATCGATATCTTACCGATGCAAAAATTGAAGAAGCAAAACTCAAAACAAAAGAAATTTTGCATGGAAAAGTTCCTAAAATGAAAGTTTTTGAACCTAATGTAAAAGATGTGTCTGGTGATGAAATTACCTATCTTTGGCCACCAATCACATCTGCAGTAGCATTAACAATTGGATTGCAATTTGACACTTGTTTTTCTGTTAATGACTTAAATGAAGCAGCTCTTGAAACAGTTTTAACAAGTCCAACAGATGCATTAATGTTAATTTTTGATGGAAATGAGCCTTATGCTTATTGTAGGATTAATTATGACAGAAAGAACAAGGGTATTCTTATTGACATAATTGAGCTTGATAAAACAAAGGATTATACTGATGAAGAAAAGCGAAGAATATGGCAGACATGTGTAAGAGGGATAAAAGATCAAAAAGATGCAATGAACAGAGCTAATGAAAACATTGTTGAAAGAATTCAATGCAAGCCAGATCCTTACAATCGTGTTTTTGAATTGATAGAAAATGAATATCCACGAATAAGTAAAGTCAAAGCTCCAAAAATGGAAGAAAGGCACTACCAATCAGCAAAAAATATATCTAACAACAGCTATTATTCAAGTTATTCTTCTGATCTTGAACAGATTGTTATCGAAGGGCCAGAATTGAATAAGAAAAAAGATTTAGGAGGAAAGCAAATTTGAAAAAGTTTATTTATTTTTCTGATTTTTTTGAAAGAAGTTTGAAAAGCGCTGAAAATGAATTTAATTCCGTAAATGAACTTGATAAAAAACATGGTGGAGAAAATTTTGATGCAGCCAAAATTCTTGAAACACTTTCAAACTATGCTCCAAAACAAAATATTGAATTTGGAACTGTTTTTGAAATTTGTGATATGAGTGAATTTGTAAAAAACTTGCAAGATTGTGTTTTTTCTTTTTCATTTTATTCAATCAAAAACAAGTTAAATAATAAACCATTTGCAAAAATCAAAATTGACAAAAAAGATTATGGAAAAAAGAAAATATTATTGGAAATTGCAAATATGATTATTTCAGAAATGGTTAAAGAAAAACTTTTTGAGATTGTTGAATTGTAACCTTTAATATAACCTACAAACATATATTTTGGATTTGATAAGTATATTTAATTAAAATGCAATAACTTTATCGGTTCAATTTTTTTGAAAAGTCTTAGTTAAATAATTTTTTAGATTGAAAAATCATTAATTTTTTGAGTTAATGGTTTTTTTCTCATTATTGTTTTTTGTAAACAACAAAACAATACAATATGCAAAAGGGATTGAAAAAATTGCTATTACGGGCAATGCTGTGAATATTAATATTCCACGCAAAGCAAAAACATCAACACCTAGTGCTGAAAGAATTGGAATGTGCAAAAATCCTGCAAACGATATTCCAAAAGATAATATTGTTAGAAAAATTAATCGTTTTTTGTTTGTAAAATTTTTTCTCATTTTTCACCTATCATTAAAATTTACAACATAATATCATATATTTTTTTTAAAGTAAAAATATATTAAATAATATTCATAATCGCAAAATTAGTAAAAAATGCAATGCAAAATAAATTATATCATTAACAAAAATTTTAATGGCAAGAACATTTTGCTTAAATAATAGATATACTGAAATGATTAAAGGGGAAAAATATGGAAATCTTTATGAATGTTGCAAGTGTTCCTGCAATTGTGTTAATAACATATTGGATAATAATTTTTTTAAAAACTGCTTTTACTAGCGAAAAATTCAAGACTTTTATTCCAATCATTGCTTGTGGAGTTGGAGTTGTTTTGGGGGCAATAATATATTTTGCTTTTCCAGATATGATAATTGCACAAAATGTAATCTATGCAATTATTATTGGTGGGTCTTCTGGGCTTGCAGCAACTGGAACAAATCAAGTCTTTAAACA
>JBAXZR010000034.1:0-4397 GCA_041670165.1 Clostridia bacterium
ATTAAAAGATTTTTGTGCTTTGAAATGTATTTTTCGAAAACATTTTTTTATAGCAACTCTCAACAAATCAAATCTTGATTTTTATTTTAAGTCATGATAAAATTAGGTCAGAGGTAAGGGAAATGGCAAAGATAGAAATGCATGTTCACTCAACATTTTCTGACGGTTGCGCAAGTCCAAAAGAAATTTTGGATCGTGCAATCCAAAATGGGATAACTCATCTGAGCATAACCGATCATGATGATATCAAAGGTTCAATTGAACTTTTGAGCTATGCAACATTACCTGAATATAAAGACAAAATCAATCTTATTAGTGGTGTGGAACTTTCTGTTAAAGATAAAAATGGTGTTAAAGTTCACATTCTTGCATACGGCTTTGACACAAATGACGAGCAATTTATTGATAAATTTAAAATTATTTCTGAAAAAAGATTAGTAACTTCCTTGAAAGTTTATAATGCTATTAAAAACAATATTTCACCTTCAGATTTTGAAATTGTAAAGGCAAAATTGTTTGAACTTTCACAAAAGGGTTTGCTTACAAAAGATGATGCTTACAATATTTTGATGGATGCAAATATTTCTTTTTCGAAACAAAAAAACATTATTAATGCACTTATTGACAAAAATGCAAATGAAAAAGCTGTTCCAATGGAAATTTTTTCAAGAATATTCAGTGAAGAAATTTCAAGCGGAAAAATGATTTTAAGTGTTGCTCACCCTTCACTTTACAAATATGATATTGAACGAAAATTTAAAGATAAAAGCTATGAAACATTTGAAAAATCTTTTGAATTTCTTAAAGAAAAAGGTGTCAAATATATTGAAGCTTTTCACCAAATTGAAAGTAATGAAAATGTTAATAAAAATCTTGAAATTGCAAAAAAATATGGATTTGGAATTTCAGGTGGGGTTACTGATGCTCACAATTTATCAAACAAATTAGGCAAAAGAAACGATGGTACGGTTCTTCAATATTGCGACATTCTTGACAAACTTTTACCAATGGAAAAAGTTGAAGCACTAAAAAACGAAATTGGACTTGAAAAGGAACAAAAATATTCAATTTTAATTGATGAAGAAGAAAAGAAAAATTTCATAGAGAAAAAAATTGTAGCTGATGCAATTCGTAAACAAAATTTTGCTATGAATGAAGAAAACGAAAAACTTAGTGTGCAAGAAAAAAACAAAGAAAATACAATAATTGAACTTTTTAAAACCGTTTCAAAAATTCAAGACATCAAAAATGGTAAATCAAATCTTCCAAGTTTTGTTCAACAAAGCATCATAAAATCAGAAGATAAAGTAATTGAAAAAATGAAAAGTTACAAATATAATGTAAATTCAATTCTGAAACTCATTAGTTCCTATAAAGAAAAAGAAAAAAGTCTGACAAAAGAAACATATGACAAAATTGCAAAAGCGGTCTATTCAAAAGCCAAATTATGCGTTAACCAATAACAAAAATCCATAAGCACATATTTGACTAGCAACTGCATAAAATATCCTTGACATATTCTTAAATTTATGTTAGGATTGCCACCGTCAAATGTTATTGACTTATCCTATTCTTTTTGTTAGGAGTAGGAGTGGTTAATAATTTTTTTTGAAATTCTTGAGGAGAAAAATATATGACACAAAAAACATTTTTGACACCAGAAGGAAAAAAATTACTTGAAGAAAGACTTGATGAACTCAAAACCATTCTTCGTCCCGCTGCAGCCAAAAAAGTTGGCTTTGCTCGTGAATACGGCGATTTAAGTGAAAATGCTGAATATGATTCAGCAAAAGAAGAACAGTCTGCAATTGAAACTGAAATTTTAGAAATTGAAGCAAAGCTCCTAAGCGTTGTTATTCTTTCTCGCTCTTCAATTGACACAAGCAAAGTGTCTGTTGGTTGTTTTGTTAAACTTTATGATGAAGAGTTTGACGAAACTTTTGAATACCAAATTGTTGGATCAACAGAAAGTAATCCTGCAAAAGGTTTTGTAAGCAATGAATCTCCTGTAGGCAAATCACTTCTTGGTTCAAAAAAGGGTGATTTGGTAACAGTTCAAACTCCTGCTGGAGTTAGCAAACTTAAAGTTTTGGGAATTCGTGCATAAAAATCAAGTTTCATTTTAACAACTGCAAACAGCAGTTGTTTTTTTATAAAAATATAATATTAAATTTGCAAAACAAAATTATATGATTTTTTTTAGTAGTTTTGTTGATTAGAACAAAAAATTTAATTTGGCTTGTCTATAACTTATGTTTATGTTAAAATTGTAATATGGATTGTAGTACAAGCCTTTTAAATTTGCTAAGAAAAAATGACACTTTTAAAAGTGTTGCTTCAGATTATAAAAATAATTTGTCTTATGGATATTTGTTTTTATCTTCCGATTCTTTTTTGGTTAACAATTTTGCTGAGGCGGTTGCAAACATGATTGTTTGTTCAACAAAAAATCTTTGTGGAAAATGTGAAAGTTGTTTGCTTGCCTTGAAAGGCACTCATCCAGACATTTTAACATATCCTAAAGGTGAAAAATTTCTTGTTTCAGACTCTGATATGATTTCATCTGAGGCTCTTGTGAAACCTATGATTTCTGAAAAAAAAGTCTTTATTCTTAACAATTTTAACAATGCAACAGAACAAGCCCAAAACAAGCTTTTAAAGCTAATTGAAGAACCACCGCAAAATGTTGTATTTTTGCTTACTGCAACAAACGAGTCAGGGGTTTTGCAAACAGTTCGTTCAAGACTTTCCAAACTATATGTGATGCCATTTTCTGAAGAAATCGTTAAATCTTATTTAATTACAATTGGAGCAAATGTTTTGCTGGCAGAAGAAGCGATTGAAGCTTGCAATGGAAAACTTGGCGGTTGTGTTAAATATGTTCAAAGCAAACAAACACAAAATCAGTTTATGCAAGCAAAAAGAATCGTTTGCGAAATGCTTAAAAGCACAGATATATTGCCTTTTTCAAAAGAATTGTCTAAAGAAAAAGAAAATTATTTATCAAAGCTGGAATTTTTGAGCATGATATTTGCAAAGATGCTTGCTTATAAAAACAATATAAATGTGAAACTAGACGAAAAAGTTAAAAAAGTAAGTGAAGATTTTAGCTTGACTGCAATAATAAAAACTTTAGATTTAATTAATGAAGCTAAAAAACAATTTGATTCTAATGTAAATTTGTCAGTTGTTTCAGATAAATTGCTATTTGGAATTTTGGAGGTAAAATATAAATGGAAATGAAAATGATAGGTGTTAAATTTGGTGATGATTGCAAACATTATTTTTGTGATATAGATGATTTTTTAACCGCAAATATTGGTGCTAATTTGCCAGTTAACTCACGAGTTGTAATTGACAGTGATGGTTTCATTGAGATTGGAACAATTGTTTCAAAAGTTGAAATAAAAAATATTGATGAGCTTTCTCCTGCAATAAAAAAAGTTTTAAGAATTGCATCTATTGAAGATGAAAAAAAAGCACAAATGCTTGATAAAAAAGCAAAAGACAGTGTTTTTAAAATTCGAAAAGTAGCTGACAAGTATTCAAGTGAAATGAAAGTTGTATCTTGTGTTTTTTCTCTTGATGAAAGCAAACTTTTTGTGAATTACACAAGCGAAAACAGGGTTGATTTTAGAGAAATTGTCAAAGAACTTGCAGGAATGTTCCGTACGCGTATTGAAATGCGACAAATTGGTGATCGTGATGAAGCTCGCATCTGTGGCGGACTTGGTCCTTGTGGTAAAGTTTGTTGTTGCAAAGAATTTTTGAACGACTTTGCTCCTGTTTCAATTAAAATGGCAAAAAATCAAAATCTTTCTCTTAATCCCAACAAGATTTCAGGTATTTGTGGTAGGCTCTATTGCTGTTTATCATTTGAAAATGCTCATTATGCTGAAACACAAAACCTTATGCCAAAAATTAATTCAACTGTAACTTGTCCAGCTGGAAAAGGAACTGTTGTTTATAATGATCTTTTGAAAAGAACTGTTTCTGTTAGAATCAATTCTGAAAAAGAAGGACTAAGCCAAGTTAATGTGTATGACCTTGATAAAATTGAATTTAGCAAGGGTGAGAACACAACTAATTCAGGAATTAAAAAATGCTAAAACGATTTTTGACTTCAAGCGATGCTGACGGCTTTTGTTTGCCTTGTGAAAGACTTGATGATTTGCAATTAGATGGATTAAAAATTTTTCAAGATCCCCTTTCTTATTGTTTCACAAGTGATTCTGTTTTGCTTGCAAATTTTGCTAAAGCAAAAAGAACAGATTGTGTTGTTGATTTGTGTTCAGGAAGCGGAATTGTTGGAATTTTGGTTGCACATAAAACTAAATGCAAAAAAGTTGTTTGTGTTGAGATTCAAGAAAAGCTTGCTCTTTTAAGCCAAAAAACAA
>JBAXZR010000035.1:0-4242 GCA_041670165.1 Clostridia bacterium
GCACGAAAACATTTTTTGTGGGCATTAACAGGTTGTGAAAACTCAGCAAGTGTAAAAAAACAAATTATTACAAACAACAATGTTGATGAAGTGCTTGCAATTTTAAAAACTTATCTTGATAGATAAAAAAATGATACAATTTTTTTTAAAAAATATTAATTAATTTTAAATGATAAATATAAAACAATACCATTTCATTTGTTTTTTTTTGCATATTGTGGCAAACTAATGATAGTTTGTTATGTAAGGAGAATTATGAAAAAGACTGTTGAAAATATTGATGTCGCTGGCAAAAAAGTTTTGCTTAGAGTTGACTTCAATGTTCCTCTTGATGAAGAAGGAAACATTACTGATACAAAAAGAATCACTGAAGCACTTCCAACAATCAAATATTTGCTTGCGAAAGGTGCAAAAGTTATTGCAATTTCTCATCTTGGAAGACCAGAAGGTGTGGTTAACCCAAAATATTCAATGTTACCTGTTGCAAAAGCACTTATAACAATGCTTGCTTGCAAAGTTAGATTTGCAAGTGATATTGTTGGAAAAGATGCTCAAGCAAAAATTGCTGAACTTAAAAATGGAGAACTTTTGCTTCTTGAAAATGTTCGCTTTCATAAAGAAGAAGAGCTTAATGACCCTGATTTTGCAAAAAAACTTTCAAAGCTTGCTGACATTTATGTTAACGATGCATTTGGCACAGCACATAGAAAACATTCCAGCACATATGGTGTTGCAAAACTTATGCCTGCTTGTCTTGGACTGTTGATGGGAAAAGAATCAAATATCATTGAACAAGCGCTCACTTCCACAGATAAACCTTTTGTTGCAGTTCTTGGCGGAGCAAAAATTGCTGACAAAATTCAGGTTATTAGAAATCTTCTTCCAAGAGTTGACACTCTTATTATTGGTGGCGCAATGGCATACACTTTTATTGCTAGTCAAGGCGGAAAAGTTGGATCATCACTTGTTGACAATGGCTCAATTGAATTTGCAAAAGAAATGCTTGCAAAAGCCAAATCTATGGGAGTTGAAATTGTGCTTCCTGTGGATTCATGGACGGCAACAGAATTTAAACCAGATGCCCCAGCCAAACGACGCAATTCCAATGACATTCCAGATGGCGAAATTGCAATGGATATTGGACCAAAGGCAGCTAAACAATTTGCTGGAATCATAAAAAGAGCCAAAATTGTGATTTGGAATGGACCAATGGGTGTGTTTGAATTTATGAATTTTGGTGATGGAACAAAAAAAGTTGCAAAAGCAATGACAAAAGTTAAAGGACTTTCTATTGTTGGTGGCGGAGATAGTAGTGCAGCTGTTCACATGTTAAATCTAGAAAAAAAATATACACATATTTCAACAGGTGGAGGAGCAACTCTTAAACTTCTTGAAGGGTTACAGCTTCCTTGCATTGAAATTATTGAAGATGTTAAAGAATAATAAACAATGGCAAAAGATGATATGAATTGCTGAACTTAATGTTAATTAACAAAAAAACAGTGGTGCTATTTGTAACACTGCTTTTTTTCAATATTATCAATTGCATAATAAAACAAAAATGTCTAGTAATTTTTTTGCCGAGACAAAAATAATGTTAAAATTTGTCTTTTTTTGTTTGACTTTTATTTTGTATTTTATTATCATACTGTTAATATAGTTTAATTAAAATTTATCAAATTAAATTATATTTAATTTTAGTAATTTTGGATAGAATAGTTTCAAAATTATTAAAAGAATAGTTTAATATTTTTTGTAATTTTTTGAGTTAGTTTGAATATTGATTTGTGTTTTTTTTAGTTTTGCATTTGAAAAAAGGAGAATTTTGTGAAAATTCGATTTAAAATTGCTTCTACCATTATGAGTATGTGTCTTGCACTTGTGGTTATGGGTTTTGCTGTTTGGGCGGCTTCAACTCAAACTCTTCCAGTGGTTAACACGGTAGATTTCACATCTATCCATGTTTTGTCCACAGTTACTGGAACTGTTACAGGAGCAAAGGCTGAAACCTTTGTTAACTATGGTCCAGTTTCAACCCTTGCTGGTGACCCTGAAGGCAAACTTGGAACATGGGCAATTGGTTCAGCAATGGAATTTGCTAATGAAACAGAACCTATTATTATAACATTAACTGTTGTAAATAACTCAGATGAACGATCACTTAGCTTTGAGCTTAGTGGTGATTCTTTTGGTGAATTCAACGGAACAAATCTTGGTGGCACGAATATTGACAGAACTTGCGTTTATTCAATAAATAATGCTACTCCAACTACAAATGCAACTTACACAAGTGGAGCTATTAATGTTGAAGCACTAAAAACTGCAACAATTGTTATGACACTTGACATTTCTGACAATGGAAAAAGTGTTACTGCTTTTGACAATAGTTTTTCTACGACTCTTAGAAATGTTGATGGAACAGGTGGTGAAGAAAGTTTTTCATTCAATCCAGAAACAAAAACTTTGACTCTTATTGAAGGAAGCACTTTGACAGAAGAAAATCTTCCTGACATGTACAGTCAAGACGAGAGTGAACCTGCCTACTATGGACTGTTTGAAGACCAAGCATACACACAAAAAGTTGAGCTTCCATATTCAGGAGCAACAACTCTTTATGCAAAATTTGAAGAGACCCCAACCAATTTGAACTTGTATCTTATAAATGATGATTCTGAATATGGAGTATCCAAAAATGAAACAACAACAGGTGATGTTGTTATTCCAGAAAAATATAATAGGAAAAAAATTACAGAAATTTCTGATTTTACCGAAATTGAAAACTTAACAAGCATATATATTCCTAAATTTGCTGTTATTCAGGATAATTCTGACCCATTTTATCTTTGTCCTAATCTTGCTAATATTTTTGTTTCTTCAAGCAATTCTGAACAAAAAGATATTGATGGAGTTGTATACTCAAAAGATGAAACAATTCTTGTTAGATGTCCACAAGCAAAAACGGGTTCTTATACAATTCCTAGCACTGTTGAAACATTATTTTATGATGCTTTTGCTCTTTGTTCAGAACTTACAAGCATAACAATTCCAACAAGTGTAACAAGCATAGGAGATTATGCATTTGAGTCATGCACAGGACTCACAAGCTTAGATTTGTCTGAAAATATGATTGAATCATTAGGAGCAGCCTTGTTTTATGGTTGTTCTTCATTAAACAATATTATTTTGCCAAACACATTAATAGAAATCTTAGACGCTTGTTTCTTTTCTTGTTCTTCACTTATATCAATCACAATACCAACAACTGTTACATTTATTGGACAAGAAGCATTTTCAGAATGCTCTTCTCTTAATCAAGTAATTATTAATTCTGAAACCATTGCAAACAGTTTTGATGATGAAACTTCATGCGGATATCTATGTGGTTTTGTTACAGAAGTTTGCATTCTTGATTCAATTTCAACAGTTAGTGCATATATAATTACTGAATTTAGTCATGTAACAACCATGTCTATTGACCTAAATAATTACAACAAATATTATAAACAACTTAACAATTACGCATTTAGTGATGGAAGCAATGAGCTTGCAACATATTCTTCTACTTCTGCTCTAAATTGGGACAATCTTCCTGAAATGTCAGTTGATGGAAAGCCTGCATTCTATGGACTTTACACTGATATGGACTTTACAAATAAAGTTGAATATCCTTATTCAGGTGATGCCACAACATTGTATGCAAGATTTGATACTTTGCAAACAAATGTATCTTTGACACTGCTAGGTGAAAGCTATTCAGCAAAGAAAGGTTCAACACCAACTGCTTTGGTTGAAATTCCTGAAAGATTCAATTGGTTGCCAATTACAACTCTTCCAGATTTTGCATTTTATTGTTGGTCTTTAGATGTTACTAACATTTTTGTTCCAGACACTGTTACCAATGTTGGAAGAGAATCATTTATGGGTTGTGATAATCTAACTAATGTAACTATGTCAAAAAACCTCACTACTATCGGTCTTATGGGACTAGAAAATTGCAAAGGTTTAAAAACCATTTCATTAGCTCACATTGAAAATATTGGAAATTGGGCTTTTGATGGTTGTTCAGATCTTCAGAGCATCACAATTCCAGATTGTACGATTGGAGAAAATGTCTTTTTTGGTTGTAATTCACTAACAGAAATTAATGTTGCTGATTCGCTAGCAAACTATTCAACACAAGACGGTGTGTTGTATAACAAAGACAAAACAACATTAATTCGTTATCCATCAAAAAAAATTGGC
>JBAXZR010000036.1:0-3942 GCA_041670165.1 Clostridia bacterium
AAGAATTGGATATATTTGACGCGTATGCTTTGTTGTCACAAGGTTGTCCAAATGATGAATTTGAACATGAAGCAGAACTTATTACAAATAAAATAAACAAAGGATTAACAGAAAAAGAAATTGCCAAAATTATGGTTGAAGTTTATGAATCGCAATTTAACGAAAAGTTCCAAGAAAAAGGTTTTATAAAACATGCCAAAGTAATTAAAGAGTATTTTGATAATAATTAATTTAAATTTAACGATTAAGTATCATTGAAAAAATATTTTTTTTATTTTTAAAAAACCCCGCGAGAATGCGGGGTATAAGCATCTTGTTAATGCACGGGATTTTTTTTTATATTAACATTTTACTAATGCACATAATAAAAGCTAATAAAATATTATAAAAGTTAAATCAAGCTTATTTCAATGGGTTAAGTTTGTAGCGACCCATGATTGCACAAACAAAATCGTATATGTTCCAAATTTCTCCAACGATAACTAGGTTCAATAAAAACTTTACGAGTGCAAGTTTCCAGCCACCTCCTTTGTATAACTTGTCAATTCCAAGCCAGCCAAAGAAAAAAATGATGAGAACAAGCCAAATATCAAATCCTTGTGTTGTGTTTTTTGCCATTTTATTAATCTCCTTTGTTATTTTTATAGTATGAACAAATTTTGCAAAAATGCATTAAAAACTAAAAAACAAACAAAATATAAGTGATAAGATGTCATTTTTTATATTATTTTATAAAATTAATTGCATTTTGTTTTGTGTTAGTGTGGAAATACATTATAATAAAAAATGAAATAGCAACTAGTTTGTTTTGATTTTGGTTTTATCAAAAGGAGAATTATGGAAAAGAAGAAATTTGTTTTGGAAAATCAAGCAGATTTAAAAACGCTTGTAGATTCTTTTGGAGATTGGTGGAATAAGGGATTTGAAACGCCGTCTTTTTCGCAAAGTGAATATCCATATTCTAAACTTTTTGAGCCAATCAAAATTGGAAAACTTATGATTAAAAATCGTTGTGTTATGGGACCTATGGGTAACATTAATATGTGCGAGGAAACTGGAAGGCCAAACCAAAAAATGATTTCTTATTTTGAAGAAAGAGCTAAGGGTGGTGTTGGGCTTATTACAACAGGGCTTATTCCAATTTCTTATGGCATTGATCATTCAATAACTGAAAAAGGTGGGCTTTCTTATTTTCCAAGAATTGATCGCTCAAGGACTGTGTTTTCAGGTTGGAGAGATTTGACAAAAGCGGTTCACAGTCAAGGTTCACACATTTTTATTCAACTTACTGCAGGGCTTGGAAGAGTTGGCAATCCTGAATGCCTTGTTAAACAACTTAAATTTCCTGTGAGTGCAAGCTTCAATCCAAATTATTATATTAAACAAGTTCCTTGTTTACCTCTTTCAAATTGTGCACTTAAAAAAATTATTAAAAATGCTGGACAAGCTGCTGCTGACTCTAGAGCAGCGGGACTTGACGGTGTTTATTTGCATGGGCATGAAGGTTATCTTATGGAACAACTTGCCAACACTGCTTTTAACAGAAGAAAACTTGGAAGATTTGCGTCGTGGCAACAATTTGGAATTGATATGGTTTCAGAAATTAGAGCAAGAGTTGGCACAAATTTTCCAATTCTTTTCAGAATTGATTTGTCACTTGCGTTAAATGAAACATATGGCGACAAAATGCAATCAGTTAGCCCTCTTAAAAAATTTAAAAACGAAAGAACAATTGAACAAACAATTGAATATATGGAAAACCTTGTCCTTGCAGGTGTTGATGCATTTGATGTTGATCTTGGCTGTTATGACAACTGGTGGCTTCCTCACCCACCAACCACAATGCCAAGCGGTTGCTTTTTGTCTGTAAGTGAATTTGTGAAAAAACATTTCCGAACAAAAGGTATTCGTTCAAATCTTGGAGAACAGATTCCAATTATTGGAGTTGGTAAACTTGGTTTTCCAGACCTAGCTGAAAAAGCTCTTGCTGATGGAAAGTGCGACATGATTATGCTTGCAAGACCGCTTCTTGCTGACCCTGAATGGGTTAACAAAGTGCAACAAGGCAAAGTTGATGAGATTTGCCCTTGTATTGGTTGTCATGATGGTTGTATAAAAGAATTTGTTGACGGCGGACACCCACAATGTTCAGTAAATTTCAGAACTGGCTTTGAAGATGTTATTCCGACGCAAATTGATGAAGCAAAAGAAAAGAAAACGATTGCCGTTGTTGGTGCTGGACCAGCAGGAATTGTTGCAAGTGAAATTCTTCTAGAAAGAGGACATAATGTAACGATGTTTGATGCTTCTCCTCTTGTTGGTGGAATGTTAAAAATTGCATCAATTCCAAAATTTAAATATGAACTTAAAGAATATCTTTTATACCTTGAACGCAAGGTTGAAAAAATGAAGCTCAATAAACATTTTTCTCTTAAACTTTCTTCAGTTTGCACAGTTGAAAGCCTTAAAGTTGCGGGATTTGATGAAATTGTTGTTGCAACAGGGTCAGCTATGAATCAACCAAAAATTCTTGGATTTAGCGATGGCAAAGTTATGAGTGTTGTTGAATTTTATGAAAAAAACGAACTTTCTCCAGATGTTAAAAATGTTGTAATTATTGGTGGCGGAGAAGCTGGCATGGAATGTGCAAACTATCTTGCCTTTGAAAAAAACAAAATCGTTACTGTTATTGAAAGTGATTCAGTTGTTATGAAAAATTCTTGTACAGCAAATCGTGGACATTTAATTCACGAAGCTGAAAGAGCAGGAGTTCAAATTTTAAATAGCACAGTAGTTTCAAAAATTTGTGAAAACAAAACAATTGAAATCATTAAAAATATAAGTTCTGCCGTGCCAAATCCTTTCAACACTTGGCAACCAATTCTTCCTGAAAACATCAAAAATCCATTTGCCAAAAATTTGAAAGAAGAATATGAAAAACAAACTATTTCAGCTGATTTAATTATTTACGCATATGGTTCAGTAAGTAAAAATGCACTTTACTTTCAGCTTGTAAAAGCAAATGCAGCAAAAAATATTCATTATGTTGGAGATGCATTTAAGGTTCAAAAAGTTTATGGTGCAGTTTATTCAGCAGCAAGAATGGCAATGCAAATATAAAAAAATAATTGGGGTAGCACCAAAAAAATGACGCAGATACGCAAACTTTGTTTGCTAACTTCTATTATTTCGGATCTTCTCCCACTTCTTTCTCCTCTTAAGGTGGTCAATAAAAAATTACGGCTGAACTAAATTCAGCCTGTTTTTTGAACTCCATGTTTATAAAAATTTATATATTTTTTATATCCTTATTTATTTTTATATTACCATGTTTGTTTTCTTGTTTTTTTTGGTGCTACCCCAGATGCATTTCACAAAAAGTTTTTAATATGTTATCATAATAATATCACTAAAGGAGGAAAAAATGATTAACCCATTAGAAAATGAACTTATTAAAAATTATTTTTCAAAGGTAAAATTTAATGTTAGCAATTTTTGTGATTTATCGACTGAAAAACAAGAAATTGTTTTGAATGATATTTCCAAAAAAATTGTTGTAGCAGAAAAAAATGGAAAAGAAATAGTTTGGGAAACAATCAGTCTTGCTCCAACTCATGGATCAGTATTTGACAATGTAGAAGAATTTGACATGCAAAATAAATTACAAGCAAAATTTAATTATCCGGAAAAAATATATATTTGTAAACCAGAATTAAATCCCCAAATTAATGGCATTCAAAGCGATGTTGTGAGAAGTGTTTATATTGATAGGTTAGATAGTGATGAAATTGTTAAATTTTATGAAAAATTTTCTAAAAATGCTCTGTATACTTCAGACGAAAAACTTTTAAAAATTGGAAAGTTTGTTGCTGGACAAGATGTTGATGGAGTTCAGTTAGTTAGATTTACTCATTTAAGTTCAGGAATTCCTATTCTTAGAGT
>JBAXZR010000037.1:0-3778 GCA_041670165.1 Clostridia bacterium
CCTTTTGCAAGCAATTCCACTTGTTCAGCTTACATTACCCGGTATTGCTGGTATTATTCTTAGTATGGGTATGGCAGTTGATGCCAATGTTGTGTACTTTGAAAGAATTAGAGATGAATATAGAACAGGTAAAAAAATTGCTCCATCTGTTGCAACTGCATTTAAAAGAGCAAATGTTGCGATTTTAGATGCAAATGCTACAACAATTATCGCTTCTGTTGTTTTGTATTTGGTAGGCACTGGTCCGATTAAAGGCTTTGCTATCACACTTTTCCTTGGTATTATTGTTTCAATGTTTACTGCTTTGGTGGTTACAAAATATCTTATAAAATTATATTTGCCACTAAATAGCACAAAACCAAAAAGATTAAAACTTGTTAGGGAGGCAAATATAAATGAAATTGGCTAAAAAAAATTTGTCTTTCCAATCAAAAATAAACAATTTGAAATTTGATTTCTTTAAAAATGCTAAATGGTTTATGCTCGCAAGTGCCACAATAATTTTGGCTGGAATAATTCTTTTTTTCACGATTGGATTTAATCTTGGAATTGATTTTACTGGCGGAACAATTTTGTCTGTAGGTGTTAAAGAAAGCATTGGAACAACTGTTACTCAAACTAAAGTAAATGAAGTTTTAACATCTAATGGAATTGCAAATGCAGTTTTTCAAGTTTCTGGAACTGAAAGCGGAGAGTCAATTTCTGTTAGATATCAAGATATTAGTGGAAAAACTGAAGAACAGATGAATGACATTAATGACTTAATCATCACAGAAATTCTTGAAGAGTTGGAATATACAACCGATGAAGACATTGCACTTGTTCAAGCTGCATCAAGAATTGGTGCAACAGCAAGTTCAGAACTTATTCTTAATGCGTTTGTTGCTGTTTTAGTTTCAAGTGTTTTAATATTGCTGTATGTTGCTTTTAGATTTGAAGTTTCATTTGGTCTTTCTGCTATTATTTCGCTCTTACACGATGTTTTTATGATGTGCTCACTAACAATCATTTTTAATATTGAAATTAATAGCTCATTTATTGCTGCTATTATTACAATTATTGGTTACTCAATCAATGACACAATTATTGTTTATGATAGAATGCGTGAAAATCTTAAAAAGGGTTATTATGCTCATGCTGATAAATCCATACTTATTAATGATTCAATCAAACAAACAATGTTAAGAAATTTATACACTTCCCTTACAACGTTATTCACAATTACAATTTTAGCTTTTGTTGGTATTCCATCAATTCAACAATTCGCTTTACCAATAATTTTTGGAATAGTTGCTGGAACATATTCTTCAATCTTAATTGCTTCTCCACTTTGGGCATTTGTTAACAAAGGAAAAGCTAATCAAAAGGTTTCTACAAATATTGAAGCAAATGTTATCGACAAACCAGCAGAAGTTACTGCTACAATAAATCAATAATTTTTAACATTAAAAATAAGCTAAATGATAGCTTATTTTTTTATAAGAAAAATTTTACAGCATTTTAACTAAAAATATATTAAATTAAAAACCAAATAAGAGAAAGAAAAAAATTTATTTATAACTAAAGAAAATAAATATAAATTTAAAAGTTTCTCTTGTCCTCTTAAATTTTTTGTGTTATTATCAAAATGAAAGAGGGGAAACTTAGTTTCCTTTTAGGTTAATTAAATGAAGTTTGAAAGAATTTGTAACGAAAGTACAAATCTTGATTTTATTGAGCAAATAAAAGAAAAGTTTGGACTATCGGAAATTATGGCTAAAATTTTAGCTGATAGGGGTTTATGTTCAATTGATGAAGTTGAACAATTTTTGCGTCCTAAAAAATCGGAGTTAAAAGACCCATTTCTTCTTAAGGGAATGACAGAGTTTGTTGAAAGAATACAAGTTGCAAAAGAACACAATGAAAAAGTCTTAATTTTTGGTGATTATGATGTTGATGGAATTGGTGCAACAGCAATTATGGTTGGTGCTTTAAAAATTTTAGGTATTGAACCAAGGTATCTTTTGCCAAGTAGATATGTTGACGGCTATGGACTTACTTTTGATCTTGTAAAAAAGATTAAAGAAGAAATCAATCCAGATTTAATAATCACTGTAGACTGTGGAATATCATGTCATGATGAAGTTGAGCTTGCAAAAAGTTTTGGCATGGACATGATTGTCACAGATCATCATGAAATACCTAAACTTATTCCTGAATGTATTATTGTTTCAACAAAATTTGAAGATCAAGAATTTAAATTCAGAGATTTATGCGGAGCAGGTGTTGCGTTTAAAATTGCTGAAGCATTAGTCGGTTTTGATGAAGCTGAACAGTTTTTACCTATCACAGCAATCTCTACAATTGCTGACATGGTTAGTCTTGTTAATGAAAATAGAATAATTGTTTATTATGGATTAAAATTATTCAATGATTATTTGCCTATTGGTTTAAAACAATTTTTTAAATTTTGCAAAATTGACATAAAAAAGGTTTTAAGCACAGACATTTCTTTTCGTATTGCTCCAAGATTAAATTCTCCCGGTAGAATGGGATTTGCCGAGGATTCTCTTGCTTTATATTTAGAAAATGATTTAGTTAAAATTAACGATATAATTCAAAAGATTTCTAATTACAATGATGATAGGGTTGCACTTTGTAATCGAATTCAAAATGAGTGTGAAGAACAAATTGAAAAAATTGATTTGAAAAACAATATGTGTCTTGTTCTTTCATCATCAAATTGGGATCAAGGAGTCCTTGGAATAATCTGTTCAAGGCTTGTTGAAGAATATAATCGTCCAGTGTTTCTTTTTTCTGAAGTAAACGGAGAATTGAAAGGAAGTGGCAGAAGTGTTGAAGGAATCAATATTCATGAAATGCTAACCAGCATTGATTCGTGTATTGAAAAATTTGGCGGACACTGTATGGCTGCTGGTTTGACAATTAAAAAAGAACAATTTGAAAAATTTAAAGCTGAAGCAAATTGTTATATAAAAACAAAATCAGAAAATATTGTTTTTAACAAGTGTAAGACTTATGATGAAAAAATTAATGTTTACGATATTAATAACAAGTTGGCTGATGAACTCGACATGCTTGAACCAACAGGAATAGGAAATGCTTTGCCAATTTTCTTGGTTGAAACAAATTCAATAAATTTGCTTCCTTTAAAAAATTTCCCTGAACATCTAAACATATCCATTGGTAAAAAATTTGTTGGTATTTATTTTGGTGGTTCAAAATGTTCTTCCGAGCTTATAATGGCAGGAACAAAGCAATTTTTAATAGAAATTCAAAAACCTAGATACAAAACCAAACAACTTCGCGGACAAATTAAGGATTTTGAAATTTCAAAAGTTTCAAAACAGAATTTTTTTAATGTTAGCAGGCAAACTCTTCTTTACCAAATGAACTATTTTGATGAAACTATTAGCTGTCCTAATAATGTTTATACTTTTAAAGAAGAAGAAATGAAATCAATTATTTCTACTCATCTAAATGAACCTTTTGGAACATTATTTGTTGTAAATAGTCACGAAAGTTTATCTTGGTTAGAATCAAACTTTAATGTTGAAAAATTAAGATTATCATATTTTCAAATCAGTAATAAATCACTGTTGAATACCATAATTGTCGCTCCAACCACTTTTGAATGGTTTGACAAAATGAGTAATATTATTTTTTTAGATGCAATAACTAGTAATGGTTATTTGCAAGCTTTGTCAAAATTTACTAACGCTAAAATTTTTGTTCCTTTAAACAAATCAATTGATACAAGTCCATTTTTTGGACTTAA
>JBAXZR010000038.1:0-3300 GCA_041670165.1 Clostridia bacterium
CTTAAAATTGTGAGAGAAAGCATGCACATAAAAAATAGACATAAAACTTTTTTAATCATTTTTTGCCACCATCTCAGTTTCATTTCTTTCTGAATTTTCTTTCACAATTGATTTTGGTCTAACTTTTATTTCAGGAAGTGGTTTCCTTACAAATCCATCTTTTATTTCTTGTCTAGAAAAACTTGATACCATAGGAATTCCAAATGAATCAGCTGAAATTATATGTACAATTAGAAGAACTAGTCCAGCTCCAATTCCAATAAGTCCCATTGTTGCACCCAGTAACAAAATGATAAATTTTGTTATCGTAACAAATTCTTTTAACCTTGGAACAAGCAAACTAGAAACAGATGTTAAAGCAGCAACAATAACAGCAGGTTGACTAACAATTCCTGCCTCTGAAACGGCTTCACCAATGATTAATGCTCCAACAATTGTGATGGCTGAACCAAAAGTTTTAGGAAGTCTTGCTCCTGCTTCTTGCAAAAGCTCAAACATAATTAGTAGAAACAAAATTTCTGCCGCAATTGGAAAAGGAGTTATTTCTGTTGAAACAATCAGGGTGTTCAAGAAAACAATCGGCACCATTTCTGGATTGAATGTGATAAAAGCCACAGAAAGTCCTGGCAAAAGAACAGCTACCATAAGCCCAATCAATCTCATTATCCTAGAAAAATTTGTTTGAAGTGTTCGTGAATAATAATCTTCACTTGAATGTAGGTTTTCAATAAAAAGTTCGGGAATGGTAAGCACATGTGGAGTTCCATCGCACATGATTGCAACTCGTCCTTCAAGTAGTCTTGCTGCAGCAATATCTGGTTTTTGTGTCAAGCCAATTGTGGAAATAAGAGAGTTGGGTTTGGCTTCAATATATTGTTCAATTTGTCCAACATCAAGAATTGAGTCCACATCAATTTTGTTAAGCCTTTTCCTAACCTCTTCCAAAACTTCTTTGTTAACGATATTTTCTAAATATGCAATTGCAACTGGCGTGTTGGTTTGTTTTCCTATGACCATTTTTTCAATAATTAAATTATTTGTTCTAATCTTTCTTCTTAAAAGAGAAGCATTTGTTAATAATCTTTCAGAAAACCCTTCTTTTGGACCTCTTACAACAGTTTCGGATTCGGGCATAATAGGAATTCCGCTGTTATCTTTGAATTCAATTATAACAATTTCTTCTGTTCCACTATAAAATAAAGCTGTTGAACCCTCATAAATTTCAGTAAGCATGTCAGCTATGTTGTCAACAGTTTTATATACTGATTTAATCGAAAAACCAATATCACCGTTAAATGGTGAAGATTTTAAAGGTTTAATAACATCTCTGTCAATCAAATCTCTGTTGCATAATCCCTTTATAAAAACAACGACTGCTTCTTCTTTGGCAGTGTTGAATCTTTCAATGTTAATATCAAAATTTTTACCCAAAATGGGCGTAAGTTTTTCTTCAAACTTAATTGCGTCCATTTTTTCAATTTTGGTGCTTAAGTTGTTATCAGTCATACTTATAGTAATTTTCCAAAATGACTAAAATATACTTAAGTAGAAAAGAAAAATGGCTTAATTTTCTTGTACAGGACGAAAATCATTAACACTTACAGCAGTGTCTACTGAAGAAAATTTTTCAATGATAGATAAATTGCCACCAACAGTGGCAGGGATTTTGATGAATGGAACAGACGAAATGTAACAAGCAAAATCAGAATTGGATTTAAGAGAACTGATGACACCATAGTGATCCATTGTTAAAACACACTTAACTGTTCCTGATTGAATTGAAACATCAAGCCCAGCAATTGCACCAAATTGTTTCATGCAAAATGCAATTGCATTTGAACATGCTTCTTGAGCTGATAGTTCAAATGATAAGATATAATTTATTCCATCATTAATCATTCTTCCATTCGAAACGATAGTTGTTTCGTTAAGCTTAACAACTAAATCAATTGGAGCAACTGCATAATAATTTAAAAAATCTTGTTTGGAAGAAGATGAATATTCTTCTGGGTATGTAAATGCTGAACCATTAAAATATCCATTTCTATAGAAGCAACTATCTTCAGTTTCAAAATATTCCATTGATGAATCTTTTCCAAAGCTAGAAATTTTTTTTGAACTTATTTTGGCATAGGCGCAATTTTCTTCTTTGTTAACTTCTTTAATAATTTCCATTGATTGATTAATTGTTAAAATTGTAGCATCACCAATAAGATTTCCTTTTGAAACACTTTTGTAACCTTTTGAATTGTTAAGATATTTAATGGCAAAGAGATAAGCTGACTTAAAAGAAGCAAATTTAATTTTTTGACGAATTGGAGTTTCTTCAATTTCAGTGTTGTCTGTTTCTGTGATATCATCAACCTGTTCAATTTCTTTTTCAATAATTGTTTCACCAAAAACAGATTCTTTAAGCATTTTTGAAAAATAGCAAAGAGCAATAAGACATGATAGTCCTATTGCTAAAATATCAAAAAGCCTTTTTCTTTCAAACATCTTTTATTATTATAACTCATTATTCTAAATTATGTCAAATAAATTATTTTACAGATTATTCGACATATTTCTACTTTTTCTATCAAACAAATAAACATTGAATATTAAAGGCATTAATTTTTTTAAAAAAGAAATGTTTTTTTTCTGCAAAAATATAAAAAAATATTTTGTGTGAAATACAATATTTAAAAAATTGAATTTGATTTAAACAATTTGAATAAAAATTTTGACAAAAAAAATTAAAATATAAATTATATTGATAAGTTTCAAATTTTAGATATAATATTTTTATGGAAATTGAAATAATAAAATTTTTGCAAAGTTTCAGCAATGAAACTTTGGTTTCAATTGCAACCCTAATTTCTCACTTAGCAAGTGTGTATGGTTTTGCTTTGATGATAATGATGCTTTTTGCTTTTTCAAAACCCAAATTTGCTATCACATTTGGATTTACTTATGGCATAGGTTTTGGAACAAGTCAGCTTTTAAAAGCCATAATAGACAAGCCAAGACCATTTGAAATTGATGCGGGCATTGTTGATTATTTACATTCTTATGATGCTTCCATGCCAAGTGGACATATGATAAGTGCTTGCATAATGGCAGTTTTTTTGATTTATATTATCACAAAAAATATTAGGAATAAAACTTTAAAAAATTGTTTAATCACACTTATATCAATTTTAGCATTGCTTATGATGAATTCAAGGCAATTTTTGGGACAACCTTTTTTATCATATGTTCTTGTTGGTCTTTTTTTTGGAATTGCCTTAGCAATTGTATAGATTATAATTTTTGTAAATA
>JBAXZR010000039.1:0-3222 GCA_041670165.1 Clostridia bacterium
TGAAATTGTTGAGCCTCAAAAAAATGATGCAACAATGGAAAAATCTGAGCAAATTCAGCCAGCCAAAGACAACTCAAGCAATGAAACTGTTCGAAAAGTTCCACCACCCCCACCACCCCGTTTTGAAAAAGTGGAGAACATAAATGATCAAACAAAAGTTCCAGAAAAATTAAGAGAATTATCTCAGTCGGTTGAATTGGAATTAGAAGCTGAACATGTGGAAGAAACAAAATCAGATAATAATTTTGATAGAAAAGAAAAATTACTTATTGTATTTGTCTTTATTTTAATTATAATTGGAGTGTTAATAGTTCTATTTGTTCCGGGAATTATGCCCATGATATAATACTAAAAAAAGGAGGTAGTAACGATGACTGAAAAAAAACCTAAAAAGAAATATGTTAGAATCATAGAAATAATATCAGACATTATTACTATTCCTTTTTTAATTCTTTCTGTTTTAACAGCTTTCACAATGTATAATGCAAAAAAAAATGGATATGTTCCTTCACTGTTTGGAAAAAGTATTGTTACTGTTGTTTCTGGAAGTATGATTGCTTCTGGATTTGAAATTGGAGACACGGCTGTTGTTAACACTGTTGACCCAGGAACACTGGTTGTTGGAGATATCATTGCTTTCTATGCATATGTTGACCCAAACAACAAACCACCAGCAAGCTACATTTCAACTACTCACACTGAAGGTTCAGGCTTAGATGTTGGAGAAAGAGATAAATCTTATTCAAGCGGGCATTCAAGAGCTGCTGAGGCAGGTTCAAGAGTTTGGTTTCACGAAATTGTGGGTATTGGAATGGACGAGAGGGGTTTGTGGTTTCAAACAAAAGGATCTTCCAACCTAAGTGTTGATGCAAATTGGATTTTTGAAGATTTTATTGTTGGAAAGTATATTGAAGGCTCTGATTCTCCACTTTTAAGAGAAACACTTTCATTTATGTCTAGCCGTTTGGGAATTATTATATTTGCAATTATTCCTTCAGGCATTTCGCTTATTCTTGACACATTGTCTTTAATTGAATTAGTTGATCAGTATATGGCTGAAAAACGCAAAAAATATTCTGAGCTCGCTGCTCAACAGGCTGAAGCTCCACCAGAAGAATAATTTTTTTAAAGATTTATGTGAGTTATCTTATAATTCAATAAACTCTCTTCAAAATAAAAATCTTAAAAATAATAAATTTTAACAAAAAATTAGTAATGAATAAGTACTAATTTTTTTCTTA
This sequence comes from Clostridia bacterium, assembly GCA_041670165.1. Classification (GTDB taxonomy): domain Bacteria; phylum Bacillota; class Clostridia; order Christensenellales; family UBA1242; genus JBAXZR01. Next base: position 1,242 of record JBAXZR010000039.1, read on the forward strand.
TCATCAAATATCAAATAAATATAATCTTGATTGTAAAACTGAAATTAATGATTTTTTTTATCATCTAATAAACATAATCTTGATTGTAAAACTGAAAAATCAATGAGATTTTTTGAAATCTTAAGACAATTGGAAATTTAATATGTAAAATCATTAAAAAAAAGATAAATGTAACTGATTAAAATGTTTTTAAAATATTTTCAAGAGAAATTATTTCATTTTTGATGGCTTCAATAAATTCTTGTTTTGCGTTTTCAGAACCTAGATAAAAATTTGCTTTGTCAATGCAATTCTCAATTTTTTCTTTATCCAGAACAACATTTTTTAATAATAAAAGAATTATTGCTCCATTCAAAGGTTTTTCATTAGACAATTCATAAAGCTCGTTGTAACATTCTTCCTTAAATCCTTTTACTTCAGCAATATAAACTTCTGCAATAACTCCCCAATCATCTGATGAAAAATTAGAAAATTTGTCAGTCATTATTTCATATGCAACATTAAGTTTTATGTTCATTGCTTTAAGCATGGAAAATATTGATTCTTTCTTAAGTCCAATTTCTTTGCATAACAAAGAATAGGCATAAAATCTATGAAAGTTTTCTGTTGCTAGAGGACTATAATCCAAATTGTAATTGGCAACAGATTGATATTTTTCAGAAGAAACAAGTTTTACAATTGATTCTTTCACGGGTTTAGAAATGTCTTGAGAAGCATAAAAACAATGTGGACATTGTTGTATCCAAACAATGTTGCACAAGTTTTCCAAATTATTGTCTTTTTCTTCAACAAAACAAAAAGTTTGTTTACTTTTTTGATTACAAACAGAGCATGTAGTTTCTTTTGTGTAATATTTCATTTTACCGTCCAAACTCTTATAACTCTTTTAAAGAATTAATTCTTAATTTTAAATAATCAATGATTACAGGTGAAATGGATTGGTCAGAAACAAATTTTTCAGCTTCTGGTAAAAGCTTTTCAGCTTCTTCTTTGCAAAAAAAGCTTAAACATACAAAAAGATTGCAAAAATTTTCGATGTTAGTTTCATCTTCTTCATGTAGTTTTTTTAATAGTGTAATTGCTCTTTTTTCAAGTTCAGCTGCTCTTATTCTAATTTTTTCTGCAACAATTTCCAAATAATTATCACTTTGGTGATCATTGTTTTCATCGCAAAAATAACCAATTTCAGCCTTATGAACAAGTTTTGATGCTTGCCAATAAAAAGAAGCCGCTTTATATAGTTCATTATTCAAATCACATACAAGTGCATAAGAAACATATTTACTAAATTCAGTTCTTTCAAGAAAGCCATAGGGATCTTCTTCTTCATCTCTAACTTGAAAGGCAATTTCTTTAAAAAGGTCAGTAGCCATAATTTCATGAGTGTTTTTGAATTCTACTTTTGAAATGTCTTTTGCAACAAACATACATTTTGGACACTGTTCAACAAAATTATGTGCAAATTTAAAATTGTTTTGCTGAATTTGCTCATCAAAAGACAAGTCATTATCTTTTATTTCGTCAACAAGATTTCCTTCCCAGCCACAAATTGCGCACTTGGTTTCAATGTCTTTGAATTTCATAATTTCTCCTAGCAAATAATATCTTAACAAACTTTAATTGTGCTGTCAAATTTTGTTGCATTTATTGTTTGCAAACATCAAAAAAACGAGCAATTTGAATTGCATCGTTTTGCATTATTTTAATTTTTTGTCAATTATTTATTTTGTAATATTTTTTCTACTCCATTCTTTTTTAATAAAAATCAAATAAGAAAAATTACATATTTTTTTCATCATCATTAATTTTGTTTTTTTTGACGAGATTTAAATAATGTACATTGTCCCAAAGATATTTTATATCTTCCGCAATCTTGTTTATTTTTTCTTCATTTTCTATTAATACAGTCATTATAACTTTTTTGGAAATTGCTGTTCTTGATAGAGCATTAAAAACATCATTTATAAAGCAATTTTTTGCA
>JBAXZR010000040.1:0-3084 GCA_041670165.1 Clostridia bacterium
AACAAAATTTCATCATAAAAAAAGATAATAAAAATCAGCAGTTCAGAAACTGCTGATTGTGCCTACTTTAAGGCATTTTGGTGCACCCATAGGGATTCGAACCCCAGACCTTTGCGTCCGTAGCGCAACGCTCTATCCAGCTGAGCTATGAGTGCATATTAAGTTTTATTTGCAAATTTCTTTGCATTTTGTCCAATGATCAAGTTGATGTTTGTTTACAAAGGTGATTGCTTAATCTCTTTTGGAAGAGCGTGTGTTCCGTAGCGCAACGCTCTATCCAGCTGAGCTATGAGTGCAAATTTTTTGTATCGCTTATGATACATTACAAAAGAGAAGTTGTCAACTTTTATTTGTTATATTAGATGTAACTTGGTTATTACAAAGCTTTTAAAATTGACTATTTAGTTATTGCTATAACTTTAAAAGCTCAAATGTTTTACTGAGCATTAATTGAAAATTATTTTTCAATGTTAGAAGGTTTGCTTTTTAGTGTCAAGTTTTCACCACGATATTCATTGTAAACTTCAAGTATTTTCTTTGGATTTAAACACATAACTCTTAACACTTCACAATTATTTAACACAGCGGAAAATCCACCATAAGCACTGCTTGTTTTGGGGGTTGTTTCAAGACTTTTGAAAAAGCCAAAACCATATTGTTGATTAAGCGAAGAGTTGTATAGCATAATTTTGTCTTTAAAAGCAACAACTTTGATTTTTATAAAACCATTTTTATGCGTTACCTTGAAACCTGTAAATTCAAAAAGTGCTCCTTGACGCTTTAATTGTTCAAACATCTTATGTCTTCGTTTGATGTATTTTAGTTCTGCCATAATTACTAGAATTGTAGAAAAAAATAGAAGAGTGTATCCAACCCAAGGAATAAAAATCAATGATAACACTGTGAGTGCTATGTAAACTGCACAAATAATAATTAAAAATAAAATTGTATTTTTATTTATACTATTTTTTTTCATAAAACTCCTAAAATTATTATTTCCTGTTTTGTAACAATTATTTTAAATATGTTTTTTTGTTTAAATAATTGTTTTGTTTTTATCATTTTGTTCTTACTCAAAAAATTTTTAAGATAAATTTAATTTGTTTGTGCAAATCTTTAGTTATAAAGATATTTGTCATATTAAATAAGCAGAGCTCTGTAAGGCTCTGCCTAAAAATTTTTTATGAAAGTTCTGCAATTTCTGAATTAAGATAGTAACCTGATCCAATTGCTTTAACACTAATTGTAGGAGTTTCAGTTAATTCGCAGAAAAGAGAAATGTCTACTGTGAGTTTGTTGTTAACAACAGTTGGTTCAATGTTCAAAAGTTTTGTGCCATTATAATAAATTTCATAATTAACTGTTGCATTTTGCAAATTGCTTGGAGCATTAAAACTAAAAACACCTGTGGAAGAATTATATTCAAGGTTGGTTGGAGTATTGAGTTGTTGTGTGAGAACAATTGTTCTAATATTGCTTCTTACACTTGGAAGAAGATATGTGTTGTCATTTGGAATTGCTTTAACATAAACATTAAATTCTCCAACAAGACTGGAGCAATCATAAGAAGTTGATGTTAACAAATCTTGTTCACAAGCTCCATTGATCCAAATTTGATATGATACATCAGTTCCTGAACTTGTCCATTGCAAAAGTTTTTGAGTGCTGTCATATGTGAGTACAGGTGAAGACAAAATCAACTTGTTTGTTATGTTAATTGGGCTGGTAAAAGGACTGTTGTTTTTTTCTTTTGAAGCTTTTACGCAAACTTCAACCACATAGACCCTAGCTTCAAGAAAAAGATTTGTTACCCTAAATGTGCTTTCTGTACTTTCAAATTCAATATTGTCGATTCTAAAAATGTAGCCATTTGCACCAGAAACTGCGGGGACATCTAAGAATTTTTCTTCACCAACAACAAAATAACTTGGTTCTGATGGAATTCCAAAAGGCTTTTCTCTTGTGGCAAAAAGAAAAATTGCTACAGCGAGAACAATGGCAAGAACCACTGACAAACCTATAATAGTAATTTTGAAACCTTTTGTCATATAAGCTATTTTCCCTCAATATGGTTTTTATATGCTTAATTATAGCAACAGACTAAGGTAAGTGTCAAACAAAATAATTTTTTATATTATATTTGACAAATTCAAATTGAATTTAAAGATAGCAATCATGATTTTAAACAGCAAGCTATTTATAAATTTAGTTGTTTTATCAAAAAAAGTGCGGTATCATATAGAAATGGAAGAAAACAAACTAGATTACATTGATATAGAAAAAGATGAAGCAATGAAATTGCCTTTTTTGAAAAGGCGTAAATCCTTTGCGCTCATTTTTAATGTTCTTTTCTATATTTGTTGTATTGTTTTGATTATCATAACTGGTTTTTCTTATATTTATATTCTTACAGATGTTGAAGGAAAATCCATGATGCCAACAGTCAATGCTTCAGGGTTAAACACTGACATGGCATACATTAACCGCATAAAAAAAGGTGAACGAGGAGATATTGTTGTTTACAAAAATGAAGGTACAAACAAATATGTTATTAAAAGATTGATAGCAACGGCTGGCGACAGAATTTTTGTTGGAAAAATTGGCTCAGATACCGTTGTGAAGCTATATATAAAAATTAAAGGTTCAGATGAAGCAAAGGTTGTCAATGAAAATTATATCGCTGATAACAATGGTATGGAAACAAGAACTTGGCTTAATTTTCAAAATTTGCAATATAATCATGCTATCAACGGACTTGAATTCGATGAAGATGGATTTTTGATTGTTAAAGACGGTTACATATTTTGTCTTGGAGATAATAGGCTTGCAAGTGAAGATTGTTCCGTGTATGGACCTGTTCCAACATATGATTTAATTGGAAGAGTTGACATAATAATACACGAAGGAGAAAACCCAACAAAAAAAGCAGCAATGTTCATACTTAAGCAACTCGGTTTTGTCAGATAAAATCAAACAATGCTCGTGAAAAAACACTTGCATTATAAATGCACCATTAGCTCAACTGGATAGAGTCGGCGGCTTCGAACCGCAAGGTTGGGGGTTCAAGTCCCTCATGGTGCACCA
>JBAXZR010000041.1:0-2929 GCA_041670165.1 Clostridia bacterium
AACAAAACGATTTAACGAGTTTTCTTCTTTTCATTGTTATGTGCTAATTTTAAATAATTATATCTTTTTATGCGATCAAACTTAACAAAACGGCTTGAAATTTTGCTATTTTCATGTGTATGCATAAATGTATTTTTATTTTAGTACTACAAAATATATATGTCAAACAATAATCCAAAATTCGACATAAATTTTGATTATATTTTATTAAATTTAAATCCAAAATTCGACATATTTGAAAAAATTTTAGCAAATAAAAATCCCATATAAAACCGAATTTTATATGGGATTTTTAAAATATATATTTTTTTAATGATAATTTAGTTATTAAACTTTAACAAACTTTTTATAATTTACTCCGCCAATATCAACAACAACTGGTGCATTGAATTTTGTTAAGTCAGTTACATATGAACCAATTGTTTCGATTGAATCCAAAATGTATAGTTCACTTCCAGCAGTGAAATAGTAAATTAAATTTCCATATACAGTATTTGAAGTTAAACCGTTAGAAATGGTAGATGAATTGATAGTGACATTTTTAAGATTTGAACAACCATAGAATGCTGAACTTCCAATACTTGCCACACTACTTGGTATTGTGACACTTGTGAGTCCTGTGCAACCATAAAATGCTCCCAATCCAACACTTGTTACGCTGCTTGGCACTTCATATATTCCCATTTTTCCAGCAGGACAGCAAATTAAACCTGTCATTGATTTATTAAACAAAATTCCATCTTGGCTAGAATAATTTGCGTTATTTTCAGAAACAATTATAGAAGTCATATTTGTGCAACCGTAAAATACTTGTGTACCAATACTTGTTACATTGCTTGAAATTGCAATGCTTGTAATTCCTGAGCAACCATAAAATGCTTGATTTTCAATGCTAGTAACATTATTTGGAATTGTGATAGATGTAATTCCTGAGCAACCATAAAACGCCTGAGTTCCAATGCTTGTTATGCTGTTTGGCATTGTTATACTTGTAAGCCCTGAACAAGATCTAAATAAAAAGCTTCCAATTGTTGTCAATTGATTTGAAATTGAAACCGAATATGAAGCTGGCATTGTCGAATTTCCAAAATAATATTGTAAATAACTGTTTGTTGAAGAATTATAAGTTGAACTAAATGGCAGAGTCATTGATATAAGCGAAGTGCAACCCTTTAATATATTACTTCCAAAACTTGAAACGGTGCTTGGAATTATTATATTAGTAAGCCAAATACAATTTAAAAAAGCAGAGCTTTCAATAGTCGTCACACTGCTTGGCACTTCATATGAACCAATTTTTCCCGCAGGACAAAACATCAAAATTGTTTTTGTTTTATCAAACAAAATTCCATCTTGGCTAGAATAATTTGCGTTATTTTCTGAAACCATAATTGAAGTCAGATTTGTACAACCAATAAACGACAACCCTTCACTACTTAAAACAGGATAATATGGTATCGTTTTGTTTCCCATGCTTATAACACTGCTTGGAATATTTACACTAGCTAAGCTTGTACAATCTTGAAATGCATATATTCCTATTTGTTCTACACCTTCTTCAAGAATAACATTTGCAAGACTTGAACAAGATTTAAATACATATGAATATATAATTTTTACACTGCTTGGAATTGTGATGTTTGTTAATGCTGAACAGCCTTGAAATGCATATGCATAAATAGTTGTTACTCCTTCTTCAAAAACAACATTTGTAAGATTAGAGCAACCTTCAAAACATTCGGATCCAATTGTTTTTACATTACTTGGAATTGTGATACTAGTGAGACCTGTGCAGTTTTTAAAAGTAAATTGATCTATGGAGCTAATATTTCCCAAACTTGAAATACTAAATGATCCTGAACAGCAATTGAATGCCCAAGAACCAATACTTATGACGCTACTAGGAATTGATATATAAGAAACCTCACAATAAGCAAAACCACTAGAATCAATTGAAGTAATTGGTAACCAATTAAACCTTTCTGGAATTTTATAGATAGATGACGAATTTAATCCAGCTGATGCCGAGTAAGTATCTTCTGAAAGAGTCAAAGAAACATTATCTTGCAAAACATCAAATTTTGCATAAAGAGTTGTAACTGATTCAATTGAACCATTGAATGGATATTCAATTTTATTTTCAAAAGAAGAATCAGAATATAAACCGTAAAATGCAGGTTTACCTTCAACTGACATTTCAGGTAAATTATCATAGTTAATTGGACTCGTTGTTGAATAAGTGGCAATATTATTGCTTCCATCACTAAAATTATAGTCATATGTTTGTTTAGCATATTTGTTATAATTGAAAGATCCAATTGACATTGTGGTAACATTACTAAAAGTGCTTGTGATATATTCACTCACTTCTGTAATTGAGTCCAAAATCCACACTTCTGTTGCGTTTTCACATAGATTTCCACAAGAAGAACTGTCTTCAAAGCTGTTTGCAATTGTTTCTGAATCAATAATGATTTGACTAAGTGAAGAGCAACCAGAAAAAGCATCAAAACCAATATCTGTTACACTGCTTGGAATTGTTATACTAGTAATTCCAATGCATTCTTGAAAAGCACAATCATAAACACTTGTTACACTTTCTGGAATTGTAATTGTTAAAAGAGCTGAACAGCCATAAAGTAATAAACCATTAATCTCTGTCAGAGAAGCTGACAATGCAATACTTTCTAAGGAAGTACAATTTTGAAAAGCACTATTTCCAATGCTTGTAACACTATTTGGAATGGCGATTGAAGAAAGCATTGGGCATTCACTAAAAGCGCACTCACCAATACTTGTAACACTCTCTGGAATTGTGATTGATGAAAGTGATGAACAACAGTTGAAACAATAACTACTTATATCTGGCAAAGAATCTGACAACAAAACTTCAATTAATGATGGGCAACAATTAAATGCTCCTTCACCT
>JBAXZR010000042.1:0-2870 GCA_041670165.1 Clostridia bacterium
GCATACACATGAAAATAGCAAAATTTCAAGCCGTTTTGTTAAGTTTGATCGCATAAAAAGATATAATTATTTAAAATTAGCACATAACAATGAAAAGAAGAAAACTCGTTAAATCGTTTTGTTTGTTTTTTTAAAAAAATAGAAGGTGAAATATGAAGATTCGTTTAAAAATTGCATCAACAGTCATGAGTATGTGCCTTGCACTTGTGGTTATGGGCTTTGCTGTTTGGGCAGCATCAACTCAAACTCTTCCAGTGGTTAACACGGTAGATTTCACATCTATCCATGTTTTATCAACGGTTTCGGGTTCGGTTACAGGAGCAAAGGCTGAAACATTTGCTAACTATGGACCAGTTTCAACCCTTGCGGGCGACGAGGAAGGAAAACTTGAAACATGGGCAATTGGCTCAGCAATGGAATTTACTGATGAAACGGAGCCAATTGTGATTACTCTCACTGTTGTAAACAACTCTGATGAGCGTTCACTTTCTTTTGAACTTAATGGACAAGCTTATGAATCTTTCAACGGAACAAATCTTGGCAACACAAACATTGACAGAACTTGCGTTTATTCAATTAATAATGCGACACCTATTATAAATACTACTTACACAAGTGGAACAATCAATGTTGAAGCTTTAAAAACCGCTACAATTGTTATTACACTTGACATTTCTGATAATGGAAAAAGTGTTACAGCTTTCAATAACAGCTTCAGTGCAACACTTAGAAATGTTGGCGAAGGATTTACTTTTAACACTGGAAGTGGAGAACCAATTGTTTTTTTAACAACCCAGCCACTTACAGAAGCAAACCTCCCTGAACTTTCTGTTGTTGGCAAGCCTGTATATTATGGACTTTATTCAGATGAAAGCTATACACAAAGAATTGAATTCCCATATTCTGGAAGTTAAATGATATATGCAAAATTTGCCGAAGTGCCTACAACCTTGGTTTTAACATCTATTGATGATGGCGAAGCATATTCAGTTGGAAAATCAGAAACTTTGCCAACTGGCGCTCTTGAAATTCCAGAAAAATATAACTGGAAACCTATTACAACTATTGTAGACAATGCTTTCTCGGTTTGTTCACACCTTACAAGTGTCTATATTCCTAATAGTGTTATTAGTATTGGCTTTAGAGCATTTTATTACTGCATGGAAATAATAACCATTTCAGATGTTAATGAAAATACTTATATCAAATCTGAAGCTTTCAGATTTTGCTATAAACTTACAAGCTTTACAATTCCAAACAATGCTACAATAATAGAAAACTATACTTTTGATAGTTGTTATGCACTTGTTAGTATAGAAATACCAAATAGTGTAACAACTATTGGAAATCTGGCTTTTAATACTTGTAAAGCAATCGAAAATATTACTATTTCTGAAAATGTAACAACAATTGGTAGCTTTGCTTTTAGAAGTTGTTCTGCTCTTACAGGTATTGTTGTTTCAGATAGCAATGCGAATTACTCAAGTCAAGATGGTGTTTTGTTTAATAAAAACAAAACAACAATTATTTGTTATCCAGCTGGAAAGCAAGATACGAGTTATTCAATACCAAGTGGTGTAGCAACCATTTCTGATAGTACTTTTTACGGAAGTTTACTTGTAAATATCACAATTCCAGATGGTGTCACAACCATTGGAAATCAGGCTTTTTGTAATGGAAGTTCACTAGTAAATATTAATTTACCAAGTAGTCTTACAGCCTTAGGGGGAGCAGCTTTTTCAAGCTGTACTTCAATTGTAAATATAATAATTCCGAATGGTGTTACAAATATAGATAGTTCGACATTTTCTGATTGTACAGGACTTACAAGTATCACAATATCAAGCAGTGTAACAAGTATAAATATTAATATGACATTTAATGGTTGCACAAATTTAAAAACTGTGATTATTGATTCATCTAGTGTTGCTGTTGGATTAACAGGTTCAGGAGTTTATGGGAATCTGATTTACTATTTCACTACTGGAAGTGAGCTATACATTTTGGATTCAATCGAAACAATTGGTTCATATGTAACTGACTTGGCAAAATTCAATGCACCAGTTGTTGTTGAAATTGGCGGAATAAATTACAAAAAGTTTGTTAAAGTTTAATCATTAAAAAGAAAATTGATTTTTATAAAAAATGAAATTTTTAACTTATAAAATAACAATTTTAATACAAACAATAAAAAATCTAAAAGATGGGCGTGATTCAGCCCATTTTTTGTTTAATTTGTTGCAATTACTTATTGATTGCAAGTTGGCTCGTTTGACAGCATTTCATATGGCACAACAAATTCAATGATACCTGAAGAATATGGCGCAATTTCATATTGATTAAAGTAAATGACAATTCCATCTTTACTCAAATAGAAATTGTTTCTATCAAAAGTTTCCCTTATTAATTCAGCATAATTATCAAAATAAATTCCAGGATTTTCGGCAATATTTTTGTCGGCTAGTTTGATTATGTAATCAATTATCATGTTTTCATAATTTACACTTTGAAAAAACCAAAAAAGTGGAACTAGTTGTCCCGTTTGCAAGTTCCAAGTGTTAGACTTTCTAACTGTGTTTCCATGTGCTCCGCCTGTATACTGATAGTTATCATAATAATCACTCAAATAACAGTTTTGATTGTAAGTCAAAGTGTAATTTAGGTATGCTTCATAAGTGTGGAAAGGAAAGTCATTTTGAATGGAATCTTTGTATGCTTCAAGTGCCTGAGAATACAGCTTTTTGCTGGCATATTCAAAAAAATCATTTGCTTGTTTATTTAGAACAGAATTTACACTGTTTTCTGTTGTTAAATTGTTTAAAGTTATTGTGTAATTGTTAATTTCTACATATAAAATATTTATGTTTTCA
>JBAXZR010000043.1:0-2805 GCA_041670165.1 Clostridia bacterium
AAAAATAACGCTGACACGCAAAATTAACATTTTGCTAACAGCTATTTTTTCGGTTCTCCTCTGGAGCTCTCTTCTCCTATTAAGGGGTTCGCTGAAAAAATATCTTGCCCAAACTAAATTTGGCATAATTTTTTCCGCTCCAATTTCAATAAAAAAAATTAAAATGAGAATTATCTCTCTGCTCTATTTCTTAGTAGAATTTCGCATAAGTCTTTAGATTTCGTGCAGATTTTTTTGAACTCCATATTTTAATGTTAGGATACACCAAATCTAAATTTTAGCATTATTTTATTTGCTCAATTTTTTAAAGAAAGTTGTATTTAAAATGTTATTGTCCTAAACTGAAATTCACTAAAAATAAGTTGAGATAAAAGAGTAACGGCTGAACTTAATTCAGCCTATTTTCTTGAACTCCAAAATTAAATTGGATTTCGCTCAGTTAATGTTTGCGTTTAAATAGTCAAAGTGTTAATATACAAGTTATACAAAGGAGTAATCATGTATCCACTTGAAGAAATTAACCTAAGTGGTGAGGCGGCAGTTGACTACGCTTATTATCTACTTGAACTTAATAGAAGATTAATTACTGAAACTACTAATAATTCTGATAAACTTCACAAAAATGATATTTTCAGAATTGATATGATTCCAAAACTTTTTGACACATTTTATTTTCAAAGAATGTCGCAAGATTTTTCAGCTTCATTCTATTCAAAAAGGCTTGGTGAAATTTCATCAGTAATTGTGAATGCTTGCGAACAAGAAGTTAAAATTTTGTTTGAAAAAAGAAAGTGTATGCTTTTTGAAAAACAAGCGACCATTGTTTTTGACGATATTGCTTCAATTATTGGTTCAAAAAAGGCAGTGGAAAAATATGAAAAAGATGAACCTGCCATTCCTCAAAGAAAAGTTGACAGAGCATATCACAATCTTTGCATTTTAAGTGATAAAGTTAAAAATAAAATTAATAATGAAGAATTTTGTCAATTCAAAAAATTTGTGATTGGAAAAAATAATAGAGACGCCTTGAAACTTACTTCAATTTTAAAAGAAGACCCTAGTTCGGAACGGTTTAAAATTCTTGCAAAAAATGTGTATGAAAACAATCTTAGAGAAATTAACGAATGGCGAAAAGATTATTATGAAAAAATGGCTTCTTTCAACATTGATATGGCGGAAGTTATGTGCAATGCAAAACTTAAAAAAGAATATCCAAAAGAAAGAAAGCACACTTCAATTGCAATAAATGGGCAAGAAAATATGTTTTCTTCTGATGACAAAAATGGAAATGCTTAATTTGTGAAAACAAAACACAACTTTGTCTTGACAAATTTTTGTTTATGAATTATATTTATCGTCGTTAAACCTTGCTTTTGTTCTAGCGAATTAGCCCCTCGTTATTAAATCAGCTAGTTAAACTGTTGTGACATAGAGTCACTTATTTAAATTCGGAGGAAAAAATGAAAACATTTATGGCAAACCCAGGAAATGTGGAACAAAAATGGTTTCTTGTTGATGCCGCAGGCATTCCAATGGGAAGACTTGCAAGCCAAGTAGCTTCAATCTTGCGTGGAAAAAACAATGTAACTTACACACCACATGCTGACTGCTTTAACCATGTTATAGTTATTAACGCAGCTAAAATGGTTCTTACAGGTAAAAAGCTTATTAAGAAAAATTACATTTCATATTCAGGTTTCGTTGGTGGACTTAAAGAAGTTCAATACAAAAAACTTATGGAAGAGAAACCAGAATTCGCAGTTAAAAGAGCAGTTAAAGGCATGATTCCAAATTCTTCACTTGGCAGAAAACAACTTTCTAACTTAAGAATTTTTGCTGGTGCAGAACATGATCATGAAGCTCAAAAACCAGTCGTTGTTGAACTTAAAGGAGGAAGAAACTAATATGGCAGCAGAAAAAAAAGCAACTGTAAAAGCAACTCTTAAAACTCCTATTATTCAATTTTTAGGAACTGGTAGAAGAAAGAGTGCAATTGCAAGAGTTCGTCTTATTCCAAACGGAAAAGGAACAATTACAATTAACAAAAAAGCAATTGATGAATATTTCAAAACTGACATTTTGAAGCTTATTGTTCGTCAACCACTTGAACTCACTTCAACAAAAGAAAAATATGATATCATTGTTAGTGTTATCGGTGGCGGACTTACAGGACAAGCAGGAGCAATTTGCCACGGAATTTCTAGAGCCCTTGTTAGAGCTGAAGAAAATCTTAGAACTGAAATTAAAAAAGCAGGATTCTTGACAAGAGATTCAAGAATGAAAGAAAGAAAAAAATACGGACTCAAAAAAGCAAGAAGAGCTCCACAATTCTCAAAGAGATAGCCTTGCAAAAGCAACTACATTTATGTGGTTGTTTTTTTAAAAAATTTATTATACTTTATTTTTAAATTTGGATTTTTATCAAAATTTAATAATTTTAACTCTTAATTTTCTTTATTTCAAAATGAAATTTGTCTATAAAAAAACTTTTTTCAAAATGTCAATATAAGTGAAGTTTTAATCAATTACAAAATATATTAAATTAAACTAATTACAAAATATGGAGTTCAAAAAATCTGCACGAAATCTAAAGACTTATGCGAAATTCTACTAAGAAATAGAGCAGAGAGATAATTCTCATTTTAATTTTTTTTATTGAAATTGGAGCGGAAAAAATTATGCCCAAATTTAGTTTGGGCAAGATATTTTTTCAGCGAACCCCTTAATAGGAGAAGAGAGCTCCAGAGGAGAACCGAAAAAATAGCTGTTAGCAAAATGTTAATTTTGCGTGTCAGCGTTATTTTT
>JBAXZR010000044.1:0-2791 GCA_041670165.1 Clostridia bacterium
ATGGATATCAATCTCTTCACACAACTGTTTTTTATGAAAACATGCCAGTTGAATTTCAAATTAGAACATTTGAAATGCACAGACTTGCCGAATATGGTATCGCTGCTCACTGGATTTACAAAGAAAAACGCTCAAAAATGGACTCATTAGACTCAAAACTTGGCTGGCTTCGTTCAATCATGGAAGATGGAAAAGATCTTGGAAGCAAAGAACTTTTGTCCGCTTTGAAAGTTGATATTTATCGTGGAGAAATTTTTGTTCAAACACCAAAAGGCAAAGTTATACATATGCCTGAAAACGCAACACCTGTCGATTTTGCTTATGCAATTCACACAAGCATTGGTTCAAGCTGTGTTGGGGCAAAGGTTAATGGTGTGATGCGACCACTCACATATGCATTGCAAAATGGTGATGTGGTTGAAATTATCACTTCAGCTTCATCAAAAGGACCAAGCAGAGATTGGCTAAAAAGTGTTAAAACAATTAGTGCTCGCAACAGGATTAAGGCTTTTTTCAAAACAGAAATGAAAGAAGAAAACATTAAACTTGGAAAGAGTGCTCTTGAGCAAACTGCAAAGGCACAAGGTTATTCTTTTGGAAAACTTGTTGATTGTCCAGAATTTGCTGACATTTTAACTAGATATGCAATTGCAAATATTGATGAATTATATGCTGCTGTTGGCAGTGCATCAATTTCAGCTAATGTTTTTATCTTGAAACTTATTGCAATTCATAAAGCAAAAATTTTGAAAGAAGAGAAAGAAAAGCGAAAGTTAAATGCTTTGCAAACTCGTGGAAATTCTGCTGACAACCTTGTCTATGTTAAAGGAATCAACAACATTATGCTTTCATTTGCAAAAGGCTGTTGCTCTCCTGTGCCTGGAGATCCAATTCTTGGTTTCATTTCTCACGGTAATGGGATTATTATTCACAGAGCATCATGCCCAAATGTTGCATTTTATGATCCAGAAAGAATTGTTGATGTTGAATGGAAAAATGAACTTAGTGGTTCAGCCGAAGCATCAATAACAATTTTTTCAATCAATTCTCCTGCAATTGTTACGAAAGTTTCAGCAATTTTTTCTGAAGCAAAAATTCCCGTTAAGTCTTTTGAATCACAAAATGGAAAAAATAATCTTATTATAAAAGCTGTTCTTTCAATTAATAATGGAAAAGATTTTGAAGCTATAACTCGCAAAATTGAAATGATAGACGGCGTTTTTGAGGTGTTTAGAACATGATTAAAAAACCAACTCTTCTTTTGCAAGGTTGTTGTGGCCCTTGCTCAACTGCTGTTATCAAAAAACTTGAAGAAAAGTTTGATGTTTATTTGTTTTTTTGGGGAAGCAACATTTTTCCAAAAGAAGAATATCTTAAACGCCTTGAAGCGGTCATGACTGTTAATCAAAGCTTTCTTAATGGCAAAGATGCGATTGTTGCCCCATACAATGAAGAAGAATATTTGGAAAGTGTCAAGGGACTAGAAAAAGAGCCTGAGGGTGGATATAGATGCGAAAAGTGTTTTGAGCTAAGAATGTATGCCTGTGCAAAAAAAACTAAAGAAATGGGCTATAATTACTTTGCAAGCACTCTTTCAGTAAGCCCACATAAAAATGCAAAAATCATTGCTGAAGTCGGAAAAAGAGCTGAAGAAAAATTTGGAGTCAAATTTTTTGAGCAAGACTTCAAAAAAGAAAACGGTTTTTTGCTCAGCACAACTCTTTCTAAAGAACTTGGCATTTATCGACAAAACTATTGTGGTTGTAAGTTTTCAATTAGAAAGTAAGTCTAACTCTTTAGGTTAAAGCAAAAAAATATTTTTAAGTTCTACTAACATTAACAAAAATTCTTCACAATTTTTCTAAAAAATTATAATACAAGTAAATTTATTGATTGGAGAAAAATATGGATAATTCCAAAACTAGAATTCCAAAAACTTGGTTGATGATTGTTCTTCAGTTATGTTTTTTGTTTTGCGGATTATCTTTTGCTTTTAACACATTGCAAAAACCAGAAATTATTTTTGCAGATTTGCCTTCGCTTTCTTATAATTCAATTTACTTAGACACAGCATATTCTGTTTCTGTGGGAACTTGCAATAATGAAACTAATATTGTTATTCCAAGTGAATTTAATGGAAAGCCAGTTAAAACTATTACCGAATATGGTTTTCAAGGTTGCACAAATTTGGTTAGCATAACTTTTCCAGAAACGCTCACTGTGATTAATAGGTTCGCTTTTTACAATTGTACATCTCTATTATCAATAACAATTCCAGATTCTGTTACAGACATTTGCACTGAAGCTTTTTACAATTGCACAAGTTTGTCTGAAATAAATTTTTCTGACAAAGATGTTTGCATTGGCGGATATGCTTTTGGAAATACTGCTTGGTTAACTAATAGTAATGATGGTGTTGTTTATGCAGGAAAAGTTGCTTATCTATTAAAAGGAAACATGTTGCCTGAAACAATAATTACACTTAAAGATGGAACGCTTAGCATAGCTATGAGAGCTTTTGAAAGCTGCAATCGTCTTATGTCAGTGGTTTTTCCAGAAGGTTTTGAAAATATATGCTCATACGCTTTCTTGAATTGCAGTGGAATGACATATATCAATTTTCCTGAAAGTTTGAAGAACATAGATGCTCTTGCATTTTCAGGATGTTATAATTTATCCGAAGTCATATTGCCAAAAAACATAAACAATATTGGAACAAATGCTTTTCAATCTTGCTTGCTTCTTGAGAAGGTGATTGTGAAAGATTTTACTCCTTGCACTTGTGGTGGCG
>JBAXZR010000045.1:0-2582 GCA_041670165.1 Clostridia bacterium
ATAAGTGAAAAATCAGCAATAAGTCCAAAATCACCATACACAAGCCACATAAATATGAGCACCATCACAAGTCCAATAAACCCTGCAATCAAACCATATTTAAGTGCGTTTTCACCAAGTGTTGCACTTACAACATTGTTTTCAAGAAGTTCAAGATTAAGACTAAAAGTTCCACTCATAATTTTAAGAGCATAAGCTTCTGCTTCAGCTTGAGTGTCCATTCCGCCTGAAATAAAGGTGCTTCCGCCAGTTATTGCTTCTTTAACTGTTGCACCAGAAAAACGAGTTCCGCCAATGTAAATATATAATGAGCCACTGTTTCCAGCTAGTTCTGTTGTAAGATCTTTAAAAATTTGAGTACCTTCATCATCAAAATTGATTATAACACCATATTCGTTATCAATATAATCATAATGGCAAGTTTCAATATTGCTTCCAGTAAGAAGAGCTTCAGCTTCAACTGTGTCAACTTTTTTTATTTCAAGTTTGGCAGGTTGACCAATCATTTCAAAAATTTCTTTTGGATCAGAAACATCAGGTACTTCAACTCTGATACGATCAGAGCCTTGCTTAGTAATCGTTGCTTCAGTAAATCCTTTGTCTGTGATAAGACTTTGAATTCTTTCAATTGTAGCAGAAAGGCTTTGATTAAAATCTGTTTCAGTTTCGCCTTCAGGAGTTGTAGCTTCATAAACTGCAACTACTCCACCCTTAATATCAAGTCCAAGCTTTATAGAATTTACAAAGCCGTTGTATTTATAATTAGAAAAAGGAATGTCAAAGCTACAAAAAGACAATAACAATCCAATTACTAAAAAAATACTTAAAATGGTGAATTTGATTTTAGATTTTTTCTTACTCATTACACTTAGCCCTTTTTATTAATCGGAAAACATTATAAAGCATAGTTCCACTCAAGTCAAACTCTTTTTTACAAGTTTTTGCTAAAAGCTTCAACTTTAAACATAAGTAAAGCTATTAAATTAATGTTTTGTTGTATTATTTTTGTCATTAAAAATTAATAAATTAGATATAAAAGTTATTTTTCTAATAATCATTTCATATATTTTTTCAAAAGGTGGTGTTAATTTATGGAAAATACTCTTCAAGCAAAAAATAATCACTCTGTATTTTTTGTTTCGTTAAAAGGAGCTTTGATTGCTTTGTTCATTTCTCTTATTGGAATTTTGATTTTTTCTTTTGCGATTAAATATATTCCAATTTCTGATACAGCAATTAAGCCTGTTAATCAAGTTATCAAGGCATTAAGCATATTAATTGGCTGTTTTGTAGCTTTGAAAAATGCAAGGCAATATGGACTTGTTAGTGGCATAATAATTGGGCTCTTGTACACAATTGTGTCTTTTGTTGTTTTCTCAATTTTGGACGGAAATTTTGAATTTACTCGTGTTGTTGTAAATGACCTCTTCTTTGGTGGAATTATTGGTGCAGTTTGCGGAATTATTGCAGTAAATGCAAAAAGAAACCAACAATAAGCATTTAGACAAAAAATGTAATGTTAAATTTTTTAAACACAATTTTAGTATCTTATTAATCAACTATAAAAAATTTCACTTTATTTTAAAAAAAAATTGCAATATTAAAAAAAAACAAGCCAACGCTTGTTTTTTAAATATTATTTGTCTTCTTTTATGGTTTCATCTTTAACTTCAATTGCTTCTTCTTTTTTAACTTCAGTGATATCTTCAACTTTGATTTCAGTTTTTAAATCTACTACTGAATAAATTGCATTTATATCAATTGAATAAAATCCAACAAAATTTTCTGTTCCAGTTTTTAAAACAGCAACTTTTCCAGAATCTAAATTTTGAATTTCAACAATTGTTCCATACATTCCACTGTAGGTTTTAACCTTATCACCTACCTTGAGTTCAGAAACAAGTTTTTCAGCACTTTCCCTATATTTTTTTTGGCGAAAAGTGTTAAATGCAAACATACCAATCAAAATAGCAAGAAGAACAATTGGAAGAATCCATGATGGAGTTGTTGAAGTTTCAGTAAATAAAAATAAATTCATATATTTTTCCTTTTAAAGCAAATTTTTAATAGCGAAATTGAAAGAACAACATTACAATAACAAACAAAAAAACACCGGGTATAATTAAGTCAGTAATAGTTATGCTTGTAACAAGTAGTGTTGACATTATTTCTCCTTCCCTTTTTTGTGAAGTGCCTAACTCCACATAAGATAAATGTAGCATATAAAGATATTTTTTGCAAAGAGTATTTTGTTTTATTCTGGTAAAATTTAAGAATTAGTATTCTTAAAAATTATTTCTCAATTTGTTTAGCCAAAAATTCTTTTTTGAAATCAAGAAGCCTATCATTCCAAATTGCATCTTTAATTTGTTCGGTTAAATGAATTAAAAATCTTAAATTATGAATGCTTAAAAGTCTTGCCCCAAACATTTCATCAGCATTAATAAGGTGTCTTAAATATGCTTTTGTGTAGTGTTTGCAAACATAGCAATCGCATTCATCATCAAGCGGAGAAAAATCATCTTTATATTTTCCATTACGAACAACAATTTTCCCTTTACTTGTGAATGCAGTTCCATTGC
>JBAXZR010000046.1:0-2550 GCA_041670165.1 Clostridia bacterium
AATATTTTGATCAATAAAATTTGTTAATGAAAAACTGTAAGTACTCAATGCATAATCTTCTGGCAAGGTTATATCTGTCAAAAAAACATCGCCATTCCAAAGTTCATATTGTGTTGCATTTTCTTCAACGGCAAAAGTCATTGTTTCTGTTTCAGTATCAATAGTTGAGATTGGTGCAACAAAAGGAAGCCTTAAGTCAAGGTCAACTGAATTGGAATAACCACTTTGAGCATAAATCCCATTTTTTCCTGCTCTAACTTTGAAACTAAGTTGTTTTTCTTCGCCTGTATAATCAGAAAAAAGGTATTCAGTAGTAAGTGTGTTTTTTTCAAATTTATTATTAACAAAAATTTCATACCAACGAGCCTCATTAACAGCTTGCCAACTTATTTTTGTTTTTTCTTCGTCCATTTCAATAACTGGAGTTGAGAGTGGAATTATACTTGGAGGTGAAACCAAAAAATATATCACTCCACCAAGGGCTCCGCAAAAAAGAATCAATGCAATCAAAAGTCCAACAATTGTAATTTGTGATCTTTTGACAACACTTGGATTGGCATTCCAAGCTTTAGCTTCAAATGATCTGCTTTCCTGTTTTTTGGTGATTTTGTTAGGAATTATTGTTGGCTGTGGATAAACTGGCGGCTTTGCACCATTAACACCTTGATTCACACCAACATTAGGGCGAGGAGGCAAAACATTAGGTGAAACACCCTGTCTTGGTGGGAAAGAAGAAAAACCTTGTCTTGGTGGCAAGGAAGAATTTTGCATTTTGGGTGGCATTGGAGGAACTGGCTGATTTGGTCGTGCGGGTGCAGAAAAATTAGGCTTAGAAGTTTGAGCCACAGGTTTTTGCACTGGTCTTGGGGGAATACCACCATTATTAAATTGATCTGACATGCTTAACCGCCTTAAAAAAATGAAAATCAAATCAAAAATAGTTTTCTTCAAATTGCAAAGAAAATTCGACAAAACCATCAAATTTTCACAATTATCAAATATATAATACTTAAATTTTTAACATAAAGCAAGCAAAACACCTTTTTTCTCCAACCAATCCCAAAAATTTCAAAAGAATACGGTAACTTTTTTTACATTAAATAAATCTTTAAAAATCTATTAACAAATATTTATTTTTTTATTAATTTTTTCATTTAATATTACTTTTTATCTAAATTAGTTTTCATAGAAAAGCTTATATTTTTTCTCATTTTCGATTTTACTAATAGCATATTTAATAACAATAAAAAAATCGTATTTTAAAAATTTGTTTAACCATATTCATTTATTAGTAATTTTTTGTTTACAATTGAAAATACATATTTTTTTAATTTCACAAAAAAAGTGAATTGCTATAAAATCAATCCACTTTTGATGTTTTAAATCTTTTATAATTATTAATTAAAACTAATACCTATTAGCTAAAACTAATTAATACTCACTTCATAAACTAAAATTATGTTTAAGTAATTTTAAATTTCAATTGCATTTATATTTAAATTTAATTTTTAAATTTTCTTAAAACTTAATTTTTAATTATTGTTTTTAAGATTATTTGTTCAATTATGCTTAAACCAATAATTTCATATCTTATTAAAACTTTTTTTATATCAATGATTTTCATTATATCATTTCTTAACAAATTTTTTGTAGCTAACCCCTTCAATTTCAACAACCACTAGTTCTTCGAAGTTAGTTGTATTAACATATGCTCCAATCGTTTCAATTGAATCTAAAATGTAAAGTTCACTATTTGTTGTGAAATTATAAGTCAAATATCCACAAGCCGTTTTAACAGACAATCCACCAGCAATCGTCGAAGAATCAACAATGACAGTTATAAGATTTGAACAACCATAAAATGCATTATTACCAATATTTGTTACACTGCTTGGGATGGTAATACTTGTGAGTCCTGTGCAATTATAAAATGCTCGATATCCAATGCTTGTTACACTACTTGGTATTGTGATGTTTATGAGTCCTGTACACCCTTCAAATAAATTTTCGCCAATTATTGTAACACTATTTGGAATAACAATGTTTGTGAATTCTGAGCAATTAGAGAATGCATAATTTCCAATAGTTGTCACACTATTTGGAATTGTAATGTTAGTAAGCCCTGTGCAACCAGAAAATGCGTATTCCCCAATACTTGTAACACTATTTTGAATTATGATACTTGTGAGTCCTGTGCAACCTCGAAATGTATAATTACCAATAGCAGTCATGTCATTTGAAAAACTTACAGTATAAGAAGATGGCATTTCTACATTTGAATAACAATCATAACCACCAAAATAATATTTTAAAAAGCTATTTGTGCTTCCAGAATACACGGATTTAAATGGCAAGGTCATTGATGTAAGTGAAGTACATCCATTTAAAACATTTGTACCCACAGTTGTAACACTGCTTGGAATTGTGATGCTTGTAAGTCCTTTGCAACCATAGAACATGTAATTTCCAAATACTGTTAGCTGATTAGAATAATCAACAGTAAATGATGTTGGCATTGTAACACTTGAACTATAAGACGAACCACCAAAA